>JBNLAH010000003.1:0-271377 GCA_050302075.1 Parachlamydiales bacterium | reverse complement strand
TTTGGGTTGAAGACTTATACCCAAGGGCTATTAAACCAATAGCTCCCATTCCAATCAAAGCTGTTTTAAGAATCGCAGCCCGATTTAACTCAAACCCTGTTTTAGGCTCTACCTTTAGCTTAAATAACTTATAATAAGCACTCTGCGCTAACCTAAATGGTATCAAAAGTAAGTTAATTACAGCTAAGGCCACCTTTTTTATTACTGAGGCTTGCTTAGAAGTCCTTGTCTCTGAGATACCTGTGAATGAGCTCTTTAAGCTTTGTAAAGCTGATCGGTAATTATTTTTTTGATAGTTAATTGCCATAAAAATTAATTTTATACTAAATCATATATATTATAGTTAATATCTAAAAAAAATATATCAGATAATTTAATCTAAAAGGAAACTATTTTTAACTTATTAACAAGCAAACAGGTACTTTTTAGGCGACTTAAATAAAACTACTTGGCTCTAATTCCTCAAGAGCTTATTGAGTGTTAGAAATTGGGTTGCCTCTTAATTTGACTATTACCTGCCGACCTTGTAAATCGCTTATAGCTTTGGACAACTCGGTTAGTTTGTTGTTCTCAAGGAAGAGAATCTTTAGCCTTGTTAAGGTCCTTATAGCATCAGGCAACTTAGTTAGTTGGTTGTTACCAAGGAAGAGATTCTCTAGCTTTGTTAAGGCCCCTATAGCATCAGGCAACTCTGTTAGTTGGTTGTTATCAAGGAAGAGATGCTCTAGCTTTGTTAAGGCCCCTATAGCATCAGGCAACTCTTTTAGTTGGTTTTTATGAAGGGAGAGAAGCTCTAGCTCTGTTAAGGCCCTTATAGCATCAGGTAACTCGGTCAGTTGGTTGTTAGCAAGGTAGAGACTCTTTAGATTTGGGAAATTGCCAATGCATGGTAATATGGTCTTTAGTCCTTTATTACTTAAATCTAAGTTTCTAACACTGTTTTTAAGAGAAGGGTCAAAATCTAGACAATTAATTATAGCTTTATTAATTGCATCGGCTTTCTTAACTAGACTTAGCTTGCTGTTCTTTTTAATAATATCAAGTAATTTCTTAACATTACTCAAAGTCTCATTACCTGCAAAATTCCTTTCTAATTCAGCAACTAATTTATCTGCAAAATCAATTTGAGCTTGGGCAATTTCTGAGTTTTTAATTGACTTCTTCTTTAGTGCAAATATGCCTATTTCACAAAGAGAGACAACTCCTCCTAAAGCTAATTTTGGTATATCTGACAACAAACCTATTTGAGAGCTTTGGGGTGAAGGTTTATAACCAAGGGCTATTAAACCAATAGCTCCCATTCCAATCAAAGCTGTTTTAAGGATCGCAGCCCGGTTTAACTCAAACCCTGTTTTAGGCTCTATCTTTAGCTTAAATAAGTTATAATAAGCACTTTGCGCTAACCTAAATGGTATCAAAAGTAAGTTAATTACAGCTAAGGCCACCTTTTTTACTACTGAGGCTTGCTTAGAAGTCCTTGTCTCTGAGATACCTGTGAATGAGCTCTTTAAGCTTTGTAAAGCTGAGTTGTAATTATTTTTTTGATAGTTTATTGCCATAAAAAATTAATTTTATACTAAATCATGTATATTATAGTTAATTTCTTAAAAAAAAAACCAATTTAAAAAGGCATTATTCTGGGTATCTTAAGCAAGTGATTATCGTAAAATTTTAAATCTTCCCAAGAACCCTCTAAAAATTCTTTTAACAGGGCTAACAGTACATGGATTATTCTCAATATTTAAGCCATACGATGGCCGTTTAAGATAATATTTAATACTTTCAGTTATCTTAGTTATTTTGTTGTTACTAAGGTCTAGCTTTCTTAGACTGTTTAGATACATAGTAGGTAAACCTGTTAATTTATTGTTACTAAGGTCTAGCTCATTTAGAGTTACAAGTCTACTTATAAACTCATGTAAAGCTGTTAGTTCATTGTTACTAAGATTGAGCTTTTTCAGCTTTGGATACAAATTAACATTAGACGCCAATTTAACTAACAATGTTAGTTTATTGTTACTAAGGTCTAGTTCCTTTAACTTAGAAAGGCGTCGCGGATAAAATTCAACCAGCTTGTTGTTATTAAGTTTGAGTATCTCTAAATTATATAAATCATATAAGTCAATCTCGGTTAGTTGGTTGTGAGAAAGGTCTAGTTTCTCTAGCTTTTCTAAGTATCCTAGATTTAACTTGGTTAGGCGGTTGCCAAAAAGGTTGAGATCCTCTAGATTTTTTAAGTTTCCTATACTGTCAGGCAAAACAGTTAGTTGGTTCCTAAAAAGTCTGAGCGATTTTAGGTTTTTTAAGCCCCCTATACTATCAGGTAAAACAGTTAGTTGGTTCCTACTAAGGTTGAAATTCTCTAGATTTTCTAAACCTCCTATACTATCAGGTAAAACAGTTAGTCGGTTGCCAAAAAGGTTGAGATTCTTTAGATTTGTTAAGCCCCCTATACTATCAGGTAAAGCATATAGCTCGTTGCCTCCAAGGTTGAGATCCTCTAGATTTGGGAAATTACCAATGCATGGCAATATGGCCCTTAGTTTTTGGTTTCTAAAACTAGGGCCTAAATTTAATTTGGTAACACTGTTTTTAAGAGTCTCCTCACCACCATCTTCATCTTCAGAATCTAGGCATTCCATAATAGCCCTATCAATTTGTTCGGCTTTCTCTACTACTGAAAAATTACTTTCTTTAATTGAAGCAATTGAATCTTTTATAGCTATAAGAGTGGCGTCATCTTCAGGGAATTCTTTACTTAATTCAGCAACTAATTTGTCTGCAAATTTAATCTGATCCTCTGCTATCAGACGACTCATTCCAAAAATTTCTACATAAGAGATAATACTATCGGTCGTTAGGAATCTTAAGTCTAATTTTAGAACTTCCATATTTGAAATATTTGGCAACCCTTTTCGTAGTTTTGTATCGCTTAAATCTAGCGATTCTACATGGTTTTTTAGAGAAGGGTTAGAGTCTAGATAATCAATAATAGCTTTATTAACTTGGAAGGGCCTACCAGGATTTCCCTTTCCTATTTTTACTTTAATTGAGTTAATTGATTTTTCCAGGTTGCTTAAAGTAAGATCTTCTGGGAATTGTTGTTTTAATTTAGTAACTAATTGGTCTGCAAAATCATCTTGTTCAAATACTAATAACTCTTTAGCTGGATCATTCTTTAACCGGTCTTTAATTTCAGCTAGCTTTCCAAAAGATGATAAATTAGAGCCTAAAATTCCAGCAAAATACTCACGGCATACTTCCGATTTTTCAATTTTATTGAGTCCTTTTTTTGCTAAAGCATTTTCTCTTTTTATATATGATTCTTTGCTTAACCGTTTATTTAATGTTGAATTAGTGATTCTTAAAACTCCACCTTCATCGCCAAGAAAACAATTAATATTATTGATTACATCTGTTGGCAATTCTTTAAAGCTGCCCTCACTTCCTTTTTTTCTTGATAAAATTGAATTTAAACCATAAAAAACTGGTAATGAGAATATTGCCCCCAAAACTCCCACTGATAACCCTATTTGAGAACTTTGGGTTGAAGGCTTATACCCAAATGATATTAAGCTAGCGACTCCAATTCCAGCCAAAGCTGTTTTAAGGATTGTTGACTGATTTATCTTTTCGATAGATGCTCGGATGTTAAAAAAATCATTAAAAAGCCCTGTCTTAGGTTCTGCCTTTACTTTAAATAACTTATAATAAGCCTTTTGAGCTAACCTAAATGGTATCAAAAGCAAGTTAATTACAGCTAAGGCCACCTTTTTAACCACTGAAGCTTGCCCAGAAGCTCCTGTCTTTGAAATTCTTATAAAAGAACTTTTTAAACCTTGTAAGGCTGATTGATTATTATTTTGTGAATTAATTAACATTATTAGCTCGGATTATTATTTAATAATAAATATTATAATTAATAATATAAAAAAAATCAAATACTTAATTCCAAAGCGTTTTCTCTCTTTTATTTATTAAAAATTTCTATTAAGTTGTAATCAAAGTCTTATTAAAATTTGCTAAGTCTTTTATTTTCAGGAATTTAGTTAGTTTACCAAAATAAAGGCTTTTGGGATTCTTTTTTCCGATTATTTTAGATTTCTCTTATGGGTTGGCACTAGATCTAGATTCTCTAAATTTATTAATCCACCTATTGAATCAGGTAATTTGTTACTAAGGTCTGATTCCGTTAGATTTTTGGATTTGTGGTTTAAGTGTTAAGAGACTCACATGACACTGACGATTTTTTTAGTTCTGCCTCAGTATCGACAAATAAAGGAGACAAAGCAAAAACACCCAAGAAAGCAAACAAAACCTTATTTACAAAAATATTTACAGAAATTGCACCAAATAAAACTGAACTAGCCACAGATAAAACACCTGAAGCTAAATTACCAACTGAGGTTAAAACACTATTAGAATTATTATCATGAACACTAGGAGTTTTAAAATATGAAAGAATATCTTCTAATGAGATATTTCTAGATAGATAAATCAATCCTATTGATGATGCCGCAACTGTAGCAATTTTTAGAGCAAACTGGTTTTTGTTTGCAAATTCTTTGGTTGTTTTTGCTGCATTAATAGCTTTTGTCTTAGCTGATCCTGCTAACTTTTTCACTTCTGAAACAGCTTTGTTTGTTGCAATAGAAAACTTTTCTTTGTTTGTTAGTGGCTCTATTTTTCTAAATGGTCTTGCCATTAGATCAGCTAAATCTTTAATTACTAATAATGGTAGTAAAATCAAAGCTATTGCTAGATTCTGAATTCTAGCGCTCGTTGAATCTGCTGGCTTTGAGAAAGCTCCTCGGATATTAGAAAAACATGGCTCCGAGGCTCTTGTAAATAAATTTATTGACACAATAGATTACCTTTTAAATATTAATTTAATTATAAAAATAGTTTAATCTTAATTTATTTACTATTTATTTTAAATAAAAAAAAGAATGTTCAAGTTACTTGTTAATAATTTATGAATCCAACCTAATAAATATTTGCATGCGCTTAGGCTTTGTAGCCTAATTTAAATAGAGAAAGGATCATCTTAATGACTTCTTTTATCAAAAGAAGTTAGCTTTGACCAAATGGACCTTGCTAGCTTATCTCCTACCAAAAGAAGCTGTAACTTCACGGCCATCCTAAGATTTCTTATAACTTCTCAAAGCCGATCTTTTATTGACCCTAACTCTAAAAGCAGGTTATGTAACTAAAGTGACCCACACAATTTGAGGGAAAATTTTACGATATTTTTTGGATGCCTTCTAAGACATCCATACCTAAAAATTAGAAAAATTAATTTAAGTTGTTCACTTTTTTACCTAATTCATAATGAACTACGGTTTCGTTTCCATTTTCATCAAATTTTCTTTTAGGACCATGCAATTTATCATCAACAAAATGTTGAATCAAATATGGTTTGCCATCAGAATAAAACTTATTGAACTTACCATGTCTTTTCCCATCTTTATATTCACCTTCAAAGACCAATAAGCCGGCTTCATCCCAATACTGACAAAGGCCGTCAAGCTCATCATCCTTATAAATGTTTACAGATGCCAACTTACCATCTTCATAGAAAGTTTTTTCTTCACCCTGCTTCTTGTCATCAAAAAATGTAAGCTCACGAAAGATTGCCCCGCTTGGAAAGTACTGAGTAGCCTTTCCATCTTTCTTATCGTTTTTAAAATTAAGGCGCATAAATAACTTTCCATCAGGTCCATAAACTAAAGAATCTCCATTCTTTTTGCCTTTAGAATAATTACTTTCCGCAATAACTATCCCCTTTTCATTATACTCAGTGACTTTTCCTTCTGCCTCATTATTTTCAAAATTAGCCTCAAGAGCTTTTATTTTTTTATCTTTATCATTTGATGGATAGTAAATAATATGAGGCCCATGTTTTAGATTATTCTTGTAATGGAAAACAATCTCTCTTTTGTCTTTTGTTGACTTTTCAAAAAAGCGTCCATTGAGCTTACCATCTTTATAATTGCCTTGCTCAATTATCTCATTATTTTGATCATAAAGGCTTTTCAACCCATGTAACTGTCCATGACTGTAATTTACAACAGCTTCTAGATCACCATTTTCAAAAAAGGTCTTTTGCTCACCATCTAACTTCCCATTGTCATCATATCTAAATTGTTGAGCAATTGACTGCTGCTTCTCATCTTTTCTAGGATAGTACTGGATATGAGAACCGCAGGGCTTTCCATTTTTAAATCTTTGAACCAGTTGAAGACCTCCATCTGGATACCAAGACTTCAACTCACCATTAAGCTTATCTGATGAATAGTATGCTTCTCTTTGCTTAGAACCATTTTCATAAAACCACTCTTGCTTTCCTTCTTTTTTCCCATTAAGGAAGTTTAAGCGAAAATAAAGCCTATCTTTATCATACCACTGAACTAACTTGCCAGTTGGCAGATTTTCTTCATACTTGCCTTCAAATACTAGATCACCGTCTTCATTCCAAGTCCTAGCCCATCCAGACTTCTTTCCTTTAGAGAATTCAATTTTCTCCATAACTTTTCCATTTTCATACCAAGATGTTTTAAGTCCGTCAAGTTGGTCCTTCACATACGTTGACATTAATTTAGAAGTTCCGTTTTCATACCACTCAGATACTTCTCCATTTTTTTCATCATTTTTGAAAAAAATCTTACAAGCTAATTTCCCATTAGGATAATACTGCTGGTATGGCCCTTCTTTTTTTCCTTCCTTGCAAGCAACAACAAGTTTTAGTCTTCCATCTTCAAAATACTCTTTTTGATCCTGTTCTGCTTTTCCACTTTTATAAAAATGTGAGAGTTTTAACTTCCCATTAGAGTACCACTCCTTAAATGCTCCTTCATATCCCTTTTCGCTTTGAGAAAACTCTCTAAATTTTTTTCCGTTTTCATAATTTATAACAATAGGCTCCAACAGCTTTCCATTAGGATCATACTTTGCACGATAATTAATCTTTCCATTAGGAAACTTTTTCCAGTGTAGCCCAATAGGCATCCCCTCTTTGTACTCACCATTTCCAATAATTTTTCCTTCCTCAGAATAAAAGAGCTCTTTACCTTGCTTTTTGCCTTTTACATAGTTACAGCGATAGCTTTCTTTACCATTTTTATGATAACGAAGATGGGTTCCGACCGGCTTACCTTCTCTAAAATCTAAGGCTTCAACAATATTTCTGTTATCATCATAAATAATTAGTGCTGGACTAACTCCATCCCCATTTAATTTACCATTAACATAAATACGTTGAGATTGTAAGGCCTTAGAATCATACCATTCAAAAATTTTACCACTTATAACTCCATTGTCATATGGAATTTGTCTGGCTTTTACCCCGTTTTGATGGTAATGGATATATTCACCATGAAGAGTCCCATTTTTATAAAAACCTTCTTCTTTCAGCTCTCCATTTTCATAAAAATATTTAACTTTTCCGTTTTTCTTCCCCTTCTCATAAGTAATTAAGGACTTTGGTTTACCATCACTGTATAGAGACTTAACTTCGCCATTTAAAAACCCTTCATGGTAATAAATAATTTCAGCCACTTGGCCACTTTTGTCAAAATTAATGCAACTTCCATGAGGTACAATGGTAGATTCCCAGAATTTAGCAGCAGCAGAGTCAGCCTCGACAATAGTCAAATCTTTTTCAGACTTCACATTTCCATTTGGATAAAATTCCATCTGTTTAGCTGGAATTTCTTCTGATGTACTAACTGGCTCAAAAAAGATCACCTTTTTTGTGTTGCCATTATCATAAAGTTCTTTTACATCAGCTCTCCAATTAGGTTCTTTCTGCCTGAGCATTTGAAAAGAAGCTTGGTTATTCGCACTGTAAAGAAATGAAAAAGTAATTAGAGCAATTAAAAAATATTTTCTCATTTTGATGCCTAAATTTTTTTATTTTAAGAGTAGAAAAAAAAAGAGTTTAATCTCAACTCTTGAAATTCTATTTTATTGGGATTTAAAGTTAAATTCTTTCGAATATTTTTTGTTTTTTGATAAAAAAAATAAGGTAGGACTTGGATATATACTACCTGTTGGACTAAATTCAATCTTAAGGGATTTTATTTCTTCATCATTCATTTTCATAAAACTATTTGAAATAAAATTTTTTTCCATTGGTAGTGAAAAATTTTTTACTTCGTATTTTATTCCTTTTGGTGACTTGAGAAGAACAAAAAAAACATCTGACTGACGTATTTGCGCTATTTTTTTACACATTAAAACAGTCTTCTCTAAATTTTTAATATCTGAATAAAATCTTTCTTTTTCAATCGTTCTAAAAACCCAAACACCAAATGAAGAACCTACAATCGTAATAATTGATAGGACAATCATGAGTTCAATTAATGAGAAAAAATATTTTTTCAATTCTTTTTTTTATTTTTGCTTTCATATTTATTCAAATTTTCAGATGAAACTACAAGCTCACTTCCTTTAACCTTAACATCGATCTTGCCACCCCAGCCGTCTTTTAAAAGCTTCTCTGGATCTTTCACAAGACCAGATCTTTTTAGGTATTTTGCTGGATTTTCTACAACTTCCTCAATTTCTTCACCTTCAGCAACTTGGAGTAATAAAATATCTGAAACCTGCCTAATGCTTTCTTTGGTTTTAAATTCCCTTCCTTTATCAAGACTGCCCTTCATGTTATATCCGATTGTGCCTCCAATTAAACCAATTAGAAATATAACAATCATGATTTCTAGAAGTGAGAAAGAATATTTTTTTATTTTTTTATTCATTAAGAGCACCTTAAAAGTTAATAAATGAGCTGACATCCGTTAATGGTATCAGAACTGCAAGTAAAACTATACCTACAATTAATCCTAAAAAAAGTAAAATCACCGGCTGTATTATAGAAGTAATCTGGGATAAATTATTCGAAAGATCTTCTTCTTCAATTTCAGCGACTTGTTTTAAGATAAATGGCAAATTACCACTTTTTTCAGCAATTGATATCATCCTGATCATAAAAGAAGGAATTGAAGGTATTTTTTCTAACTCTGAGCTAAAACTACCCCCTTCTAGCATCTTTTTTTCTATATCTTTTAAGCGATCTTCCAGATAAACATGTTTCATAACTTTAGTAGCGCTACGAAGAGCATAAATAAATGATACACCTCCTTCTAGAAGAGTTGAAAGCGACCTAGAGAAACGAATAATGGACAGCTTCTGCAACATATCTCCGACTAGGGGCACTTTTAAAATTATTGATTGAAAATAAGCTTTGAATTTTTTTGTAAGTGTTAATAAATAAATAGAGGCAATTGATGTAATAGATAAAATAAAAAGTAATATTTTTTTTTCGTTTAACCATTTGCTGATCGATAGAATAAACCTAGTAAAGAAATGTACATCTCTATCTTCAAATAACTCAGACAGAGAAGGAATTACAAAAAAGAACAAAGAAACAAGAACACAAAAGCAAAATGCCATTAAGATACAAGGGTATGTTAAAGTACTGACAACCTTTTTTCTAATTGCCTGCTGGTTTGTTAAAATTAAGGTAAGCTCGTTAAAGGCATCACTTAAGGTTCCGACTCTTTCAGCATTTGCTACAATTGAACAGTATAATTTATCAAAAATAGTTGAAAATTCAGATAGTGCTGAAGAAAAAGACTTTCCAGCTTTTACCCTATCGCATAAACACAAGATTACTGAATGTATTTTTTTAGATCGGTATTTTTCTTCTAAAGATGCTAAAGCATCATAAAGTGGTAAAGAGGCCGAAAGTAATTTCGCCAGTTCTCTTGTAAACTGTAATGTTTCTTTTGGTGTTATGTTTTTAGTAATTGTCTTGGTTTTTAAAGGATCTATTTTTAGTAGTGTAAAATTTTTCTGAATTAACTTTTGTTGAGCATCCAGTAAGTTACTGGCATCAACTATCCCTTTTACCTTTTTATTTGATTCATTAATGGCTAAATATTGAAATAAAGACATAGATTAACTTTTGGTTACTCTCAAAACCTCAAAACTAGTCGTCAGGCCTTTTTTAATCAGATCTATTCCATTTTCTCTAATATTTTCTAATTTTGAGATTTTTCGAAGCGTAGAAGAGTCGCTATGATGAAGAATATGTTCTCTTATTTTAGGGTCAATATCCATGATTTCATAAATTGCAGCACGACCTTTATAACCTGTTTGATAGCACATTTTACAACCTTTCCCCTTAAAAAATCTAATCGGCACTTCAGAAGAAATACCTAATTCTTTCAACTCCTCTGAACTAGGGAAATATGACTCCCTACAGTGGGGGCAGATCTTTCTAACAAGTCTTTGAGCTATGACCCCGATAACTGAAGAAGCCAACAAATATTTCTCTACCCCCATGTCAGACAAGCGAGTAATAGCAGATGGAGCATCGTTCGTATGAAGGGTGCTAAGCACCAAATGCCCAGTAAGTGATGCTTTTATTGCAATTTGTGCAGTTTCTTGATCTCTAATTTCTCCAATTAAAATAACATCCGGATCTTGTCGCAAAATATGCCTTAATCCTGCAGCAAAATTTAGTTTGATTTTTGGATTTACTGGAATCTGAGCTATATTTGGAATTTTGTATTCGACAGGATCTTCAATCGTCATTATGTTCTTTTCATTCGGATTCATTTCCAATATGGCACTATATAAAGTAGTAGTCTTACCACTTCCCGTTGGCCCGGTTACTAAAATAATCCCTTCTGGATAGTCGATCCATTTTTTCAGCAATTTAAGAAAATCTTTTTTCAACCCAATATTTTCAAGCCCTAAAGAGACATTTCCTTTATCCAAAATTCTAAGGACCAAGCGCTCTCCATAAACTGTTGGAATAGTTGAGACCCTAAAATCAATCTCTTTTTCACGCATCCAAAGCTTTATTCGTCCATCCTGTGGCAATCTTTTTTCAGCTATGTCTAACTTTGCTAAAACCTTTATACGAGATGCAATTTGCGATTGCATTTCTTTTGATAAAACATGCTTTTTATGCAAAACTCCATCGAGTCGAAATTTGACAACCAGTTCATTTTCTTGAGGCTGAAAGTGAATGTCCGATGCAGTCTGCTCAATTGCTTCAATAAACATTTGGTTTAGGATTTGAATTACAGGATTATCAGAGGTGCTCTCTAATAGATCATATTCCTCAATTTTATGGTCTTCATTTTTTCTGGCACTAGAACTTTGACTACTTTGATAACATCTTGAAATTGCTTTTTCTATTTCTTCAGCTGGACAGATATACGGGATGCAAGTTTTATTTAATAAAAATTCGATTTCATCGGTTATTGATATGTTCAATGGATCAGATATGGCCACAATAATACTTGTTGAAGTCTCATCAATTGGAATTACCTTTTTTTGCTTTGCGAAAAGAAAAGGTATTCTAGTCACCTTTTCCTTGACAAAGCGATATTCATCAAGATTAGAAACATATTTTAATGAAAATTTTTTTGCTGCTTGCTCTAAATTAAACATTAGCTAAAACGGTCAAATAATAAATGAATTCCTTCTTTCAACACATCCACCTTTTCTAGCTCCCTGGCCTCTTGGATTCTCTTTAAAATATCCTCACTGTCTCCCGGCCTTAAATTCAGCTTGGCTTTTTTCAAATTCAGTCTTTCCGAAGAAGGATCTTTTATAATACGAGGAGTTATAAAGATAAACATTTCTGTACAACTTTCAGATAGTTTCGTTGTTCCAAAAAGCTTCCCAAGGCCCGGTATATCGCCCAAGAAAGGTATTTTTTCACGGTTAACCTCATTGGATTTTCTTCTAAGTCCTCCAATTACAACAGTCTCACCATCTGGAATGCGGACTTCATTCTCAACGTGCCTTCTAGTAACTGGAGGGCGATCATCCTGACTCATCTGAGTAGTTTCAAACGTTATATTTGTTGTAAGTGTAACAAATCCACTTTCCGACTCGTCGTCGATATGGATCATTGGAGTCATTGTGATTGTAGTTCCATACTGCGCTCTGGTAAATGATTTTTCTAAAGCAACTTTGTTGTTTGAATCTAACTGAACTGCTCCATTATTAATTGAAATTTCCTCTACAATCGATAGTGTAGAAGGCACTTGGTTCATAGCAATAAGTGTTGGATTGGCATGCAAGCTTACATTTTCTTGAGCCATTAGAAGACTTAAAGCTAAATCAAATGCAGGAAAATTAGATTTGGGTGTTTGTAAAATAAAGTCTAATAGCCCTTTTCGCTTAGAATGTGTATCACTACTAAATGAAAGGGAAAAATTCTTTTCTTGTGGTTGATTATGAAACTTTAAAAGATTTATACCAGTTTTTTTACGGTTATGCTCCTTTTTTTCAACTAATAGTACTTCAATTTCAACCATTCGCTTAGGAACATCTAATTTTTTTAGAACATTTTGGATCTTAACGATATCGTCCCTTTTGACAACCATCATGATTGAGCTAGTCTTATTATCTACTATAAAGTTCCCAAAGCTAAATTCTGAGGGACCATCATGATCAACCGCCGCTTTCTGCCTATTCTCAAACTTCTTTTTAGATAAGTTTCGATTATTATAAGCACTCAGTGAATCATATACTTGGTCTAACAACCTGGCTAAATCTTCAGGATCAGTGTGCTTACACTGATACCAATACACCATCATCTCTTTAGGGTCTTGAAGCTGGTCTTCAAGATCTTTTAAAACACTTTCAGCCCGATTAACCGTCTGATTTTCTCCTATCAATACCAAAGCATTCTTCAAAGTCATGACATGAAGTTCATCTGTAATATTTCTGTAAATAGTTGCCCTTGATTTAACATCACTCGTGTCAAAAAATGTCTTCAATATCTTTTCAGCTTCATCAATTGGTAACTTTGAGAGTTTGCAAACTTTAATAACTTTTTCTTGATCGGACTCCCAAACTGTCTTATAAATATTTATAAGTTTTTCCAAGTTTTGTTTTTGCGAAATTATAGCAACTTTAGACCCTATCGTCTGAATTGTTGTTATCTTAGGATCAGAGAACCTTTCAAAAAAGTTCTGAGTTGATTTGATTTTTTCAAATGGCGGAGAAAGAATAAATAGAACTCTTTGATGATCTTCAATTAATTGAAGGTCTTCATAACTACTAACAATCGCAAAAATTGTAGACGGATCATGTTTTAGAATAAAAAGTTGTTTTGTAAAGTTATTTATTTTCCTAACTCCAATTCCATTTTGAGATAGGATAAACTCCAGCATCTTATCCCAGACAGATCTAGGAATTGGAACCATAGAAAACAACTGAAGCTTCATATTACACAGCTCAGGAGGAATGACGTAAAGAAAATCTCCAGATCCATACTCTACTATTAAAGAAGATAAGGTAGTTTCTCCTTGATCCCAATAAGCTGCTTCATCTTTCATCTCAGTGTTTTTTCGAATGTAATTCTGATCTAGCTTTGAAAGCTTTTGCTTAATCTTGTTTACTTCAACAAGAAGGCTTTTGAATTCCTCTTCATCGGCTTTTGATTTTCTCAATTCCTCTGCTTCTTGATATTTAGTAAGCAGCTCTTGTCTTAACTTTTCTGATATTTCTCCTGCCTCTTCATTTGCCGTTAAGCTACCGCAAGCAAAGATAAGTATAAATATCCACCTCATGATTTCCCCTCAAGCCTACGAGTGTTTTTTTTTGCAAAGCTTCCTCTCGATATAGGAACTACGAAATTGTGAACAACTGTACGATTTTTCTCTAGGACATTTATCACAATATCTCTATTTTCTTTAATTTCCTTTAAATGGATGTACATTTCATTTTTAAAATCATCGACCTCATCCGAAAAATGAATCCACTTCTCCCCTCTTTTAACAGCAATTTTGCCTACTTTTAGAAAAATTTTATGCTTGTCGACAATAAAGCTTATTTGATCTTTATTTCGCAGATGAACATCAGAAATTATGTCCGATATACGTAAATTCTTTTTAGGTGTGTATTTTTTCTTAAGCTCTAAACTGTTATATAAACTATCATTTTCATTCCACAGCTCCATTACTACTTTTTCATCTGAGACCTCTTTAAAATAAATATAAGGACAACTAAAAGAAGCGCCTATTTTCCAACTTTTGTTAAAAAATAAAGAGTCACCTGTTTTTATACTGTATGGTTGGTCATCGATTTTCATTAAGTAAACTTGATTTCCTTTTAAGTCCTCAAACATATTTAAACCTAAAAACTCCCATTCTAGCTCGTTTGAGAATGGTAGAGCGGAAAATATTTCATCTGATTTCAACAAATGAATTGGCAGTCTATGACACTCATGTAACTGTTTAGAAAAAGGTTCTACCAATTCACAGTACTGATCTATTTCCAAAAAATTTTCATCCCTGTCCTTAATCTCTAAATATGAGCCTGTATTTTTATCAGTAATGATTAATTCGCCTTTTTGAATATCAAAATACACTCTATCAGAGGTAACTGGATAGAGCTTTCCTCCAACAAGAAAAAATAAAGTAGAGCTGTTATCACTTAAAATTGGCCTAGAGGGAATTTGGTAAACTTTTAAAAAGGACGAGGTATTGCTCATAGAAATCAGATGAGGCCCACTTTTTCTCGCTCCAATTTCCATAGAGGGACTCTTTTGGCTGACAGGATCTAATAATGGAGGCTCTGGATATACTATTTGCTTCTCCTCTAGGCTTCTCACTACATAAATCATTAACAATAATGTGCTTGCAAGTATAATAGATGAAAAATTGAAAATTCTGACCCAAATTTGGAAAGAGTTTCTTTTATATAGCATTATAATTATCTTATTATGAACCAATTAGTTTATGAAAAAACTGAAAAAAAAATAAAGACAATTGAAAAAAAATAAAATAATTTTTTTAATATAATATAGAAAGGTAATGCTATACCCAGGCCATATCGGCCCCATTACTAATACACGAGGAAGCTATGAACAATAAAAAAGAAAAATTATCGGAGAAAATTAAAGAAGGAGTCTCGGTTCAAGAAATAGAAAACTTTGCAAAAAAATATACAAGCGAAGTCTTTTCAGCACTTGCGCTTCTTATAGCTACAATATCAAGCCTATTCAATTTCTTCACTGGTAGCTCCTGGAGTGTATTTTTTGCCGGTATAGGAGCAATAGTTGGTCTGATATTTCCAAACCAAGCAAATAAAGCTTTGGGTAAATTGTATGGAATGTTAAGAACCCAGGAAAAGTCTACTCAGATCATTTTTGGGATTGTAAAGCTGGTTGTCGCAATATTTGTACCATTTGCGCTTTTCGCTATTTTGGGACTATTAGGAGGCAGCTCTACTCATTTACATACTTACACTTCAACTAAAGCAAAGCCAAAAGTAAAACCACCTGAAGAAAAATAAGCTATTTATTTTTTTAAGAACTTTATTCTTTTTTTAAGGTAGTTCATTACTTCAGCTTCTTCTGGATTTAGTTTTTTAGAATCATTTTGAAGCTCCTGCTTTAATTCAATTAAAGCAGCATGTTCAGCCAGTGGGTTATCAAGCTTTTTTTCCAGCAAACTAATTCGCAAAAGATTATAGATCTTAAGCAGTCCTCCTTGAGATCCAATTTTGGCATTGAGATCATAAGCTTTTTCCAAAGCTTTCTCATATTCTTTTTCAGCAATTAAGATACTATTTTCAACAAAAATAGCGTGATTTGGAAACTCGTTGCTTAAAAATTTAAGAGGAACTTTGGAATATGCTTTTACCTTTTCTGATTCACCTATTTCAATAAGTTTTTGGGCAATAGAGCCGTCAAAAATTTTATGCAGATCTTTATTACGATCTAGAATCCTGTTCAACTCAGTAAAATATTCATTGTTTTTCGGCTCTTTGAACCATTTTGAATAAATTTCATCTTTAAAGAATAAGTCCTCTTTAGCCTTTTTTTTCTGAGACGAATATCTATACGCAAAAGACGAAATGAGCACAAAAGCAATTAGTATCGTTGTCCAATTTCTTGCCATCCAAGTTTTGAAAGAAAAAGCCTTTTGCATCATTTCTGTCCTTTTTTATAAAAATTTTGTTGATACTAGATTACAAATTTACCTGTTTTTATGA
Organism: Parachlamydiales bacterium; assembly: GCA_050302075.1. Taxonomy (GTDB): domain Bacteria; phylum Chlamydiota; class Chlamydiia; order Chlamydiales; family SM23-39; genus JBNLAH01. The sequence goes on along the minus strand of JBNLAH010000003.1, from coordinate 255,348 downwards.
CAAAAAATTAATAGATTTTTTTTTATGACAAAAAGCTTATTTCTTTAAAAGCTGGATGAAAATCAAAGATCTAATGATTTGCTAATCAATTTTGTAGACCAATAGCATTGACTTTTTTACTAATGCCCTAAAAATTTTAGGCTTGTTGAAATTAGCCATTTTTTAATTAGCTGATTTCAAAGAATTATAAACCTTCACTACATCTTCTAACATCTTGTCATATGTAAAATTTTTCAAAACTAGCCTATGAGCATTTTCACCAAAATCTTTTCTCATTTTTTCATCTTTTTGAAGTGTTAAAACTGCTTTAGAAACATCTTTATAAGAAAAGCAAGGCACAACAAACCCTGTTTTTTTATCGATACATACTTCTTTTAATCCGCCAGTTGAAGTTGTAATAAGCGGTTTTTTCAAAAAAGCTGCTTGCAAAGAAGCTTGCGACACCCCTTCATTTGCAGTACTAAGAAGCGTAAAAATATCTAAAGCCGCAATAGCATTATAAGGTTTTTCAATATGCCCTGTGAAAATTATTTTATCATCTACTTGGTAGTCTTTTGCTTTTTGCTTGTAAGTTTCAATATGCCCTTCACCAATAATGATCCATTTTAAGTTCTGCATATTCTTTAGATGGTGAGCTGCTTTGAAAAATTCCTCAATTCCTTTCCAAGACCTCATAAAACAAACCATGCCTATTAGAATATCTGTACTTTTAATGTTATATTTCTTCCTAAAGGCTAATACTTCTTCTGGCTTTGTTTTAACTTCATTGATATCAATTCCTGTTGGGATTGAATTAAAAAACTTTAAAGGTTTCTTAGACTGACTAGAAAGCATTGGGATAATTTTAGCACAAGTGGTTATCACAAAATCAGCTAAGTAGTTATAAACGATCTTACTGTTTATCCCCTTTCTTACATTTGCCGATAAATGCCTAGTACGAACAATGGAAATATCAGCATATTTTGCCGCTATTCCCGCTATCCAAGCATCTAACGATGAGTGGGTGTTAATAATATCTGCTTTTTCTTTTTTAAATATTTTTAAAAGCTTGAAAAAAGAAAATATCCAACTACGCTTGTTAAAAGATAGGCAATAGGATTTAAAATTATTTTCTCTAGCCTTTTCATTGAGAACCGATCCGTGCTCGGTTATAAAAATTATATCAAAACCTCTTTTTCGCATACCGAGTGCTTCTCTCAAAATCCTAATTTCTTGCCCACCCCATCCTTTTGATGCTTCAGTATGAATAACTTTCACTTATCTGCCCTCAATTACAAAATACCTAAAATTTTATGTTCTTAATTAGAAAAGGCAAGCTTTTTATGAATTATCTTGTTGCCTTGAAGGATATAATTTATATTATTCCTTATGATTGTAGGATTTTTATACGGTGAAGATATTCATCACCTAGACCATTTGGCACCATTATGCTCGTTACTTGATATTTCCCTAGTCGTAAATGATGAGAAAATCTTTAAGTTGGCAAAAGATTTTTATCCTAATTTGTCTGTTGTATTTGTGAGAACAGTTGAAATTAGTGCCTTCTTCTTAGAAAAAGTAAAGGTTATCATAAGCTGTTTAGCTAAGCCTTACTTAAATTTAATCTTCTTCCCTTATACAGATGTTTTTAAAAAGCAAATTAAAACCATTTGGTGCCCGCATGGCAACTCAGATAAAGGACTTAAATCAACTTATTTTGAAGCTCTTTCAAATGAAACATGCATTCTTATCTATGGTAGAAAGATGCTTGAAGTTCTAAAAGCTAAAAAGATCATTGGTCCAGAAATTGAAGTTATTGAAGTTGGAAACTACAGAAAAAATTATTACCAAAAATATACTTCTGAATATCAAAATCTGATTGAAAAATACTTACCTACTTTGAAAAATCTGAGTAATAAGTATTTATATGCACCTACTTGGGAAGACTCTGAAAATAACTCATCAATCCCATTTTATTTTGAAAAAATTTCAAATTTACTAAAAACCAAAGAAACACTTTTTATAAAGCTTCACCCAAATACTTTGAAAAAAGACGACTTAAAGTTAAACCAAGTTATTTGGGAATTGGAAAAAAACCATCAAGTACATTTTATACAAGACTTTCCCCCAATTTATCCACTTTTGGCTAACATAAATGCATACTTTGGGGATTTCTCTTCAATTGGTTATGATGCATTATCTTTTAAAATGCCAATGGGCTTTTTACTACCTGAGGGAAAAACAATAGATGACAGTGAATTATTCAAGTGTGGCACTATTTTTTTACAAAACAAAATAGTTGAAAACCTTAGCGCTGAAACTATATTTGAAAAAGCAGAGTTATTTATCTCAATTCAAAATAAATTATATGAATATAATTTCTCTAACAATGAAAACTGGAAAGAAAATTTATTAAAAGCATGTCTATAGTTGCGATTGATACTCCAAATAACCCTCAACATTTAGACCACTTAATTCCTCTTTGCGATTTTTTTAATGCAAAACTACTTATCAGTGACATTGAAAATAAGAAAATGGTTGAAAGGTTTTATCCTCAAGTGATAACTGAAGATATTTTTTCTTTAGATCAAATCAAGAATGAGATAGGACGTGAATATCAATATTTGATTCATAGCTTTTTTTGGCCCAAAGAGCTTTTTAAAGCTTATTTTTCAGGTTATGACATTAAATCTGTTTTTACCCCACATGGCAACTCTGATAAACACGCAAAGGCACACTGGATGACACGATTCAAAAATCAAGATTTTTGTCTAGTCTATGGCCAGCATATGTTAGATTTTCTAAAAGAAGAGGGGGTTGTTTTAGATAAATATGTTTATATTGGCAACCTTAGATATCACTATTTTAAGAAATACCAAAATCATTTTTATGAAAATTATTCAAAATCTTTAATAAAGCAGTTAGATCCAAACAAAAAAACGATTTTATATGCACCTACAAAAAAAGATGATGGCAACTTCTCATCGTTTGATATAAAAAATATTTCTTTCTTTGAAGCTCTTTTTAAGGAATTTAACTTAATTGTTAAGCTACATCCCCATTACATAGAAAATTATCCGGAAGAAGCACTTCCTTTTTTAGGGAAGATTTCCAATAAAGCTTTAGTTGTTGAAAACTGCCCCTTGGTATGTCCGCTTTTGGATATTTGTGACGCTTTGATAACTGATTATTCTTCTATAGGATACGACTTCTTAGCTTTTGATAAACCCTTGTTTTTTATTCAAACAGATAAAAAAGACTGTAGAAGTACCTATTTGCATAATTGTGGGCTTATTTTAGATCAAAAAAATTTAAAAGCCATAGATTCGATTAATGATGCTCTCAGTCACGACCCTTTCTCTGAAAAGCGAAAAATCATCTACAAATATGCATTTCATTCGAAGCCTAACTTATTAAAATTGATTTCGCCTTCATCTAATGGGGGCAAAACAAAAACTGACTGAATTTCCTGCAGGTTTTTAGCACTAGGTTTCGCTTTTAATGAATAAGCATAACCACCATCTTCTAAATCATCGACTGAAGTCACAAATGCAACATTTAGTCCTGGCGGAAAAATACCATCCATACCTGTAGTAATTAATAAATCTCCTTCCCTTAAGATCGGCACTTGAGAGTGCTTATTAATTCCTGTTAGAGAATCACCTGTTCTTAAGTCCCTAGCTGGGCCTTCTTCATCAGCATAATCATAATTGAATCCTATCCCCTTTAAAGTATTTACATCTCTCCACAAAGGGGCGCTAAGACCTTGCAGCTGACCTTTTGCTAAATAACAATCCCTAATGTCTTTCGATGCTTTCTTCTTCAAAGACTCCATTATATCAAAAAAAGCCACCAATTGCTCATCAGTATCAAATAGATCTGCCCTTGATTGGATTTGTAATTCAAAATTTTTTAAAATTTTTAATAGTTCCTGATTTTGAGAATTTCCCCTAATAGCCCTTACAGACGGGATTAACTCAGGATCAGTAATCAATCTAACACGCGATTTTTTCTTACCTACATAATCAATTACTCCTATTAAAGAATTGCCGATAACTACAGGGCTATTTATCGCCACAATAACCTTTTCTAGTGATTCGTTGTTTTTTTCTCCTATATCAATCCAAAGACAATTAGACCAAAGAGTTGGATCTCGAAAAATAACCTTGGCTGGAATTGCTTGCAAATTATACTTAATTAGCTTGCTAAGCTCTTCCTCCCTTCGCCTAAAAAAATCTTTTTCTTTCAAGCTGTCTAAATTTTTTTCTATTTGGTTATATTTCTGGAATAAATCATCTATCCTCTCATCAAACTGGAGCCATTCTTTAACGGCATCCAGCTGATTTTTTAATTGGTTGTTTTGAAGAAGTAATTTTTGAAACTCAACTGAATTCTTTATGCCGCGATCTGATAAACTGCTCTTTGGATACCCTAAAGATGCATAAGATATGTTTATATACCTTACCTTATTCACTAAAGCATCGGGCAAATTAATTAAAATAAATAAACTGATAATTAATGCTGAAAAATGTGTCTTATTCATCTTAGTACTTTTAATACAGAGTCAGCTACAAATTGCATGTTCTGTTTATTAAGCCCTGCAAAATTCATCCTCCCATTTTTGGAAAAATAGATCCCAAAATTCTCCCTAAGATTCGATACCTGATCTTCATCAATGTCTAAAAATGAAAACATTCCCTTGTGTTTCAGAACATAATCAAAATTCTTCCCTATTGAGTTCTTATTTATTAGGTTCACAAACTCCCTTCTTAAGGTTACAAGCCTCTCTTGGACTTGCTGAACTTCGGCTTTCCAAAGCTTGCATAAATTATCATTTTTTAAAATATAACTTACAATTAGAGCTCCGTACTGAGGTGGATTAGAATAATTTGCGCGAATTATAGAGCTAATCTGACTTGCTATTTTCTCCTTCTGTGAGCTGTCTTTTGAAACAACAAACAAACATCCAGTTCTATGTGAATATAAACTGAAATTTTTTGAACAAGTGTATGCAACAAACATTTCATGCCCCTCATTCGCAAAAAGTCTAACTGCATAAGCATCTTCATTCAATCCACTACCTAGACCTTGGTATGCAAAATCAAAAAAAGGAATAAGCCGTCTTTTTAACATGACTTCAGAAAGTTCCTTCCATTGATCATATGTCAAATCTGATCCCGTTGGATTATGGCAACAGGCTTGAAGAACAACTAAAGATCTTTCGGGTATCCTTATCATGAATTCTAGCATATGATCAAAGTCTACCTGACAATTTGAAAAATAGGGATATTCTGAAACTTGTATTTGAGATCTTTTTAAAATTTGAATGTGATTTGGCCAGGTCGGACTCGAAACAAAAGCATTATTTGTAAGAAAAGAAGATATGAACTCACTGCCAATCCTTAAAGCACCCGTCCCTCCCAATGATTGAGCCACATATGTTCGATACTTCAACTCTTCCCATTGTTCAGCAAACACCATCTCTGCAATTAAATGATCAAAGGACTCTAGTCCCTCAAATGGCAAGTAATTGGCAACTTCTTCACCCTGAGCAAAAAGCTTTTTTGCTTGCTTAACACTCTTAAAAAGAGGCATCCGTTTTTCTTCGTCCTGGTAGACACCGACACATAAGTAAACTTTTTCTTTCCTTGGATCTTGTTGAAAAGTCTTAGCTAACCCAAAAATAGGATCTGGTGGGGCCGTTTCTAGTTCTTCAAAAAACATACTCATATCCTTTTGTATGATATGGTAAGAAAAACAGGCATTTTCCCGCTTGTGAAAAACATCTAACAAGAATAAAATCTTAGCTCTATGAGGGGCGTTAGCTCAGTTGGTAGAGCGCAACAATGGCATTGTTGAGGTCATCGGTTCGACTCCGTTACGCTCCAATTTTCATGTAAAGCTAGGTTTACACATTAAAGACTTTAGTAAAATTTATTCGTTTTCTAAAAGATCTAAAAAGGCCTGAAGCTGTTTTGCCCTTGTTGGGTGTCGCATTTTTCTCAAAGCTTTTGCTTCAATTTGTCTTACACGCTCTCTTGTGACTTTAAATCGCACACCTACTTCCTCTAAAGTTTTTGGCTTTCCATCTAAAAGGCCGAAACGCTCAATTAGAACAGTTCTTTCTCTGTCTGTTAAGGTTTCTAAAACTTCATTCATCTTATCTTTTAAAATAGAATAACCTGTAGCTTCAGCAGGCGATTCAATGCTAGTATCTTCTAAAAAGTCCCCAAATTGACTTTCCCCACCATCTCCAACTTCAGCTTGAAGTGATATTGGGTGCTGTGCAATCTTATATATCTCTCTGACTCTTTCCGGCGTAAGGCCCAGCTCAGTAGCAAGCTCTTCTGGGGTAGGCTCTCTACCAGTTTCCATCATTAACTTTTTAGCCCCTCTCAGTACCTTATTAATCGTTTCAATCATATGCACTGGAATACGGATAGTTCTAGCTTGGTCTGCAATAGCTCTTGTAACGGCTTGTCGAATCCACCATGTCGCATAAGTTGAGAATTTATATCCCCTTCTATATTCGAATTTCTCAACAGCTTTCATCAGTCCCATATTTCCTTCTTGAATCAGATCCAAGAAAGAAAGGCCTCTGTTCGTATATTTTTTTGCGATAGATATTACCAGCCTAAGGTTCGACTCAACCATTTCTCGCTTTGCTTCCTGGCTCTTATCCATCCACCTTTGAAGCATTCTGACATCTCTTTTGAACTCATCAAGAGTTCGTCCAGCTGCAAGTTCACGCTTTTTAAGTTTCCTTTTTGCTGCCAGCAGCTTTGACATTGCAAATTTGTTTCTTTCTGCTCTTGGGGTAATTTCATTAATATCTTTTTCTAAGCTTAAAAATCTCTCATATGCAGAGAGGATAACTTCACCAAAATCTTCAATTATATTATGCCGACAGTGAAGCTGCCTTAAATAAGCTTGCGATCTAATTCTCGATTTTTCAATGTCATCTGATATTTTTAATTTTCTTTCTTTTGATAGATCGGGCCTAAAAGATTCAACTAACAGTTCTTCCAAAATATCATCTTCTTTTTTCAAGAGTTCGATTAACTTTGGAAGGATGTCTAAGAAATGATTCTTATCACTTACTTCTTTTTCCGAAATAATCTTATCAAATCTTTCTTTTGTAGATAGAAGGTAATTTGCGATTGAAATAGCTTCTCTTGCCGAGTAGCGGAAGCGCATAATTATTTTTTCTATTTGTATTTGAGCTTTTTCGATTCTTTTTGAAATCTCGACTTCTTCTTCTCTAGTAAGAAGAGGAACAGAGCCCATTTCCTTTAAATACATCCGAACAGGATCATCAGATGTCCCCTCGGACCTTTTTGGCAATCCCTCTAGCTCTTTAGCTTCTTTTTTTCTTTCTTTCTGCCGTTCTACTTCAGCTTGATTAAGAATTTGGATGTCCATGCCGCTCAAAAAGATCAAGACCTGATCGATCTGTTCAGGGGCATCGAAATTCATTGGAAGAATTTCATTTATTTCTTCATATGTTATGAAGCCTTGCTCTTTTGCTATCGCAACGAGCTCTTCAACTTTTTTTTGATGTTGGGGATCAAAAGACTGATTTAATGATGAACTACTACTCATAGATTTATATTTAAAGATGCTCCTTTTATAGGTATAATAAAGACAAAGCTATTGAATATTGAAGGCTTCAAAGTCTTTATGTCAATAACATATTGATAGACAACTGATAATTTAAATAGCAAATATGTTTTTTTATTCCGGAAATTTTTCACTTAAATAACATTTTAATACCAAAAAATATATTAAAATTGCAATTGCTAAAATTGAAATAATAGCTTCTCATATTGAAAATACTTTTTCTAGACTTGATTTTAAAAAAGATATCTTTTGCCAAAAAAATCTCACTCAAAAAAATTTCTTGTAAGAGATTTTGATAACCATATTTTTTAAATCATAAAATAAACTACTTTAAATCAGGTAGTTAGTCGAGTTTAAATCCACTTTTGCTCAAGTTTTTTTATAAAAGACTTAATAAAACAAATATCTAGTTTTTAAGTTTATCCATGGGCATAAAGGAGTATATTGATTAAAATATGAATCAAAACATATAATATGTTTCCTTATCATGAGCAAGATTTTCCTGAGTTAGGTATGGCTCAAAATATACCGATTCTCCGGAAAGCTCCATGTGATAGCTTGATTTTGGTCTATAGCTTCAAAATGTGAGTAAGGCCAATAGAAATTTTTAAAATTATCCTTAACCATGCTGAGGTAAAATGGCAGAAGAAACTAAAAAAGCAATAAAGAAAAAACGACCAAGCGCTTTGAAAAGAGACATTCAAAATAATAAAAAAAGATTACAAAATCGCGCACATAAATCTAAAATTAGAACTGCAACCAGAGACTTTGAAAAGTCCCTATCAGAAAAAGCTGATCAAAAAGCTTTACAAGAAAAGCTTAGTTTTATTTTTAGTCTTTATGACAAAGGTGTTAAAAAAAACATCATTAAGCAAAATAAAGCAGCAAGACATAAGTCTACACTTTCTACTAAGCTGGTTTCACTCACTTAATCTTTGACCTATCAAAGATTTTTTAGTTCCAAGATTTTTGATAGTGGCCTCTATCACAGATAGCGGCCCTAGTATTTTCACCTTAAATTTAGCTCTAGTGATGGCTGTGTAAAGTACTTCCTTGCCAAATTTTTCACTTCCTGGGGGAACTATTATATATACACTATCGTATTCACTCCCCTGGCTTTTATGAACAGAGATTACAAAGCCAAGTTCATAGCTTGGTAAAGATAATTTAGGAAATGTCTTTAACTGGTTATCAATCATAAAATAAGCATTTTCAGAGTCCTTTTCCTTAATAATAATGCCCGTCATTCCATTAAACAGTTTCATCTGAAAGTTGTTTTCATTAATCAAAATTGGATAGGCAAAATTATACCTTGAGAATTTTTTAGTAAAAAAAGAGTAAAGCTGTAGATTAATTGCATCTACACCATGACTCCCCTGTCTGACGCAGTTTAAAAAACGAAACCTTTCAAAGGCTTCCAAAGTTTTTTCTGGATCGATCTTTTGAGAACTATGAATAACTAAATGTTCTTCTACTAACGAAACTATATGAGAATAAACATTATCAGGAGCTCTATCAAAGAGACCTTCTTCATGAACCTTTTTTAATTTTATTTCATTTAGAAATTCAGAAGAATTCCCCTCTTTTAGAAGGTTTACTAAATAAGAATTTTTAAAACGATGAGAGTTAGTCAATTCTACACATAAATCTTTTCTAGAAATTACAATGTCTACAAAAGGACATCCTCCCTCTACAGGAGGCAGCTGATCTTTATCACCCATAAAAATGACAGTCGTCCTATCACCTATTACAGATAAAAAAAGAGCAAATAAAAAAGCGTCAATCATTGAAGCTTCATCAACTATAATTAGATCTGCACTAACTTTTGATGAATTAAAGTTTACATTTTGTAATTCATGCAATTTTAATAAAGAGTGAATAGTTTTAGCTTGATATTCAAAATCAAGCTCTAAGTTAGCAATTTTTTCCTGCAAGTTTGATACTGCCTTTCCTGTTGGAGCCGTAACTATTACTTTCAAGCCTTTTGACGCCTTAGCAACGACCTCCAGTAATCTAGAGGCAGTATAAGTTTTTCCGCTACCAGGGCCACCTGATAAAAAAATAAGTTTTTTTTCAAGACATCTCTCAAAAAGAGAAAACTGCTCTTTTGAAATTATTTTTTTTTCTAATAACTCTTCACTCTCCAATTTAAAATTAATATTTGTTGAAAACAATGAAGATCCAATTTGAAGCCTTTTTATCTCATCGACAACATGGTTTTCAACAACCCAATTTTTATGTAAATAATAACAGCCTTCATGCTCAACAATTGCTTTACAGTTTTCAAGTTTGGAAAATCCTTCTTTTATCAGTTGCAAATAATCATCGCTAAATAGCGGAGAAGAAATATTTTTACTATTAACACATAAATGCCCTTGCCTTGATTGGTAAAACAAAAATGTCAAAGCATGTTTCACTCGCTCATCAGTAATTGATTCTTTTTTCGATAAAAATTCAGAAAAATAAAAATCTAAAGCTGAAAAATTTTCTAAATCTTCCTTATATTTATCTATTAAACTCATTTCAAACTCTCAGATATAGGAATATGAAAAACTCCTCTATTATTTTCTTTAATTCCTCTTACAAAAATAAAAAAGACCCCTCCAAAGCACTCTTCAAAAGGCCTAGAATCAAACAGCTTCAACGATTTTTTTAATGCATTTGCATAAATTGAACCTTGTAAAAAATAATCGTGTTGTCTCATTTCCTCTTTTAAAGCTTCATGAGAAATATCATTTCCCAAAAAGTTTGTTTTCCAATCGATAACAAAATATTTTTCCTGGTGATAGAAAATAAGATCAATAAAACCTTTCATTTTATTTCTGCCTTGCAAATAACAAAACTCTAACTCAGTTATGAACTTACTCGGATCAACATCACTTAATGTGAAAGAAAAAGGTGAAAGCTCTATTGATAAGACCCTATGTATAATATTTTCAATTTCTTCTTCATAGCCTTCTAATAAAGTATCTCTAGTATATCTTTTTACATCGATTTTTTTAGATTGATCTTTTCTTTTAGAAAATAGATCTTCGAGAATTTTATGAATTATGACTCCCGACTCAGCCCCAACAGGAAAGCTTTCACATTCTTGTATGTTTTTTTTAATTGCAAAGGGCTTGCTTACAGCTGTAAAGGACAAGAAAAGACTACCAGCTTTCTGATCAGGGTAACTTTTTAGAAAATTTTCACAAGAAGAATGATTGTTTTTAAGTTTTTCTTTCTCTTGTTTTTGTAAAACTGTTACTTCAAACAGATTTGACGCATGTATTTCTTGTAATAAATTTTTAATAAAAGGAACATCTATAACATTGCTAGAGCTAATAGCATTTTGAAGAAAAAGATCTACAGCTGAACTGCTTTTTTTAGCTTTCTTAGGTAAAATAATTGGTATGTACAAAGTTGATTTGGCCCTTGTTAAAGCCACATATAGCTGTCTTAATTTTTCAGCTTCAATTTCCTCTTCAGCTTGCGTCTGCAACACACTAGACGAGCTAGAAAAAGCAATTCCTAGGCAGAAAACCGTGTCAAACTCTAACCCCTTACTCTTATGAATCGTTAAAATTTGAACTGAATCCTCATCTTCAAATGAATTTCTCAACTGCTGATCTTTCTCAACTGAGCGCCAAAAAGCCCCTAAAGAATTTTCTGATATATAATTTTTCGAACTAAACTCCAGCAAAATATTCATAGCATCTGTAAAATCGCTGCCTGAGTTCGCATCTTTTTGCGTTAGACGCTCAAGTAAGAAATACCCATGAAAATCGATATCTATGAGCTGACTTAAACAATTCTCTATTCCACCTTTTTTAAAAAGAGCATGCAGCTGATTAAATACAACTAGAAAATATGTTATTTTTTCATCATCTTTCAAATCCTCAAAACTATAATTTAGAGACACCATTAACAGTTTAAGATTAGACATGTCGCTTGGGTCTAAAATTGCTTGCATAAGTTGCTTTAAACAAATGTAAGCGCTGGTTTCACAGATTGCCTTCTTGCGTGAAGCACAAGGGATATTACGCAAAAATAAAAAATTTTGAAGTTTTTGTTCTTGAAAACGATCTTTTACCAAAATGGCATATTTCGAATACGGTCCACTATTTCTTACAATTTCATCATAAATAAATGGAAAAAACATTTCGCTTTCTACATCAAAACAATTTTTTTCTTCTGCAATCATGTAATGAATCGGCGCCTTGTCAGATACACGATCGTGAACCGCTTTAACAGGATGATAATTCAAAACTTCTTTAGTTTTTGGAAGATGAAGCCATTTTCGATTGAAAAGTGCATTTAGTCCACTTACAAGCTCTTTTGAGCTACGGTAATTTGTATCTAAAAGATATATATTTTCTTTTCCCAAATAACTTACAGCTTTCAGATAAGTATAAATATCTGCATTTCTAAATGCATAAATTGATTGTTTCGGATCTCCCACTAAATAAAAAAATGGAATTTTAGGCTCACTTAAAAATGCTCTTAAAAAAATATTCCATTGAGTCTTATCCGTATCTTGAAATTCATCAATTATCGCAGCCTTATATTTTTTCTTTATTGAATTTTGAAAAGACTTATTTTTCAGTGCCTTTTCCATCATTTCAAGTAGACGATCTGCTGAAAAGCTATCGGCTTTTTCAATTTGAACGGTTAAATCTTCTTTGAAAGAATGTATCAATGTATTTAAAAAATATTTCGAATCAAATAAAATGCTTATTTTCGGATGAATGACTTCCCCTAAAAAAGAGAAAAAAGATGGGTAGTTCTCATTTTGAATTTCTACTGGTTTTACCTTAGAATTCTCTTTAGTAAAAAATTTACCAATTGAAAACTCATGAAAGAGTAACCTGTCCCAAGCCTCCATGTTAAAAAAATTAAATGATATTTCAGACAAAAGCTCAATTTGTGAAGCGAAATCGGTCTTTGAAAATTTTGTTCGCTTATAATTTTGACTGTTAGCTGAAAAGTCTTGTTGTAAAGAACTTAAATCCAGTTGAACAAAGCCTCTTTTTTCAAATTCATATTTAATTGTTTCTAACAAATCCTTGATGGAAAAGGGTTTTGACTGATCAATATCAAGACCATTATTAACAACTTCAATCACCTTATTGATCAAAATATCTATCTTTTTATTTTTTAAGAAAAAGTGAAAAGAAGATGAGAAAAATTGCTGTTTAAATAAAGGATTTAAAAATATTTTTTTTATTTTATCCTTTAAGATATTCTTATCAGAGTGACTATCTGAGCCAGTAAATGACAGAGTAAGGTTTGTCTCAAATGAAAACTCTTGAAGTGATCTTTTACAAAAGCTATGGATTGTAAAAATTTGAGCATCATCAAAAAACGAAATAGCATTTTGAATACTAATTATAGCTTTTTCTAAAGCATCACTAGAATCAAAATATTTATTTAGATATGGAAAAGCCTCTTCGATTTTTTTTTCTTTTAAAAGAAAATAACACTTATTTAGGTTTGATAAAATTCTCTCTTTTAGTTCATTCGTAGCTAGATTTGTAAAAGTAACAATTAAAATTTCATCAATTGAGATCCCCTCTAGGATTAAACGTACAGCTATGTGCTCGATTGCGAAAGTTTTACCAGTGCCAGCTGAGGCTTCTAGCAGTTTTTGTCCTTTTATAGAAGTTTCTGCACTAAGGCAATCAAATACTTTACAATTCATCTTTTATTGGATTAAATACACAGTTTAAATAATCAGCCCATATTGAGAAAAAAGAAACATTTTCATTTGAATTTAAATGCTCTACAAACCATTTTTCATATGGATCTTGATACATACTATTTTTAGTTAAAATCTGATTAAAACTTTTGTAAAAAGCGGTTGGATCTTTTTTTAAAACACTTGTTATGAAGCTCTTTGTAAATGGAAAAACACTTTCATGGGCCGCTATATAATAACTAACAAAATTCTGTAAGTTCAAAGTTGAATCAAAAGCCGAAATATCTCTTTTAGAGCTAGACTTTAAAAAGATAACCTCGTTAGAAAAGCTTGCACTTTGGTCGGCAATATAATTAAACAATAAAATGTCAGCCCAATTTCTAACCCATTCGTTAACTGTCTTTTCCTTTAATAGGACCAGCCCACTTTCATGAATATTTTTTATTCTCCCAACTATTGAAATATGCTTGCTTCCCATGGAAAAATTAACGGCAGGCAAATATATTTTTTTGCCATCAATAGTTTTTGTTTTTACTTCTTTTGATAGCTCAATACTAAATAAACTCTCTAGATCTAGTTCCAAATTTTTTGACTTTTGCTCAAAGCTACGTTTTTCTTGATATAGTTGATTTTTTGCAATATCTTGAAAAATTCCCTTTGGAGAAAGTTCTCTTATTTCCTTTTGATCCAGCTTCTTCTCGGTAACCTGATCTTGAACAAAAATCGATTTATTTAAAGGACTCAGAAAAAAATCTTCTTCAACAGACTCATAAAGATCTGGCAAGGTTAGTGAATATTTTTTTTGTAAATAAAACTTAATTGGGTTTTTTGCTAAAAGTGAAAGTTCATAAGTTGAGATCTCTAAATCTTTACAATCGACACTAGAAGATGGATAGTTGATTGGCAAAAATTTATTTGTCATTATTTTTTTTACACTCTTTTCAGCTGGATCATAGTGGAATTTTTTATTCCATTCATCAAAGCTAAGACCATTAATTCTGTAGTGTTTATTTAAAAATGCTTGCAGATCTTGAACAAAGGAAGATGGCAGATTTGAAACATCGTTTTGTACAGGATAACTTATCCAAAGCTTATTTTGTGCATTGATCAATGAGACTAAAAAAGTAAAGCGCTCTATTTGTATCTTTGAAGGATAATCTGCCTCTTTTAATAAATTTAAAGAGCTTTTTGATTCACTAGTTGGAAAAGCACCATCATGCATTCCTATTATGAAAGTATATTTAAACGGTGGCCACTTATCTATCCCTAGTGACCCAAATTGAATAGCATCACATAGATGCGAATTCAATGTTGCTTTTTTCTTTAGCTCTTTTATTAAAAGAGCGCGAAAATATTGGAATGAAACAGAAGTGGTTTGATCAATTTTTTTTAATTGTAAATAAAATGATTTTATAACTTCAAATGCAGCAAGTTCAATAGAGTCATCTGGAATTTTAAAATATTTATCAATGAGGTCCATTAGCTTTGAGGCATAAAAATCAAGAGATTGTAACTGAGGTTGACTAAGTTCTTTCAAGTCACTGAACAAAGAAGATATCACTCTAAAAAAAGGTTCAATCTTTAGAAGGTCACTTTGACCAATATTAGCAAATAGCTGAGGGTAACTATCACATTCAAAGTCATAATAAAAAGTTGAGTAGGCGACCAATATTTTCTGAAAACTCTCCTCCCAAGTCCCCTCCTCATTTTTATAGCCAACTAAGCTGTTTTTATGATCCTCATTATATGCAAATCTAAGTCGAGACTTCTGCAGTATCTTTTTAAAATATTCAATGTCTTTTCCTTCAATTTCAAAACTGGATTGAATAAGCGGATTGTCTAAAACCGCTAATATCTCATCATAAGTCCAATCTGATGAACTAAGGCTTAAAATATCTTCTAATCCCTTAGCCAAATTGCTTATTGATAAAAACCCGACGTCATGGACTTTAATGTCATTAAAACCATTTTTTCTATTAAAGATCGTTTTAATATGACTTAAGTATTGGTCTATGTCGGGAGCTAAAACTAGGACGTCACTCAGCTTTGTATTTTCTTTTTTTAAAAGCGACTGAATAACTCCATAAACTGTTTTTACTTCTTCAAGTTTTGATCCATTGACCTCTTGAATACATATTGACGGAGCTAGCTCTTCAACATTAACTGGATTTGACTCGTCCAACTCAGCTAAGGTTAATATGTCATTTTGAAAAGTGTTTAAGAGATTTTTCTGTTCCCTCTCAACATAATTGTCGGTAAAATTTAAATCATAATTCCCAAGTACTTTTTCATAACGTTTCCCAAGATTGCCAAACTGAGCAAAAAAAACATTTGTTTCAAACATTTTCGAAGCCCATTCCTGAAGTTCAAGATTTGTATTTTGATATTTTTTTTGAAAATATTTTTTTGCTTTTATTGATTGGATATCTTCCCAAAATTCACTTGTAATTCTTGGATAGTACATAAAAAGATCAGCAAAATCACTCAATCTATAGAAAAAATCTAGATAAAGCTCAGGAATATATGTAAAACCGAAAATATAAATTTTTATGCTAAGTTTTTTTGATATATTCACTGGGAGTTCTTTTAACGGGAAGCTGTAGTTTTTTTCATAAAAAATTTTATGAAAAAGTACTTCCTGCCACTTCTTGGGATTTTTAAAGTTAGAAATTAAATCCGCCCCATAAATTGAATAGTTTTGAAATAGCTTTGATAAAATTTCTGATATATAAACCAAACGCTCTTCTTTATCTACAGATAAGTAAGAGGATAAACTCTCGTCTACGCTGTGCTCAATTGCCTGTAAAAAATGATTTATAAGAACTTTCAGCTCAACTGATGACAAAAAATGAGCTTCCCTTTCTTTGATAAGGCTTAATAAATAAGGAATACTTGAATTTAGTGTCAGAAATTGAATACCACTGACAATTCCTAACTCTTCTGTCCATTTGTTTATAAGCCACGACTTTACCTGCTCCGATGGCAAAACTAACAGCTTTTTTTCAAATAGAGATCCTTCAAAGAGATCTCTCTTTAAAATATTTGCTAAAGAACTATAATCATTACTAATTTCAAAATCCATAGCTTTTAAAATTTATTTTAAAATCTATTACTGTATTTTTTTTATTTATAAGGATATCCTTATACTTATATTAATAAAAATGCTTTTCTCTGATGAAGTTTATTGCTAAAACAAATTTCCGATCTCTGTACTTTCTAAATTTTACACAATTTTTAGGAGCGCTCAATGACAACATATTTAAACTTTTAATTGCATATCTTTTAATTAGCATCAAAGGCGAAGCTCAAGCATCTTCAATATTATCAATTGCAGGAATTGTTTTTGTTGTTCCTTTTTTGCTTTTTTCGAATGCAGCAGGTGTTTTAGCCGACAGAATTAGCAAAAGAAATATCACTGTAGCGACGAAAGTAGCCGAAGTCATCATAATGGCCATAGGCGTTATATCAATTTCTTTTAAGTGGGAATTTGGATCTTATTTTCTGCTCTTTTTGATGGCCGCTCAGAGTGCTGTTTTTGGCCCTTCTAAGTTCGGGATAATTCCTGAGCTTGTGCAAGAAAAATATGTATCTAAGGCAAATGGACTTTTGGCTTCATTCACCTACCTCGCAATTATTTTTGGAACCTTCTTAGCTTCTTTTTTAACAGATATAACTAATCAAAATTTTATCATTGTTGCCTCTGCTTGTTTGTTTGTTTCAGTAATTGGCTTAGTTTCTTCATTTGGAATTGTTAAAACAGCAGCTAAACGCTCAAAGAAAAAAATCAATCCACTATTCTTGTATGAAATTTTTAAAACTCTAAAAAAAGCATCTCGTAAAAGGCATCTTTTCTCATCAATTTTAGGGTCAGCTTACTTTCTTTTTCTAGGTGGATATGTACAACTTAATATTATTCCTTTTGCAATCCAATCATTAGGATTGAGCGCATCAGGCGGTGGTTATTTATTTTTAACAACAGCTGTTGGAATAGCAATTGGAGCTGTCCTTGCAGGGAAATTATCAAAAGAAAAAGTTGAACCGGGATTATCTTGTATTGCCGGATTTTGCATCTCTATCATGCTCTTTTTGCTATTTATCTTTTCTAAATTTTTAATAGCTGTCATCGCTATCTTGGTTATCTTAGGTATTTTTGGCGGGCTTATGTTGATCCCTTTCGACTCTTTTATTCAAGTTGCAAGCCCTGACAAAGAAAGAGGGCAGGTAATCGCTGCCGCAAATTTCCTAAGTTTTACAGGTGTATTGGGCTCCGCATTAACTCTTAATGTTCTTGGAGAAAAGCTTCAGCTGCAGGCCTCTACTGGATTTGCCTTAGTAAGCCTGATCACATTTCTATTTATGATCTTTTTGACTGGAAGGCTTTCATCCTTGTTTTTCCCTTATTTCATTGAGAAAATATATGCTCGTATAAGGCCTATGTATTTGAAGACACCAAAGCCAGATGATGATTCAGTTGTTATCATCCCTAATAATTCTTGGAAAACAGTCTTTATGTTATTTTCTTTTTTCACAAAAATGAAAGTTTTTATTCCTGGAAAACCATTCACAAGATTTCCATATTTAAGCTCTTTTTTTAGTTCTTTTTTAATGGTAAAAACGAGATCTACAAAACACGCTACGATTGAAAAGATGTTCCATAAGGCAAAAAAATATCATGAAAACGGCTATCTAATATGCCTTATGCTAGATGAATCATATCCAATTGATATTGTAGTCCATGAATACAATAATACTCTCAAAGGGCTTCGTTCTAAGCTATTTTTTGTAGAGACTAAAAAAGAAGAGATAAGTGTATCTCCCGTTCAAAAACTTTTACATTTGAAAAGAATTGATATTACTTTTCAAAAGCACCACCAGTGAAATTTAATAAAGTAAAGAGTTATTTATCAATAATATACGCTATTTTGGGCTTTTTAAAGATCTAGATGTAAAGAAAATCTTCTTATTAAATCCACTATTTATCCCGACAAAGAGCTATTTAAAAACTAGAAAATATGTTGTTTTAACTCCTAAAAAACTCTGGACGTAATCTCATCCTCAGCTCTCTAAAAAAGTTGGATAGTTTTTATCAAGCCACCCAACCATAAAATTATGAATAATATGAGCCGAAATTGATGAGGCTAAGCCAAATTTCTCTTTTATAAGGCCATAAAACGAGCCGCTAATGGAAGCAATCAGAGCCACATATATGCCTCCACTTGTGTAATTGAGGTAATGAATGCTGCCAAATATCACTCCAAGCGCAACAGATGAAACTAGATTAGCTAAAGGAATGCCCATCACGCTAGGAATAGATTTGAGCTTGGGAAAGAAAAGTGGTAGTTTTCCAGAAAGATATGGTTGCAATATACCGCGAAAAACTGTCTCTTCTAAAATCGGATACTTTATTACAAAGTTATGGAAATCCATATCGAGACGTTTATCAGGAGATATATCTCCTACTTCTAAATCTTCTTTAAATTTTATCCCAGCTAGCATTAGTACTTTCTGAGCTGTTGTAGAAAAGAGAAAGTCAGCAAAACCAAAAAGAACTCCTTTAGAAATAGGAGATGCTAAAGAGAAAATGCCATAGCTAAGCGTCATGCTTTATTACCTTGTTAAAAAACTAAAAATCTTAAAATTTTATTATGTTTTTCTACAAGCTTCTAGATAAAACACCTCTACCAAAGTGGTAGAGGTGATAAATTTCTTAACTAAAATTAGAAAGCGTAAATAAATTCTGCTTCGTATTGACGGTACTTTAAATCAGGTCCAATCGACTTGTCTAAAGTATTTGAAAACTTAAAGTTTTGCTGAATAGTTAAGTTGTCTGTAATTGCATACAATAGATCAATAGCAAATCCATAGTAGTTACCACTACCTACTGCTGTAGCATTTGTAGTAGCGCCTCCGCTGCCATTGATATTTTGCGTATATAGGCCAACCCTTTGAGCATTTCCTCTACGAATTCCTGATACATCAAAGTCAGGAACTGCTTGCGCTCTTAGGTATTGGTAGTTTACGTCTAATGCCCAATCACCTTTTTTCCTAACAACACCAATAGATGTTCCAACATACCAACCAATGTTTGCCCTTTTAAAATTTGTTACAGTTAAATCATTTCTTGCAAAATGGTTATATAGTCCTGCTACATAAAACTTAAAGAGCTTGTTGAAAGATTGTGGAGTATATAAATATGAGAAAAGTAGTTGAGAGACTAAAAAGTCATATCTTAAATCTTCTAAATAGTTTGAGCTTCCAGGAACTGGCTTGTGTTTTCTCCAATTAATTATTGAGTATTTTGCATTCAGTCCTGAATTTTTAATTTTAAGCATTCCCATTTCACCAACATAGCCAAAATGGTCATCACGCTCATCAATAATAAAAGCTCCGCCATTAAAATAAAAATTAGCGATAGATTCAAATGCTTTGCTGAACTTGAATAGCACTCCATCATATAAGTTTGCAAATTCTAAATACGATTCAAAAATATTAAATAAATATCGTCTTCCAAGTTCTATATCAAAAGTAAAAGTATCTCCATTAACTACTCTACCACCAAAGTATCCTCTTTCTAGGCGAATAGAATCTACTGTTCCACTTCTAATTCCCATGTCATTGTCAAATCTAAGCTTAATAGCTGCCCAGGTTCTGTCTGCCCTGTAGTCAATATTTAGGTTGACATCAACATCAAAGGATCTTGCTGCCGCATTAGTAGCTCCTTCAGGCCCTCTTTGTTGAACTCCAAATCTTTTTTCATCAAAAGCTTGAAACTCTGTTCTTACCTGCCCACTGATCGCTAATTCTCCACCAAGTTCTTTTGTGGTTACTAGTCTCTTGTCTCTGATCCACTTTCGAAGAGCATCCATATCGATTTCTTCTTGTTTCTCCTCGAAATCAACATCAGCTGTCTGTGCAAAAATGTTAATCATGAAAAAAGAGGCAAATGCAAAAGTGATAGTCCGAATGATACGCATAAAAATTAAATCCTCATTAATTGAACCGTTAAAGCGTATTCTCATTAAGAATTTTTTGCAAAGAAATCATTAAATTTTAAATAAGACTTAATACTTTTTTTATAAGTTTAAAACAAAATTAAAACCTAAGTTGAGCATTTAAACCGAAAGATGTTTCAGAATATAAGTATCCCTCAAATGTAATTAAAAAATATGAATTTGTAGAGAAAGTAAGACCTAAGAAGACCCCTAAATTTTCTTTTTCCATACCATTTATACTAAAAGAGCCAACTTTTGAAATTCGAAAGCGCGAGTTATTGTAAGCCCCTCCTATGTATGGAGAAAAAAAACCAAGTTTTGTAGATAAACTCATAGATGCTTGCCACTGACGCAAACGAAACCAAGCATCTTCGTCATCTAAAAACAAATGATCCTTAGCTTTTGCCATTAAGTATCTTCCATCAAATGCAAGAGTAATAAATTTAATATTGAAAATAATGAGTTTTCCGTGAGCTTGGACAACATATCCAAAGTCACTTTTTTCATTAATATGGGAAGAGGCGTAATTAGAAAAAAACTCCATCTGAGAGACACCTGCTGATATTCCTAAGTCCAATCGATCAAAAAAATTAACAATGGCCTGACCTAGGTAAAAATCACCTTCTATGTGTGACTCCTTATAGCCTGTATTTGGAAAGGTGAATTTTTTTTCGAATAAAAAATCCCCCTCAAACCCCACTCGAAAACTTATGGGAATTAAGTCGGATACAAAAACCCCTTCATAAATTAATGAAGGTGTTGAAGGATTGCCGATGTATAGTGCGTAAGATGACCTTACAAAAAAAATAACAATTAAAAATAAATACTTTTTCATTTAGAAACGAAACTGTCCAGAAACAGTTGCGGCCTCTTCGTCAGCTAGCCTAGCTTCGATGTTTAACAAGAACTTACAACCATTTGTAAGAGTAACTCCAATAAATCCCCCAACATGGTTTCTTCTTTTCATTTCAATTGTATTTGTACCTGAGTTTGATATAAGAACCCCATTTGGTAGCCCGCTTATATGTGACTTTGCATCCGAATATTTAATCCCAAAGTAAGGGACAAAAATTCCGATCTTATGCGACAGACCAAAATCTACTTGCCATTCGTCATAACAAATCTCCCCCCCTCTAACAATTAAAGGAAGTCCATCACTTGTTAACCAAGAAATTTCTGGCTCTGTTGAAAAATACCTACCTGTAATTCCTAGTGCCGTCTTGTCATTATGCCATATAACAACTCTTCCCCCAGCAGACCAAGAAAAATGATACCTAGTCTCTGTTTCAATTCTAGTAAGTCCACCAGCCGGAGGGGTAATTCTCCAGTTCGCCTTAATTCTAGACGCTCCAAGACTACCAAAAACATCGACTAAATTTTTTACATTGAAAGCAAGTGTCCCTGAGTTACAGTTAATCTCGTAATCATCTACCCTGCCAGATGATGTTGCTACTTGCTTTAGTTTTGCATCAGATATGAAGTTACCTTCATAGCCTGCCCTGAAGCTAACAACATTACAGTCTGAAAAAAAAAGCCCATGAGGTATATAAAAGCACAAGGACGAGTTGTTTATTGGGGTTGAAAAAACAAACCCTGTGAACGAAAGAAAGAAAATCAAATAAAGTTTTTTCATCTTATTGAAAGTTTTTTCAACTAGGTATACCCATAAAAAATTTAAATGTTAACTTTTTTTCAATAATATGAGCTGAAAATAACAGAAAAATCTCTTAACAAAACCTTAAAAAAAATACCAAAAAAATTAGAGAGTCTATTACCATAGAAATAAAACGATGGAATGGAGCTTCCTATGAATAAGATCTCGGAAACTAATATTAGATTCCTAAATGACACGGAACTAGGGCTAATCAAGGGTTATGTTAGGAAATATAACAATCAAAGTCCCTGGAATGGAAGAAAGGTAGAATATGTTACTAATAACTATAATTTTCCATTTTTCGGAAGCTCTAACACTTACAATGATGGCGGCAAAAAATCTAAAAAGAACAATCAAAAATCAGATTACGGGTATCCGGTTGCAATTACAGTGCTAATAGTAACGGTCACTTATTTTTTCATAACTATCCCAAGGCTTTATAACTACGCAAAAGAATATCACTACACTAGGACAATCAAGAAAATAGCTGCTAAAAGACCAATAAATAAACGTGAAAAAATTGTTATCAAGAATTTAAACTACCTTCTTAAAGCCGACCGCTCTTTTGATTCTTTAAGAAGCCAAGCTTCAAAAACAATAGCTACATCTTCACTTATTATTTCAAGTGCAACTTACATAGCTTCTTACTCATATAAAAATATGGCAAAGGGTGCATTAGACTATGCAAACAGCTTTATTCCTACATCTGTAGCTAACTTTGCAGGTGAATGCATGCCCGAATTGATCAAGCCATCCGAACAAACCGTTAGTAGGGTAATTAAACTTCTGTCAGATGACAATTTAATATTTTTTGCAAAAGCTACTGCTGCTGCATCAGTTGGCTTGTTTGTGCTTAATGGCGCTCACAGCCTTTATAAAGACTTTTTCCACGATACTAAATATCCTGATTTAGATGAGGTTGCTAAAGAAACTGGTAATTTAGTTGATGAACTGAAGTATGGGCCGTCAGTCTTTAATGCAGCATTTTCTTTTCAAAATATTGATTGATTTTTAGTCTTATAGCAAAGTCCCACTTACAAAAAAGTGGGACAAAAACGTCTTTTTTTCTAAAACTTTCCAGATTTTAAATTTGTCACTTGTTACAAAGGGATAAATCTTTTATTTTTTTAATTAAAAAAAGTAAAAATTCAACATTATGATGATACAAATAAATAATAAAAAAATTGAAATTGAAAATAATTCTAACGGAAAGGACTTAGCTGAAAAGTTAAACCTTTTTGCCCCCAACCAAGCACTAGCTATTTCAATTAATGGTAATTTGAAGGACCTTAAAACGCCTCTGAATGACAATGATGAAGTTGAATTTTTATCTTTTGAAGATACAGCTGGAAAAGAGATTTTTTGGCACACATCAGCTCATGTTCTAGCCCAAGCTATAAAAAGAATTTACCCAGATGCAAAACCAACAATAGGTCCACCAATTGAAAATGGTTTTTATTACGACTTTGCAAACTTAAAGATAAGTGATGAAGATTTTGAGAAAATTGAAAAAGAGATAGAAAAAATCATATCAGAAAACCACAAGCCCGAGAGAATCGAGTTTGCAAACAAAGTTGAAGCCATCAAAGCTTTTGAGGACAATCCCTACAAAACCGAGTTAATTAAAGGTTTTGAAGAAAGTTGTATCAGTGCATATAAGCAAGGAGAATTTTTTGATCTATGCCGTGGCCCCCATTTACCAAACCTCGGAAAAATAAAAGCTTTTAAAATCTTAAAAACATCCGGTGCTTATTGGAAAGGTGACCAGAATAATGAAATGTTGACAAGGATTTATGGAATCTCATTCCCAGACCGAAAAAGCTTAAAAGAATACCTTCAAATGATTGAAGAAGCTAAAAAAAGAGATCATAAAGTAATTGGCCCAAAGCTAGATCTTTTTTCGTTTAAAGAAGAAGCTCCAGGAATGCCGTTCATCCATAATAGAGGCATGCATATTTGGAGCAAACTAGTTGACTTTTTACGTGAATGTCTAATTAAAGCAAATTATATCGAAATTAAAACTCCGACCATGATGACTAAAGAACTTTGGGAAAAATCAGGTCATTGGGGTCATTATAAAGAAAATATGTTTATATCAGAGATTGAGGACCGCGAGTTTGCAATCAAGCCGATGAACTGTCCAGGTTGTATGCTTTACTATAAAACAACTACTCATAGTTACCGAGAGTTTCCACTAAGGGTTGCCGAAATTGGTCACGTACACCGCTTTGAGCCATCCGGTGCATTAAACGGTTTGTTTAGAGTGCGCAGTTTTCATCAGGATGATGCTCACGTATTTATGCGCTTTGATATGATAAAAGATGAGATTTTAGAAATTTTAAAACTAGCAGATCAAATCTATATGACATTTGGTCTTTCTTATAAATTAGAGCTATCGACCAGACCTGAAAAATCAATGGGATCAGACGAAGATTGGGAAGCATCGACTAAAGGGCTAAAAGATGCTCTTGATGCTTCAGGCCACTCTTATAAAATTAATGAAGGCGATGGGGCTTTTTATGGTCCAAAAATTGACATTCACATTAAAGATGCTCTTAATAGATATTGGCAATGCGGTACAATTCAGCTAGATTTATCTCTCCCAGAAAAATTTCAATTAGAGTATGTTGACTCTGATGGAGAGCACAAAAGGCCAGTCATGATTCACAGGGCATTATTCGGTTCTATAGAAAGATTTTTTGGAATTTTAATCGAGCATTTTTCCGGAAAATTTCCATTATGGATTTCTCCTTACCAAATACGCATTATCCCTGTAGCTGACCGCCATAACGATTATGCTTTTGAGCTAAAAAGCAAATTTCAAGATAATGGATTTGTTTGTGATGTTGATGATGCTAGCGAGTCTGTCAGTAAAAAAATTAGAAAAGCCCAACTTTTAAAATCTAATTACATTTTGACAGTTGGAGATAAAGAAGTAGAGAATAAAACAATTGCTCTAAGAACAAGAGACAATGTTGTCCATGGGGAAATGGGTTTAGAAGAATTCTTGTCTATAATATCTAAAGAGAATAAACAAAAATCATTAATGTCCTTTTTTTCAATGCAAAATGCCAATACCTGAGGTGCTAGTATGAACATAATTGCCGTAAGTAGTTTCAAAGGTGGAACAGCAAAGACATCAACTGCTATCCATGTCGGATCAGCACTTGTTAAATATCATGGAAAAAGAGTCCTCTTAATAGATTTTGATGCCCAAGCAAATTTAACAACTGGGCTTGGATATGATCCAGATGAACAAGACAGCATGGCTCCTGTTTTGCAAGGAGAAAAACCAATAGAGGAAGTTATTCTAAACACGTGCATACCAAACTTAGACATTGTCCCGGCCGATACTTGGCTTGAAAGGGTTGAAGTTACAGGTGCACTTGCCGCCGACAGATACTCACATGAAAGGTTAAAAGAAACATTAAAAGATCTTGATTACGACTTTATTTTTATTGATACACCTCCCTCTCTTTGCTGGCTTACTGAGTCTTCTTTAATTGCAGCAAATTATTCTCTTGTATGTGCAACTCCGGAATTCTACAGTATAAAAGGTCTTCAAAGACTATCACTTTTTATTAATAATATATCAGAAAGACATTCATTAAGTGTTATTGGAGTTACGCTTTCTTTTTGGAATAAAAGAGGCAAAAGCAACAAAGAATTTAAGGACGTTATTGAACAAACATTTCCTGGTAAACTTTTACAGTCCAAAATAAGAAGAGATATCTCAATATCTGAAGCTTCAATTTTTGGAAAACCAACTTTTGAAATATCACCCAAAAGCAGGGCATCAGAGGATTTCAGAGAATTAACAAAAGAATTACTTTTGAGATGTAAAGAAGCAACACCAGAAGAAATACAGATAAGGAAATAGAGAATGGCAAAATTTAACTCATTACTAAATTTAAGATTAAAACAAAAAGACACTGAAAATAACAAAATGACAGCTTTGGCTGAGCGTTCAAGAAGTGGAAATTTATCTAGTTTCTCTGGAGTTTTTCAGATTAGTAGTCTTACTGACCTTGAAAAGCAAAAACTAGAAGAAATACTAAAAAACTTTCGAGAAGATGAAAGTTATAACGTTGATGGTGATTTAAAAAGTCTTGTTGCAATTACTTCAGAGGTAAAGGCGATAACTAACCAGGCCGTAATTTTACATGGTGAGCGTATTAAAAAAGCTCAGGAAGTTTTAAAAGCATATAAAGAAGGTGCATTTACAGCTTGGCTAATGGCAACTTATGGAAATCGCCAAACTCCTTATAATTTTATGCAGTATTATGAGTTTTATTCATCGATGCCCAAGGATCTCCATCCTACTGTTGATAAAATGCCAAGACAAGCCATATACACTCTGGCCAGTAGGAATGGTGAGATAGATGAAAAAATCAAAATTGTTGAGAATTACCAAGGGCAGTCAAAACAAGAGCTTTTATCAATTATTAGAGAATACTTTCCCTTAGCGGAAACTGACAAAAGAACTCCAAACAACTCCAGCCAGGTAATATCTCTTTTCAGACGAATCAAGAACTTAATGAAAAATCCCTCATTTTTACCGAGCGAAAACCAGAAAATAGTGATTGAAAAGCTGTATGAAGAAATTAAGAGTTATCTATAAATGTCACATAGCAGCTTTAGATCTCCGCTGACAGAAAGATATGCATCGGAAGAGATGTCTAAAATCTTTAGCAATCAAAAGCGCTACAGTACATTTCGCAAGCTATGGCTTGAGCTAGCAAAAGCCCAAAAAAAAATCGGGCTAGATATTTCGGATGATCAGATCAACGAAATGCAAGCAAACCTTAACAATATTGATTTTCAAAAAGTGGGCGAATATGAAAAAAAATTTCGTCATGATGTAATGGCTCATATTCATGCTTTTGGAGATAAATGCCCTAAGGCAAAACCTATAATTCACCTAGGTGCTACTTCTTGCTACGTAACTGACAACGCTGACTTAATTATAATGAAAGAGGGTATTAATCTTCTTTTATCGAAGCTTATAAAGATTATACATTCCTTGCAAAATTTTGCCCAAAAAGAAGCTGCAACAGCTTGCGTTGGATATACTCATTTTCAACCGGCACAACCAACTACAATTGGCAAAAGAGCTTGCCTTTGGCTACAAGATTTATTAATGGATTTTAAACAAGGAAAAAACCTGATTGGCTCCATCCCTTTTCTGGGAGTTAAAGGAGCTACTGGAACTCAAGCATCTTTTTTAAACCTTTTTGAAGAAGATGAAGAAAAAGTCAAAATGTTAGACTATGAAGTTTCAAATGCATTCAACTTTGAAAATCATCTTATCATTAGCGGACAGACTTACTCTCGTAAAATTGACTGCTTGATAATGCAATTTTTAGAAAATATCGCCGTATCAACTCATAAATTAGCAACAGACTTAAGACTTTTATCGCATACAAAAGAACTCAGTGAAAAATTCGAAAAAGACCAAGTAGGGTCTTCTGCTATGCCATATAAAAAAAATCCAATTTATTCAGAGAGGATATGCTCACTTGCCAGGTTTCTAATTTCACTTTCTCAAAACCCATCCTATACAGCAGCAACTCAATGGCTTGAAAGATCGCTAGATGATTCAGCCAATAGAAGAATCTCCATACCTGAAGCTTTTCTGACCGCAGATAGCATTTGCAACATAGTTTATTCTACGCTGCAGTCCCTTTTTGTTAATCATGAGCAAATAAATAAAAATCTAAGAGATCACCTCCCCTATTTTTGTATGGAAAATATTCTAATGATAGCTGTAAAAAAAGGAGCTGACCGTCAAAAAACTCACGAAAAACTCAGAATACTTGCCCAAAAAGAACCAGCAAGCTTTTTCAAAGAGCTAGAAAGCAAAAAAGAGTTTTGTCTATCTAAAGAAGATATACAAAGTGCATGTGACATAAAAAAACTAACTGGCAGATCAGAAAACCAAGTTTATGAGTTTCTAGAAAAACAAATAAAGCCGATAGTTTCTGAAAACCATCAGCTTGAAGCTACAATTCCAGAACTTAGTGTCTGATTTAACACTTCCGAAATTTTCAACTGATTTTCAAAAGACGGCTTTATTAAAGGAAGTCTAAGATCTGAAAGACAATATTTTTTAATTAAAGAAAGGGCAAATTTAACGCCTTGAGGATTAACTTCAAATGAAAGAGCTTCAATCAGTGGCATATATTTATCGTTGATTAACTTAGCATCTTCAAATTTTTTATCTAGTAATAACTTATGCATCTTAGACCACTCACCTGGAATCAAGTTAGCCACTACCGAGATACTGCCAACAGCACCTTTGGTCATGATTTCGAAAGTATTTTCATCATTTCCAGAAAACAACTTTAACTTAGTTTCAGTAACAATTTTTTCCATCCAAGCTAAATTACCTGTAGCATCCTTAATTGCGGTTATTTTGGGGTGTTTTTGAAGCTCTAAAAGGGTATCAAAATCAAGTTGTACGCCAGTTCTTTTAGGGTGATGGTAAATTATTAAGGGTAAACCTTCGTCAGCAGCTTTTTGATAGTGCAAAACCAATCCTAATTGATTTGGGCAATTATAATAAGGTGCAATCACTAAACCATAGTCCGCACCTAGCTCTTTTGCTGTTCTAGTAGCTGCAACTGTTCTAGCTGTGCAATTGGTCCCAACTCCAACAATAACTGGTATTTTCTTTTGCACAATTGAACAGGTATACTCAATAATTTTTTGCTTCTCGCTATCGCCTAGCGTTGATACTTCTGCTGTAGTTCCCAGTATTACAATTCCTGAGGTTTTTTCTTCTAAGTGCCAGAGGATTAATTTCTTAAGAGAATGATAATCGACTTCATTATCATTTGTAAATGGAGTTACAAGTGCAACTAATGATCCCTCTAAATTCATAATAACCTCACGCATAATAAGGTTATTTTTTCATTTTTTAGGAAAAAAAACCAGATCTTGTCTAGACAGTCCATCAAAAAACTGTCTCCAAGATACTAATTCTGATAAAAAAACATCCAATGTTTGAAAAAAATCACCTGATGTAAAGGTTGGCTCAAAAAACTGGCTCAAAACCACAACAACACGATCATGATCTAAAATCAAACTCTGATCTTCCGAAGAAAATCCCTTAACAAAGTCTTTGACTGCCTTGGGAATATATTTTTTATCAGAAAAAACTGATCCCTTTAATATAAAACCGTCGTCAAACTCAACTGTTACAACTTCACCATTATAATTGATTGGCCAATAGTCATAGGCTTTGAGCTTTTCTAAGATTGTAATATATGTGTCGCCTTTCATGCTTTTAAAACACTTTGTTGCTCATTCTTCCATACTTAAATTAAATAAAAAATCAGGTCAATAAAAATAATTGATTTTTGTTTTATTTTTTTTAAAACCAAGAATTGAAAAATAGTTATAGTAGGTTTAACAAAATTTTATTTGTGACTTTTTTAACAGAGAATTTTTGTAAAATTTCATAAACATTTGAGAAAAAATATATTTGTAAAAACAAGCTTGAAAATTTCAAGTGCTAAGCATTACTTCAAAAAATTTTAGAATTTTTAGAATAAAGAAAATTTAAATTTTCTTTTTTAAATTTGAATAGATCTTTTCTAAAGTTACATTTAGCTTATCCAAACTTTCAAAAGATGAACTAATCTTATGATATTCGAAAAAAGTTTCTTTAACTTTTAAAGAAGCTTCAGCTGAAAAAAAATCTAAATAACTTTCTGTAAATTCACAGTCCAAAAAGCAAACTCTTTTTTAAATTAAAAAATAGCTCTTCACATACTTTTTGAGAAATAAAAATTAATGATTTTTTATTTTGAAATAAACAATCGATGCAAACAAGCAAGAAAAAGCAGAGATAATGAAAAATAGTTTAGCATGAAAAAAATCAGAAAAGCCACCAACAATCGGAGATGTTGCCATTGCAAGCGATTGCATTGATTGAGAAATCCCAAGTATTTTTCCTTGATCCTCTGACTTTACTTTGGATGATATTAAACCTGTACAAATTGGCCATGTTACTCCAGCAAAAACTACGCTGACTCCTAGTAAAATTAAAAAATATAATGCCTTTTCAGGAAAAACTATTAAAACACAAAAAATAGTAAATAAAATAATCGCAACTTCTAAGATCCTTAAGTTGTCAAAGTAATTAAGAAGTATACGATTCAATAAACCAGATCCAATAGCCCAACAAACTCCAAGATATGCTGCAACATCACCTATTTTTGAATTAGAAAAAGAAAAAGCTTGAATTAAGTATACCGGAGTAAATTGAAAAACTAAAAGCCATGAAAAAAGAATTAAAAAATAAATCAAAAAAAGTGATTTGATTTTCTCAATTTTCAAAGCGTGTTTAATGTTATGAACTCCTTCTAAAAAATCAAATTTTTTATCAGGAACAATCTTGCCCGTTTCTTTAAAGCCAATCAAAACAAAAAAAAGATTTAAAAATGTAAATGCGCTTGCAATCCAAAGCGGTAAAGCCGGGTTAAAATTTTGATTAATTGAACTGTCAGAGAATTTTCCACCAATGTATGCACCAATAATGAAAGAAAGTCCAGCCGTTACTGCTAAATAGCCAAAATTTTTTATTTTGTGTTTTTCAGATATGCTTAAATCAGAAATTGAAGCTAAACAAATCGATAGATTACCAGCAAAAGCACCTGTAATCAAACGAGAAATAAATAAAATAGACAGCTTTTTAAAATGAATGCTCCAACCGCTAAGAACTAAGCCAATTAGAGTGAAAAAAATTGAAATAATAAGTGCTCTTCTTCTACCAGACTTATCAGCATAGTCTCCTAAAATTGGAGACCCAAAAAACTGGGCCAAAGGAAAAGCCATTAGAAAAAAACCTAGAACAGTAGTTCTAAGCTCTTCAGGAAAACTCGGTGAAAAAATCTGATTGTCTGCATCTAAAAATAATGGAGCAAATATTGGAAAAACAATAGACCAACTAAGATTATCAGCAAAAAAAGTGAAGTAGATTGCAAACTTAGTTAAAAAATTAGACCTTTTCATAGGTTAATAATTAAAAAAATAAAATTGTAAAACAAGCTTTTTAAATATTTTCCCAGAGAATTTCTGGCTTATTGCTTTTCTTTAAAAAATCATTCGTTTTAGAAAAGTGTTTGCAACCAAAAAAACCGTTACTAGCAGAATAAGGTGATGGGTGAGCTGCTTTTAAAACAAGATGATTATGATTTGGATATTTTGAAAAAATGTTGTCAAACTTTTCTTGTGCTGACTTTCCCCAAAGCAAAAACACAATTGGATCGCTTCTTTCACAAAGCAACTTAATCACAGCATCAGTAAAAGTTTCCCATCCTCTTCCATAATGAGACTTTGGTTCATTTTTTCTGACTGTCAGCGTAGCATTGAGCATTAAAACTCCTTGCCTCGCCCACCCTTCTAAACATCCATGTTCAGGCATATTACAACCAATGTCACTTTTTAACTCTTTATAGATGTTTTGAAGTGACGGTGGTAATTTAACACCTTTTTGGACACTAAAAGAAAGACCATGGGCCTGATTTGGGTTGTGATATGGATCTTGCCCTACAATTACAACATTTGTTTTATCAAATGGTGCAAAGCAAAAAGCATTGAATATCTTATCTTGATCGGGGTAGATAACCTTACTTTCAGCCAATTCATTGGATAAAAAAGCCTTTAAATTTTGCATGTAAGGCTTTTCCAGCTCTTTCGATAATAAGGTAGCCCAGGTTTTTTCCATTTGAATCATATCTTATTTCAACAACTTTAACCAGAATGAGTATTGTTCAGCTGACAGCTTTTTTAAAACTATTTAAAGATGGGAAATGTAGCACGAGAAAAGAATTTAAAACAAGCAACCGGTAATTTACTTTCTAACAATTACATTTTTTTCACTTTCGTAAAATAAAAGTTGGATTGACAAAGATATGAAAAGTGTCTACGCTTTTTTCATTTATTGGGAGAAAAACATGGAAAATCTAGCTGAAAATAACGTGATTCGCTTTACAAATATTACAAAAAAAAAGGACGTGTTATTTGCTAACTTTAAAGTTAAAGGAATTAAAAATGGTGTTGTTCTATCAGCATCCATTTCTGTTGATGTGAGCGCTTTAGAATTGCATCCTGGCGATCCACTTGAAAAAATAATTGAAAGTTGTGCAAAGCAAGGAATTAAAGAATTCAAAAAAGCAGAATTTAGATTTGAGCATGATCTCCCAACTAACCTGGGTGTAGCGCAGCTTGGCTAGCGTGCTTGCATGGGGTGCAAGAGGTCGGAGGTTCGAATCCTCTCACCCAGATTTTTAATAAAATTTTTCTAAAAACAAAATTAATACCATTAACAAATGGAAGTAAATTTTTACCCTAGTTAAATAAAAATTAAAAAACATTAACTAGGGTCATATAAATTATCCCTAAAAAAAATCTTTAAAAGATTGTTAATAAAAAAAACAATCTTAAGTCATTTATAATCTAAAATTATCGAACTTTAATCTTTAATTAGAACAAAAGAAACAAGTGTATTTATTTTTTTAGATTACATAAAAGCCTAGTTTATTTAAACTAGTTCGGATTTTATATTAAACTGGTAGTATTTTGTGATAAACTTATTTAATTATTTTGTAAAAAAAAAGAATATAGAAAATACACCG
Source organism: Parachlamydiales bacterium (assembly GCA_050302075.1). Taxonomy (GTDB): domain Bacteria; phylum Chlamydiota; class Chlamydiia; order Chlamydiales; family SM23-39; genus JBNLAH01. The sequence continues at coordinate 222,783 of JBNLAH010000003.1, read as the reverse complement.
AACCCTATTTATCAGGTATTTGAACTTTCTATTAATAAAGCTGCAGCGCTAGCAAAAAGTTTCTTTTGCTTAGAAAGAGCGCAGCCTAGTAAACCAAGGTCTTTTTTTCATAAGATTTTCTATAAAAAGCCTAAAAGAAACACAAGCTCAAAAAAATGCCTAATTATGAGGGCAAGCTTTATCGCTTGTGCAACTTTAGGAATAGTTTATTTCCAACCTAGAATTTTTAAGTTTATAAGCTCTAGTTTTCGAAAAAATAACATCTCATATTTAGAAAAAATAAAAATACAAGCTAACAAAGCTTCCCAAGATCCTATTATTGTTGTGGGGGTTGGACTGGTTGCATTAATGAGAATAGCAGGCATTTTCAAAGTACTGAACTATAAACGCAAAAACTATGTTGTAAAAAGAGAAGTTACTAAGCTAAAAGAAGCCCAAAAAACGCTTAGAAATAATAATCCCATCAATGCAGTTGAAGTTTATAAAGCAGCCCAGCTGGTTTATCAAAAAACTTTAGAAAAAATACAATTAAGCAAGAAAGAAGATCCAACCAATAATAATGAATTGTTATTGGCAGCTAAAAATGCTTATGAAAGCCTTCAAAAGTGTCTCGATCCACAACTAACATATCCAGGTGATATGGTTAAAATTATCACTAAACTACCTTCTGCAGCAAAAAATGTGTACTATGCTCTTTTAAAAACAGATGCTAATGATGACGAAAAACTAGAAGCGCTAGAGCTTGTTCGTGAAAAATACAGAGAGGCTATTGTGGCTAACAGAGATCGTACGGTTAAACTACAATTAATCAACGAATTAAATAAATTCAATGTTTTTGAGTCTAAAAGATTCTATCACACTCTTATCAATAACAAACCTGATCAAGAAAGTGAGTCTGAAGTTGCTTCATACAATAAAAAACTAATAGATGCTGCAAAGAAAGTTTATCAGGCAATTTTAAAAAAAATGCAAGCAAACCAAAATATTGACGAAAAAGATAGTAACGAATTAATCGATGCTGCTAAAAATGTGTATTATGCTCTTTTAAAAACAGATGCTGAAAATGACGACAAAGAAGCTGCTGCAGAAGCTGTTTTAGATGCATACAAAGATGCCATAGAAGCAAGCAAAAAAACTAAAAGTAAGAATAAACTAACTAAAGATCGTGATCAGTTTGTAAACACAGCAAAACAAGAACTTGGCCTTGGTGAAGACACTGATACCCCAGAAGCTTCCGTCCCCCAATATAAGGAAGTAAAACCAAAGAAGAAAAAAGTTTCTTGGGATAACGCTTCAATAAAAGAAACTACAAATTCGAAGAAACCTTCCTCAAAGCGTTTAAAAAAAGCAGTTGGAAGAGTTAGCTCTTTCTTAAAAAGTAAATCTCAAATTTTAAGAAGAAAAAAAGTTTCAACAAATAGTCAAAACACCTAGCGAGCAATAGTTCAAACCTTTAAGATAGCGACAATCTCTAGATGATTGGATCCTGGAAACATTAAAAAACTTTTAGCATCCGTTAATCTATACTTGTTTTTCACAAGCTCTTCAACATCTTTTTTGAAAGTCAAAAAATTGCAACTAACGTAAATAATTGTCTTGTTTTGTAATTTACAAAGTTTTTCAATCAGATTTTTAGACAAACCTTTCCGTGGAGGGTCTAAAATAATCACATCAAAGTTTTCAAAGTTATTAATAAGAGAGGCGTCTTGAGATATATATGATACTTTATCTATATACCCTGAAAATGTTTTTTTCAGAGTTTCATCAAATGAAACTTTAGAAAAAGGATTATTTTCAACTAAAGTCACATTTTTACACTTTGGAGCAAGCGTAAGTCCAATTACCCCAACACCCGCAAAAAGCTCCAAAACAGATGAATCTTTTGATATATTTTCTTTTATGTAAGTTAGAATTTTTTCAAATATTTGCTTGTGTGCTTGCATGAAGGCAGCGGGATGAAAAGCAAAGTTATTTCCTAAAAAATCTTGCCAAAGATAACTTTTACCAAAAAAGTGCTCCCATTTATTAGAGAAAATTACATTGCACTCCTTTACGTTATAATTTATCCAGATTGATTCAATAAATTGATATTTCTTAAAAGATGAGATAAATTTTTTTACGTTATAGCTTAGCTTTTCATTATTTATCACAAATGAGACTTGGGCTTTACTTTTGCTATCGTTTACAACAATTTGTACATATCTTAAATCACCAGTTGAAAGATCATCACTATATGGAATAATTGAATAGTTTTTTGCTTCTTTCTCAATAATATCAGCTATTTGTGTTATCAATTTATGATGTGCTATACATGATTTAATAGAGGCGATTTTATGCGAGTTTTTATAAAAAAGTCCTAAAATTAATCTTCTATTATATTTACGGACAGCAAGCTTTGCTTTTATCCGCCAATTAGTAAGCTTATCTTTTGTTAGAGAAAATTTTATATTGTTTGTTTCAAAAAAATCACTTACCTCATTTACTATTTCAGGAGAAGAAAGTGGTTGATCACTACAGCATGGGCAAGCTGTGGAAAACTGTTTCAAAAGTGTTCCTTTTTTTGTTGATGGTTTTGTTGATATCTTTTGCTTTGTTGATAAGTTGCGTTTTTTATTCATTTCTTAAACAGGTTATGAACAGTAAATTCTCCTAAGAGTTCCCCTTATCTTATCAACAAATCCACAAGAATAGAAAAGGAAAATAAAAGAAATAAGAAAATCCTTAAGTCAAACTACCAACTGATGTAAAATCATAAGAATGATAAATGTTGATTATTTTTTTAAAAATTCAAATTCTTTTCACCCAAGACTGACACAAAGAAAATATGTCTGGGATTTGATTTCTAATTTGAAAGCATATTTGCAAACGCTTGATTTAGGCGTGATTAAAGGCGATGTTTCTGAAAAGGCATATCTTATCAACCCTGAGTTGATTACAATTGAAAAAAATGCCGTTGTAGAGCCTGGAGCGTACATTGAAGGACCATGTTATATCGGAAAAAACTCTATTGTTCGGCATGGTGCATACATTAGAGGTTGTGTGTTAACTGGTGAAGGGTGTTTAATCGGACATGCGACTGAAGTTAAAAATTCTATTTTATTTGACCGAGCAAAAGCGGCCCACTTTGCCTACATTGGAGACTCTGTTTTAGGTAATGATGTTAATTTGGGAGCTGGTGTAAAATGTGCTAATTACCGATTGGACAAAAAAACAATCAATGTTTTTTTTGAAAGTCAAGTTATACCAACAAATTTAAAAAAGCTCGGCGCCATTATTGGCAACGGTGCCCAAATTGGCTGTAATGTTGTGACTAATCCAGCAACTTTTATTGGTCCGGGAGTTATCTGTTATCCTAACTTGTCCCTTAAAGGTATGATTGCTGAAATGAGTATAGTTCACTCTGAGAATAACATTGTTTTGAATAATTGATTATGCACAAATATTTCCATCTTAAAAAATATCTAAAGAGTGTTGAAAAGTCTATTGATAAGGCGATTGCTAGCATGGGAGAAAAGTCTTTGCTGCGTGACGCTTGCGAATTTTCCCTTAAAAGTGGTGGGAAGCGTTTTAGACCTATTTTGGTCTTGCTAATCGCTGATGCTTTAGGAAATGGTTTTGAAGTTAATGACGCAGCTTTAAGCTGTGAATTTTTTCATACAGCATCTTTAATAGCAGATGACCTTCCTTGTATGGATGATGAAAAAACAAGACGAGGAAAACCCTCTTTGCATCTTGCTTTTTCTGAGTCAACTGCTATTTTAGTAAGTTATACACTTATTGCTATGGGATATGAAGGCATCTATAATGCAGCAAATGTTTTATCAAGTCATACAAGTAAGGAACATGGAAACAAAGCCGGTATGCTTGCTTTAAGTGCTGTTAGCGCTTGTGCTGGAATTAACGGAGCTACGAAAGGACAGTTCTTAGATTTAAACTTGCCAAATAACAGTTTTGAGACCTTGATTGATGTCATAAAAAAGAAGACTGTAACCTTATTTGAGGTGTCCTGCATTTTAGGATGGGTATTTGGCGGTGGTGATCTGACAGTGTTAGATGAAGTTAAAAACTGTTCATATCATTTGGGCATGGCCTTCCAAATTGCTGATGATATTAATGACTTTGGTAGTCAAAATGACCACACTAATATCGCTCAAGTAGTTGGATTAGATGAGTCAAATCGCATGTTTGAAAGTCACTTTAGTTCTTTTCAAAAAAGTCTAAACACATTGAATTTAAAGAGTAACTCTATCGATGCATTGTCTGATGTTTTGTGGGACATGTCAGGATGCGCTAAAACAAAAGTTTAACGCACCCTAAGAGTTTAAACTGAGGCCGGTTCTGTTGTGCTTCTTTCAACAGTTGCCATTACCTTTTCTTTTATTTTTGCTAATACTTCTTCATTATTTTTTAACTCTTCTCTCGCAGCTTCTCGCCCTTGTCCTAGTCTATGACCTTCAAAGCTAAACCAAGTTCCTTTTTTGTCTATAATTCCGAGGTCAACTCCAACGTCTAATATAGAGCCGATGTGCGATATTCCCTCGTTAAATAAAATATCAAACTCGGCAGTTTTAAATGGAGGGGCCATTTTATTTTTTAGAACCTTGACTTTTGCTCTTATCCCAATTTCAGCGTTGTCACTTCCCTTTATTGAAGCTGTCCTTCGTATGTCCATTCTAACTGATGAGTAGAACTTTAAAGCTCGTCCACCTGTTGTAGTTTCTGGGTTTCCGAACATAATTCCAATTTTTTCTCTAATTTGGTTGATGAAAATAGCGCAAGTATTGCTTTTAGCCAAACTTGATGTAAGCTTTCTGAGAGCTTGGGACATCATTCTAGCTTGTAAGCCCATAAAAGAGTCTCCAATCTCCCCTTCTAGTTCATTCTTGGGAACCAAAGCTGCGACAGAGTCAATAACTATCAAATCAACAGCATTTGATCTTGCGAGTGTTTCTGCAATGTTTAAAGCTTCTTCACCAGAGTCTGGTTGGGATATCATTAAGTTGTCAATATTGACTCCTATTTTTTTTGCGTAAGCTGGATCTAGTGCATGTTCAGCATCTATGTATGCAGCTATTCCGTTGTTTTTTTGAGCGTTTGCAACAATGTGCAAGGCTAGGGTTGATTTACCGGAAGATTCTGGTCCGTAGATTTCAACTACTCGCCCTCTTGGAACTCCTCCGATTCCCAATGCTAAGTCTAAAGAAACCGCGCCGGTTGGGATCACCCCGATCTCTTGTATAGATCTCCTATTACCTAGGCTCATAATAGCTCCACTTCCAAACTGCTTTTGAATTTGAGCTACTGCAAGTTCTAATGCTTTTTTCTTTCCTTCATCTGCTGACATAAAAATAACTCCAGTTGCTAATTTTGATATTTATAAGTTTGAAGAGGTTTGGTGTTGTCGTCAAGTGATGCATTTCTTGCTTTCACATTTTTTGTCATATATGTAAAAAACAATTTAAAGAGGTGTTTAATGTTATTAGTTGCGGATGTTGGTGGTACAAAAACAAGAATTGCATTGTTTAATCGGCAAAAACCATTAAAGTGCATTGATGAAAAGAGCTATTCAAGTAAGGCTTACAAGGCATTAAGCGATATAATTGAAGACTTTTTAAAAACTAAAAACAAAAAAATAGAAGGTGCATGTTTTGGAATAGCAGGTCCTGTTAAAAAAAACAGGGTTCAAGCTACAAACTTACCTTGGATTGTAGATGGAAAAGACTTATCAAAAAAACTGAACCTTCCTCAAGTTTACTTAATCAATGACCTAGAGGCAAATGCTTGGGGAATACAGTCACTCAATGAGAAAGATTTTTTCATATTGAATCAGGGTGAGCACCACCCTGGAAATGCAGCACTAATATCGGCTGGAACCGGCCTAGGCGAGGCTGGTCTTTACTGGGATGGGGATAAAAAGCGTCACTTGCCATTTGCTTGTGAAGGTGGACACACTGACTTTGGACCTAGAAATGAGCTTGAAGTTGAGCTGTATTTATATTTGAGAAAAAAATATGGACATGTGTCATATGAAAGGGTCGTTTCAGGTCCTGGCATTTTAGAGCTCTATGAGTTTTTAGTTAATACCGGAAAGGAAAAGAGACAGTTTGATATAGACTTGGTTGAAGATCCTCCCCTATATATTTCCGATATGGGCATAAAAGAAAAAGATCCGGCGTGTAAAAGAGCTTTGCATTGGTTTGTTTCTTTATACGGAGCAGAAGTTGGAAATGCAGCACTTAAATTCCTGTCTCTTGGCGGAGTTTATATTGGAGGTGGGATAGCTCCTAAAATTTTAGATGTTATTAAAAAAAATAAGTTGGATGGATTTCCAAGCTTTTTAAAGAGCTTCGAGGAAAAAGGAAGAATGATCGACATTTTAGAATCAATGCCGGTGAAAATAGTCCTAGAGGCTAGGACTGCGCTTTTGGGGTGCGCTGAATATGCTCTAATGAAAGAAAAATAAATAATGAAGACAAAAGAACAAAAACGGTTAGAGAAGATAACTAAACCTGTCAACTTATGGAAAAAATGGGGACCATATTTATCTGAAAGATGCTGGGGAACTGTAAGGGAAGATTACAGCGAAAATGGTGATGCTTGGAATTATTTTCCTTTTGATCATGCTCATAAAAGAGCATATAAATGGGGCGAAGATGGAATTGCAGGGATCAGTGACAGGTATCAAGTCCTTTGTTTTTCTTTTGCATTCTGGAATAAAAAAGATCCCATTTTAAAAGAAAGGTATTTTGGTCTTACCTCAGATGAGGGAAATCATGGAGAAGATGTAAAAGAGTATTATTATTATCTTGATGCTACTCCAACTCATTCCTACTTAAAGTGTCTTTATAAGTATCCTTTTAAGGAATTTCCATATGATTTACTAAGAGAAGAGAATAAAAAGAGAACATCCAAAGAGCGTGAGTTTGAACTTATTGACACCAAGATTTTCGATGATGATAAATACTTTGATATCTTTATTGAATATGCAAAAAATAATGAAGAAGATATTTGTGTTAAAGTTGAAGTTTTTAATAGATCAGACATTGAAAGTCCGCTTCATGTCATACCTCAGCTTTGGTTTAGAAATACCTGGTCTCACATAAAAGATAATCAAAAGTATCCTATAATTGAAAAAAAAGAGCTTGATAAACAAGGCATTTGTATAGTTGCGGATGATGAGGATTTTCCCAAATTTAGAAACCTACCTTTTGATTATAAGCTTAAAAAAAGGTATTTGTATGGAGTTGGTGGCGGTAAGTGCTATTTTACCGATAATGAAACAAACACAAAAAGTATTTGGAATATTGATTCGGGCAGAAGTTTTTTCAAAGATGCGTTTCACAGAAAAATTGTAAATAACGAAGATGTAATAAATCCAGAGAACAAGGGCACAAAAGCCTGCTTTGATTACGAGATTTCAGTTCCCCCTAAAGGCTCACGAGTTCTTTACTTCAGGCTTTGTGATACATTCTTTAATAACCCTTTTAAAGATATTGATAAAGTACTTAAGAAAAGAAAAAAAGAAGCGGATGAGTTTTATAGCTCAATTCAAAGCAGCCAGTTTTCTGAAGATAAAAAAAATATTCAAAGACAAGCACTTTCCGGCATGATCTGGTCTAAACAGATCTATTTATTTGATGTTAGTAAATGGCTAGAGAGCTCAGAAATTGACAGTAAGGTATCAGAAAAAAGAGCGCAAATTAGAAACAACCACTGGCGTCATTTGAATTCAATGCGTATTTTTTCCATGCCAGATAAGTGGGAATATCCATGGTTTGCAGCTTGGGATCTGGCATTTCAATCGCTTGCTTTTTTACCGATAGACATTGAGTTTGCTAAAATGCAGATTTGGCAGCTTTTGTTTGATCAATTTCTTCATCCAAATGGTCAAGTGCCAGCGTATGAATGGGAGTTCGGTGATGTCAACCCCCCTATTCAAGCCTTTACAGCTCTTAAAATTTTTAACTATGAAAAGAGCAAGAATAAAAAAGCTGATTATCAATTTTTAGAGAAGTGCTTTCATAAAATGCTTTTAAATTTTTCATGGTGGGTTAATAAGGTTGATGTTAAGGGAAACAATGTCTTTGAAGGTGGGTTTTTAGGACTTGATAATATCACTGTGATTGATAGGTCTAAAAAGCTTCCTGACGGTGCCCTTCTGGATCAAACAGACGGATCTGGATGGATGGGGATGTTTTGTTTGAATATGATGAAAATAGCCCTTATTTTATCTGAAAAAAATAGGGTTTATGAATCTCTTGCCACAAAGTTTTTTGAGCACTATGTATATATCGGTGCTGCTATGAGAAAAGGTAATTGGAGAAACTATGATACATGGGATAAAGAAGATGGTTGGTTTTATAGTTCAATTAATTATCCTGATAATAAGCAAGTCAAACTGAAGATTAGGTCACTCGTTGGAATCATTCCATTTTTTGCCCATGACTTTATCAGCAAAGAAGAGTTAGAAAAATACCCAGAATTCTCTTCTAACTTTAATTGGTTTTTAAATAATCGCTCGGATCTAATTAAAAAAGTTATTGATGTTTATAATGATTCAACATACGTCTTTGGATTTATGTCTAAAGATGAGCAGAGGTCTTTCTTTAAATATTTATGGAGCGAAGACGAGTTTAAGTCTCAGTATGGTCTTAGAAGCATTTCTAAGTACCATGAAAAGAATCCATTTTCATTTGGAGAACATCATATTCAATATGAACCTGGAGAGGCTCTGGGGAAGATTAAAGGCGGAAATTCTAACTGGCGAGGTCCAATCTGGTTTCCAACAACTTACCTGTTGATATCTACTCTTGAAAGCTTGTCGTGTGTTTATAAAAATGAAGAGGTTTTAAAAGATAAAAATGGAAAGTCAGTTACATATCAGGAAATGACAAACTACTTTGCTAACTCATTAATTAATATTTTTACCAAAAAAGAAGATGGCAGTAGAGCTGTTTTTGGTGACTATTTAAAAATGCAAAATGATCCTAACTTTAAAGACTATTTACTCTTTTTTGAACATTATCATGGCGACACTGGAAGAGGTCTTGGCGCTTCTCATCAGACTGGATGGAGCGGTCTTGTGGCAAAGCTAATTGAAGATTTTAATAAATAAAAAAAACCAAGCTAAATTAATAGCTTGGTTTTTATCTTATCAACTAAATTAGGCTTAGAAGTCTAATCTAGCTTTGATAGTTAGACCATGAAGGAATAAGTCTCCTCTATCTGTAGTACTCTTACCAACTGCAGCATCATCCCAGAATCTTCTGAAAGAATTTTGATCCCAGAAGTAGTTGAAATCATAGCTTGCAGCTAAGTCAAAGTGCCAGTTGTTGCAGTCAAAATATGTGCCCCAACCAAGTCCTAATTCCATTTCAGCATGGCTTCTTAAAACTCTTAGTCTGTCACGATTAGTTATATCAACAACAACATCTCCATTGGTATCAGTTTCTCTGCGTGTAACTTTATATCTTGTGTATACAATGTCAGCTGCTGCATTACCAAAGAGTCTAAAACCACAGCCAAGTAGCCAGTTAGTGTTGATACCAGCTCTAGGACCAATACCCCAAGAATCAGAAGAGTTTCTTGAGTGAACTATAACATCTTGAACTGCCTCTGAAACATAACCTAGATTATAGTCTTGGTCAATTAAAGGTACTCTTAGACCAAAATGTGTTCTAAATGTTAGATGTGTTCCAACATAGTATGATCTAGCAAGTTCGAAGTTGATGATATCTAAGCGTAGTTTCCACTTTGCGGTTGCACTAATAGCATCTGTTATATTGTTAGCTGGGTGTAACCATGTTGGGTTTAATGCACCATTGGCATCAGATCTAGTTGCACTATCAGTTCTTGTGAAGTGTAACCATGTATATTCAACATATCCATCCCAACCGTCGCAGCCAAGATTAATTCCTAATCCGACTTGAAAGCCTGGTTTATAAGCGTAATCAAAATCAATTACTCTTCCGTTTGTAATTGGAAGTCCTGGCGCTGTTGTTGAAGAAATAGCGTATTCTAATCCTTCTTCACTAGCATGCCAGTAAATGAAAGATGCTGTTACGAAAACATCCCAAGGACATCTTACATCGATATTTGCCGGAGCATTGTAAGCTGCCATCATTTGATTTGGGCAAACTACTTCTCCTTGATTGTAACCTTCTGGGCTGCACTCTTCATCACAGAAGCTGCATCCACATTCGGTTGGACATTCAGGACTAGGGCAGTCGCAAGGACAGCACTCTGGTGTACATCCAGAGCAATCAGCATAAGCATTAACTGTAAGCAGTAAAGCTGCAGTTAAGCCAGCAAAAGTTTTGAGCAAAACCTTAAACATTTTAAGTTTCTCCATATTTTAATTAACTTTAAAAATCAAATCTTACAGTTAGTGTTAAACCGTGTAAATATAAATTGGCGTAGTTAGAAAAGCTCTTACCAACAGCTGTATTATCTACAAAATTTCTATACGCATTCTGATTCCAGAAGTGTTGGAAATCATAAGTTGCTGCAATATCGAAATGATATGCGTTGTTGCAGAAATACATTCCGTAGCCAAAACCACTTTGGAATTCCAAGATTGGTCTTAGAACTTTTTGCTCTTCACTAACATCTACGACATCGCTTTCGCTAACTAAATTGCGCTCTTTGTAATCAAGTGTACTATATTTAGTGTATACAATGCTTCCAGCGATATTACCAATTAATCTAAATCCACAACCCAATAGCCAGTTAGAGTCCACACCAACTCTTGGACCTACTGCCCATGTCTTAGAATTTTGTGTAACTCTGAAGTTAGCTTCTTCTAGTGCATCTGTTCCAGTTGTTCCAGAATACCTAGTGGTAAGCTTTTGATCGATCCATTGAGCTCTTAAACCTATAAATGGTCTTAAGGTCAACATTGTTCCAACGTAATGTGGTCTTGCCATTTCAAGATCTAATAAGTCGATATCAACATCCCATTTTTCTCTAGCGTATGTCACATCAAAAGCTGATGAGAAAGCTGGATGCGAATGAAGTGGGTATAACACTCCAAAAGCCGGAGATGTTGTTGAAACACTTTGGTCAAAGTGTAACCAAGTATATTCTAGATAAAATTGCCAGTCATCGTGACAGGATAAGTTGTAACCAATTCCAACTTTAAATCCTGGTTCATACTTGAAATCCATTTGTGTAATCTGTCCATTTACAATTGGCAATCCATTTGCTGATTCATCAGATAATGTTGGCTCAAGTGCTTCTTCGCTTGCATGCCAATAAATAAATGATGCATCAATAAAGAAATCCCAAGAACCGCAAACATCGATTCTAGCGGGTGCATTGTATGCGCCCATCATATTGTTAGGGCATAGTTCGTATCCTTGATCAAACGGTCTTGTTTGTGGCGGACATGGGCATGGTTCGCAACAAGAATCGCAAGGCTCACAGCAGTCGCCAGCAACTTGTTGTCCACCATATACTGTAGTTGTTGCAATTGCTGCAATGAACCAGAGCATATGCTTTAGGAGTTTATTTTTCATTTTTGGGTTCTCCAGTTATACATTTAACGTAACTTTAACCAGCAAGTTATGCAGTTTAGATAATTTTTTCAATAAGTATTTATTGAATACTAAGTAAAAAATTTTTTTTTCGTTCTTATTTTCTTATATGGTACGTCTACTAAGTATGTCAAATTTTTTTCGATTTTCTTTCTATTTTTTTGAGCGGTGTGTTAATCGATAAAGTTATGAGATGTATTATAGTTTGTTTTGTTTTTTTGCTAAGTCGTTGTTTTTGTGATTCAGCAACAATATCATTGTTGAATGACTCACCATATTTTTTGCGAGCAACCGTACAATCATCAAATGGAATATATTTAGGTGGAGAAGATTTGAACTCTGGTGAGTTTAAACAATGGACAACTGAGTTCAAACCAGATCAATTAAATGTTCCGGGAACCCCTACTTTTTCTTTAACTCCTTTTAGAGTTATTTGGGAGTGTGAGCATGGAGGTGTTTACTCAGTTTGTGATCAGGCATCTCCTGGAGCTTTGATAAGAGCTAGTATTTGTCCTGGAGACCATTATTGTCCTCCTGAAGAAGAAAAGCAAGAGTGCCCCGATTGTATTTGTCCAGAATATCCTGTCTGTCCTGAAAATCAAAAGGAAAGTAGTTGATCGACTTTTTGATCATGGGGCTCGACCGGAATGCTTTCATTTACTTGTTCTTTAAAGCAAATTCCTATCTTTTCGCCTTTGAATTTAGTTAAGAGTCTGTCGTAAAAACCCTTTCCATATCCTAGCCGATTGTTTTTTTTGTCGAATGCAAGTCCTGGCACTAAAACGATATCAATTTCATTTATCAAAGTTTCATGGCTTAAAGTGCTATTTGGTTCTAAAATTCCAATTGTTGATTTTTTTAAGCTAGAGATATTTGTTACTTTGTAGATTTTAAGTTTGTCTTCAAAGACTTTTGGTAAGAACAGATTTCCATTTGCAGCAAGTTTTAGGTTTAGAGGCCACAAATCAATTTCTGTTTTCATGCTAGCAAAAGATAATACACTCTTATTTTTAAGGTCATCAAAGATATTTAAAAGTCTTAAAGAGACTTCTTCTTTCTTCCTTTTAGAAATAAGCTTAAGCCTATTTTTAAATAATTTTCTGTGTTCTTCCTTATTCATGAAACTATTGGATTACTATTTTGATATGTGATTTTTTCTATTAAAACTCCTTCCTCATCATATATTGTTGCAGTCCCGTTCCCATCTTTTACCTCGGATATGAAGTCATTGTTATTTTTTTTAAAATATTTTCCATTGATTAGTTTATCATTCTCGTATTCTTCAACAGACATAATCGATCCATCTTTATACCAGTAAATGCTAGGTCCATTTTTCTTGTTGTTTGCAAATTGCTTTTGACTTTCCATTACTCCATTTGAATACCAAGTCTTAATATTGCCATGAATTTTGTCTTCAACCCAATCAATGCAGTATTTCATTACTGGTCCTGAATTATTCCCTAAGACATTTTTGTCTTGAAAATATGCTATTTCGCGACCATGTTTTTTGTTATTTTTAATATGAAAAACACCTTTCAAGCTTCCATCGTTGTTGCATATATGAACAGGTCCTTCCTGTTTTTTATTTACATATTTTGACAGCATAAATTCTTTGTTCCCGATCGGAATAAATTTTGTTCCGTTCCCATCATTAATTTCGGAAATAACTTTTCCGTCAAAATTATAATATATCCCGTTTTCAAGATTTGAAGCGGTGTAGTTTTCAATAGCTAGTGGAGTTTCATTTTCCCAATAGATTAATTGAACCCCATCCAGCTCATCGAATTGGTAATGTGCTTTTTTCTTAAGAATTCCCCCTGGGTAGTACTCTAACAAATGCCCATGGATCTGGTCATTTGCATATGGAATAGAAGATCTTAAAGTAGAGTCTGGATAATAATATCTCGACTCACCTTCTAATTTACCTTTTTGGTACATAATCTTTGCGATGACATTTTCTTTATTGTCATAGACAGTTGAAATACCATCAAACAACCACTCACTTTGAGATGTAGCACTAAAATCAGCCTTTCCACCAATTATATTAGCGCTTATCTTTAGATTGCCATTTTCATGCCACTCTTTATACGTTCCCTTTGCGTTTAGATCTATTGCTTCCAAATATTGTTTGATTTGTCCATTTGGATAATAGCTTGTGATTTGCTGAGGGACATGCCCTTCAGTATCCCTTGAGAAGAATCTAATAACTTTTTTATAAGGCTGGGGATTTAAAAAATCAGTTGTTTTATATCTTTTAAGTAGATCTTCAGAACTTACTGTTTGGGTTTGATTGTTTTGGTCAACGATTTGGACTTGAACAAGTTCTGGTTCATTTTTTATTTTGTTCTCGTTACATCCTGTTAAGAGCAATGTAAAAAGACATATTAATAAATAGTTAAAGTATTTCATTAATCAAATTCTCTTTGTAAAAGTTTACAGTCAAAAACACAATCAAACTCACCAAACTCTACATGGATATCGCTTGGGATGATTTGAGGCTTTCCTTGCGAAGGTTCTATTCTTGAGAGAACATCGTTTAGATCTTCATAGCTACATCTAACTGGGTTTTTTAGAATTATTTTTTTTTCTTTTACTTTCTTTGCTTGAAAGAGCTCACCTATTTGGAATTTGAAATTATTCTCAGCAATTTCAGCAAGTTTGCTAGCAAGCTCAGCATTCTTATAAAAAAAAGGTAGCTTGCTTAAATACTTTAAACTACTTTGCTCATCTATCAGGTTTTTTTTGTTTTCAAAAAAATCTGTAATGAAGTTTGCGTCAGCATTTTTATGTTCTAGTGAAAAGTTAGTTTTTTCTTTTCTTTCATTCAAAGATTGTAGAGTTAGGGCTTCAACAGTCTTATATTTTTCTTCTAATTCTCTATAGTTAGCAAAGTGACGATATAACCCGTATGTAGAAATAAAAAATAAAATAAAGTTTAAAAACACAACTAAAACAAGTGACGATGGCTTTATATATTTATTGGTAATCGATCTAAACATTTACAACCTTCATTTCAAATAAAAAGATATTTTATGCAGATTATTTTCATAAGAGTGATTTGTCTTTAATTTTTGATTCACAAAAGGTTTCTCAAAAAGGTTTGTTTTAAAGGAGTTAATATCATCGTCGCTTCCACTTACTTTAAGTGTTACTTTTACTACAGTTTTATCATAAGGTTTTTTGACAGTAGGATGTGATTTTACTGAGTAATGGAAAGACTTAATAGTGGTGCTTTTTTGCAGTTCAAGAATTTCAGCTATTAGATGTCGAGGGTATTCTTTTTTAAAAAAATAAGGGATGATTTTTTTTTCTTTTATGATTGCTTTTTGGAATCCATCTAATTTTTCAGAAAGCGATGAATAATTTTCTAAATTAATTTCACGATTCATAACTTTTTTATCAATTGCCATTAAAGCATTGAACTTTTCAGTAATTGCTTTGCTTTTGATATCTCCTCTTTTTGATTGGATTCGAAAAGAAATAAAAAATAGTGAGAGCGATAAAAGAGAAATATAAAACGCTTTTTTTAAAATTGATGAGAAAACTTTTGTTGGAAGACAATTTTTTTGGATAAACTGTAAAGATTTATTATCGGTTTTAATTGCATCAATGCAATACCCAATAGGGATTGCATATTTTCGTAATTTGTTATAGTCAGTGTTTGAGATTTTCGGGCTATTAAAAAATAAGATGTTATCTGCAACGTCACTAAACAAAAATTTTTCTAAGTTAGTTGCATTTTCTATTGTCCCTACGATCATTACAAAGATCTTTTCTTCGCATTTTAGAGATAGAAAAATTTTAGTAATTTCTACTTTAAATTGTATCCATCTTTTAGTTAGTTGGTCATTTTTAGATTCATCAATTAGCTCTAAGTCAAGAATATTGTCGGGATTAATATCTTGCAAAAGCTCATTTTTTCCAGTCCTGATCGTATGCGAAAAAACTGGATACTCATTTTTTAAAAAGACACAAATCGTTTTATTTTCTTCAATATGAATTATAAAACTTAATTTATAAGAAGAAAAATACGCACTGGCAAATCTTCCTAATGCCATAGCTTCAAAGCTAAGTGCATATGGAGAAACTCTTTTTTCTTCCAGATTGCTTATTTTCTTATTTATTTTACTTACAGTAGTTCCGTATAGAAGGTAATCTTTTTGGCCATTTTTTGAACAAGTTAAGAGTGGAATTATCACAGAAGGATTGTCGTCAAAAGGAAATAGCGTTTTTGATTGGAGGGTAAGTGCCTTTTTTACAATAGAGCTTCCCCTGATCTGTAAGGAAGATTCTTTTATAATCACATCATTGGTTTTAAGCCCGGAAATTACTTTTTTTCTTTGAAATAAAAATTTTTTACTAAAAGATAATTTTTTATCACTAGAATCTTGATATAGAAAAAGCGGTTTCAGTCTGCTTGATAAAATTGCAATTAAAAAATTGTTACCAACTTGGTGAATGCCGAAGTATTTCATAAAAAAAACTTTTTTTTGAAAAATATTTTAACTGCTTTTGCTTTTTTCAGATAGGAGAAGAATTTTTTGAGACATGAGATTTGTTTTAATTCAGCTTATATTCTAAAATAAGGCTTTCAAAGAGAGAATAAATGGCAATATTAGCAAACATTATTCATTTATTATTTGTAAGCTACACTGTAATGCTTTTTATTAGAATAGTTGGATCATGGTTTCCAGCTTGGATGGAACATCCATTTATGCGTTTTATTTATCATTACACTGAACCTTACTTAAGTTTTTTTAGAAGATTTATACCTCCAATAGGAGGTGTCTTAGATATAAGCCCTATATTAGGGTTTTTATGCCTTGGAATATTAGAGAGAATTATTTTGGGATTTATCAGGTGAATGCTTTAAAAACTCCGTTTTTCTTAGGAAAATTAAAATTAAAAAATAACATTTTCTATGCTCCATTAGCTGGTTGCTCTGATCTTCCATTCAGGAAGATGTCAGCGCTTTATGAACCAGGCCTTATTTATTGCGAGATGGTGAAAATGGATGCTTTAATTAGGCACGATCCTACAACATTTCGTCTTTTGGATTATGAAAAAACTATGCACCCTATTGGTGCTCAAATATGTGGGTCAAAAGTAAGCATTACAAAAGATGCTGCAAGGATCATTGAAGACCTTGGTTTTGACACGATTGATTTAAACTGCGGTTGTCCAGTTGACAAAGTTACCAAAGATGGTAGTGGGTCTGGACTTTTGAAGCATCCTGAAATAATTGGTGAAATTCTATCAGAGATGTGCGCTGCTGTCAGCATCCCTGTAACAGTAAAAATTCGTGCAGGATGGGATGACGACAGTATTAATGCAATTGAAATTACTAAAATAGCTGAGAAGGCCGGAGCTAAAGCTATAACGATTCATGGAAGGACCAGACAGCAGGCTTATAAGGGCTTTGCTAATAGAGATGTAATTAAAGAGTGTAAGCAAGCATCCAATGGTATCATAGTCGTTGGTAATGGAGATATATTTGACCCTGAAAGCGCCAAACATATGTTTGATCACACAGGATGTGATGCAATTTTGATCTCTAGAGGATCAATGGGAGCACCTTGGATCGTTGAAGACATCATTAATTTTTTTGAAGGTTGTCACGTTGATAGGGAAAAAAGTTTTATTAAAGAACAAATGCTTAAACATTTTAATTATATCTTAGAGTATAAGCCTGAACGAAAAGCTGTTTTAGATATGAGAAGGGTCGGTTGTTATTATTTAAAGCGCTATTGCGGGGTGAAAAACCTTAGAAACATGATCAATAAGGCAGAAAATACCCTTCAGATGTTGCAATTGATTGAAGATTTTGATTTTAGTGAAACAAACTTAACATGAAAGAAATTCATATTATCGTATCTGGGAAAGTTCAAGGGGTTTTTTTTCGAGCAACTGTTAAAGAGATTGCAGAAGATCTCAACTTAAATGGGTATGCTAAGAACTTAACAAATGGTTCTGTGGAAATTGTAGCACAAGGTCTTAAATCAAGTTTAGAAAGCTTTTTAAAAGAAATAAAAAATAGTCCTGGAAAATCACAAGTTGAAAAATGCCAAGTAAATTTGAGAGATTTACAAACAGAGCTTTCTGGGTTTAAGATTCTTTAAGCCTTTTTTCAAAAATTTTATTAAGTCTTTCAATATTTTGTTTTGAGTCTTGAAAATCAAAATATGGTTCTTCTTCTTTTTTTGAAGGCTTCTTATTTACCCACTTTAAAAACTCTTTAATAGTCATTGTATTTGTACCAAAATACTTACATTGCTGGCTTAAGTTCTTGTCAGATGATACTACAGTAACTCTAGATGGGTGCAAAGATGCTGATACAATCTCCAATATATAATCATCAGCAGACATTTTTGATGGGGTGAAAATTACTTGAATAAGATGAAAACTTTCAAAACTCACATCAAGGCCTTTTCCGTCAAATACGATAGTTAAATCATTCTCATTTCCTGAAAAGGCAACTTTAAGGGAGCTTAAGATTTCCTTTCTATTGTTTTCTAGTCCAAATGATTTGTTAGGTATATTGAAAATAAGGTTATACCCATCAATTATATAGCGCATTATTCACTTAAAGTTTCAAGTGACAGTGTAAGTTTATCTAACGCTTTTCTTCTGTGGGATATTCTGTTTTTTACTGACTCTTCTAATTCAGCAAATGTTTTTCTATATTCATGTTTTACAAAAAGTGGGTCATATCCGAATCCGCCCCCACCCTTTTCGTGTGTCAAAATTGTTCCCTCACAAACTCCTCTAGCTGTCTTCTTAAGACCTTCTGGAGAGGCTAAGGCAACAAAGCATTCAAAATATGCATACCGGTCGTCATCTAGAAGATGCTGCATATCATTTAACAGTTTCTTTCGATTGTCTTTATCAGTTGCACTTGGACCTGCGTATCTTGCTGAGTGTACTCCAGGCTCTGAATTTAAGGCGGGAACGACTAAGCCGGAATCATCTGCGATTGTCCAATGATTTAAAGTTTTAGCTGCATGAGTTGCTTTTAATATGGCATTTTCTTCAAAAGTTTTTCCATTTTCTTCTGGAGGAATATAATTAGGAAAATCATGTAAGCTTAAAAAATCAATATGAGTTAAGTGGCTTAAAATAGATCTTACTTCCCGTATTTTATGTACATTTTTACTTGCTATAATTATCGTAAGGGTTTTTAAAGAATTAAGTTTATACATATGGCTCTTTTTTTAAACATCGATACTATTTATTTTCCTTTTCATTAAAATAATTCAATATTTTTTTTATGAAATATTTTTCATTTTGAAAATAAAATTCATCCCCAACTTTTTTGCCAATCATTTCTTGAGCAATTTTTGACTGGAACGATAAGATGTTTTCTTCTGGTTTTGCATCCCAAGGGCCTAATATGGAAAAAACAGAAATCTCTCCTTTTGAATTTTCGCATGTTATCATGCAGCCTACAGATACTTCATCGGTATTAACTTCATCTGATACTATAATTTTAGCTTTGTTTATTTGATCTGATAACAGTTTTAATTCTGACTGTAACCGGTCCCTTCTTTCTAGTGCAGCTTTAAATTCAGCATTTTCTCTTAAGTCACCAAGGGCTCTTGCGTCTTCAATCTCTTTTGCATTTTGAACTGTTTCAACAGTTGCAATATGGGAAATTTTTTGCTTGATTTTTTGATAACCTTCTTCTGTGGACCAAATAACATCTTCTTCTTTCTCTGTCTCAGGAGTTTTTCTAAGCGATGACAGTGACGGGTGCACAACTTCTGCCAATGATTGAAATATTTTTATATCATGATCTGATAGCAAGTTACACTTTGTTGAAAGAAGAATATATTCTTTTGCCTCATCAATTGTGGATTTTTCAAGAATATCTCGGACTATTTTATACCTGTTGTTTAAAAGGATATTGATCATTTTTTTCCCAAGATCTTTTAAAGCAGGCCTCTCATTGATTTTAGAAAGTAGAATTAGAAAGTTTTCAAATATTTTCGCTTGACCATCTCTATTGGAAAAAGGAAGGTCTTCTTGTTTTCCAACAACTTTATTGAAATACCAAATTAGCGATTCTGGGTATGCTATTGGGTGGCTGATCAAATGATTTAATTTATTATTTAGTTTTTCTAAGTTTCCTGATTTTTTAAGCTCACCTAACACATAGTCTCGTAAAATGTTCATCTCTAATGTGAATATAATATCTAAAAAGACATCTTCCCAGTCTTCTTTGAATTTTTTTACTTCTGCCAGGATTCTTTTTTTGAATGCAATGATTTCAATTTGTTTCAAAAAGCTTTGAAAGTCATTTATATTTTGGACGATTTCCTTTATAGGTTCACTACCACCAGATTGAAGATCAACTAGGAAAAAACATAGCTGGATCTTCTGACTTTCAGATAAGTTCTCAGTTGTTAACACATCTTTCAACTTTGTAACTAAAGATTGCTTGAATTCTGCATTTTTTAGTGTCTCAGGAAAATCTCTTAAAAAGCTGTAGACCATTTGGATTGTTTCATTAACTTCAGGCTTTTTATCCAAGGCTTCTTGGAATGTTTTCTCAAATGAAATAGCACTTTTTCTTAAAACAAATGGATCTTTTGTACTTTTAGGCGTTTGTATTTTAGTCTCTTTTTTTAATTTTGACCTAGCAGATTGCCACCAGCGATTCCAGTCTTTTTCAGGAATGACAAGGTCTAAAAGTTCTTCTTTTATTTCATATGCTGTTTTGGGCCCTAGATCTCTAAGAAGTACATGTATAATTTCAGTTGGATTTTGTTTTGCCTGCTTTTCTAAAAGATCGGGATTTCCAAATCTTCTGGATAAGAAATTATCGTCAGCTAGCGGGACTAATGTATTAAACGCATTTGCAAAAGAAAGTATTTTTTGTCCTACTACAAGATCACATTCAAGTTCAACCTCTTCCCTTACCAACGATACATCGGTAATTTCACATGTTCCCCAACCGGCTTTATGGAAAACAAATTTGCCTTTTGCCATGTGAGTTAATAGTTCATAGTTGGCAATGGCTTTTTGAAAAGTTTGTTCGGGTCTTAATCCAATTAAACGCAATTTTTCACTAAATAGAGGATCATTTGGATATTTTTGTTCTAAATATTTTAGTGCAATATCGGAAAGTGTTTCGGAGTCGGTTTTTTGTATGTCGAAAATAAGTTTTAAAATTTCATGAGAAAGATCAACGTCCTGAACTAGTTTCCAAACAGTCAGTCCTTTTTCTACATGTTGCCCAAACGCATTAGCTATTTCTGAATCTTTAGCAAGCTTTAGAATTTTTAAAAATTCTTCATCATTTGGTACATCGATGTAACAATACTCTTCCCAAAGCTTCAAAAACCCTGGATAGTCACTTCTGTTAATTCTTTCTTTGAAATCTTTTAAATATGTCATGGCTCTTTAGTTTTTATTACTTTTATGCTTAGCAGTATAGAATCGAATGATATAATGTTCAAATATATATATAAATAAAACTCTTTTTCTTTTTTTAGTTTCATCTCTTTGAATTTTCTGCTGTCTAAAACATAAGCTTTCAGTTCTTTAGGCTTAGATGTAAATCTGTCTTTCTCCTTTCTTTATATCTCAAGAGTTTGAAGCATTAGGCTGCTGCGTATAGGCTAAATTCTCAAAATTCCCATGCTTTTGTAGAAATTTAAACTAAACAATTATTCAAATAAATTGTTTACGTGTGGGGTGGAAATTTTTGCAGCTTCTGCCTTAAATTGTTTAAAGTTAGCTATCTACAACTAAATTGTTATTGATTATATTTTTTATTTAATTTTCTAAATTAAAATTGATATATATTTAAAATATATAATATTTTTTTAAAAAATTAATAAAAGAATAATTATGTCAGTTCAAACAATAGAAAGACCTTCTGCTTTGATAGAGCCTTCGCATAAGGTATTTAGTTTTGTAACAAATAATGTTAAAAGGGTTGCTTTAGTTGCAGCTCTAGTATTAAGAGGCTTGTCTACAGTTTTTTACTTTATTTCACATCGATTAATGAATAATAGAACTATTAAAAACATAGTAGGATTCGAGAGATTTTGTTCAATCGAGGACACACTTGTTGATTCAGGTTTAACTTTTTTTGTGGGAGTTAATTACTTATTTGACAAAGCTAAATTTTGTGCTGAAGAATTTGAAAACAAAGCTATGTATAAGGATTTTAAATTGGGAAGACTAGACTTTTCTGATCTGTTGAGAATTGGTTTTAATAGCTATAGTTATAAAACAGAGCACAACGTATAGAGCACAGAGCATTAATTCTATGCAGTTATCTTAATTAAATCTGAGCTATAAAATATCTTAATTGAAGATTGTATCTGAGATCTAATTTCTCGGAATTTTTTTAGATGTGGTTTTAAAAGTTTATCTCTTGCAAAAAAAATATTTTTACACCTACTCTTCGTAAAAAAGATTAGTGAGTAAAAAGTGCATTTGAAGATAAAAAAAGGACTGGATCTACCTCTTTCTAATCCTCCTAAGGGTGAAGTCCAAAACTTAGAAAGACCAGAAACCGTGGGTCTGGATTTATCATTGTTTAGCAATCTGAGACTAAGACTTCTAGTTAATGAAAACGATTCAGTCAAAATTGGTCAGCCAATTGTTGAAGATAAAATTGTTGACCAAAGGGTTTTTATATCTCCAGCATCAGGAACTGTTAAGGAAATAATCAGAGGTGACAAAAGAAGCATTAAAACAGTTGTCATAAAAGTAGATGAAAATGAGGATCACTTTGTTTTAAGTCCAATTGATTACAGTAAATCTTCTGCTGATGATATCGTGAAAGCTCTTCATAAAAATGGACTGCTTGCACATGTGGTTTCAAGACCTTTTTGTCGGATTCCAAATCCTGAGAAAATACCGAAAAGTATATTTATCAAAGCACTTGAGTCAGCACCTTACATGCCAGATGCAAGAATGCAATTAAAAGGATATGAGAAAGAATTTCAAACAGGTCTTGATGTCTTGTCAAAAATTTCACCTGAAAAAGTGCACCTAATATATCGAGAAAACCAGGGAGAATTTTTTAAAAGTGCAAGGAATGTAAATATTCATCCAGCTTCAGGACCTCATCCCGTTTCAAACCCATCGCTTCATATTTATATGATAGACCCGATTGTAAATCCGACCGATGTAGTTTGGACACTTTCTATCAATGATGTAATAACAATAGGGATGTTTTTCATAGCTGGAAAATATCATGTTAATAGAATTGTTGCTGTAGCTGGATCAGGATGTAATCCTGAAAAGACTGGCTTTTTTAAGACTAGGATGGGAGTTGGTTTAAAGACATTATTAGATAATAAATTAGTTTCCCAAAACAGCGAAATTATTTCAGGAGATCCGCTTACAGGTACTGCTACAAATATTTCCGGGCACTTAGGTTTTTTTCATACCTGTGTGAGTGTTATAAAGAAAAATGAAAAAAGAGAGCCATTTCATTTCTTCAGATTAGGTAAAGATAAATACAGTATAACAAAAACCTACCTTTCAGGATTTTTAAAATCTAAAAAATTTGATTTTACAACCAACCAACATGGTGAGCAAAGGGCATTTGTAGATAGTAGTATTTATGAAAAAGTAGTTCCCATGCGAATTCCTACGGTGCAGTTAATTAAAGCAATTATGGTCGAAGACTTTGAGGCTGCAATAGATCTAGGGTTGCTAGAAGTAGCTCCTGAAGATTTTGCTCTTCCGACTTTTGTTTGTCCTAGCAAAAACGAAATGGTAAAAATTGTTCAAGAAGGTTTAAAAAAATATTCGGAAGAAACAGGACTATAAGTACACTCTTTTTTTTGAGTTAAGATGTGTGCTTGCTTTAAATGTTTTTTCTTCTTTTGGCTATTATTTTTTCAGTATCGAATTTTTCTTTTGCAAAAGATTATAACTACGACTGCGTCACAAACTTATTTGATGACCTTGAAACTGTAGCAAGTGTCGATGAAGAGATAAATGACGATCTGCCACTTATTTTCAACTATCAGATGCAAGCAGGATACTTTGCTATGCCTTCTGCTAGAATGGCAAAAGCTGGAGTTTTAGGTTTTAGTTTCTCATATTTGCCGCCATATAGGCTTTATAATTTGTTATTCCAGTTTTTTGACCATTTAGAGATTACAGGCAATTATTGGCTGTTTCATGGAATTGAAGATTGCGCTTTAGGAAAAAAATTTGGAACATTTTGCGATCGAGCAGCAAATGTAAAGCTCGCTTTACTTCAAAAACAAGATGGGTTACCAGATCTTCCTGAGTTTGCAATTGGTTTCAATGATTTTATTGGATCAATGAGGTTTTCTTCTTTTTACATTGTGGCAACCAAGACTTTTTTAGACTATAACCTTGAAGCGACTCTTGGGTGGGGCAATGGCAGGATCAATGGTTTTTTTGGGGCACTAGCATGGTCGCCCATGCGCAAGTTCGATAATAAATTCTTCAAGAATCTAACCTTTGTACTGGAATATGATGCAAACGACTATGAGCATCACTCAAAAGAGCACCCAGATGGAAAAGAAGTCAATTATCCAATAAATTTTGGTATTCATTATAAATTGTTGAAATTTTTCCAAGTAAAAGCCAGTACTATAAGAGGTAAGGAAATTGCGGCCTCTGGATCATTTACCTATAATATTGGAGAAACTAATGGGTTTTTTCCAAAAATTAAAGATCCACTCCCTTACAAATCTCCTATAAATATCGAGCCTATCGGACTACTAAGATCAGATAGAGAGTTTGCTCAAGAAATTGCTTATGCATTTCAAGAGCAGGGTTTTGATTTGTATACTGTAGTCAAAACAGTTAACTGTAAAAAAAAAGATTCACTTTGGATGAAAGTCATTAATGTGCGCTACAGAATAGAGGATGAGGTTAGAAATCGAATACTTCAAATACTGGCATCTTTAATTCCTGAAAATATTCATGAAATTACTGTTGTAATTGAAGCAGATGGAGTGCCAGTTCATCAATATTGCTTTAGCAAAGATGAGCTTAATCTTTATAGGGATAAAAAGTTATGTGATGCCGAAGTTGCCATAATTTCCCACTACAATGAAGTCACAAAACCTCCATGTGAATATGACGGAGCAGTTTTATATAGAAGAAAAAAGAGCATTTGGGAGTTTACTTTTAGGCCTACATTTAGAACTTACTGGGGAAGCTCTTCTGGGAAATTCAAATATGATGTCGGACTAATTGCAGGCCCACAAGGATATTTGCCTAAGCAGGTTTATTATGATGTTCAATTTGGTTATATTATTAAATCAAGTACAGCAGATATTGGAGATCGCGATAAGCTAAACCCATCTCAGATCATTAATGTCCGATCAGACTCTATCAGATATGTTCAAGGCAATACATTTAAGGTAAATTTAGCCTACTTACAAAGAAGTTGGAATTTAGGTCATGGCTGGTTTGCAAGGCTTGCTGCCGGTTATTTTGAACTTGCTTATGGGGGTTTTGCTAGTGAATTTCTATACTATCCTGCAAAAGCTAATTGGGCAGTTGGGTTTCAAGCAGCTACAGTTTGGAAGAGAAACTACGAAGGGATTTTTTTTCAAAAGAAAATTAGGCTGTTACAAGGAATTACGCCGACTTATGTTGATTACACAGGCCTGCAATATTTCTTAGATCTATATTATGACTATAAGCCGTTAAATATAGATTTAAAATTCAGCTTCGGACAGTTTCTAGCTAAAGATAAAGGAGTTAGAATGAATTTAGCTAGAACATTTCCAAGTGGGCTAAGGGTAGGTGGTTGGTATACTTTCACAACAGCAAAAGACTTCGTTAACCGAAAAAGATATCACGATAAGGGAATATTTTTCAGCCTCCCTTTAGACATCTTCTTAAATAAAAGCAGCCGAACCAGAGTTGGATATGCAATGGCAGCTTGGCTTAGGGATGTTGGAGCTGTTGCAGCAACTGGAAAAGAACTTTATCAAACAATATATTTTGAAAGATATAACCAGACTCCGTTGTTTTATTAGATGACTTTTAAAATTTCTTCAGTTGCATAAGATATAATAATATTCGCGCCAGATCTTTTAATGCTAAGTAGTACCTCATGAAAAACATCTATTTCATTTAAATATCCTAACTCATGAGCTGCTTTTACCATGCAATATTCACCACTTACGTGGTATGCAGCTATCGGCTTGTTTGTTTCACTTTTAATTTTTGAAATGATATCTAGGTAAATGCTTGCAGGCTTCACCATTAAAATGTCAGCGCCTTCTTTATCATCGGCTTTAGCTTCAATGATTGCTTCTTTTGTGTTGGCCGGATCCATTTGGTAGGATTTTTTATCTCCGAACTCCAGCGTTGAGGAAACGGCATCTCTAAATGGGCTATATAAGCTTGATGCGTATTTTGCTGTGTACGACATAATAGAGGTATTAGAAAACCCATTAGCATCTAGGGTATCCCTAATTGCTTTTACTCTACCGTCCATCATGTCACTTGGAGCCACTACATCAGCCCCAGCTTCTGCATGGACCAAGGCCATTTGGCATAAGACTGCCACAGTTGAGTCATTATCAACTTCTTTTTTATCATTTATGATCCCATCATGGCCATGGGTAGTGTACGGATCTAGTGCTAGATCAGTAATAATGCATAAGCTAGGAACTTCTGATTTTATTAATCTAATTGCCTTGCAGTAATGTCCTAGCTGATTTAAAGCCTCACTTCCGTTAATGTTTTTTTTTATTTTTTCTACTACAGGGAAAAGTGCTATTGCTTGAATGCCCTTTTTGTGTAAAGAAATTGCTTTTTCCAAAATTAAATCTGCAGTTAACCGGCAAATGCTGGGGAATTTTTCAATTCTTTCAATTCTCTTAGAGCCTTCTATTAAAAAAAATGGCATTACAAAATCAGAAGGAAGTAAATGATTTTCTTTTAACATGGCCCTAATAGAAGGACTTTTTCTATTCCTTCTTGGGCGTTGAAGAGGTGGTAAAAATTTAATTTCTTTTATTGGCATAATATTTACATATTTGTTTTTTGAAAAATTTTTCTCTTGATCCTACTTTTCAGATTATGGCACCCTTATCCTTTTAGTGGCTAACAATGGGGTTCATTTTATGTTTCAGAACTACGAAGAGTTTTCTGAGAGCCAAATTAAAATATTAGAGCATTTTGTTACAAACACCTCAAGTAACGTTTTTGTTTTGAGGAATCTACCTGAGGTAATCAAAGGTGCGCTTTTTTCAAGATACTCTAGATCAAGTTTAGGGCTTCGATCATTACTTTTAAAAGAGTTTATACTCAATGAAGATACTGCGTTTTCCGCAATAGCAGGAGAAATTTCTGAAAGCGAGATCCCCGGAGATGATGAGCAGATAATTGCTATAAAAAAGGCTCAAAATTTTTATGATAGAATTTTAGATGGGTACGGTGACGACTCAATTGGAGAGCTCGGCGGAGCCCACCTTGCCATTGAGAACATTTCAATGTTGGCAGCTAAGGCTATAGAAGATTGTCGAATTGGTGGATCACCACTCGAAAAATCAACTAGATACATATATTTTGATCAAAAAATTAATGGTGAATACCTCTACTATAGAGAACCGATCTTAATGACCTCAGCTTATCGAGATCTTTATATTGAAACTTGTAATCACTTATTTGAAACTTATAGCAAATTAATACCTCCTCTCACAGCAGTAATAGAGGAGCATTTTCCAAAAGAACACCATATTTCCAAGGTCGCTTATACAGCTTCACTTCGAGCAAAGGTCTTAGATTGCTTGCGAGGAATACTTCCCTCTAGTGCTTTGACAAACCTCGGTGTATTTGGTAACGGAAGATTTTTTGAAAATCTCTTACAAAAGCTAAACTGCCATAATTTAGCTGAGCTGCAAGATCTAGGTAAAAAAGGATATTCTGAGCTTAATAAGGTTGTTCCGTCATTTATCAGGAGAGCAGATCCGGCACATAAGTATTTTAATACTTTTTCTCAGTTCAATGAGGAGATGCAAGGTGAGTTGAAAATTTTAGTGGAAGAGCATTCTCCACAAATCTCATCAATGAAAGAACCGGGAGTGCGCCTGATTAATTTTGACTCTGATGCAGTTGTAAAAGTGGCTAGCGCCCTTTTATTTGACAACTCAAATGTTGGGTTGAAAGATACTCAAGAATACGTTGCATCCTTAAGTGATGAGCAAATTGCGAAAATTCTAGATGCTGGATGCGTTTCAAGAGAAAATAGAAGGCATAAGTCTCCAAGAGCTCTTGAAAATGCAACTTTTACCTTTGAAATATTAGCTGATTTTGGTGTGTATAGAGATTTACATAGGCATCGTATACTAACTCAGGAAAGACAATTACTAAACTGTGATTTTGGTTACTTTGTTCCCTCTGAGATTGTTGGCACTGAAATGGAAGAGCCGTATGTAAATGCTATGGAGAAAGCAAAGCAAGCATTTGATACAATTCGCTCTGAGCTTCCAGAAGAAGCGCAGTACATTGTCCCAATGGCATATAATATTCATTGGTATTTCACAGTTAACTTGCGCTCACTTCAGTGGCTTTGTGAGCTTAGATCTTCGCCTGCAGGGCATCCAAGCTACCGTTTTATTGCACAAGAAATGGCAAGACAGGTATGTGATGCAATTCCTCAATTTGAAAGATTCTTTAAATTTGTAGACTATGATGGATATGAACTTGGCAGATTAGGTCAGGAAATTCGCAGAGTCGAAAAAATGGAAACTTAAGGACGATGATCACCCCAAAAAACATATTGGGTGGGATTTTTCTAATTGCCGGCAGCTGCATAGGAGCTGCGATGCTTGCCCTCCCAATTTTGTCTGGAATTACTGGTTATGTGCCCTCCATTTTTCTAACTTTAGTTGCCTGGGCATTCATGACGTTTACTGCCCTCTTATTGGTTGAAACAAATGGATGGTTCAAAAGTCAGATTAATATTGTTTCAATTTCGGAAAAAGCGCTTGGCAATACTGGAAGAGTAATTAGTTGGATCTTATATCTTTTTTTATTTTACTCGCTTTCAGTTGCGTATATCATCAGCAGTGGTGAAATTTTTTCAGGTATTTTGAATAGGTTTCTAAGCCTTTCATTGAACCCACAAATTACCAGCCTATTTTTTGTTTTGATTCTAGGTTTTGTTATTTATTTGGGAACCAAAACGGTTGATCTGTTCAATAGATACTTAATGGCAGGATTAATAGCGACCTACATCTTAATGGTGTTTTTAGGATCATTTAAGATAAATGCCGAAAATTTAAAGACAATTAACTTGAAGTATTTAATTCTTCCTCTACCGGTTTTGATTACCTCTTTTGGTTTCCATAATATGATACCAACACTTACAGCATATTTTGATGGAAACCTCAAAAAAATGAGAAAAACTGTTCTAGGTGGCAGTATCTTATCTTTGTTCATTTATTTGTTTTGGCAGACTGTCATCATTGGAATTGTTCCATATAACGGCGAAAAAGGCCTTTTAAACTCTTTTTTAAGCGGACAAGAAGCTAGTTCTTCATTAAATCATTATCTTGAAGGTTCTTTTGTAGGGCACGTCTCGCAGTTATTTGCATTTTTTGCAATTATTACATCATTTTTGGCCCAGGGACTTGGGCTAATGCATTTTATTGCAGATGGAATGAAAGTAAAGCCAAATCGAAAAAATAGCCATTGGCTTATCTTTTTAACATTAATCCCGCCCGCTTTATTTTCTTTGACTTATCCGGAAATATTCTTTAAAGCTCTTAGTTTTGCAGGTGGCTTTTGTGCTGTTATTTTATTTGGGATTTTACCTGCAATTATGGTCTGGATTGGTAGGTACAAAGAAAAATATTTTTCTTCATACCATGTTAAGGGAGGTAAGACTTCATTAATTATTGTAATTATATTTTCTGTTTTTCTAGTTATCAACGAAATATTGAAAATTTTAGGAATAAATCTAAACGCATAGGAATCAAGTGATCAAACAGAATCGATTTTTAGGAAGTATTTTATTAATAGCTGGAACTTCTATCGGAGCTGCTATGTTGGCACTGCCGGTGAAAAGTGGTTTTGCAGGATTTGTCCCATCTGCTTTTTTGCTTCCTATTATTTGGCTTTTTTTCTTAGTCACAGCATTTTTGATTTTGGATGTAAATTTGTCGATTCCTGGAGAGACTAACATGGTCTCAATGGCTGAAAAAACGCTTGGGATATTTGGAAAAGTACTCTGCTGGATTGTATATATTTTACTTTTATACTCATTGACCGCAGCATATATCTCAGGAAGCTCGCCAATATTTTCAGATGTCATAAAATGGATATTTAAAATTGAAATTCCTGCATATATCAGTCCATTTTTAATTGTTATTTTTTTTGGCTTTTTTGTTTATCACGGCACCAAAACAGTTGATTGGGTCAACCGTTTTTTCATGTTAGGACTAGTTATAAGTTACGGAATGTTAGTTGGACTCGCCCCGAAAGAAATAAACACCTCTTTATATAGGCATTTTGATTCACCTGCCTTGTTGCTGGCAATCCCAATTTTATTCACTTCTTTTGGATATCATATCATAATTCCATCTCTAACTACTTATGAAAGACATAATGTAAGAAAGCTTCGACTAACTTTAGTAATAGGCAGTTTAATCCCTCTTGCAGTGTATTTTCTCTGGGAATTTTTTGTACTAGGAATTGTTCCAATAGATTATTTATCCTCAGCTTGGATTGAAGGAGCCCCAAGTACAAAACCGCTAATTGAATTAATTAACCATCCTGTTCTAGAGATCGGTGCAAGATTATTTGCATTTTTTGCAATTGTTACTTCTTTTTTAGGAGTATCGCTCAGTTTAAGAGATTTTTTAAGGGATGCTCTTAAAATGAAAAAAAGCAAAAAAGGAAGACTTTTTGCGTCCTTGTTAACTTTTATACCACCTCTTTTTTTCGTTCTAAGTTATCAAAGAGGATTTTTATTAGCCCTCCAATATGCAGGAGTTTTTGTTGCAGTTTTATTAGGTATACTGCCAGCTTTGATGGCTTGGAATTTACCTAACTACAAAGGCTTTTTTAAAAAGTCATTACTTGTCACAATTATTTTAGGATCCTTTTTTGCAATTGGATTGGAGATTTCAGAAGAACTAGGGGTTTTAAAGCCTTTGGTTGAGCCTTATTTACAAAGTAGGTAAAGATGCCTAAATTTAAGATAGAAACAAAGTTTGAACCAAAAGGCGATCAGCCGGAAGCGATCGATAGGCTGACAGATGGGATTAGAAAAAAGAAAAAATCGCAAGTACTTTTAGGTATAACTGGGTCTGGTAAAACATTTACAATGGCAAATGTTATCCAAAATATACAAAGGCCGACTATTGTCCTAGCCCATAATAAAACACTTGCAGCCCAGCTCTATCAAGAATTCAAGGGATTTTTTCCAAATAATGCGGTCGAGTACTTTGTCTCTTATTATGACTATTATCAGCCAGAAGCCTACATCGCTAGAACAGATACCTATATTGAAAAAGACCTGTCAATTAATGATAGAATTGAAAAGATGCGCTTGAGCGCTACTCGATCTTTAATTGAAAGGGATGATGTTATTATTGTTGCATCAGTATCATGCATTTATGGTTTAGGTGCTCCAGAGCATTATAGCCAGATGTTAATTCATTTGAAAGTAGACCAGAACATAAGACGAGATGATGTTTTACTTCACCTGGTCGAGCTTCACTACAAAAGAAATGACTATGAGCTTTCAAGAGCTACATTTCGGGCTAGAGGAGATGTTTTAGAAATTGTTCCGGCATATGAAGATGATATAGCTTACCGTATTGAGTTTTTTGGTGATGACATCGAAAAAATAAGCTCAATTGATCCTTTAACTGGAAAAGTAATTGAAAGACTAAAAGAAATTAAAATTTATCCAGGATCACACTATGTAACACCAGAAGAGGTCAGGATTAAAGCAATTGAAAGCATCAAATATGAACTTGCAGATAGGATAAGCCATTTTGAAAAAGAAAACCTGCTAATTGAAAGGCAACGCATTAAAGAAAGGACCAATTATGACTTAGAGATGATCAAGGAAGTTGGCTTTTGCAAAGGAGTAGAAAACTATTCACGTCATTTCAGCAATAGATCACCCGGAGACCCGCCTCCTTGTTTACTTGATTATTTCCCAAAAGATTTTCTTTTCTTCATTGATGAGTCGCACCAAACAGTTCCTCAAATGCATGCTATGTACAACGGCGACAGGGCTAGGAAAAAATCACTGATTGAATATGGATTCAGACTTCCTTCAGCTTTTGATAACAGGCCATTAAAATTCGAAGAATCCTATGAATTCTTTAAGACAGTTGTTTATGTGTCTGCAACCCCTGGAGATTGGGAAGTTAGAGAAGCAGAAGGAGATGTTGTTCATCAAATCATTCGCCCAACTGGACTACTTGATCCAGTTATTGAGATCAAGCCAGCCGAAGGACAAGTAGACGATGCGCTTGAAGAAATTCGCATTGAAACAGAAAAAAATAGAAGGGTCTTAGTTACAACTCTTACCAAAAAACTATCTGAAGACTTATCTAAGTACTTAGAAGAAATAGGAGTAAAGGCAAAATATCTCCATTCAGATATAGACACTCTTCAAAGAATGCACATTATTAAAGAACTCAGAAATGGAAACTTTGATGTACTAGTTGGTGTAAACTTGTTAAGAGAAGGATTGGATATCCCAGAAGTATCGTTGGTCGTGATCTTAGATGCTGATAAAGAAGGTTTCTTGCGAAGTGAGACGGCCCTTGTTCAAACATGTGGAAGAGCTGCCAGAAACGTTCATGGCAGAGTAATTATGTATGCAGACAAAAAGACAAAAGCAATTGAGAACACTCTAAAAATTACCCAAGAAAGGCGTGAAATACAGATTGAACATAATAAAAAACACGGTATTACTCCCAAAACAGTCAAAAGAGAGCAAATTGAGAATCTTGAAGAAACGTTCGGTTTTGTTAGTGAAGAACTTAAGCTAGAAGCAAAAAAAGACGTCAAAAAAGCTCAAGCCCACATGGAAGATCTCGAAAAGAAAATAAAAGAGTGTAAAACTGAAATGAAGTTAGCAGCCAGTGAAATGCGCTTTGAGGATGCTGCTAAGCTCAGAGATATGATGCGCTACTACGAAAACTTAGCTTTGTTAAAAGATCCTAAGGTCTCAAAATAACATTCCCTCATTCTTAACTCTAAAAAATAGCTAATTCTTACATTTTTAGTAGGCTCTATATTTAAAAAAATTGATTAAAAATCTTAATTTCTAACAAAATGCGCTAGCTAAATTTTAATAAATTTCTAATATAAGGTGTATATAATGGCGAGCGCTATTGAAGCTAGAACATTCAATGGGATGTTAAAACATGACTTTGTATTCAAATCTACATTAGACAAAACTAACATTTCTACACAGCTAGAATCCATAAAAGATCGAGCAACATTACTAGCATTAACAATTTTTGATTTAGGTAAAAAAGATATCCATATAGCACCTGGTAAAACCTTCAGTTTTTATTTTGGCAAAGGATCTTATGGGGTTGGTTTTGTAAAAGAATTATCAACTATTTTTGCTTATCTTATCTGCCTAAATGAAAGCAGTGATGATCCTAAAGTTAAAAAATTTGCAGAGAAAGTCACTAGAGTTGCAAATAAATTATTAAGAATTAAAAACATAGACGCTATTAACAAGTTAATTTGGATAAGACAGGAATTTAGGCCAATTAATAATTTTTTTGCCAAATATAGCCTAACTAAGTTGAATGGGGATCTAATTAGTAAAATCCTACATGACAATACCTTGAAATGCGATGTAAGAATTCATAAAGGTTCAGGTCATTTAATTGCTGTTATTAAAAATGACTTTTTGGAAAAATTTCTAGAGGTATATAGACCTGAAATTAGTCAATATCTTTCAGATGAAGGGGCTAATTGCTTACAAATACCAGATGAAGAATATTTAGTCATTATTGCTAGAAAAAATGAGTTAATCAATTCATCTTCTTCTGAAGTTTTTATGCATGAAGAAGTTGAGTTGTTGTTTAAAGAGCCTTTTTTTTCACCTTCAAGAACAGATAATAGATATGCTGCAATGGCCTCAATTTTTATTGAGTCTCAAGATATTAATTCAATTCGAAAAAATATAGGATTAAAGCCTCTCTCAGACAATGCATATCGTTTTATATTTGGAGTTGTGAGAAATAGACATCTGCCAGATGGTGATAATTTTTTATTAAGTGAGTTTGAAAAATGTCCAAAAATCCAAAGCTTGCTTCAACTTTAATTTTTTTAAATTTATAACTGCTTTTTCTTAATAAGTTAGTCCTTAAAAAAATAATTGATTAAAAATTCTAAATTTAACATTATCCGCCGCCAAAATCCCAATAAATTTTTAAACAAAAGGTATATCTATGGCGGCAGCTAGTGTTAATCAATCAGTAATATCCAATCCAATGTTAAATCATGCCTTTGTAGTGCAATCCAGGCGTGACGGAGCAGAATATAATGAAGAAGTTGAGGCAACTAAAGACAAAATGGCATTATTTGCTTTATCGATATTTGATCAAGCAAATGGAAGAGACCTTCCATTAAGGTCTGAAGAAAAAATAAGTTCACATTTTTCTAAGGAAAAATTTGGAGGCAACGCTAGAGCGCTAGTAACACTTTTTAGCTATTTGGTCACTTTGCACGAAAATAAGGATTTTAACAGTCCAGGTTTTAGAACTTTTGTTGAAAAAATCAACGAAATCTCAAATGAGTTACTTGGTGCTGTTAAATCAAATGATAGAGAAACTATGAAAATGACAGGAAGCAAAATTGCTGAAATCGATCATTTCCCAGCTTCATATGTAGTAACAAAGTTACCTAGTGAACAGGCTCATAAAATTCTTCCAAATGGTTCACTGAAATGTAAAGTTAAAATTCATGAAAGCTCAGGCCATTTAATTGCTGAAATTGATGAAGGATTCTCAAAAGAATTATTAGAGGCTTATAGACCTGAGATAGAAAAACATCTTTCAGCTGAAGGAGCTAGGCATTTGCAACTACCTGATATTTATGGACATGTAGTATTAGCTTTTCGTTGGGAGTATGATTCTGAGAAGTTACCAGAAGGATTTTTGAATACCGAAATCGGATTGTCATTTAAAGATCCGTACATTGTTCCAGCTAGAGGAGACAATAGATATTCATTAGTTGGTTCAGTTTTTGTTGATTTTAAGTCAGAAATCAGAGAGCAATTAGGACTGCAGCCTTTTCCAAAAGAACGCCCCCCTCGCATTACATTTGCTGCTGTAAGAAATCAACACTTACAAGATAGCAACGAATCGTTATTGGCTAGACTAGAAAATTGTCCTGAAGTTGAACCTTGGCTTAAGGCCTAAATTTAAAAGAATATGCAGGCGCAAAATTACGCCTGCATAAATTTTTATCCTCATTTGTCATCAAGTACTTTTTCTTCTGTTCGTCCAATAAAAATCCATTTTTTAGAGCTTGAAACTGACCTCTAGGTTTTAAAAACAATTATCTTGCGGATAATTCAAAAAAGTTTTTTTATAGGACTTCAAAAAATAGGTATATATATGAGAATTTTAGTAGCTGGCGGTGCTGGATATGTCGGCTCAAAACTAGTTCCTGCTCTTTTAGATGAAGGACATGAGGTAGTCGTTTTGGATCTATACCTTTATGGTGATTCAGTATTTAAAAGTCATAGATGTAATCCTAAATTAACAGAGATTAAAGGTGATATTCGAGATATTCAAACTGTAAAGCGAGCTTTACATTTTTGTGATGCTGTAATTCATCTAGCATGTATTTCAAATGATCCAAGCTTTGAATTAGACCCAAGCCTTGGCAAGTCAATCAACCTAGATTCATTTGAACCATTTGTAAAGGCGGCAAAGGCGGCAAAGGTAAAACGTTTTATCTATGCATCATCATCATCTGTTTATGGTGTAAAAGATGAACCAAGTGTTCATGAGGGTATGGAGTTAAGACCACTGACAGATTATTCAAAATTCAAAGCAGAATGTGAAAGAATATTATTCTCATATTTGGATGATAACTTTATTTGCACAGTAATAAGACCTGCAACCGTTTGTGGGTATGCCCCAAGACAAAGACTAGATGTTGTAGTAAATATTCTGACTAACTTAGCTTATAATACTGGTAAAATAAAAGTAATGGGCGGAGACCAAATGAGGCCTAATATCCATATTGATGATATGGTGCGCTCGTATTTATATGTTTTAAAATCACCAAAAGAAACTATTCAAGGAGAAACTTTTAATGTCGGCTATCACAATCACACAGTTAAAGAGATAGCTGAAATTGTACGAAAAGTTGTTTCAAAAACAAAGGAGGTATCGGTTGAATTCGTACCTACCAACGATCCAAGGTCATATCATATATCTTCCGAGAAGATCGGCAAAAAAATAGATTTCTACCCTAAATACTCAATTGAGGATGCTGTTATCAGCTTAGTTGAGGCATTTGAAAAAGATATGCTACCAAACTCTTTGAGTGATGAAACCTACTTCAATATTAAAACGATGCAAAAGGTAAATCTAAAATGAAATCTATTGTAACTGGTGGTTCAGGTTTTATAGGAAGTCATCTTTGTGAGAAGCTAATTCAAGAAGGCCATCAAGTACTTGCAATTGATAACTTGTATGGAAGTAAACTGGCTAATTTAAAAAGTATTACAGATAACCCAAATTTTACCTTTGTTAAAGCAGATGTAAGGTTTTTTTCTGAAATTGAGTCTCACTTTAAAGGTGCTGATTATGTTTTTCATTTAGCAGCTTTGGCTGATATTGTACCATCAATTGAGAACCCAAAAAGCTACTTCGAAACAAATGTTAATGGAACATACAACGTTTTAGAGGCTACAAAAAAGTATTCAATCAAAAAGCTGGTTTATGCAGCGTCATCATCATGCTATGGGGTTCCAAATGTTTATCCAACTCCAGAAACTACAGCTACTTCACCTCAATATCCATACGCCTTAACTAAACTTTTAGGTGAAGAGTTAGTAATGCATTGGGGACAAGTTTATAAGATGCCTGTTATATCTTTGAGGCTTTTTAATGTTTATGGACCAAGGGCTCGAACGACTGGAGCATATGGGGCCGTATTCGGAGTTTTTTTAGCCCAGAAATTAAACAAAAGACCATTTACTGTTGTGGGTGATGGTAACCAAACTAGGGACTTCACATTTGTGACCGATGTAGCAGATGCATTCTATGTAGCAGCGATGTCTGATATAAATCAACAGATCATGAATGTTGGCAGTGGAGGTCACTACAGCGTAAATGAAATTATTGACCTACTGCAAGGTGATAAAGTTTTTATACCTAAAAGACCAGGTGAACCGGACTGTACTTTCGCAGATATAAACAAAATCCAAAAAAAGCTTAGCTGGTCAGCTAAAGTCTCCTTGAAAGAAGGAGTAAATAAACTGATTAATAAAATAGATGATTTTAAAGATGCTCCGGTATGGGATCCTGAAAGTATTAACATTGCTACAAAAAACTGGTTCAAATACTTAAAGTAATATGTTTTTAGAAAGAATAAATGAGCTTCAGAAGTTTATTGAATGCTGTGAATATAGTACTTCAGATGAGATAATTTCCGATTCACAAGCAATTCGTATTTTTCATTCTTTGTTGCTCAATGTAAAAAAAAATCAAGGAATTGCATATCTAATTGGAAATGGAGGAAGTGCAGGCATTGCTTCTCATTTTTCGATAGACTTTTTAAATGCTTGTCAAGTTCCCTCTAATACATTGTTTGATTCGAATATCATGACCTGTATTAGTAATGACTACGGTTATGAACATGTTTTTTCAACTCCCCTTAAAACATTAATCACATCAAGAGATCTTTTAATTGCAATCAGTAGTTCTGGCAATTCGTCCAACATTATTAATGCAGTAGAGGTTGCTAAAAGTAAATCCAGTAAAATAATTACCTTGAGTGGCTTTCTTCCGACTAACCCCTTGAAAAAGATGGGTGATTTGAACTTTTGGTTAAATGTTTCTGACTATGGTTTGGTTGAAACAGGTCATTTTTTTTTATTACATACAATTGTAGACGTTTGGAAAAGTAATAAATTTTTATTTAATAATTTAAAAAGGGATAACATTGCTACAGAAAGTAATCAGCTTAAATGAAATATATGAAGTAATTGAAGAAGAAAAAAAATCAGGAAAAAAGATAGTTCAATGTCACGGTGTTTTTGATCTCCTTCACCCAGGACATATAAGACACTTCCAAGAAGCAAAAAAACAAGGAAATCTTCTCGTAGTTTCAATTACACCTGATAAGTATGTGAATAAAGGCCCCGGAAGGCCTATTTTTAATGAGCAACTAAGGCTAGAATGTCTAGCATCTTTGGATCTAGTAGATTACGTGGTTTTAAATGATAGCCCAGATGCTGTCAGCTGCATATCTAAAGTTCGCCCAGATGTTTATGTTAAGGGAAAAGAATATGCTAAGCATGAAAAAGATGTGACAGGAAAGATTTCAGATGAAACAAGAGAAGTAGAGAAATTTAATGGTAAGGTTTATTATACAAATGACATTGTATTCAGCTCGTCTACCCTCATTAATAAGTTTTTCGACCCGTTGCCAATTGGACTTCAACAAGTTATTAAAAAGATTAAAGAAAAATACAGCTGTGATGAAATCATTCAAAAAATAGAAGACTTTTCAAAGTTAAAGGTCTTAGTAATTGGTGATGCTATTATCGATGAATACCAATATGTTGAACCTTTAGGACAATCTGGAAAAGGCCTTCATATGGTAGCAAAAAACATTGACTGCGAAGTTTTTTTGGGAGGGTCTTTGATTGTTGCCAATCATTTGGCAGAGTTTTCTGATAATGTAACTATACTTACTGCCATCGGAAATAATTGCTCAAGACGAGACTTCATTAACTCTACTTTAAATTCTAGTATCAAAAAGAATTTCTTCTTATCAAATAAAGATACAACACTTACCAAAAAGCGCTATGTTTTGAAAGACGGAAATTCAATTTCAAAGTTATTCGAGACCTATTCTTCAAATGAAAATATTTTAGATGATAGCGAGTCAGAAAAAGTGACTGATTTTTTAAATAAAAGGTCAGATGAATATGACCTTATAGTTGTATGCGATTTTGGGAATGGATTTATAAATCCTAATTTAACTGAAGTAATTTCAAATCAGCCAACTTTTTTAGCTTTAAATACTCAAAGCAATAGTGGCAATAGAGGGTTTAATGTAGTAACTCACTATAAAAAAGCAGATTATATTTCTTTAAATGAGCCTGAAGCAAGACTTGCAGCCCAGGACAGAAAAAGCGATATAAAAATAATTGCCGAAAATCTAAAACAAAAACTTGGCTCAAATTCAATCTCAATTACAAGAGGAGTTGAAGGAGTCTTATGCCTAGATAAGGAAGGTACTTCAAGTACTATTCCAGCTTTGAATTCTAGCTCTATTGATCGAGTAGGAGCAGGAGATAGTTTTTTGGCTATCTCAGCGTTATCTTTGGCAAAAACAAAAGATTTAACTTTATCAGCATTTTTAGGCTCAATTGCCGCAGCATTAGATATTCAAATAGTCGGGAATAGAGAGCCTGTAAAGAAAACTGCATTGTTGAAATTTTTAATCAGATTAATGAAGTAATGTAAACCTCGCTTTACATTTATGAGGATATTTATGAAAAAAGTAGTAGTAATAGGTAGTAATTCATTTTCAGGTAGCGATTTCATTGATTTATTACTAAGTCTTGAAAATTATGAAGTCTTAGGTGTGAGCAGATCAAAAGAAAAAGAAGAACTTTTTCTTCCATATAAGAAAAAAGATTTAAGAAACTATTCCTTTTTCCAATGTGATTTAAACAATTCGATAGAAAAACTTGAAGGTAGGCTAGATGAATTTAAACCGGATTATATTGTTAATTTTGCTGCCCAGAGTGAAGTTGCTCCTTCATGGGATAATCCACATCATTGGTACCAGACTAATGTTGTCGCACTGACAAAATTGGTAAATATGCTTAAAGATAAAAAGTATCTAAAAAAATATGTGCACATCTCTTCACCAGAGGTTTATGGTACATGCATTGGAACAGTAAAGGAAAATCATCCTGTAAACCCAACAACACCATATGCAGCATCAAAAGCAGCCGGTGATCTTTCTCTATTTACCTTTTATAAAAACTTTAATTTCCCAATGGTAATGATAAGAGCCACTAATGTATATGGGGCGCATCAACAGCTATTTAAAATAATCCCAAGGTCAGTCATATACATTAAGCAAAATAGATTGATTCCTCTTCATGGTGGAGGGAATGCAGTCAAGTCATACATTCATATAAGAGATGTCTCAAACGGTGAGCTATTAGTAATGGAGAAAGGTACAATTGGAGATATTTATCACATATCTCCAGATAGCGGGATATCCGTCAAAGAGGTCGTTACGAACATCTGTGACAGGTTGAATATTCCTTTTAGAAATGCTGTAAATATCGTAGAGGAAAGACTAGGTCAAGATAAGGCTTATGTAATTGACTCTTCAAAAATTAGAAATGAACTCAATTGGAAAGCTCAAATATCTTTCAAAGACGGAGTTCAAAGTGTAATCACATGGATAGAAGAGAACTTCCAAAAGATCCAAAATGAGCCGTTAGAATATGTACATAAAGAATGATGAAATTCCAAAGACAATAATCTTTGGCTCAAATGGCTATATCGGCTCTTATCTTTTAGATTGCTATAAGCTGATAGATGAGTCAACTATTGGATTTAATAGACATTCGTCGCCTACTTTTGACCTTATCGACTCGACTTCATGGGAGTTTGATTTAAGAGCTAAATACGGAATAGTTTGTGTTGGTATAACCAAAATATCTAAATGTGAAAGCGATCCGGTGGGTACTGAGTTTGTAAATGTTCAACAAACTTACAAATTGGTAGAGCATTTAGTTAAATTGGAAATAATTCCAATTGTCTTTTCATCAGACTATGTTTTTGATGGTGTGGAGGGAAACTATACCGAACTATCAAAGACAAAAGCTGTAAATGAATATGGAAAACAAAAACAGCTCTTGGAAGAAAAGATTTTAAGAGACTTTTCTGACAAATGCATCATCTTAAGATTAAGCAAGGTTTATGGGGACAAAGGAAGTTTTATATCTGAAATAATTGATTTATTTATGCTAAACAAATCAGTAAAGGTAGCCACAGATCAGATTTTTTGCCCTATTCATCTAAAGGATGTTTTCAAGGCGATTGTTCATATTCAAAAAGAAAGACTAACTGGATTGTTCAATCTATGTGGACCAGAAGCATTTCCAAGAGATACCATAGCAGATCTTATTGCAAGTAAGTTCAACTTTAACAAATCATTAATTCATAAAATTTCTTTAAAAAACCTTGGAGAAAATTTTCAAAGACCTTTTAATACCACTATGGAGTCAGTTAGACTCAATTTAAAAAAATTTTCCTCTCTTAAGGATAACATTGAAAAACTATTAAAAAATTATGAAAGAAAAAAACCTGTGGGATGAGACCACCAGTTTACTTGGAAATGAAAAAGTAGCATTTGGAAGACATTGGAGTTATAACTTCCGAAATGACCCAAAACGCTTAGGCTTTGTCCTATCGAGATATAAGTTTGCCGCCAAGATGGCCTGTAAAGATGCCAATATATTAGAGCTAGGTTGCAGTGAAGGCATAGGAGCTACTATTTTAGCTGAAACAGCCAAGAGCTATACAGGAGTTGATCTTGATAATTCGGCAATAGAAACCGCAAAGCAAAATTTACCTAATTTAAACTTTATCTATGACGATTTCATGGGGAAACAATATGGCTCATTTGAGGCAATTGTAAACATGGATGTGATTGAGCATATCGATCCCAAGTTCGAAGAACAGTTTTTTGAGACAATTTTAAAAAATTTAAGTGAGAATGGCATTTGTGTAATCGGAACTCCTAACATTACAGCCGACAAATATGCATCAGAGGCTAGCAAACTAGGTCATATCAATCTTTATTCACAAGAGCGTCTTAAAAACAGCCTTAAAAAATATTTTCATCAAGTATTCCCGTTTGGAATGAATGATGAGACTGTCCATACAGGATTCGCTTCTATGGCCCACTTTATAATCTGTGTTGCATTTCATAAAAAAGGATAAAATCAATGAAAGAAACAAAATCCAAATGGAACCCTGTTTTAGATCTAATGAAAGGAAAAAAAGAAATAGAGCTTGGTAAATATGCTTCTTACTGGTTTTATAAGACACCTAGGAGAATGCTACACAGCCTATCTTATTACAAATTTGCTGCAAAATTAATCGGCGAAGATAAAAAAGTATTAGATATCGGATGCAATGAAGGAATTGGTACATATGTATTAGCAAAAGAATGTGGTTATGCAAAAGGAATTGATTTTGATGAAGAAGCTATTGAAATTGCCAATAAAAACTTTCCAGAGTCTAATGTGTCATTTGAAGTGAAAGATGCGCTTATTCAGCGAGAAAATGCCCAATATGATGCTGTTGTTAACTTCGATGTGATTGAACATATCTATCCTGAAAATGTAGCAAATTTTTTTGACAGCATAAAAGGTGCTTTGACTGATACTGGATTGGCAGTTATTGGGACTCCAAGCAAAATTAGCCAAGAATATGCTTCAGATGTTTCTAAAAAAGGTCATGTAAATATTTATTCACCGAATAGACTAATTGCTGAGATGGAAAATCACTTTGAGTTTGTTTTCTTATTTTCTGCAAATGATGAGCTAGTTCACACCGGTTTTTACGAACTAGCCCACTACTTGATTGTGGTCGGGACAAAGAAAATCACTCAAAATAAATAAAACAATGATCTCCAGTGTAATTACAATGCTTGAACCACCACTGCCACTCATCAGGTGAGAAAAATGACTGGCATGTTAATTGCCAATATAAAAGATTTACTTTTTCTTCTTCGTTTCGATATGACTCAACAACTAAGTATTTGTTTTTCTTGCCTACCCTTTGCATTTCTTTTAGTGCTTTTTCAAGCATGTGACAAGGAAGATTGTGCAGTGTGTTTAGTGAAATAACAAGATCAAATTCATTATCCTCAAATGGGAGAGAAGTTGCATTGCCTACGATTAATTTGTCCTTGATTTCTTCTTTGGCATGCTCGATCGCATATGATGATATATCAATTCCAACAACTTCAATGCCAGGAACTGCAATGCTTAGATCATATAACAAAAAGCCTTTGCCACAACCTATATCCAAAACTTTGTCACCAGGCTTTAGTTTGTAATGATCTATGAGCTTTTGAGCAACCTTTTGCCACCTGCCATCATATTGATATCCCCCATAGCCATATTTACGCTCACCATCCCAATATTCCTTATCGAATTTAGAGGCTATCGTTGCAACTTCTGCTTTTGAAGCCTCGTTTACGCGATCTAGGTAGTTTCTTTTAGTTTTGGTGTGGTTTTGTGTGATAAAATCTATATAGGCCATAAAAACTCCTCTTGTATGTTATTAAAATATTCAACTCCTTTATTAAACTGAGAGCTCTCTTCCCAATCGGATAAAGAAAACTCTCTCCTTTTTTTTCCTTCTTTTAGAAAAATGTTCAAAATGATGCAGCACCACTTCATTTGACATATTGGCATCAACTCATGGATTCGCCAAACAAGATGAACTGGATCTTTTACAAGCCCTAATAAGCTAGAAGTGAATTTTGAAAGATGTTTTATAGATACAGGGTATTTTGGCTGGCAGAAAAAATCACAGATTGTTTTGACCATATCATCAATTCCTG
Source organism: Parachlamydiales bacterium (assembly GCA_050302075.1). Taxonomy (GTDB): domain Bacteria; phylum Chlamydiota; class Chlamydiia; order Chlamydiales; family SM23-39; genus JBNLAH01. The sequence goes on along the minus strand of JBNLAH010000003.1, from coordinate 179,440 downwards.
CATATTCAAAATCAATGAAATAAGTTCTGCCATTTTTAATAATTGCGTTGTGGAATCCAAAATCAGATGGAGTAACAAATGTCTCATCGATTGGAAATAACTCTTTAAGACTATCTTTATACTTTTTAGAAAAATTAGATTTGATTTTATTCCACTTCGGCTGAAACGACCCTTTTAAAAACTCAAGTAACTGATTTTCTTTTGCAGATGCAAAAAGTCCAGAAAATTTCTTGTCTACTGTATCTATATAATCCTGAAAACAAAAGCAGCTCTCAGCTGCATAAGGGAGCTTAACCGAATCTCGGTCAGTGTTTAACTCTAATAAGAATTTTATAGCTTCATTTATCTCCACATCTTTTTGCTTAGGAACCCTTCCTTTGATATAACTATAAATTGCAATGTTATCTTCTTTAAACTTAGCTAATGGTTCTGGGATATTGCGGATGCCAAGCTTCCACGCATGCTCTAGAAAGCAGTATTCTGAAGCTATTCTAGAATGTTGGTTTCCTAGATTTGGAAAATAACTTTTTATTACATAATTCTTGTTTAGATGCTTTACTAAAAAAACTTGATTGTTTCCCCCTCCTTTTAAATTTGAGATTGAAAAATCACTTTTAGTTTTAAGAAAGGAAGCTAAAACTTTCTCAATTGCTTTGAGATTGTAATTCGAAAAACTTTTTAATTTCATGCCAGCTATTAAATCGCCTGTAGCTTTTTGATTCTTTGTGGATATTTTGTGGGTCAAAGAGGATTTTTTTTACCTCTTTAGGAAACAAGGATTCATTCAAGAGCTCGGGCAGATCATCAATAAAAAAATCGCAATTTAAAATGGATATTCGCTTCAGTTTTTTTTCTAGGGTCAACTCGAAAAAAGCCTCGACTTCACTTAAGATCGGGATCGACTTAATCCAGTTTGAAGCTGCCTTGTGAAGATCATATTTAGGCCCAAGATAAGGATGCTTTGATTTATGACTTACAATTACTGTTGTTATGTTATTTTTTTTACATAGTTCAAGAAAATCGATAATGCCAACATATGCCTTTGCCAGATCCATTCTTGATCCGTAGACATATCCTTGTAGCTTTGTCCATTCATCTTCAAGATTTTTTGATCGGAGATAATCTCTAACTGAAGATTTTGAAGGATCTAAATCGATTGGAATTAATTCTTGATTTAAAGCCGCTCGGTAAAAAACTCCGTCATAATTTGCTATTGTATTATCAAAATCAATTCCAATTTTCATTTCTAAATACTCATATCAATTAATGGTCTTAAACATTTTCCACTGTGAAGATCTGTCAATGCATCCTGTATTTTCTCCAAAGAATACTTTGATTCTAAAAACAAAGTTGCATTGAAGGCATCTTGCTCAATCAATTTACAGTATCTTGGAAAGTGATAGTCAGGGACATTATCTCCTCCCCAAGTGCCAAATAGCTTTTTGCCTAAATTAAACTGTTTCGGGTCAAGTGTGAGCATCTTGCCATGTTGGGCATTTCCAACAATAACAGCTGAACCACCCTGGTTCTTGACACTCTCTAACGCCTGTTGCATTGCAAGTGGCGATCCACTTGCCTCGATCGCAAAATCAAGTGAGCATATTTCATTTATTTGCTTAACAGGGTCCACCTCTTTCGCATTTATAAAATGAGTAGCACCACACTTTTCTGCTTGATTTAGCTTCTCAATATTAATATCTATGGCAATGATTGGACTACACTCCGAAATCGAAGCAGCTTGAATTGCGCAAAGACCAATCCCGCCACACCCAAAAACAGCTATGCTTTGATTAGGCTCTGGCTTTGCTGTATTAAAAACAGCTCCAAGGCCAGTAGGTACTGCACAGCCCAATAAAGCTGCTTTATCTTTGGGAAATTTTTCTGGTATTACTGTGCATCTGTTCTCACTTACCACTGAGTGTTTGCTAAAAGTTGTAACAGCACCTGAGTTTACTGATATTCCCTTCCAATTATAAACTGTTCCCATAACATTTGCGCCAGCTCCTTTCATCCATGATAAAATAACATGGTCACCGGCTTTAATTTTTGATACATCAGGACCAACTTCCAAAATTTCCCCGCTGCCTTCATGACCTAATAAGTGTGGCAAGTAGGGATCATTTCCACGTTTCCCAAATGCTTCCAATAACTGCGTATGACATACACCACTGTAGTCAATTTTAACTAAGACTTGACCTGGCTTTAAAGTAGGAATCTCTATTTCATCAATTACTAGAGGTTTGTTTGTCTCAACTAAGATTGCAGCTGTTGTATGCATGAACGTTCCTTTAGGTAATTAAAAATTTTATGGATTACATATTGTGAATTTAATCCAAAAAAATCACGTAAATATTTTTGTGATCCTAATTTTTTAGGAAATTCATCTCTAGTTGCAAAAGGAATAATTTTTGGGATTCTTTGAAAGTTTTGGCATGCCCACTCACAGATGGATGAGTAAAGTCCCCCATGAATACTATGCTCTTCAATTGTTACAACTGTATCAAATTTACTAAAGCAGTCTTTTAGCATATCAATGTCAAGCGGCTTTACAGTTGAGAAGTTTATGAGTCTAGATGAAATATTTTTCTTAGCTAAGCCTTCTACAGTTTCAATCCCTACATCTAAGATATTTCCTACTGTAAAAATACAAATATCATTGCCATCTCTCCACAAAGTAGATTTACCAATTTCAAGCTCAGTTTCAGTAGTATGAAATGTCTTTTCTCCTTTTTTACCTATGCGGAAATATACTGGTGAATTTTCTTTTAAAGACTTCTTTAAAAGAACTCTAACCTCGTAAGGATCTGACGGGCATACAACTTTCATATTGGCAATTGAACGAAGAAAAGCAATATCTTCTAATGAGTGATGAGTACCTCCAAGCGAACCATATGAAAGGCCGGCTCCGACACCAACTACTATGACTGGTAAGTTGTGGTAGCATATATCAATTTTGATCTGCTCTAAGCATCTCGTTGTATTGAATGGTGTTATTGTATAGGTGATTGGCTTTAGGCCATTCATTGCAAGCCCAGCTGCAACACTTGCCATATTTGCCTCAGCAACTCCACAGTTATAGAATCTATTTTTAAATTTCTGTTTGAACTCGTCAAAAAGACGATTACCGATATCTCCGGATAGCAGGACAATTCTATCATCTTCTTCTGCAAGCCTAACTAATTCTTTGGCGAACGCATTTCTCACGTGATTTTTAATTCCTCTTTAATTGCTTCTATATCTTCTATACTTGGGATGCGATAATGCCAATTATTGTCATCTTCCATAAACGAGATTCCCTTTCCCTTAATAGTATTAGCAACCAGAATGGAAGGTCTCTCTTTAAGCTTTAGTTTTGCAAGTGTCTCTGTGATCTCTGCACAGTTATGACCATCTATCTCATAAGCATCCCATCCAAAATTTTCCCACTTTTTTTTCAAGGGGTCTAGCTGCGTAATTTCTTTGCTTCTTCCTGTAGCTTGCCATTTATTGAAATCAACTATAGCTACTAAATTTCCAAGCTTCTGTTTTGGGGCAAATAGAGCAGCTTCCCAAACGCTACCTTCATTTAACTCCCCATCACTAAGTAAAGCCACAACCTTAAACGTTTCTTGTTTGATTTTGGCACTTAAGGCAAGCCCAGATGCAATAGATAGTCCATGTCCTAATGATCCAGTTGCACATTCCACTCCAGAAATGCATTTAGGAGACGGGTGCTCAGGCAAAGATGACCCATTTTGGTTATAGGTCTCAAGTAACTTCTTCTCAAAAAATCCTATTTCGGCCAACACAACATATAATGCTGATATTGCATGTCCTTTACTTAAGATAAATCGATCTCTTTTAGTGTCGTTTGGATTTTTAGGATCAATTTTTAAAAACGATTTATATAACGCATAAATTAAGTCTAAACAAGAGAGTGATGAGCCTAAATGAGGAGCTTTTCCCATATGTGACATCTTAGCTAATTGATATCTAAGATAATTTAATATTTGCTCTTGTTGGTTTTTCATATTCATACACTTTTGTTGAAAAATGAATTTAGTATTTTTGCCAAATCTTGTCTAAATCCTTTTAAAAAAAATATTAAAAAAGTAAGGAAGATTATTTATCTTTTTTGTGTCTTTTTAGGGAGCTATTGATTGCTAGTTCTCATTTTTTATCAATTCATAATAGGGACTAGAAGGTAAATCTTAAGCATATGCCACTTCTTGAAAGGGAAAATGTTTTATTTTACTTGTAAATTTGTTTGATTCTATTAGCTCCAATATAAAGTAATCATCTTTTTAAATTTTTAATTAAATGGTGGTAAAAATTTTACTTTTAGTTTGCAAATAATTTTATTTGAGCATAAGCTGCCCAAACCTATAAAAATATTTTAATAAGGTATAAGTTTATGTTTATAAGCGCGATAGGATCAAAAATACAAAATGCTTTTCAGCAAGTAATACAGCATATTCCTTCATCAAGAGTATTAAAAACAGCAGCAGCAGCAGCATTGGCTTTTGGGACAATAGATCATTTTATGAATGGCCAGAGGATAAAAGACTGCCTCTCTCCCAATTGCCCAGATATAAATATATCTAGAGTTCATCCAAAAGAAAAGGAAGCAGTTTATGTTTTAAATAAGGTAAATAGCGTCTTTAAACCGATATTCGAAGCTACTTATGCTATAAATAGAATAAAAGATGGTATCTTTAAAATGGTAACTCAGAAAAACCCAGAGAGGGCTGAGATTGAGATGTCTGATTCAGATTTGACCTATGGTCAGGAATTTTTGAGGTTTAACAGTAATGATCCTAGGAAAAAGCTTCTTATAGCTACTGCTGAGCATGATCATAACGGAGCCCTGGAGCCCTGGGGCGTTTCACATCTTTTTGAGGCCTTTGATGAACCTTATGATACAAGATATCAAATTGTAAGGTCTTTTGCAGAGCTTTGTGAAGCAATTAAAGAAGGGGCAAAAACAGGAGATTTAGAAAAAATAGTTATAGATGCACATGGTGATATGTACCTCATAGGGCTATCTTCACTTTTCCGAAGCGCTTGGATTCCTTTTTTAGATTATGGAATTTATTTTTTTTCAGATTTTGCTGATTGCTTTTCACCTCTGCCTCCTAACGCTAAGATCTATCTTCTGAGTTGCTCTACAGGAAAGCCAAAAAAAAACTTTTTTGAAATTGCCATTGAAAAAATAACTGGATGGGAACAAAAAGGAGATCCTTTTAATAATATAGCCCAAGCAATGGCAGATACTGGTAAAAGAGTGGTTTATGCTCCGACAGATTTAACTACATCAGAAACTATTTATTCACCAGAAAATCAGGTTTTTAAACTTCCTAAAGATTTTTATATAAAAAATAAAGAAGGTGAATTTATATTTAGCAACCCTCTCAAGTGGTTATATGGAGAGAACCTCTATCAAGCTTTTCATCCCCGCACTAAAAAATGCTCTCCATATGTGAATAGATTTATGCTTACTGAATATGAATTAGCTACTGAATCAGCCATTAAGGCTGATCTTATAGCTAGGTCTCTTTTACATAAAGACAGTCCATTTTTAGAGAAATATTTTCAAAACTGCGAAGATGATCAAAGAAAGAAAGTGGCAGTAGTTTCAATTAATGAACCATGGCCTGCAATAGATAACATTAAGCTTTTTAGAGAGTTAATTAATAATTTTGACTTTCGATTTAAGCAAGCTTGGAATTTTTATGATGTTTGCGACGCAGCATTTGAAGCTGCAAAGCAAGGAGAAGTGGCAGCTATCATCATTCAAGTCGCAAAGAGTAGCAATGGAATACTTTTCCCAAAAGACTCAAATGGAAAAGAAGATCAAATTGATCTCTCAAAAGATTTTCGAAGCTGTTTCTCTGAACTATCAAAAGATGCAAAGATAATTTTTATGGGTGGATCATTAGGAAGTGACTCAGTAGATGAGCCTAGGATCCCCCAAAAAATAGCTGATGAGACACAAAGAGTGGTTGATGCCTCTGTTTGTACTATTTTTGCAAAAAAAGTAGAGATCCAATCTATGGAGCCATTAACACTACATCACTCCTCTCATATGTATTTAGAAAATTGGGCCCGTGGCTGTAAGGGTGATAATTTATTTAAAAGCTTTTATCCCCAAAACTAGATAAATAACATGGAGCTAAAAATATGATCCAATTAATAAAAAACAAATCAGTGCAAACTTATCAATCTGCAAATGAATACTTGCAGTCAAATGAGCAATTAAAGAGAAAAATAAAGGTTACGGTAATAGCTACAGCTGTAATTACTGCATTAATAATTGGCATTGATAATTATCGCAATGAGGCCTTTGTAAGGGATATCACTCAGGTAAGAGTGCATTTAATAAGAATACCCGGAATAATTTTCAAAAATATCTCTAAAGATGGGATTTCGTTTCTTTGGCCTCCAAATTTTTTTCGAGTTATTAGTGGCTGCCGGGTTTTTTGCATTTTTCCTATGAGTAGTACTTTTTGTGGTTGTTTTGTATATAATTACACAAAACGTCCTTTAAGCATTAGTAGGCTAATAACTAAAATTTTGTGGATGTTAGACCGCTATCCTAAACTTTTGTAGGGCTGCTAAATTATTAAAAGATTCAAATAGCATTTGACGCCTCTGTTTGAGGTATTTGCCTAGGATAAATTGGGCTCGAGAATGTAAAGGTGATAATTTATTTAAAAGCTTTTATGCCCAAAACTAAAATAACGTGGAGCTGAAATATGATCCAATTAATAAAAACTAAGTTGATATCAACACATAAATCTGAAAATGAACATTTTCCTTCAAATGAGCAATTAAAGACGGCAGTAAAAGTTATGGGACTATTTACAGTTTCTTTATTCACCGTTTTCACAGTTTATAGCTATAAACAGTACAATGCAATTAAGGATATATTACCTTTGGCTCACTTACCAATAATGTCTATGCCGGGATTTATTTATAAAAATTTATCAGAAGAAGGCATAGCTTTTCTTCATCCTAGTAACTTTGGAAAAAGAATAGCTTGGTGTGGCTTCCATGGATGCTTTATACAAACAACAATGCCCCCATGGCGTGAATTTCTTGTGAAAAATATTTACTCTTCTATCAAGTCCCTAAAAGAGTTGATTGAATGTTTGCCAAGATAGAAGGTCTTTTTTATACCCAGAACTAGATAAATAATGTGGAACTAAAAATATGATCCAATTAATAAAAAACAAATCAATACAAACTTATCAATCTGCAAATGAATACTTGCAGTCAAATGAGCAATTAAAGAGAAAAATAAAGGTTATGGCAATAGCTACAACTGTAATTGCTGTATTAGTAATTGGCATTGATAATTATCGCCATGAAGACTATGTAAGGGATCTCACTCAGGTAAGAGTGCATTTAATAAGAATACCTGGAATAATTTTCAAAAATATCTCTAAAGATGGGATTTCATTTCTTTGGCCTCCAAATTTTTTTCGAGTTATTAGTGGCTGTCGGGTTTTTTGCATTTTTTCTATGAGTAGTACTTTTTGTGGTTGTTTTGTATATGATTACTCAAAAGGTCCTTGGAGCATTAGTAGGCTGGTAATAAAAATTATGTGGCTGTTAGATAAACATCCTAAATTTTTATCAGGATGCTAAATTATTAAAAGATTCAAGTAGCATTTGAGGGTAAATTGGGCTTGAGGATGCAAAGGTGACAATTTATTTAAAAGCTTTTATGCCCAAAACTAAAATAACGAGGAGCTAAAAATATGATCCAATTAATAAAAACCAAGTTGATACCAACACATAAATCTGAAAATGAACAGTTGTTTTCAAAGGAACAATTAAAGATAGCAGCAAAAGTTATGGCGTTAGTTACAGTTTTTTTATTTGTGAATCTCACGGTTCGTAGCTATATAAGTTACATTAGAGACAAGGATATATTAGCTTGGCGCTTTTTGCCATTAATAAATATGCCTGGATTTATTTATAAAAATTTATCAAAAGAAGGCATAGCATTTCTTCTCCCCAGTAACATTGTAAAAAAAATTGCTACTTGTACTCCTTGGGGGTGCCTTGTTAAATTAGAGATTTCTCCTTGGTCTGTGTTTTTTGCAAATAACATTTTTTACTCTATTAAATATCTAAAAAATGAATTGCTTAACAGGATAAGTCAAAAATTAACCTTTAGCTAAGTTAGAAAATTTATTCTTTTTTGAAATACCATATGAGCTTTTTTCTCAAATCCTATACTTTTTGAGAATCAGTTGGTATCTCATGACTAGCGTTGTTCCCCCGATTCGAATCAGCTGCACTAATTATTGATTTTGCAACTTTTCCTATAGCATTTAAAGCAACAGCGGATGCAATTCCAAAGGCTAATCCACTAGCAAATATTTTCGTTTGCCTTTCTGAAGGTATATATGAAGCTAATTTTTGGCGTATAGATTCTAGCATTTCAACTCCTCTGTTTAGAAAATATATTCTATGATTTTTTGACTAACTTTCAAGAAATTGATAATGTAAAGCGGCTTTACATAGACTAATGGGAGAAAAAATGCCTGTAAGCAGAACTCTTTATGATTTAATTCTATGGAGTTATTTTATAGATCTTTTATAAAGATTTCCATCTTGAGAAATAACCATGAATCCATTTTTCTCTATAAAAAATTGGAGATTGTGGCTTTACAACTAATGAGCAAAACAGTTTTTAAATATCAAAAATTTTTAAAACTTTCAGTTAAATCCAAACAATAGTCATCAAGCAACTTATCAAAGTTATGTTTTTTTTATGTAAAGCAGCTTTACATTTTTACTTTTTAGTAGTGCTAGATTTAATGTAAATTATTTATTGAAAAAGAACTTTTTTTGTCATAGAGTTTTTTCAAAAAAAAAGAGAATATGATGAAAAAAATATTAGTTTTTATCTTATGTTTGTTTTTTCTATCTAACAATCAAGCAATATCGAAAGATAAGTCTTATAGAAAATTTCAAAGTTATGCTAATCCTTTGTTTTGTCCATGGACTTGTGATGAAGAATTTTTAAGAATTGATAATAGCTTCCCTGTAGAAAACCAGAATCTTTTATTTAAAGAAGGTAGATACTTACAATATAAACTATCTAAGCTAGCAGCTAAAATCCCTGAGGGAGATTTTATTGAGCTTGGAGTATTTAAAGGCAAAAGCATTGATATATTTGCTTCTGTTCTAGATCTATATGACTGTTCAAATAAAGAAATTTATGGTGTAGATAGCTTTGAAGGTTTAGCTGAACCTAATGAAGATGATATTGATGTAAGAACAAATAGTCCATTTTTTAAGAAAGGTGGACTAAAAGGATTTAGTAAAAATACAATTTACGACTACTTGTCAAAGCATAAATGCAAAATTCACTTAGTAAAAGGCTGGATTCCGAACGTGTTACAAGATCTGGAGGAAAAAAGATTTTCATTTGTGCATATCGACGTTGACTTGTTTCAAGCAACCTATGATTCTTTAGAGTTTGTCTATCCTAGACTAGTAAAAGGAGCTGTAGTTCTTTTTGATGATTATGGTTTCCCAATGTGCATAGGAGCTAGAAAGGCGATTGATAATTTCATGAGAGACAAGCAAGAAGTTTTAATACCTATCCCTACCGGCCAGGCTTTTTTCATTAAACAATAATATTTTTGGTTTTTATTAAAGTGTTTAAAGGATTTTTAACTAGTTCACTTTTTAAATTAATTTTTAAGGGTAAAAATAAAAAAAGAATCTATTTATTGTTTGAGACTATTTTTTTCTATATCATAGCGGCTTTGCTTGAAGGAGTCTTTTTTACATTAATTATCATTGCTATTTCAGCGCTAGAAGGTAAGATTAATGTATCAAAATTACCTTCATTCCTCTTTAAAGTTTTTAACTTTCAGAGCTGGGATAATATAAAATGGTTTTCTTTTTTTGTTATTATTGCTGTTTTTACTCAAATGTTGAAAAGTGTGCTGAGCTATATTGGCCACATTTGCGCTATTAAATTTAGTACATCTATTCAATCAGAATTGCAGAAAAAAATTTATAATAAAGTTTTTAAATTTAGTTATAGCTGTGTAAGTAACTATAAACAGGGAGATTTAATTGAATATTCATCTTCTCCAACTACTGCTATTCCTGGGCTAACTGAATCAATTAACCAAAGTTTAATTTCTTTTTTTACATGTAGTGTACTATCAGCATTTCTTTTTTCAATAAGCATTAAGATGGCCTTGATTGTCATTTTGTCTAGTTTAACTCTTTTCTTTGCCCAAAAAAAAGTCATTAAAAAAATTTCACAAACCTCAAAGCGTCTAACCAAACTCCAAATTGATCTTAGTAAAAAGACTGCTCAGTACTTACAGGTATTAAAATTAATTCACTTATATGGAAGGGAGAAAGAATCTTTAGAAAATGCGAAAACCAATATTACGAATATAAAGGACATAACTAAAAAACTATTATCTCTCACCGGAGTTTTAATTCCTTTTAATGAAATTATGTCAATTTTTCTAGTTGGAATTTGTTTAGTCGCTGGATCTTTCTTTTTTACAACAAATACAGTTCCTACCTTATTAACTTTTTTAACGGTCACTTATAGACTAAGCACCAAATCACAAATATTAATGTCAAGTATAGGCACAATAGCAAGATATTCAGGGTTTGTACAGAGGATGAATGAAGTTTTGAGAAATGATGATAAAGAGTTCATTGATGAATCAGGTGAAGAATTCTCATGTTTTAAAAACAAAATCCAATTTAACTCCATAAATTTTAGATATGCCCCTAACTTAGCAAGCGTAGTAAAAAATGTTACTTTTGAAATTAGTAAAGGCCAAACAGCAGCTTTTGTTGGCTCATCAGGAGCTGGAAAATCTACATTACTGGATCTTCTAACTAGGCTTTACGAGCCACTTAGTGGAGAAATACTAGTAGATGGAGAAAAGTTAGATAAGTTTAGTATTAAATCTTGGCGAGATTCTTTGGGTTTAGTAAGTCAAGAATCTCTAATGCTACATGGAACTATTGAAGAAAACATTAGATTCGGAAAGTTAGATGCAAGTGATGAGGAAATTATTAAAGCATCAAAAATAGCAGGAGCTTTTGAATTTATTTTAAATTTACCTGGTGGTTTCAAAACTATCGTTGGTGAAAAAGGTTATAGGCTTTCAGGTGGGGAAAAGCAAAGGATCGCATTAGCGAGAGCTTTAGTTAGGAAGCCTCAAATTCTAATTCTCGACGAAGCTACAAGCAATTTAGATAGTCATTCAGAGTATTTTATTCAAAAAGCACTAGAAAGGCTCCAGCATAAGATAACAATAATTATAGTTGCTCATAGGTTATCTACTATTACAAAGTCTGATCAAATATTCTTAATTGATAATGGAGAAATAGCAGAAGTTGGTACACATGAAGAATTAATAGCTTCAAAAGGTAAATACAATAGTTTTTGGGAAATACAATCTAAAGGAAAGTTATGTGTGGAATCGTAGGATTGTATGCTTATAATTCCAGAGATATTTCAGTTCATGAGTTTGATAACTTTGTTGATTCCTTAGCTCATCGTGGTCCTGATGGTAGAGGAGTTTATCATGATTTTAGCTCTAGATTGCATTTAGGCCATCGAAGATTAAAAATATTGGATCTTTCTGAATCAGGATCCCAACCGATGTCATATGCTAAGGGAAGATATTGGCTTACCTATAATGGCGAAATTTATAATTTTATAGAGGTTAAAGAAGAACTTAAATCAAAAGGATATCAGTTTAATTCTGAGTCAGATGCAGAAGTAATTTTAGCTAGCTACATTGAATGGAAAGAAAAATGCCTAGATAAATTTAATGGGATGTGGGCATTTGCGGTTTGGGATACGCTTGAGAAAAAACTCTTTTTTTCAAGAGACAGGTTTGGAGTAAAGCCTTTTTATTATTTTTTTAATAATGAGTTTTTTGCTTTTGCTTCTGAAATGAAAGCCTTTTCGTTTTTGTCTTTTGATCTAAGCTTTAATTCTCAGGAAGTTTCAAATGCAATTTATAACCCAAGCATTGTAGAGTCATCTGAAAGGACATTATTTAAAAATGTACATAGGTTATTGCCTGGACATTATGGAACATTCTCACTTAGAAAAGGATTTCAGTTAGCTAAATGGTGGGATACAAAAAACCACCTGATAAATATCAATGAGACATTTGATGAACAGACAGCATATTTTCGCCATTTGTTCAAGGATGCTTGCAAAATTCGCATGAGAAGTGATGTCGCATTTGGGACATCTTTAAGCGGAGGTCTTGACTCAAGCTCTGTTTTATCGATGATATCCCATATCAAGAATTCAAAAAACATTAACAAAAATAGACATCCCTCTAATGAAAGTTCAGCATTTGTAATTAGTTATCCTAATTCATCACAAGATGAGTTAGAGTTTGCAAAGGAGATGATAGCAAACACTAAATCCATTAGTCATATTTACGAAGTTGCTCCTAGTGATTTAATAACCCATTTTGATAATGTTCTTTTTTCTATAGAAGGGATTTTTGATTTACCTATTGGACCTTGGTTGGTTTACAGAAATTTTCGAGAAAATGGGTTTCAAGTTTCTATTGATGGGCATGGAGCGGATGAAATTTTAGGTGGATATCATCATCATGTTGAAACAATGCTTCTTAACTCAATATTTCCAATTCCCAGAATTAAAGAGTTTATAACTGTCAAAAAGCAAATAAGTGAGATTCTACCAAAAGATTCTCCATTTACATACTCAATAGGAAGTTGTTTATCGCAAGCGATGAAATTAAGAATAAAAAATAATCCTTTTCTTTACAGAGTATTGAATTTCTTTTTCTCTAAATTAAAACATCAAGGATTTTTAGACTGGTTTTTAACAAAGCCAAAGGGATGTAGCGCTTTATCAGCTAGCAGCATAAAAGAGGTCTTATATAGAGACTTTCATCAAACTACACTTCCTGTGATTTTGAAAAATTTTGATTGTGTCTCAATGGCTCATGGTGTTGAAGTTAGATCGCCTTTTTTAGATTGGAGGCTTGTGACTTACGCTTTGTCTCTTCCTAAAAGTTCTTTAATAGGAAGTGGATTTACAAAGAGGATTCTTAGAGAAGCTATGTGTGGTTTTTTGCCAGAAGATATTCGACTCCGAAAATCTAAAGTAGGATTTGCAAGCCCCATTATTGAGTGGTACAAAAGTGACTTAAAGACCTTCATTTTAGATATATTAAACAGCCAGAGTTTTCTACAGTCTAATATTTGGGATGGAAGAGTGATCCGCGATTTTGTACTAAAGTGCTACGCTAATAACGATCCCATAAATGCCAGAAAGAGCTGGGAGTTCATCCAAGCTCACAGGTTAATTGAGTTATTTACTAAAAGGCCTTCAAATGTTTCTTAAAGGGCCATTACGTCGCTTAATTCACTATTATGAAACCAAAGTAGCTCCCTCCAAAATAGGAGTGATTTATTGGCCTTTATATAAGTTTTTCAAGTCAAAAAAAATTTGCTTTGTTGTGAACATAGCAAGTGGTGTTGGTCATACAACTGCTGAACTAGATTTCTTCTTAAGGAAAAAGTTTTTAAAAGAAATAAACAAAGATAAAAAATTTGTAATTGTACGAAAGCCAGATCCTTACTCTAATGCTATTGACCTTTTGTATAAGAGGCACTTTTATAAAATTTTTGTTGGTTATTTTTGGTATTTTTTATTTCTTCCTCTTACTGTTAGATATAAATCAATTACAGAGGATTGCGGATTATCTAGGTTGAAATGGCAGATAGATAAAGGTAGAGTTAGCGTTATTTATCCTAACAATTATCTATATCAAGTGACTAAGAAAGAAGGAATAGAAAGACTTTCATATTATTATAGGCTATGTTCTAAGAGTAGCTCGTACTTTCCACTTTGTGAAATTGATTCAAATGTTTATGAGAATCTTTCTTTTTTAGATGAAAAAATGGCATTAGTCCAGATTAAGACAAAGATTGTCAATGCTACTGCAAAGCCAACTGATCCTAAGACATTATTGCCAGCTTTGAAGTTGCTTCAAAAGCTTGGATATCAGCTAATTTTTGTAGGAAGAGAAAAAATGCCAGATGTTTTTATTGATCTGAAAATGTTCAATTATTCTGAATCAAACTGGGCAAGCTATACTAATGACATCTTACTTTTTTCGAAGGCATCGCTAGTTATTACCTCTGGTTCTGGAATATCCTTTCTTGCAGACCGTTTTGATATTCCTTACTTATATTTGAATTCTTGGCAGCTGCAAATGAGTATGCCATCTAAAAAAGCAATCATGGTTCCAGCTTTAGTAGCAAATAAAAACAACAATAAACTGCTTAAATTTTCTGAACAGATTAATCTTTACGAGTCTAGAAAAGATATAGGCGAGGAGATATTTCCAGAAGATCATTATGAAGCAATAAATGCCAATGACGAGGAGATTTTAGAAGCTTTAAATGAATTGTTAGCAATGCCAGGAAATCCATCTGACTTGCAAATGCAATATAGTGCTTTATCTCCTGATAGCCCTCTTGAATATGGTTTGAGTAAATGTAGTCAATTTTTTCTACTAAAACATAAGCTTTTGCTTTGAAGTTAATTAATGTTCCTCTGAGCTAGTATAATGCCAGCATCTACGCTATGATATCTTTCAACAAGAATTGTAAAACCCAACGAAGAGATAGTCTCTTTAGCCTTTTTGTGAATATCTATTGATCTGTCATAAATATCAAAAGACTTATCAGGAGATATTCGGTGAAATTCAACTGTTAAATAATTAACTTTTTGAAGAGCATCTTTATCTTTAAGAATATTCCATTCTGATCCTTCACAGTCAAGTTTAAGGATGTCAACATAACCACCAATTCTTTCAATAACTGTTTTTAAGGAAGAAATTTTGATGTCTCCCTTTTTAGTGAAGTCCATTATTTTTACAGATTCGCTTTGAAGAATTTCATTTTGCATTTCGTCTGAGGCAAAAAACCCCTCTTCAAAGCCAACTCCTTCCATATAATATTTTGCTCCAACTGCGTATGCCTGTAGTTTTAGAAATTCTTCTAAACTAGGGTGTGGTTCATAACAATGAATTGTAGCTCTAGGGAAATGTGTTCTTGCAGCTATTGCAAATGCGCCAACGTTAGCCCCAATATCGATGATTTTGCAATGCTGATCTCTTGGGATGTTAATTTTTTCTAATTGATATGCATCATCAAAAATCGATTCCATTAGGAAAGCTTTTGATTCTTTTAAAAATTTTGTCTTTTTCATAGCTCCAAATATGAATAGCTCATGGGTATTTGATGCTGCATTTTCATCTAAGATGAATTCCTTATATTGTTTGCTGTTTAATCCAATTGTTCTGGCTCTTCTTAGTTCTGGTGAGAGATTTTTTTCTTTTAATGTTATTAATTTTTTAATGACACTTTGGGGTAGAACCTTTTTAATCAAAGATTTCATCTGTTTTCTCCAATAATTTTTTTAACAAGGTATCTAGTATTCAAATTTTTTCTCAATAACTTAAAAAAAGCTATTTGGAAAAATTCAAAACCTATAGATGAATTCTTCATAGTGAAATATAAATCTACAAGCTCTCATATAAAGATTTTTTAAAAAATATATTCATAAAAGATTAAAAAATTTTATTTACATTTTAGAAAGTGTCGATTAGGATCACTTTTCCATTTTTTGAGAGGGGTTTTTATGAAAAATTATTTAGGAAAATTAATAGTACTTTTCATTCTGGGCTTTTGTCCGAATAAATGCTTTAGTGAAAATATCACTGTAATTGGTGTTGGAAGACTTGGTTTATCATTTGCACTTTGCTTGGAAAAAGCAGGATATGATGTTTTAGGTGTAGATGTTTTGCCAGAATATGTAGACCAACTTAATGATAAATCTTTTGATTCAACTGAGCCTTTCATAAATGGCCTTCTCGAATCTTCTCAAAGATTTAAGGCTACGACGTCACTAAAAGAAGGTCTAGATTTTTCAGACATATGTTTTATTACTATCACTACTACACATGGAACAGATGGATATGATTTTTCTCTTCTAAGCGAATTGCTTTCAAAGATAAATTTATATTCTCCAGCAAATAAAAAGATTGTTATTTGCTCAACAATAAAGCCTGGATACATAAAAGAATATGCGCGTTATTTGCTGGCAGACTGTCCTTCAACTACAATCTGCTATAACCCTCCTTTTATAGCACAAGGAGAGATTGTAAACGGTCTTTGCAATCCTGATATGGTTCTAATTGGAGAAGGATCAAATGAGTCAGGAGCATTGTTAGAAAAAATATATAAACAGCTTTGCAAGAATTCCCCTTATATAGCCCGTATGTCAGTGGAAAGTGCTGAAATTACAAAATTAGCTCTTAATTGCTTTATAACAGCGAAGATTTCTTTTGCAAATTTAATAGGAGATATTGCCGATAAGACATTGGGGGCAAATAAATTTGATATTTTGCATGCAATTGGAAAAGACAGAAGAATTGGGGAAAAGTGTATTTTACCAGGGTTTGGGTTTGGCGGACCATGTTTTCCTAGGGATAACAAGGCTTTAGGCGAATATTCTGCATTAAAAGAAATTGACCCAATATTTTTTGAAACAACTGATTTAGTCAATAACCAGCATGCTGAATATATGGCTCAAGAATTAACCAATAAAGATCTTTCTGACTATGTATTTGAAAATGTCGCTTATAAAGAAAACTGTCCAGTTCCAATGATCGATGCCTCTCAAAAACTAGTTGTTGCTAAAAAGCTTGTAGAGAGGGGTAAGAGCGTAACTATTAGGGATTTTGAACCAATAATTGAACGTGTTCGAGAAAAATTTGGTGATATTTTTAACTATGAAACCAAGTATTAGGAGAATTTTTTTTATGTATAAAAGTTTATTTATGTATTTCATTTTCTTTGTGCAAATTAACTTATTTGCGTCACCTACAAAAGAAGAACTTTCTGGTAAGAAAACAGCTGTTATATGTGGGGCCGGAGGATTTATAGGGCATCATTTAGTAAAGCGCTATAAAAAAGAAGGTTATTGGGTTCGAGGAGTAGATTTAAAATATCCTGAATTTGAGCAAACTGAAGCTGATGAGTTTGTAATAGCGGATCTCAGGTTAGCTAATGATGCAAAAAAATCGCTTAGTATTAATGGAGAACTTTTCCCATTTGATGAAGTGTTGCAGCTTGCGGCAAACATGGGAGGAATGGGATTTATATCATTTCATGATGCGGAAATTATGCATGATTCTGCACTGATTAACTTACATGTTTTGGAAGAATGCAGAAAAGCTAAAGTAGGAAAAGTGTTTTTTTCTTCTTCTGCTTGTGTTTACCCGGAACGAAATCAATTAGATCCTAATAACCCTCTCTGTGTAGAAGATTCAGCATACCCAGCTGAACCAGACACCGAATATGGCTGGGAAAAACTTTTTAGTGAGCGTCTATACGAAGCTTATGCAAATGATTATGGAATGGACATTCGAATAGCTAGATTTCACAATATTTTTGGTCCACTAGGAACTTGGGAAGGAGGCAGAGAAAAAGCACCTGCTGCAATATGTCGAAAAGTAGCCAAATCAGTTCAAAGTTCAGAAATAGAAATTTGGGGAAGCGGCAATCAAACTCGTTCATTCTTATACATTGATGAGTGTGTTGAAGGAATAAGGCAAATTATGAGCTCAGAAAAAAAATTGCCAATACTTAATTTAGGCTCTGAAGAAATGATTTCAATTAATAATTTAACCAGACTAATTTCAGAAATTGCTGAAAAGAAAATTGAAATAATAAATGTGGAGGGACCAGAGGGAGTTCAAGGCAGGAATTCGGACAACAGCTTAATTTTTAAAGAACTTGGTTGGAAACCATCAAGCAGCCTTGAAGAAGGTCTTAGAAAGCTATATCCATGGATCCAAGAACAGATAGGTAGTTATGAGAATTAATTTTTTTTTAATTATTTTTTGTGTTTTTTGCTTTTCTATAAGTGCAAAGTATTATTCCCAATTTGGACAAGATCGTTATGTGAATGACCATTTTTTTAATAATAAACGAAACGGAGTATTTGTTGATATTGGGGCAAATGATGGAGTTTTAGGAAGTAATTCTTATTTCTTCGAAAAAGAATTAGGTTGGAAAGGTTTGTGCATAGAGCCGTTACCTAATACATTTAAGCTTCTTCAAAGCAATCGTAATTGTATCTGTTTAAATGCTTGCATAGCTCCTGATTATGAAGAAAATGTCCCTTTTCTTTGCATAGATGGAGTCATAGAAGGACTAAGTGGGATCATTGGTAAATATGATCCTCGCCACGTTGAACGTATTAATTATGAATTAAAGAAATACGGATGCTCATCTCATGAAATTTTAGTTACTTGCCTTCCATTAAATGAAGTACTCCAAGAAAACGGTATTTATCACATCGATTTTTTAAGTATAGATACTGAGGGCGGAGAGTTTGAAATACTGAAGAGCATTGATTTTGATAAATATGAAATAGATGTCATTACAGTGGAGAATAATTATCAAACAAAAGACATCGAGCTTTTTTTAAAATCTAAAAATTATTTAAAAGTTGCATCACTTGCATGCGATGAAATTTATGTTTCTAGGAGAGCATTATGAAAAAATGCTTTTTGCTCGTTTTGTTCGTCGTTTCTATAAACAATAATCTTTTATCAAATGTTTTTGTAACAAGTAGACCTTTGGGAAATGGAAGAATGGGAAATGACCTTATCGCATATATTCATGCTCAATGGGTTGCCTATGAAAATAATTTAAAATTTTATTACCAGCCTTTTGATAAGTCAGATTATTTAATGTGTTCAGTAATGGATGAACACCTCCCAAATATTAATAATAATCGCATCTGGCAGAAAACAGTTTTAAGAGACGTCAGAAAAGTTCCTATTTGTTCTGAGAAAATGAATCGAAAAAAGCATAGATTACTTGAATTTGTTTTTTTAACGTATTTTTCAGATGCTTTTGTACAGCAGGTAAAATCGAATCCAGGCTTTTTAAAGCATATCCGAAAGAGAATAGCTCCAAGGACACCTTTAAAACTTATTCATCCGCCTAAAGACGTATTGTCTTTGGCGGTTCATATAAGAAAGGGAGGTGGATGGGATGCATCATTGGGATCAGTTCAAGTATTTAATCTGCAATATAATCGTGATAGATATCTCAGGCCAAAAGAGATTGTTTATGTAGATACCATTTTTCCTTTAACTCATCCTCCTGAACAATATTATATTGATCAAATTATTGAATTTTCAAGGCTTCATGATCATCAGCCAATATATGTTTTCATTTTTACTGATGAACCTTTGATAGAGAACTTAGTAAAGCGCATCAAGGAACAAGTAAATTTAAGCAATATCATATTTGACTATCGAAAAGATGGAACCGGTTTTCATAAATATGCTTTAGATGATTTTTTCTCATTTCAAAATTTTAAAAATGTGGTTTTCACAGGAAAAAGTACTTTTACTTCAATTATCAATTTAATCTGTGATTTTGATTTGAAGATTTATCCTACTAAATATCATTGGGAATATGATGAATTAGGGAGAGGATATTTATTTATGGATAATATAGTTTATGAGAGAGATTAACATGAATTTGTTGATAAAAATACCTTTTTTTATTTACTTAGTTGTAAGTTTTATGGATCCTAATTATGCAAAAGCAAATAGCACACCTGAGCCAGAACAAGTAATTCTAAATGAAACTGATAAATACTTAATTTTGCCAAATGGAATTAAGTTAAGTACCTACTGTTCTTATGGAGCTTTATCTAAGGAAAAAATTAATCAAATTATTCTTACAGGAAAATGGCAGCAACGAGTTGATGATATTTTTTACGAAGTTTTAAAATATATTCCTTCTAAAGCTACAATGCTTGAAGTGGGCGCATATTGGTCATATTATTCACTTTTGTTTTCCCATGTAGTTGATAATCCGAGTAATTTTATTTTAGAACCGCATCCTGATCATCTAAGATGTGGAATAAAAAACTTTGAACTGAATCAAAAAAAAGGATATTTCTACCGCTTCTATTTTGGATTTGATTATGAAAAAAAGATCTCTCATTCACATGGGTCTATCCATATGCAAATGGATTGGTTTATTGTGCAAAACGACATTGATCACATTGATGTTTTATTTATAGATTCACAAGGAAGTGAGCTTGACGTATTAACTTCAAGCGTAGAGGCGATTGAGCAAAACAAAATAGATTATTTTTTTATTGCTACTCATAGTTTTAAAAAGCATGAAAATTGCTTAAATTTTTTTACAGATAAAAATTTTCAGATCCTTGTCGAATACCTCCCGTCGAAAGAAATTAAAGATGGATTAATTTTGGCGAAGCGTTTAGGTATTCCCGGACCAAATTATATAAAAGTTGATTAATCAAGCACAGGTTTATTCTTATGAAAACATTTAAAAGTATATTTTTTATCATTAATTTATTGTGTGTAAATTATATTTATTCGGATCCAATTAACGAAGATATTAAATCTCATAAAGAAAGGTTTATTAAATCTATAAGTCAGGATTCATTTAAAATTACAAATGCTTATTACCAATATCCCAGGGTTATATCAACCATAGAATGTCCTGATGCTGATTACATCCCAAAGGTTGTTAATGCAGGAGAAATTATTTCCGATGAAAATGGAGAATACCAAGTCATGCATAACGGAATTAAAATTTATAAGGATTGTTACTATTGTTCGGCGACCAACTGGATGACGGATATAATTTATGCACTGCGAGGGCATCATGAACCGCAAGAAGAAAAAGTATTTTATGAGGTACTTAAATATATTTCCCCTGGAAGCACAATGATTGAACTTGGTAGTTATTGGGCATATTACTCGCTATGGTTTGCTAACAGCGTTAAAAATGCAAAAAATTACATGATTGAGCCTAAGTATGAGTATCTATTGACTGGTATGAGGAACTTTGAATTGAATAATAAAGAAGGAACTTTTGTCCATGGTTATATTGGTAATAAATATGACTCTGATATTAAACATGAAGTTAATATTCCTCGGATTCATATTGACCAGTTTTTAGCATCAAACAATATTAATCATGTTCATATCTTGCATGCCGATATACAGAGTGCAGAATTTGATATGCTTCAGACCTGCAAAAAATCGATTTCAGAGTCAAAAATCGATTTTTTCTTCATTTCGACACACACTGACCTTCTTCATAGAAAATGTTTAAAATTCTTAAAGGATCATGGTTTTCATATAATAGCTGAACATACTCCAGCTCAAAGCTGCTCATGTGATGGATTGATTGCAGCTAAAAGATCTGGTTTAAAAGGACCAGATAATGTACCAATAACAAAGTTATAATGTTGGTATGTTAAGCAGGTTTATTATCAATAATAATGAAATCTTATAAAATATTAAGAGTGGTAGGCCTTCACTATGTCTCATTAATGAGGCATTTAGATAAAACACTATTAGGCAGTTCTTATGAAGAGTTAAAAAAAGAGATCTTTAGCAATTTCCATGTCTATTCGGATAGTTTTTCTTATGGCATGAACAACATTGGGCAAGAAGCTGATGAAATTATATATGATTATAAATTGCTGCAAAAAAAATGGGCTGAGGAAAATAGTATTAAATTCTCAAAGGACACTTGGAGAAGAGATGTATTATTTGCTCAAATAAGAAAAAGTAAGCCAGATATTTTATATTTTCAGGATGTCCATGCTTTAGCATTCGATGATTTTTGCAATATAAAAAAGCATTTTTCTTTTGTGAAAAAGATAGTTGTTTTCCGTGGATATCCTGGACTTGACGATGAAAGCCTTAAAAAGATATCAGTTGCAGACATTGTTTTAGTCGGCTCACCTGTTTTGAAAGCTAAATTGGAAGGTTATAGTATTAAACCACATTTGGTTTATCATTTTTTTGATGAAAGAATTTTACAAAAGCTTTCAGAAAATCAGAAGTTTCATGAGTTAACTTTCATTGGGACTTCAGGTTATGGATATGGCAGTGCTCATTTGCCAAGATACATCATGCTGACGGAGCTTTTGAAAAGAACAGAGATTAAGCTTTGGGTTGATGAAGTTGGGCATAAATTAAGCAGTAAAGCAAAGCAAGATTTTCGCAATTTTCTTAAAAGACTACTCTGTAAAAACGATAAAATTTTTAAATATTTTGAAAGTTTTCAAATACCAAGACAGTTTGCAAACTTAGTAGAAGAAATAAAAAAAGAAAAAGAATGTTTAAAAGGGATAGATATTTTCTATCCATTGAAGCCTCTTAGTAAGAAATACAAAGACCGATGCTTTAAACCGGTTTTTGGTTTGGAAATGTATCAAACAATGGCTAGCTCAAAGATTACATTAAATAGACATAGCTTAGCTGCTGGAAACTTTTCAGATAATATTCGGATGTTTCAAGCAACGGGAGTTGGAAGTTGCTTGATTACAGAAAAAAGTGAAAATTTAAATCAATTGTTTGAGGAGGACTCAGAAGTTGTAACGTATTCATCAACAGCTGAGTGCATCGAGAAAGTTAATTACTTATTAAAAAATGAATCACTTTTAAAAGCGATAGCAGAAAAAGGTCAACAAAGAACATTGAAGTCTCATACAGCTACTCATAGGGCTGAAAAGATCGATGATATTATTCAGTCAGCCATCAAAAAAAATAAGCTATTCTTCAATAAAGACAATGTTTAGTATTAAATATTTTTATAATAGGCAAATCTTTGGGTATAGCTAGAGGCACGTATCGTTTACTGCTAAAAGAGAGCAAAAAGAAAAAATTCTCTGGAAGTATACTACAGCTCGGAAAGCAAGATATTTTTCTATCCTGGAAAGAGATTTACAAGTATGCCGAAAAAGAAAAAGTTCTCATAAAAGCGCCAAATATTTCTGATAAGAAACAAGTTAGTGATGTTGAGTTTTTTAAGTTACTTGGATTTGATGAAGTTCACAGCATTGATTATTCAGATTATGAAAATGCAGATATTATTTGGGACATGAATTTACCTATTCCAGAAGAATATCATCAAAAATACGATTATATTTTTGATGGAGGCACTTCTGAGCATATCTTCAATTTTCCTAGAGTGTTAGAAAATATTAGTTTGATGCTAAAATCTGGTGGATCAATTATTCATTTATCACCATCTCATAATCATGTGGATCATGGGTTTTATATGTTTTCTCCCACTGTCTTTATGGATTTCTATAAGGCAAATGATTTTGATATTAAGACTCCCTACATTTTTGAGTATTCTTTTAGCAGTCCAAAAAGACTTTGGGATGTTTACGAATATGGATCAGGGTCATTGCAGTCTTTATCTTTTGGAGGGTTTGGCAAAAGATTGCTGGGTATTTTCTTTGTGGCTCAAAAAAAGGTGCATTATAATTTAATAAAGACTCCTCAACAGTTTTACTACCAAAATACTTGGAATAAAAAAGAGCAGAAAAAGAGCTCTTTTAAGCAAAGAATTTCTAAGCACTTACCTGATCCTCTTAAGAAAAAACTTAAAAGGATTCTTCCTAAATTTATTTTTCAGAGAAAACCTAAAAAAGTAATGAAAGTCTAAAATTTTGACAGTATCAATTATTTTGCCAAGCTACAACCATGCTAACTATTTGCAAACCTCGCTACCTGCTATTTTTTCTCAGAGCCTGTCCCCAAGTGAGATAATTGTAATTGACGATGCTTCGGATGATAACAGCCATGAAGTGTTATCAAATTATTCAAACATTCATAGTAATCTTAAAGTTCTCAAAAATGAAAAAAACTTAGGACCGATTCAGTCGGTTAATCGCGGAATAGAAATGGCATGCGGAGATTATTTAGCTTTTTGTTCTGCAGATGATTACATTAGGCCAAATTTTTTAGAAATTATGATTGAATCTTTAGAAAATAATCCAAATGTGGCTATTTGCACATCTGACTTTTGTACATTTGATGAAGATGTTGACAATCTCCAAGTGAAGCCTCTATTAAAAGAGCAAAAGCAAAGAATTATTTATCCAAATGAATTGATTTATTTTATAAAAAAACATTTATTTTGGATTCCGACTAATACAAGTCTTTATCGAAAAAAGCATCTAAAAGAGTTTGGGATATTGAATGGAGGATTAAAATGGATGTCAGATTGGTTTTTAAACTACCAAATTGCCTCTAAATATCCAGTTGCCTACCTTCCTATGCCTTTGGCAGGATTTAGGGTTACATCGGGCTCTTATAGCAATTCTAGAAAAAATGAAGAATCTGCTTACGATAGTTTGTTCGACTTGTTGAAAAAGCAGCCTGAAGAGTTTCAAGATTTCTTCAAAAAATCAGGTGTTTTGTACCAACAAGGAAGATCTCTTTTTAAATATTTGCTTTCTCATCCAAAAAGATGGGGCTTCTTATCACAAGTTTTAAAAAATGCCACAAGATTCAAACTTACAAAGAGAGTGAGATAAGATGTCTAAAGTAATTTATTCATTAATGTTTGGCTTGCACGATTATGTTGGACATATTTATCAATACCATAGTTCTATTTCAAAAATATGTGAGATTAATTCATGGGAGCATATCGGATTAGTTCCAAAAAACTGCAAAATTGATATACCCAAGTCGTGGAAAAAATTATTAGCTAAGGGAGGATGGGAAGATAAAAGCTTAAAACAAAACATAATCTCTTTTTGGAAGAATTTTTTATTTTTTAAAAATTTTTTAAGAAATAGAAAAAGCGATGAAGTGCTTTTTATCGAGCACTTTTCTTTGTTCAATGTTTTATCTTTAGTTTTATCCTTATTTTTTACTAAGCCAAAGTGTCAGTTTTGGGTCTTACATAGGTTTGTTTTTCCAAAGTTTGGAATTAAGACAATCGCATATAAGGTTTTTCATTGGTTAGTGAGGTTAAAATCCGGAAGAAATCATCTGGTTTTACTAACTGATAGTGATCTACTAGCTAAAGAACAGGCGTCTCTTTTTAAAAAAAAGGTAACAGTAGTTCCGATTCCTCATACAAACATATCTTGTGGTATTGAAAACAAATATTCAGAAGAAATTAGCATGTGGTGGCCCGGTGGTTCTACTAGATGGGATAAAGGTTTAGACTATATCAACGCATTATCAAAACAGATTCAGTTAAAAAAAGGGGTTAAATTAATCGTAGCTGAAAGTGCTGTGGGCAAGATTTTAAAAAGTGAAAATGTCACTTATCTTCCTACTAGTTTGAGCTCAGAGAAATACTACAAGTTAATGAAGTCTGTTAATATTGTTTTAATCCCTTATATCCCTAGCGAGTACAAGCTAAGGACTTCCGGTATATTTGTTGAAGCAATAACATCAGGTGCAAAGGTTATTACTTTTAAAAACACCTGGATGGCCTATGAGCTAGGCAAATATGGCCTTGAAAAGTATCTAGCTATTAATCCTGAGGAGTTTTGCTTCGAGCTGGTTATGCAGATTATTCAGCTTAATCTAGATGATAAGATTAAGTTTATGAAAAATGAATATGCAGCATTTCATTCTGAGAATAATTACGCAAACCTCATAAAGGACTTAAGCTTTTAAACATTTTTAAATTGGTTCATTCTCAAGATTGGAAAGGCAGAAATTATCTCTTTAATTCCATCATCTAATGTCATGGTAGGATTCCATCCTAGTGATTCTATTTTTTCATTACTTACAATGTAGTCTCGTTGATCAGGGTCCTTACCAATTGGTGCGCTATGAATGTAAAGCTCAGGGATATAACGTTTAATTTTTTCGCAGAGTTCTCTTTTGCTTAAATTTGCAGAGGATAGTCCTAAATTAAAAGCATCACCTCTCATTTTGTCAAAATTCTCAATTCCAAATAAAAATGCATTGGCAACGTCTTTGACGTGAATGTAGTTTCGTTTGAAATGTTCTTCAAACAACACAATAAACTTGTCTTGGCAAGCTCTAAAAGTAAAATCATTTACAAGTAAATCTAAGCGCATCCTAGGAGATATTCCAAAAACTGTAGCTAATCTAAAGGCTATTGCTCTGTTTGATGCCAATAATTCATCTTCAATTTGAACTTTTAGTTTACCATAAAGTGATATGGGTCTTAATGGTGACTTTTCAGTACAAAATATGCCTTTTTCACCAACTCCGTATCCGCTGTTGGTATTTGGATATAAGATGATTTGATCGCTGCTGATGTTATCTAAGATGTATTTAATAGCATCATAGTTGACTATTTTTGCCAAAAGAGGGTTCTGATCGCATGCAGGAGCTCCCACAATTGCTGCGAGAGGGATGATAATATCGGCTTTTTTGAGCTCTTCGGAAACTATATTTTTATCAGCCACATCTGCTTTTATAAATTTAAAATCTGGATATTGAAAGCATGGAAGAAGCGAGGCTTGTTTAAAGCTCAAGTTATCTATTACAGTAACAGCAAAGTTTTCTGATAAAAGCTTAGATGATAAAACTGAGCCAATATAGCCGGCTCCACCTGTAATAAGTACATTTTTTTTCATAGTTTCTCCAGTGTTTTTTGTGCTAATTTAAAAGACTTCGCTGTCCCAATATCAATAAAAGCCCCAGACGTTAAGAACCCATAGATATTTTTACCTATTAATTGAGGGAAAATATCAGTCTCGATTGAAAAGTTGTCGCCTATGGAATGATAAGGCAGATAACCTTTCTTAAAACAATAAATTCCACCGTTAATAATTCCTGGCTTTGAGATGTTTTTCTTTTCCTGAAAGCAAGAGATTCTATGATCTGAATCAATTACCACAGTACCAAATCTAAAAGCATCAAGGACATTTGTGCAGGCAAGTGTTACATATGCTTTGTTATCAAGATGAGCTTGTAAGAATTTTTCCCAATCAATTTCTAAATAGCTATCTCCATTCATAATAAAAAAGTTGTTACTTTTGATATTTTGAATGCATCCTTGGACTGCTCCTCCTGTTCCCAGTGGCTTATTTTCTATAACAAAAACTGGTGTGAAGAGGTTATTTCTTTTTGATACAAATTCAGCTATCAATGAGGCCTTATATCCTAGTGAGAAAATAACTCGATTGATAATCTTTGACTTTTCAATCTGTTTAAGCAGTATTTCTAGAAATGGCCTATCCCCAATGGGAGCTAAAGGCTTTGGTAAGTTTGGCACGGTGTCTTGAAGCCTAGTTCCGAGACCGCCAGCAAGAATAATACAGTCCATAATTAATCTTTCATGTAAATAATTGTGCTACCGTCTGATTCAATTTGAAAAGGGACTTCTAGTAAATCTTTTAAGGCATTTCTTACTTTAGGTTGGCATTCTGGAGGAACTACCAAAGCAAGAAAACCACCACTACCTGCTCCGCAAAGTTTTCCCCCGATGGCACCTGCTCCAATTGCAATTTCATAGTATTTGTCAATTAATGAAGTTGTAATTTTTTGCGAGAGTTTTTTTTTCAAGAGCCAGCTAGCATGTAAAAGAGAACCTATTTGCTGGATTAATTCTTCTGCTTTACACGTTGCAAATATCTTTTCAGCCTCAAAGACCATGTCATACATTTTTGCTAAATAAACATCATTGGAGAGTGTTTTAGTTTTATCTATTTGTTCTTTTGCAATTTCGCTTGCAAACCTGGTTAGCCCTGTATAAAAGACCATTATACTATTTTGAAAAATCTCTTTTTTTTCTTTAGAGATTAAAACTGGTCTGGCTTTTATCTCATCTTGAGTAAACTCGATTATATTCAGCCCTCCGTATGCGGCATGAAACTGATCTTGTGATCCTACGTGTTCTTTTATTTTTTTTTGTTCGATAAAGCATGCTTCTTCTGCAAGCTTTTGCTTGGATGCTCTCTTTCCTCTTACTGCATATAAGGCATTTAAAAAACCTACTGTAAAAGAAGAAGATGAACCTAACCCGGTTTTTGCAGGCAGGTCAGAAAATATATGAATATCCAAGTTTGAATTGAAATTATGATGTTTTAGACACTCTCTTACGCTTGGGTGAGCAATTTCTGATGCTTCTTGTACTAGCTCTGTTTTCGAATAGCCCACTCTAATTTTATGATCGAAAAAGCTTCCCATTTGGAGCATTTGGTTGACACTAATATAAATGAACTTTTTTATGGCAGTACCAAGCACGGCACCTTTTTTTCGAGAAAAGTAATCTGGATAGTCGGTTCCGCCACCAAAAAAACTGATTCTTACAGGAGTTCTGGAGATTATTATCATTAGTCAACGCAATTTTTTGACCTAGACTATAATTTTTTTTAAAAAAGAAAAAACACTTTTTAAAATTTTTTTTGTAGAATGCACTCACAAAAAAAGTATGGGGTAGATCATGAAATGTAGAGTGTGTGACGGTTCAGATTTTGAGCTTGTTGTAGATTTAAAAGACCAGCCATTGGCCTTAAATTTTTTAACTAAGGAAGAAGTTGGGAAAGAGTCTTTTTACCCCTTAAGGGTTATTGTTTGTTTGAGGTGCAAAACAGCTCAGCTAGACTATACAATTAAAAAAGAAGTAGTTTATAGCAAGCATACCTACCTATCCGGTATCACTAAATCATTATATGATCATTTTTATAAGACAGCTCAAGAAGTAGATCAAAAGTTTTTCTCAGACAAATCTGTGAAAAATGTTCTCGATATTGGTTCAAATGATGGAACTCAGTTGAAGTGTTATCAGAAACTAGGATATGAAGTTCTAGGCGTCGAGCCATCCTCAAATATTGCTAAAATTGCAAATGAAAATAACGTTAATACCCTTAATGCTTTTTATAATCTTGATACAGCAAAAAAAATTAATCAAAGTTTTGATGTGATAAATGCTTCAGGAGTTTTTTTCCATTTGGAGGAGTTGCATTCTGTAACTGCTGCAATTAAAAAATATTTAAAATCTGATGGAGTATTTGTAGTTCAGTTTCTTTATATGCGAAAGATTATGGACAATGTTGCCTTTGACCAAATATATCATGAACATCTTTTATACTATAACATAGAAACCCTTAACTATCTCCTTAACATTCATGGTATGGAAGTCTTTGATGCAAAACTATCGCCTATTCATGGAGGCTCAATAATTGCATATGTATCTCATATTGGTAGAAGGCAAAAAAGCGATAATTTGAATCAGCTTATGAAAGAAGAAAGAAATTCTCGCGCAAATGAACTTGAGACCTATTATGAGTTTGCTAAAAACGTGGAAATAGTTAAACAGAGAAACTTAGATTTTCTTGAGCGATGCAGGAAAGAAAACAAAAAAGTATTTGGAATGGGCGCTCCTGTAAAGGGAAATACACTTTTAAATTATTTGAATATTAACAAAAATTATATCGAGTGCTTAGTCGAGAAAAATGAACTTAGAAGGGATCTTTTTTCTCCGGGGATGCATTTACCCATTTTAATTGAAAAGGAACTGACAGAGCTACCTGATGTTTATTTTGTGTTAGCTTGGAACTTCAAAGAAGAGATTTTGAAGAACAATGCTCAATTGATTGATAAGGGTGTTGAATTTTACTTTCCAATTAATCCGAGGGCTCTTTTATGAAGATACTTATTACGGGTGCTAGCGGGTTTTTAGGTAAATTTTTAGGAAAAGCTTTAAAAGATGAGGGTCATTCAGTTATTGGAATTTCATCTAAAGATGCTGATTTGACTGTTGCATCTTCATTAGACATCTTTAATGGTCTTTTGTTTGACCAAATATATCATTTAGCAGCATGGACCCAAGCCGGAGATTTTTGTCTTTGGCATCCGGCAGATCAATGGATTATTAATCAGAAGATCAACACTAATGTCTTATCTTATTGGAGAGAAAAGCAACCGCAAGCAAAGTGTATGTGCATGGGAACTAGTTGCTCATATGATCCAAGCTTTCCGCTTACAGAAGATAACTACATGCAAGGTACTCCAATTAGTTCATTATATACTTATGCGATGACGAAAAGGATGCTTTTAGCAGGTCTTAAAGCAATAAATAAGCAATATAAACTGAACTATCTTTATGTGATTCCATCTACCCTCTATGGCCCCTCTTATCATTTAGATGGAAGGCAGATGCATTTTATTTTTGACTTGATCCGAAAAATCCTGAGAGGTCATTTATATAAAGAGCCAGTAGTTTTGTGGGGTGATGGATATCAAAAAAGAGAATTGATCCATGTTGAAGATTTCGTTCATAACCTTATTGAACTTAGCAAAAAAGCCAGCAATATTGAAGTGAATTTGGGCTCTGGAAAAGAGCATTCGATAAGAGAATTTGCATCAGTAATTTGCGACGTTGTTGGCTATGACTTTAATAAGATCATTTTTGATGAGACCAAATATGTTGGTGCCAAGTCTAAAGTTTTATCAATTGGTAGAATAAAAGATCTTTTAAAAAGCTATGAGTTGAAACCTTTGATAACTGGTCTAAAAGAGACAGTTAACTGGTTTTTAGAAAATCAAGAGATATTGTTAAGGAAATGACTGATATAATCATTGTTGGGGCTGGAATAGTCGGCCTTGCTACTGCATATCAATTACTCAATCTCAATCCAGACTATAGAATTAGGATTTTGGAAAAGGAATGTAAAGCCGCTTTACATCAAACTTCTCGCAATAGTGGGGTTATACATTCTGGAATCTACTATAAGCCAAATAGTTTAAAAGCTATCAATTGTATTCAAGGGAGAGAAGAATTAGTGGATTTTGCTCATGAGCATAAAATTGCAACCAAGAGGCTTGGTAAAGTAATTGTGGCAAGTAGATCAGCTCAGGTTACTTTGCTCGAAGAGCTATTTAGAAGAGGAAAAGAAAATAAAATTGGTAAAATTGAACTAATTGACTCTGCTAGATTAAAGGAAATTGAGCCAAATGTTATTGGTGTTAAGGCAATTTGGTTACCAGATGTTATGGTTATAAGTTTTAAGGATGTCGCAGAAAAAATAGCCGAAATACTAGATAGCGGCCAATCTGAAATAACTTACAACCAAAAGGTAGTCAAGATTAGTTCATCTAAAAAAGGAGTACTAGTTGAAACTGAAAATGGGTCTCTTAAAGCTGATAAAGTTATTAATTGTGCGGGTTTGTTTTCAGATAGATTGATAAAATCTAAAAAGAAGGGATTTCGGATAGTTCCTTTTAGAGGTGAATATTTTGAAGTGGCAAACAAACAGGAATTGATAAATGGTTTGGTCTATCCTGTCAAAGATCCCAGATTTCCTTTTTTAGGGGTTCACTTAACAAAGATGATTGATGGAAGGTTAGAAGCTGGGCCGAATGCGGTTTTAGCATACGCTAGAGAAGGCTATAATAAAAAAGATGTTTCATTCAAAGACCTAAAAGATACGCTTACACATCCGGGTTTTTGGAAAATGGCTAAAAGATATTGGAAGGTTGGCTTATATGAGCTTTATCGATCACATTTTAAGCACGTATTTTTAAAAGACCTTCAGAAATTGGTTCCGATAATTCAAAAAGCAGATTTGAAAAAAGCTTCAAGTGGTATTAGAGCTCAGGTAGTTTTAAATGATGGGACTCTTCCAGATGATTTTATTTTCGAAAAAGACGATAATGTTTTGCATGTTGTAAATGCTCCGTCGCCAGCAGCAACAGCTGCATTTTCGATTGGCAGGACTATAGCTAAAAAGGCATTTGAGAATTGAAAAATTTAAAAACATTAAATGATATTGTTTGCAAATGTCGGAAATGTCCTAGGCTGGTAGATTTCCGAGAAAACATTGAGCCTAAGAAAGCCTATAGCCAAGAACAGTATTGGAAGAAGCCGGTTCCAGGATATGGAAATCCGGATGCTGAGATATTTTTAATTGGTCTAGCACCATCAGCTCATGGTGGTAATAGGACTGGCCGGATTTTTACAGGTGATTTGTCTGGTGATTTCTTAATGGGATCACTTTATTTAGAAGAGATGTGCAACCAGCCAAACTCTGACTATTTAGATGATGGACTTAAGCTATATAACATTTATATGAGTGCTGCGGTAAAATGCGTTCCCCCTAAAAATATGCCAAATAAAAATGAAGAAACAAACTGCTTTCCATATCTTGTTTCTGAATTTTCTATTTTGAAAAATGTTAACAGAGTTCTGGTTTTAGGCAAGTTGGCACACGGAGCATATTTAAGATTTTTAAGAGAAAAAAATATTAATGTAAAAGGCGTAAAATTTATTCATGGTAAGCATTATGAGTTTGAAAATATGCCGACATTATTTTGTTCTTATCATCCTAGCCCTCAAAACACTAACACTGGAAAGTTAGATCAAAAGGATTTCAGAAAGCTGCTAAGAACCATTAAAAATTATTGCTAGAAAAAGTATTGACTTCATGCCACATCAAGTTTTAAAGTGAGGCTGCGACTTTAATAAATTTTTTTAAAATGAGGTTTTAGATGTTAAAAAAAGCAATGTATTTCTTGTTCGGTTTATCTTTCTTAACTGCCTTTAATGTTTATGCAAATGACGAGATTGCAGACAACTCTGAAGTAGAAGTTTCTGCAAACGACGCTGAGCCTGCAGCAGCAGAAGTTGAAGTAGCAGATAACACAGATCAAGAATGCAGTGACTGCGGAGCAGATCAAGACAAAGAATAAATGTCTCCTCCAACCTCCCGGTATCTTACCGGGAGTTCTTTTCTCACAAAAACAAAGAAAAAAACATGAAAAAAGCGTTAATTACAGGGATAACAGGTCAAGACGGATCATATTTAGCTGATTTGCTATTAGAGAAAAACTATGAAGTTCATGGATTTATTAGAAGAACTTCAACATTGAATTTTAGTAGGATTCAGCACCTTTTAGAAAATAATAAATTAATTTTACATGAAGGTGATCTATCTGATTTTTCTAGTATAAAAAAAGTGGTACATGAAGTTGTCCCAGATGAGATTTATAACTTAGCAGCCATGAGTCATGTAAAATCTTCGTTTCAGATGCCGGAATATTGTGGTGATGTAAATGGAATTGCTATTATTCGTTTGTTAGAAGCTATTATGTCTTGCAATAAGAATATCAAGTTTTATCAGGCATCGACATCAGAGCTTTATGGCAAAGTTCAAGAAAAAGTTCAAAAAGAGACAACCCCATTTTATCCGAGATCACCCTATGCTGTCAGTAAGTTGTATGCTTTTTGGTCAGTAAAAAATTACCGGGAGGCATATGGTCTTTTTGCATGTAACGGAATTTTGTTTAATCATGAAAGCCCGCGTAGAGGCGAAAATTTTGTAACGAGAAAAATCACCCTTTCTGCTGCTAAAATAGCGAATGGTCTACAAAGTAAATTGGAGCTTGGTAACTTAGATGCTAAAAGGGACTGGGGATATGCCAAAGACTTTGTTGAAGGCATGTGGAGGATTTTGCAGCATGACAAACCAGAAGATTTTGTTTTGGCCACAGGAAAGACTCATACAGTTAGAAAGTTTGTAGAGCTTGCCTTTAAAGAAGTTGGAATCGAAATATTTTGGGAAGGCAAAGGACTTGATGAAAAAGGAATTGATAGCAAGACAGGTAAGGAACTAGTAGTTGTTTCTTCGGAATTTTTCAGGCCAACTGAAGTTGATTATCTTATTGGTGATGCTAGTAAGGCTTATGATTTACTTGGATGGAAAGCGCAGACTTCGATGGAAGAGCTAGTTAAGATCATGATGGGTCAAGATTTGAAGCTATTTTCAAATTCTAAAACTTGTTTAGTTTGATGAAAAAAATCTGTATTGATGCAAGAATGATAAGAAGTTCTGGGATAGGAACTTACTTAAGCAACATCCTTCCCTTCATTGTTGAAAAATATGCTCCTGAAATTATTATAGCTCCAGAAGACAGTTCAAGCTTTTCCTGGATACCCCAAGAGTCATTAATAGAATCAAATCATTCAATTTACTCAATAAAAGAACAGTTTTTTTTTCGAAAGTCATAAAGCACGACATTTTTTGGTCACCGCATTTTAATGTTCCGCTCTTTCCAGTAAGAGCAAAAAAAAGGATTGTTACAATACATGATGTTTTTCATCTAGCTTTCTTTGATACTTTAAAGTGGAAGGAAAAAGCCTATGCAAAGCTTGTTTACAAGCAGGCAGTTAAAAAATCTGAAGTTATTATTACAGATTCTGAGTTCTCGAAAAGTGAAATTATAAGATACTTAAGAGTCTCTTCGGATAAGATCCATGTTATAAACTGCGCAGTGAATTTCAATTGTTTTCAGCTGAGCAAGCCAGAAGATGTAGATATTTTTCAGAAATATAACATTAAAAAGCCTTTTTTTTTGTTTGTAGGTAATTTAAAGCCTCATAAAAACCTTAAGGTATTGATAGATGCCTATGACTTACTTAAAGACAACTTTGATTTAGTAATTATTGGGAAATCAAAGGGGTTGATAAATTCTGACTCAATAATATCTAGTGTAAAGTCTAGAAAAAACATTCACTTTTTAGGTGACATAACGAATGAAGAACTCCCTTTATTCTACAAAAATGCAAGGTCCTTTATTTTTCCTTCCCTTTATGAAGGTTTTGGATTGCCAATTTTGGAGAGTATGGCAATGGGTTGTCCTGTTATTGGTTCTACTTCTGCAAGTATCCCAGAAGTGGGAGAGGATGCAATTATTTATTTTGATTCAAAAAATTACTTTGAACTTGCAGCCCAAATGCGTAGAATAGCTTTTGATCAAAATTTAAGAGAAAAAATAATTGATCAAGGGTTTAAGCAAGTTAAGAAATTTTCTTGGGAAACAGCAGCCAGAAGTCACATTGAACTATTTGAGGCATTACTTAGATGAAAACAGCTTTGGTTATTGATTGGATGGTCTCCGCTATTGGTGGAGCAGAGAAATTAAACCAGAGCATTTGTGAGATCTTCAATCCTGATATTTTTACTTTAGTGAAAGATGAAAAAATGCTTCAAGGGACAGCTTTTAGTAATTACAAGATCACAAGTTCATTTATTCAAAAGCTTCCATTTTCTAAAAAAAAGTACAGGAACTACTTGCCTCTTTTTCCACTTGCAATAGAACAGTTAGATACATCAAATTACGATCTTGTTCTATCTTCTTCACACTCTGTTGCAAAAGGTATTATGACGCATCCTGATCAGCTTCATATATGTTATTGTAATACGCCTATCAGATATGCTTGGGATTTATATCATCAATATCTTTCAGATTCAAAATTGCAAAAAGGAATTAAGGGAAAATTAGCGAAGTTATTTTTACACTATATCCGTCTTTGGGATGTATCGAGTGTAAACAGAGTTGATGAGTTCATTGCAAATTCAAAGTGCATTGCTAGAAGGATTAAAAAAGCATATGGAAGAAGCTCAAAAGTTATTTATCCTCCTGTGGATACCAAGTATTTTGGATTCCATTCAAAGAAAGAAAATTATTATGTAGCAGCTTCAAGGCTTGTCCCGTATAAAAAAATCGACATGATAGTTGAAGCTTTTTCAAGACGGCAAGATCTCAGATTGATAGTGATTGGAGATGGCCCTCAAAGAAAGTTAATTGAAAAAATGGCAACCAAAAATGTGGAAATATTGGGGGCTGTTTCTGACTTTGAAGTAAGAAATTATCTTCAAAGAGCTAAGGCCTTCATTTTTGCATCTTATGAGGATTTTGGAATATTGCCGGTCGAAGCTCAAAGTTGCGGAACTCCTGTTATAGCTTATCGTAAAGGAGGAGCTTTAGAAACTGTCGTAGATCAAAAGACCGGAATTTTTTTTGATGAACAAACACCTGAGTCTTTATTAAACGCCATAGAGGATTTCGAAAGAAAGTATAGTAATTTCAATTTAGAAAAAATAAGAGGGCATGCAGAGAAGTTTGATATTGATTATTTTAAAAAAGAAATGGAACAATTCGTTTACGAAAAATATTTTGAATTCCAAAGGGCGCAATGAAAGCAGTTATTTTAGCAGGTGGTGTAGGAAAAAGACTCTGGCCTATTTCAAACCAAGATTGTCCTAAGCAATTTTTGAACTTACTTGATCAAAAATCATTACTCCAAAAGACAATTGAAAGGTTTGATTACCTAGATATTGTCGACCATATTTTAATTTCTACAAGTATTCATTATAAAGAGCTTTTAGAAGAAAAGAAGCCGGTTAGCAAAAAGCCCTTATCGTTTTTGTATGAGCCTACTCCAAGAAATACTGGTCCAGCGATTATGCTTTCTGCCAAATATCTTGAAGAAGTCCTCAGAACAAGCCCTGACGAGCCTATTTTAATTCTTCCCTCAGATCATGTTATAGAACCCATTGAGGAGTTTTTTGAAGTCTTAAAAGCCGTTTCTAAGGAATTAGATGGAATCACAACATTTGGTATTAGACCAAAAAGGGCTGAGACTGGATATGGCTATATACAAGTTAAAAACACAAGTGGCTTAGTCAAACCGATTGTTCAATTTATTGAGAAACCTCCTAAGAAAGTGGCTAAGACCATTTATAATAAAGAGGATTATTTTTGGAACTCAGGAATGTTCTTATTCAACAGCAAAATATTAAAAGATGCTGTAAGAGAGTATAACAAAGATCTTTATGAGATATTCGATCAAAGTTATGAAAACTGTTTGAGAAATTTTTCAAACGCTGAAAGTATATCATTTGATCACGCAATCATGGAAAAAGTTAATAACTCATTTTGCGTATCACTGGATGTTGCCTGGTCAGACATTGGGTCTTGGGACAGTTTGTATGATATTTTAGACAAGGATAACAACCAGAATGTTAAAGTTGGCAATATAGTTGATTTAGATACTAAAAATAGCCTGATAATAGGACAAAAGAAGCTAGTGTCGACAATGGGAATAGATAACATTATATGCATAGAAACAGATGATACTATCTTTTTAGCAAAAAAAGGGAAGTCTCAAGATCTAAAGCGTCTACTTGATCTCATTCGCATTAAGAATCATTGATTGTTTTTAGGACATCGTCTGATGTTTTGATTTTCTTTTTCATAATATCTAACACCAAATCGTGGATAATCAAGCTGTTTATTTCTTTGTTTATTTCTTTGTTAGAACTTTGGTTGGGCATTTTGATTAGTATAGGCACATAGGGGGCCTTTCTTTTATCCATTGATGCTTTAAATTCTTCAGATTCTTCTTTTACATATTGATCTACGAAGCCTTTTTCTGTTCTAAGCCAGTGATCAGAAGTGACAATAATTATAGAGCTTTCCCATAGGTTTTTTTGAGAGAGCTTTTCTCGAAGCCAAGAGAGGGTTTTATCAACCAAATAAACGTTCTCATAATAATTTGGGCTAGCGTTTGCTATTTTATTTGTTTTGGAGTTATAGCAAGTTGGATAATGAGGTATTGGTAGATGAAAGAAATTGAAGTTGAGTTTGTCATTATCAATAACTTCTTCCATTTTTGTTAGTAAAGAGCCATACCACTGTTCATTTCTTATATCACTTTTTATCTTGATAGCCTCTTTGGGAATGAGAGATTTCTTTAAGGAAATTTGGAATAATTTATCAAAGTTGTAGTGAAAAAAAGAAAAGATTTGGTTGATGAAAGTTATAGAGACTGATCTAAATTTATTTAGTTTTTTCTTCTCAAAAAAAGAATCTTCTAGAGCTATATAAGCAACATCAGATGAAAAAATTCGATCATATGGATGGTACCAACCTATTAGTGAAGAGTTATATCCTAAAGCTGATGCTTTTTGAAAAATATTCGGGGTTTTTCTCCAGTCGGTCGTAGAGCCATTTTTTAATAATAGTTTTAAGTGGGAGGCCCCGTTAAGGACAACATCGTTTATGGTGAGCCCAGTTGTAAAAGCTGGTAGAGATATGTTTGTGCAGCTTCCTGGCTGTATAGCTTTGCTAGCATAGATTGACTCATTTTTTAATTTTTCAAGTTCGCTAAAAAACGGTCTATTTGGGTTTTCGAATATAAGATATTGGTCTAGTTCATCAAAAATTATCCAAAATATCTTATTATTTTCGTTATTTGCCTGGTATTGTTTTAGAGAAACATTTTTTTTAAGCTCGATTAAGTCAGTTGACAATTTAAAGACTGTTAAGAGGCCAAAAGGTGCAAAAAATAAGATAATGTTTTTGGTTATTTGTGATATTTTTCTTCGATCTTTCAAGTAAAAATAGGAAAACAGAATTGATAAAATGCTGATGCTAATTAAAAAGGTAATAGACTTTAAGTTGGCGCCGAACTGAAAGCGGAACATCGCTTTGACACCTCTAAAGATGATATAGGTAAAAAGGATATAAACTGCGTATAAAGCGTTACTAGTAGAGAATAGTAATTTATAAAATAGGGCTGTTAAAATTGTAAGAAAAAGTAAAAAAGATACTATCTGTTCGCTACATTCGGCGGTTGGAAACATATACCCGTTCCCGTTCGGCAATATAAAAAAAAAGCAGAGCATTAAATGTGAAAATGAAAATGCTATAGCGAGGTTTTTAAAGTTCATGAGCTTTTTTTCTTTAGGAGTAAAAGCTTTCTTGTTGGGTGATATGAATTATTTGTTTCATCTACGAATTCAAAGTCTTTAGAGAATGTTTTTTTGAAAAAATCTAAAGTAATATGATTATAAAGATTATCCCTTCCTCTTGTAAGAACCGAAAACATTGGGTCTTTTTGCTCAATGAACTCTATTATCAGATAATTGTTGGTTAATTTGGCGGCAAGATCCGCAATTTCTTCCATTGGTATCCGATCAGTAATAAGCAAATGGTGAATAACTGCAAGCATCATAACAAGATCAAAATGATTGTATGCTCTTTGTAGAAATGAGAAATATTCTGAGTTTTTCCAGCCAACAGATGGGGTTGGTCTTGCAATATTTACAACTAGAGGCAATATATTGAGTTTTTCAGCCTTTGCATAACTAAAGAGCATGTCAATTACTGTTTCATCATAGTCAATTGAAATAACTTGAGCATTTTCTTTAGCAGCAATCACTGAAAAATGTCCAGTATTGCATCCTACATCTAGCACCTTTTCAGGTTTTATTTTTGCCACGTGCTCTTTTACCCAGGAGCATTTTTTTTCAAACTCATTGGTTGAATAATGGTTTAGCTGATGAAGGTAAGCAGACCAGTTAGATTTTCTTGTATGCTTAGGTCTTACCTTTTTGAGCTGTTTTTTTGCCTTATTTAAAAGGCGCCTAACAATAAACTGGGCTAGTTCAGAATTTTTTAAGGCGTGATTTTTGTATATTTTACTAGATTTGTATTTGGATAAGAAGTTAGGTAAGTGAATTAGCGAAATTTCAAAAAGAGAGTATCTCCTCACAATTTTTTTGCAGTCATTATAGCTCAGTCCATCATGGCTATTGAAAAGCATCGAATTAATGCTTATATTGTAAAATCTGTTTAAGTAAAGCGGTAGAATAAACATTCTAATAAATTGAGAGTATGGGAGCCAGTAGGGGTTATTTTCATCTCTTTCTTCAACTGAGGCAAGGTCAATAAAAACTGGATTATGACCTTTATATAAAATATTGTAGGCACTTGCATCCTTTAGTCCTTTTTTCTCTTCTAAAAGCTCCAGTGCTAAATCTATCGTAAGTTCTCCAGCACTATATAGCATTGAAGCTGACCATTCAAAGGGGTAACTTGGAAAGTCAATTTTTGGATGGCTTAAAACAATATCTGATTGATTATCTTCAGTAATTGAATATGATATAAGTTTATCATTTTCAATCCATTTTTTTACTACTGAGCTGTTAGAGCAAGTGTTTAAAAGAGCTGCACCCTCATTTTTCTGTAAGAAACGAGTGACATTTTCTTTTTCGACAACAACGTATCCACTGGGATCACGAAAGGACCTATTTTGAGGAGTCTGGTTTTTGTTCATCTTTTTTTCTTAGCTTGCGGAGTGTTAAGAAAGCGAAAAACTTTTTAATAAAAAATAACGAGCCCAAAAAAGCTGCAGTTAAAAATTGCCATATGAGCGCCCCACTACCAGGATCAATGTATCCCACGTTGTACCTACTATATATTAATTTTTTTATAGAGACTATGAAAGGCAACAAAAAATGTAAAGAAAGTTATGAGAACTATCAAAGATCTTTAATGATTATCTTATGCAAGCTTTGTTATGTAATTAGTTTCTCGGATTTTTATCTGCAAAGTTTATATAAGAATTGTGCAGATAACATGCAGATAAATCAGGCTTTTTAAGCAGCCTTTAACTCTTCAAAGCTAAATTCCTCTGTAAAGTCCTGTTTTGTAACCATTAAAGAGGTAAAAAACCAATATAAAGCCAAAGTTGGTATGAATAGGATTGTTCCATCTGAAAGGCTTATAACCAAGTAATTTATAAGCCCTGCAGCTATTGTTGAGCTTATTTTATTTACAACCCTTAACCTAGCTATAAATGGACTGAACATTGCAATGCAGAAAGCAAATAAACCGATATAGCCAAAGTTTTTAAGAACACTCATATAGGTAATCTCAGTAATACTTCTAAAAGCTGTATTTCCAAATAGCCCAGATTCGGTAATGGCATTAAACTGCTTGACCCTATTCCCTAATGAAAGATCTAAAAAAAATGAGGAGTTTAAATTGATTTT
This sequence comes from Parachlamydiales bacterium, assembly GCA_050302075.1. Classification (GTDB taxonomy): domain Bacteria; phylum Chlamydiota; class Chlamydiia; order Chlamydiales; family SM23-39; genus JBNLAH01. The sequence continues at coordinate 138,963 of JBNLAH010000003.1, read as the reverse complement.
CTTTGCGATAAAAACTGATAAAAAACCAAATACCAGAAAGAAAGCCAATAGCTTTATATTTTTAGTGGTACGATTATTAGAAAACATTAAAGCATCAAAGACTTCATGGATAATCATTCCTATCCAGACTGTTCTAGATAAAGTCAAAAGTAAAGCGAGCTTTACAATCAATCTTCTTATACCACTTCTTTCTGCATACTGATAAAAAGGCAGGATCATCAACATGCAAACTCCAAAGATATTTCCATTATTATAAGTTGAGATTAGTTTAAAAATGCCGCCTCTATCTATACATTTGTCCGACATACTAAATGAGTCACCAAGATTAGTTGTTAATAATGGTATTCCAATAAACTTCCCTGTAATGGCTTTAAAGGAAAATAAAAATATCCCATACATCGCTAAGAAAAGAACTCCGTTTCTAATGATCTTTAATATTAAATCTGTGGGGATCCTTTTGATGTATTCAGAGAAAATCATGAAAAAGATTACTGGTAACAAGTAAAAACTGATTATAAAAGAGATTGTAAATCCAATGCTCTCGATTCCGTTGATTATAAAGTGAAGTACACTGATTATTTGAAATGGAATGAGTGCCATCAGTACAAATAAATGATTTTTTTGGACTTTTATGGTTCTTCTAAAGGTCAAGAAAAAAGCAGTTGTACCAAGTAAAAGATATCCCCATGTTATTGGGATAGAAGCTACTTTAATGCCGCCCTTTGGAAATATTAGCAAAAAAAAAGAAAGTGATATGAAAAAAAATCTGATCAGCTCTGAAGTGTAAAAATATTTTTTTATTCTAAAGTAAGCCAATTTATTTTAAGTGATTTTTAATGATTCCTGAAAGTTTCATCATATCAATTGGTTCTTTTGAACCAAATACCTTAGCTAATTTTTCATCTGGAACTATCAATCTTTTATTAGCTGGGTCTTGTAGATTTTTTTCTTTGATGTACACCCAAAGTTTTTTGATTACTTCACCTCTTGTCAGTTCCTTTTCATTTACTACAGCGGATAGTTCTTTGCTTAAAGTTAGTTTTCGATTGATGCCACCTCTTTTAGCACCTTTTTTAGGCTTTTGATAAGCAGTTTTAGGGTGGTCCTTATATTTTTTTGGCAGGTCGTTCAAGTCGTTTACAATAACGTCACAATCAGGGAAATTTGAGCAGGAATAAAAGGTTTTCCCAAATCTTGATTTCCTGGAAATTATTTTGCCATCGCATCCTATAGCAGGACAGCTGGGCATATCTTTTGGGCTTTCTACTTTTTCTCCTTTTTTAGGAATATTAACTATTCCTGAGCAATCTGGGTACTTGGTACAGCCTAAAAATGGGCCAAATTTTCCATGTCTAAGTTGCATTTCAGATGAACAGATAGGGCATTTTTGATCCCAGTCAAAATCTTCTGCATAATCTTCTTTATTGAAGGATAGCGACTCGACAGGAGCTGTGTAATCGCAGTCGGGATAATTGCTACAGCCATAAAAATATTTATTTCTAGACCATATTTTTTGAAGCTTATGTCCACATTTAGGGCAATCAAGATCAGTCATCACTTTTGGAACGACAGCTTCTTTTTCTGCCTTTTCAACCATTGGATAGAAATCAGCCCAAAACTTTCTTAAGAGCTCTTTCCAGTCACTTTTATTTTCAGCGATTTTCTCAAGTTCATCTTCCATTGAGGCGGTAAACCCGACATCCATAATAGTTGGAAAGTTATCTTCAAGCATTTGTTCGATAACTCTTCCCAATTCAGTAGGTCTAAGCGCTTGATTTTCTTTAGTTGTATACTCTCTACTTTGGATTTTATTCATAATTGTCGCATAAGTAGAAGGCCTGCCTATCCCTGATTTTTCAAGTTCTTTTACAAGGGATGCTTCAGTAAATCTTGGAGGTGGTTTTGTGAATGATTGAATTTTCTTAATCTCTTCAAGCGAGAGTTTATCTCCTTCTTTAATGTTTGGAAGAGGAGTTTCATCAAATAGCTTTTCAGAGTCGCCTTTATCAAATTTCTCAGTGTAAGCTGCTAAAAAGCCTTGGAATTTTAAAATTGACCCGGTAGCTCTTAACTCTAGGTGGTCACATGTAATATTAACAGATACAGTATCATATACAGCAGGGTTCATCTGCGACGCTACAAAGCGTTTCCAAATTAAAGAGTATAGTTTGAACTGATCGTCAGTTAAAAACTTTTTAATAAGCTCAGGTGGGTGTTGCATATTTGTAGGTCTTATGGCTTCATGAGCTTCTTGAGCAGATTTTTTGCTACTGTATTGCTTTGGTTTTTCAGGTAAGAATTCTTTTCCATAAGTTTTTTCGACAAAATCTCTAGCTTCGTAAACTGCCTCCATGGCAACTTGAACAGAGTCGGTTCTCATATATGTAATCAAACCTTCAGTCCCTTCTTTTCCCATGTCAATACCTTCATATAGGCTTTGTGCTATGCCCATAGTTCTTGAAACAGCAAATCCGTGGTGTCTAGAAGCTTCTTGTTGAAGAGTGGAAGTGATAAAAGGTGGTACGGGGTTTCTTTTTTTCTCTTTGCGGTCTATTTTTTCAATTTCAAAATCGCCGTTCTCTAATCTTTTAGAAATTTGGTTGGCTATTTTTTCATTGGAGATTAGGAAGATATTTTTTTGGCCTGTGTCTTCTTTCTCGACTTTTTTTCCATCAACAGTCACTACAGTAGCATCAAATGAGGTGCCATTATGATTTAAGGTCAAAGTTGCAATGATATTCCAGTACTCAATGGGTTTAAAGGCCTCAATCTCTTTCTCTCTGTCAACTACTAATTTTAGGGCAACTGATTGGACTCTTCCAGCTGAGGTTCCATTTTTACCTCTTTTAACTCTTCTTGTTAAGATTGGAGATATCTTATATCCAACCATTCTATCTAAAAGTCTTCTAGCTTGCTGAGCATTAACTAATGCAAGATCGATTTCTTTTGTTTTTTTTAAAGCTTCCATCACTTCTTTTTTTGTAATGGAGTTGAAAGTCATTCTTTTTATGTTGGTCCCTTTGGGGAGGATAGAGGCGATATGCCAGGCAATTGCTTCTCCCTCTCGGTCGGGGTCAGGAGATAGATAAACAACATCTACCTTCTTTGCCGCTGTTTTTAATTTTTTGATAACTTCTTTTTTGTCAGATAATGTGACATAAGTAGGTTCAAAGTCATGTTCTAAGTCGATTCCAAAATCTTTTGCAGGAAGGTCACGGATATGACCTAGTGAAGACTCAAAAGAAAAATCCTTCCCTAAAAATTTTTTTAAGGTCTTTATTTTAGTTGGTGACTCGACAATTACCAGTGATTTCGTCATAATAATTTTGTATTTATCTGTTAAGTATCAGGTTTGTTTAGTTTAGTCAATTTACTTTTAAAAGGGTCTTATACTAGTAAATGAGTTTTACAATGTAAAGAAGAACTGAAAAATTAGTCAATTTTGATTACAAAAAAATAGATAAAAATTTAATAATTTTCTTTCAAATTAGTATTCTTAATGTTCAAAAAAAATAGTATTGTGATCTTTAAAGAAGAGCTTTTGAGTCTAAATGAAAGAGGAATAATACCCGGACCTTATGAGTCAATAGTTGATTTCAAAAAAAGAGTTGAGTCAATTGAGAAAAATAGAACTTCGATAAAGGAAGGGAAAATTCTTAGCTGGTCTGATTTTGATTGGGCCAGATCAACTGCGTCTCAGCTATTTGACATTGCCCCGGATTGGGTAGTAGCTTACTACAGCAACAAGGGATTAAAATTTTGGCAAGGCGCTGTCACTTATGCAGAATATGATGGTCATTCGCCGGCTGTGATTCAAATCAGAAAAAATTTAAAAAATGGTAAGTATCTATTTTTATATGACAAGGATGAAATTCTAAGTCATGAAATAATACATGCGGCTAGAATGGCGTTTAATGAACCTAAGACTGAAGAATTATTTGCTTACTGGACATCAACTAGCCACTTTAGGAAGCTTTTTGGTCCTATATTTAGAAGTCAGCTAGAGTCAACCATATTTATGGGAATTTTATGTTCTGGCATATCACTTCAGTTTTTTTTACCTTTTTTTAGCTCACCTCTTTTATTTTCATTGATCCAGCTTTCAAATATCCTTTCTTTATCAATGCTGACGTTTTGTCTTTTTAGGCTATATAGAACTAGGCTTAAGTTAAATCAGACCTTAAAAAAATTAACTTTAATTTTAGACTCAAAGCAAAAAGCTAGATCGGTTTTGTTTCGTCTGACAGACAAAGAGATATATTTTTTTGCAAAATCATCGATTACTGAGATCATGAAGTATATACAAAATCAGGAAGAGCTTAGATGGCAAGTGATCGGTTCTGCATATTTTTAAAACAAAAAATTTGAAAATTATTTTCATTGTCCATAAGGTTCTTTTCAAAAAAAAGAAACCTTATGCGCATTTTAGCTATTTTTATCTTTTTTCAATGTAGCCTTTTTTCAAAAACATATGATTGTTTCACCTTTTATAATGAGCTAGATCTTTTAAAGATTCGGCTTGAGGAGTTAAATGATCATGTTGATTATTTTGTAATTGTTGAAGCAAAAGACACTTTCAGTGGGTTAGAAAAAAAGTTATTCTTTGAAGAGAACAAACATCTTTATCAGAAATTTCTAGATAAAATTATCCATGTAGTAGTTGATAAGACTCCAAAGTTCAAAGATGATGCTTGGTCGAGGGAATACTTTCAAAGAAATCAGATTATGCGAGGACTGAGTAAATGCTCAAAAGAAGATATAATTATTATATCTGATGTAGATGAGATTCCAAGGTCAAGTATGTTGAAGCAAATTAGCGTGATGTTAGACAGCAAGGAAAGGCAAATTATAGGACTTGAGTGTGACTTCTATAGATGGTTTTTAAATAGAAGGGATAGTATTTTTTGGGTGGGACCTGCTATTACAAGGTATAAAAACCTTATTAAAAGGTCTCCTCAAAATGTGAGAGATCAAAGGACAAAATATATAACTGTAAAAGGTTCTGCCTGGCACTTCAGTAATATGGGAGGCATGAATTGCTATTTTGATAAGTTGAAAGCTTATTCCCATTATAAAGAGTCAGTTGGCACTTTGTCTTTTTCAAATAACGAAGTCTACAGTCATATATCAAAGTTAGAGTTTGTGGAAATAGATGATAGTTTCCCAAGGTATGTTATTGATAACTATAATGAGTTAGATCGGAAAAATTTTTTTGACAAAGGTCTTTACTACTAAGATAATTACCCTTTTTTAGTAAGGCTGGTTTTTCTAGAATTCTTTTCTAAAGTTCGCTGGGGGAATTTTAAGTTTTTGGCGATATTTTGTTACGGTCCTTCTAGAGATGTTAATGCTAGTCTTTTTTAATTCCTGCATAATCTGGATGTCTGAAAAAGGCTTATGTTTGTCTTCTTTTTCGATAACTTTCTTAAGGCTAGTTAGTAGGTGCGTCTCAGAGACTTTTTTCCCTTTGAAAAAAATTTTCAGTGGTAAAATGCTATTAAAACAAAGGATATATTTACTTTTAATACACCTATGAATTGTTGATTCATGCACATTACAGAATTTTGCAAGATCTGAGACTGATAGAGATTTTATTTCTGAGTTATAAAGGAAGAATTTTTTTTCTTTTTTTAAAAGATATTTACCGATGTTAATTAAAAGTTGATCTCTTTTGTACAGGTTTTCAAAAAATATTTGGGCCTTTTTTTCATAGAACTTTTTTAGAGAGTTTGAATTAAAGTTCTGATTTTTATTTATAGAAACTATTGGGAATGAGCTTTGATTTAATCTTATCTTTAGGGTATCTCCTTTTTTGTATATACACATATCAGGAGATGGGTAAAAGGCTCTTTCATGAGAGTATAATTCCGCTGGCCTTAAAGATAATTTGGACAAATCTGTCTTAACGATCTCAGATATTTCAGATGCTGTAATTTGGAAGTAATTTTCAATCTTTTTCCATTTTTTTTGAATAAACTCATCGAAGAACTGCATAATTATATTATAGGCTAAGCTATTAGCTTTGTTGCTTCTTCTGAGCTGAATTAAAAGTGAATCCTTTAGGTTCATAGCGCAAATGCCAGGTGGATCTAGCTCTTGAACTTTTTTTAGCACGGGCAATATTTCATTTGTAATTTTTATATTATGCAAAAAGCCCTCTTTTGAAAGATTTTTAAAGAGGTAATCTGCAATTTCTTGTTCTTCTTTATTTAGTATGCATTTTGCTTGTTGGGTTAGGTCTGCATATAAGCTTACAGGCTTAGAAAAGGTATATTCAGATCCTTGGAGTGTGGGCATTTTTTTTAATAGCAATGGATTTAAGTCGACTTCGTTTTCAATGTGCTCTATTAATTCTTCTTGAGACATTTGCAGGATCTGAATATTTTGCTTAAGTGACTGTGATAAGTAAAATTTATGTGCAGGCGCCTGCACTAGATCCATACGGTTCATAGTTTCTCCCATTTATTTCGATATAGCATGTGTGTTATTAATTTGATATGCTGTAAGATCAACTAAAATAACTAGTATCAATCATGAGAAAAAAAGCGGCTGTAATATGCAACTCAGGACTGGGCGATGCTGTCATATCACTGATGATATCAAACAATTTTCATTTAAATGGATGGGAGTGTGACACTTATCATGATGGAATTAGAGTATTGCAGAATTGGTTTCCTCATCTACAGGTTATCGGGTACCCGAGTCCAGACAAAGTTCAAGACTTTGTTGGAAAATACGATATGATTGTGGTCTTTCACAGTCTCTCTAGTGATTTTGTCTTAGATTTAATTAGTTATGGTAAAAAGGAATCCCCCCAAAAAATAAAGGTCATATACCCATACCCCTCTAAAAATTTAGTAAAAGAACCTTATTATTCTGATTCGCTATTTGATGTTAATATACCAATGGGAAGAAACCTAGACAGGTTTTGTAAGGACATTTTGAAGCTTGAAAATGTATCGAAGAAAAATGGGTTTTATCCTCCCAAAAAACTGGAGAATAGAAAGTATTCTAAAAGAGTTGTTTTGCATGTGAAAAGTTCTAGAGAGGGCAAGAATTGGCCAAGGGATAAATATGTAAAGCTCGCTTTACATTTGAAGAAACTTGGGTTTGATCCGATAATAGTTGCAGGCGGCCCAAAGGATGAAGGAGACTGGCGAGAGTACATTGCCCCATATAATTTAGAAATGCCTACTTTCAACTCACTTGATGCTCTAGCTAGTTATATTTATGAATCTGGCTATATGATAGGCAATGATTCAGGCATAGGACATCTAGCTTCATCTTTGAACTTGCCTACGGTGATTATTTCTAGGCGAAAATCTGTTGCAAGATTCTGGATGCCCTTCTGGGCTGAGAGCAAGACAGTTTCACCTTATTCTTTAATTCCCAACATTAGAGGTTTTCGGCTAAGGGATAGAAAATGGAAGTCATTTATAACTGTGAAAAGAGTGCTTAGGGCCTTTAAAAGTATTTGTAAAAAGACAAACTAGCTCGATCTTTGGAGTTTCGCAAATTTTGCGACCATTGACCTAGTCCCGTGGATTTCTTCAAAGAAGATATCATAGGTAACTCCATATGATGTCTCATAAATTTTTTGAACTTGACCTCTCCCGAATTCCTTATGAAAAACCAAATCGCCTCTAGAAAATTCACTTTTTGTTGATTCATGAAATACTTGAGGTTCTTCAAAAGAAACCGGAGTTAAGTTTTCTAGGTATTTGGTTGGGATTTCTTTTAAAAACCTTGAAGGGTGCATGGCACGTGGAGATCCCCATATATAGCGATAGAGAGCGCCGCAAAGAAATAGCACTTTTTTTGCTCTTGTCATTGCAACATATGCAAGTCTTCTTTCTTCTTCAAGGGCTTCTGGGAAATCCCTTGAATTGGCATGTGGAAAAAGATCTTCTTCTAGCCCAACAATGAAAACAACATCAAACTCTAGGCCTTTTCCGTTATGAACGGTCATTAGCTTTACTGATTCATTTTCTTCTGGACCTTCTTTGCTGCTGAAAAGAGTCAGATCTTCTAAAAAAATATGTAAAGAAGATTGATCATTTTCAGCTTCCCACTCTGCAGCTTTTGAGATTAATTCTTCTACGTTTTGTTTTCTGTCTTGAAATGTATCTGGGTCATCTTGCAGAACTTTAAGATAGTCAAACTCATCAATAGACTCTTTAATAAGGTCAGTGATGGTCATTTCGTGTGATCTAAGTTTTTTGATGGAATCTAAGTATTCTGCCAGCCCTTTTTTCTGTCGGGCATTTAGTTTGATGATATTTGGATCTGAAAGAATGGTTTCACATATTTGTAAAATGGGTGTCTGAGTTTTTTGCGCTTCAAATATGATTTTAGAAATAGTTGCTTGTCCAATTCCTTTGGGAGTAAGTAAAAGTGATCTAGAGAATGCTATAATATCAGAGCTAGAAACGATCATTTTGAGAATAGATAGAATGTCTTTAATTTCTTTCCTTTGGTAGAAAGATAGTGCTCCTATAATTTTATATGGGATCTGTTTGGACAAGAGATTATCTTCAATTGCTCTTGATTGGGAGTTTGTCCGGTAAAATATCACAACATCATTTAAAGATATTTGGTTTTCAGCGCTTAAATCGATAATCTTTTTTGAGACAAATTCAGCTTCCATTCTATCATTTTGAGCAAAGTAGACTTTTATTTTCTCTCCTTCGCTGAGGTTACTCCACAACTTTTTGTCATAGCGTTCTTTATTGTTTTGGATAAGTGCATTAGAGGCGTTTAAAATGTTTTGGGTGCTACGATAATTTTCCTCTAGTTTGATAACTTTGCTGCCTGGAAAGTCTTTGTCAAAACGCAAGATATTTTGATATCTGGCTCCTCTCCAAGAGTAAATTGACTGGTCTGGATCTCCAACTGCAAAGATGTTTCCATGTTTTTCTGCTAGGATTTTAGAGAGCATATACTGAGCATAGTTAGTGTCTTGATACTCATCGATTAAAATAAATAGCCACCGGCTTTGGTACAGTTTTCTTACATCTGGGTATTCTTGTAATAATTTAACAGTTAAGTAGAGAAGATCGTCAAAATCAAGTGCATTACTTTCTTTCAATTGCGATTGATATATAGGGAATATTTTTGGGAATATTGTATCGGCCTTTGATCCATTATGCACTGGCTTAATTGATTCAAAACCAACTAGGTCATTTTTAGCAGCTGAGATTCTTGATTTTATAGCTTTGATCAGTCCTTTTTCTTCTTTAATGCCCAATCTCTGTAGGCAGTTTTTTAGAACTTTATTGCTGTCATCTTCGTCGTATATAGTAAACTCTCTTGTATATCCTAAAGCTGAGATAGACTCTCTTAAGATCCGTGCTCCTAGACTATGAAAAGTACATGCAAGAACCGAGACGTCTTTCATTTTTTTTATGCGAAAGCGCATTTCATCTGCGGCTTTATTAGTAAATGTGACAGCTATGATGTCAGAAGGGAGTATTCCAAGGTCAATTAAATTGCAGATTCTATGTGTGACGACTCTAGTTTTTCCAGATCCTGCTCCAGCTAGAACTAAAAGTGGGCCTTCAACATGTTTAATTGCTTCAAGTTGCTTTTCATTATTCTTCATATATTTTTTGAAAATTTAACAGTTAAGTGCCAACTATATCAAAAGCTGCTAACAAAAATAAAGCAGAGTAATCAATAATCTGAAAATAGCTAGATTCTAAAAATAAGATTATTCTGGAACAGAGATTTAAAGAATCTGCTTTCTGAGCTCTCCGCTTCTAATTCCTAGATTGCCATATCTTCTATGATAGTTTATGCTGGTGGTAATCTCTTTTGTATAGTGCAGAAGTTCGACATTTCCATTTGCGACAACTGGTTGATGTGCTATATAACATCCAGAGTTGGCTGTTGTCTCACATATTAATTTAGAGGGTTTCTCTAAAATTCTTAATCTCAATATTTGTTCACTTTTGATGCGATTTACTAAATCATTTTCTTTTTCATTTATTGTTTTAAATACAGAGCTAAGTTCTGATAAATTAATATGCTTTAATTGTGTGTCTTCTTTGTCAAAACTAATTTCTAGCTTGCTCTCACAAGTAAGAGCCGCCGCAAGTACTCGCATTAAGTCAAATTCATTTATACCAGGCGTTATTCTAAATACAATGCCCTCCAAAGGAACGTATTTTAAATAGTTGTCCTGCCCAAATAATTTACTTGAATCCTTGTCGGGTTTCATTCGCTTCCACCAGTAAGCATAATTGGATATGCTCACATACCATATGCCAAGTTCTTCTGCATTAAGATCTAACTTTTCTATAAATGAAGATAGGTCGTTTACAGCTGAGTTGATTGGATGCTTTTCTTTTGGTAAATTGTTTTGATGAAAGTTGACATAGTTATATAGATAGTTTGGGCCACCTGCTTTGTATCCGGGTCCAAAAGAGTGTTTTGGGATGCCACCGAGTGGCTGTCTTTGAACAATAATATCTTTAGTTGATCGGTTGATGTAACAGTTGCTGGATTTAATGTTATTCCTCCATGCTAACTGTTCTCTTTCGTCTAAGCTATGCAGTACTGATATTAGACCCTCGGTTGAATTTGCTACTTCAATTGCTGAGGAAAGGTTCTTTACTCTAACTAGATTGAGTATTGGGCCAAAGAGCCCACTTGAACATGTAATGTTGTTTGGCTCAACGTTGAGTTTTATTCCAGGGCTCCAAAGGTTGGGGTTTTGTGAGTCTTGAGCAGGCTCTAGTAACCAAGTCTCTTTTTTTTCTAAAGTCGTAAGAACCTTTTTTAGCTCTTCATTTGGAGTGTTAATCAATGGAACAATGTAAGTTGAGAAATTTGTGGCAGGACCTACAGTTAAACTTTGAGCTGCGTCTTTTAGCTTCTTTATGAAATCGGCATCATCATATAGATCTTTTTCGATAATTGCTAAAGAGACGGATGACATTTTTTGTCCTGAGTATGAAAAAGCTGATGTAATCAGGTCTTTTATAGCTAAATCTGTGTCACACATATTTGTGATAATCATTGAATTTACGCCACAAACCTCAGTACTGATATCAAGATCACACTTTAAACTTAGAAAAGATTTTGCAACTTCAGAAGAACAGCTCAAAATTAGCTTGTTTAATCTAGGATCACCAATTAAGTAATTTTTATTGTCTTCACAAGTCAAGTTTAAAAACTGAAGTGCTTCTTTTGGAACATTTGCCTCCCAAAATATATTAACAAGATGCCACCCTGCTAATACAGTTTCTGATGATGGTTTAAAAATAACGCAGTTTCCTGTGACTAAAGCTGCTATAATTCCATTTATCGGATCTGCTAAAGGAGAGTCCCAGGATGACTCAACTAAAATTACTCCTTTAGGCTCGATACTGATCCCTTTTGTGCTATCAATTTGTATATAAATCCTTGAGTAGTACTCTACATAATCAATGGCTTTATTGATTTCAGAGTTTGCTTCAGTAAGGATTTTTCCACTGTCAGCCATTATTATGCCTAAAAGCTCTTGCCTTTTCTCTCTTAGCAATTTAGATACTTGTTGAAAAAGCTCTAAACGCTCTTGCAATTTAGATTTTTTCCAGGTTGTAAAGAAAGAACTAGCGGAGTCTAAGCATTCATTAATATGAGATTGATTTGCTAATGTATAATGATAACAGGGAGTAGTTGGGTCGGATGGATTATATCCTAACCCTTTTTCATTCTCTGAGATGGTTTTTCCATTAATAACACACGCAACTAGCTCAGGCTTAAGGTTTTGAAGTTTTAAAAGAGCATTTTTAGCAAACTCGATATCTTGTGCTGCTGAGAAGTCTGTTTTAGGTTCATTGTCAAAAGGGGTGCTAAAATTGCTGATATAACAATCTAAAGATCTTCTTGGTGCATGTTTTAATTTGGGGATGTGCTGGAGAGACTCTGAGAAGGTGCTAGACTGCGCTTCCCACTCTTCAGATCCGGATTTTAAGATAGAGACATGCTTTAAATAGTTATCATGTCCAGTACTGTCATCTAAATATCTGATCAGATAAGCTATTGAATACGGCAGGTCATTTTTCTTTGCAACAGGACAATATACAGAAACATTTGAGGTTACTTTTTTTACAGAGCGCATAATATGATTGGCCATGCCTTCTAGCATTTCGAAGCTAACATATTGCTTTACTTGATATTCATTCATTGTGAGTAATGCAAGTCCTATATCAAATAAATTGTGAGTTACAATCTCTAAATGAGCTGCCCTAGCATTTTCAGGAATCATGGCATGCATCATCATTTTCATAAAATTGGCATTGACCTTTATTTTAGAGGTATAGGTTGGTTGTTTAAGGTTGCCAAGAGAAGATCTTAACTGTTCAAGTGCTAAATTAGTTCCTTTAACTATTCTAATTTTGATTGGAGCACCAGAATCGCTTACTCTTTTTTTTGCCCATTCCGTAATTTTTTTTTGTAACTCAAAAGATTCCGGAAAATATGCTTGTAGGGTTATTCCTGCGCTTAAATTGTGAAACTCGGGTTCAGATAAAACTTTGATAAATAAAGTAACTGTTAGATTAAGGTCGTTGTACTCTTCTAGATCTAAGTTGACAAATTTGGATTTTTCGAGATTTTCAGATAGCTTTGTAGGATGATCCATTGCATGTCTGTAAAGTTTTCTTAGTCTTTTTGCTAATTTGTCAATAGTATCATCGAAAGCAAGAGGGTTGATTTGAGAGTAAATAGAAGAAATCTTTATTGAGATGCAATCTACGTTGTTATCTTTTAAATCATCTAAATAAAGTTGAAGGTTTCTTTTTGCATCTTGTTCACTCAAGGTATCTTCATGAATGTGGGTAATATTTACTTTTATATTTTCTTCGCTTCTTTTCTTTAAATACTCGAAGAGTTCATCTTCATAAGGAACAACAATATGTGCTATTTCTTTTCTTAGTTTTCGAGTTAGATGCGGAACTATAAATCTGGTTACTTTAGGATTAAAATATTTAAAAGATAAAAGACTGAATTTTGCCGAAAGCGAAAAGAAGCTAGGGATATTAAATTGATGAATCAAATAAGTGATTTGTTCGGCAGAGCGAATATTTTTTTTTGTTCTGAAACACTGATCGATAGCTAAGATAAAAATTCCTTTTTCTAAAGGTTTTTTTATCATTTTTGCAATTGCTCTTTGCAAGCTTTTTTCTTTTCTAGATAAATTCCTTTTGGAGTCTTTTAAAAGGCACTCAGCTAGATCTATTGCAAGCTCTTTTTTCTCGTCTGTTGAAATATCTTTTCCTTCAGTTGATTGAAGTATTTCAAATATCTCACGAATTTGTGGTGTTTCAGAATTGTCTTTAGTCATATGATTGTCTTTTTTGCGAATCCATTGTATATCACAAAGCAATACCTTAGAGAATAAAATTTGTGAAAAAATTTAATTTTATAATTTTCTTATGCATTACAAACTTGTGCTTTTCATCGGTAAAAGTAGGACTTGATGTGTTTTTCTCAAATGATATTTGTAAAAAATATAAAGGGAAAAAAGTAGGCCTTATAACAAATCACACAGGGGTAGACAGCAAATTAAGATCATCTATTTCACTTTTTAAAGAGTGTAAGGACCTTGAACTAGTAGCAATTTTTTCTCCGGAGCATGGGATTGATGGGAGTTACTATGCGTTTGAAAGCGTCAAAGATAGTAAAAATACAGAAATTCCAATTTATTCTTTGCATGGGGCTACAAGAAGGCCAACTAAAGAGATGCTTAAAGATGTTGATGTCTTGTTCTACGATATTCAATGCATCGGATCAAGGTCATATACGTACATAACTACGCTTTTCTATGCTATGGAAGAGGCGGTTAAGTATAATATTGAAATTGTAGTATTAGATCGCCCAAATCCAATTGGTGGAGATACAATAGATGGTCCTATTTTAGATGCCAAATATCGTTCTTTTATTGGTTATATAAATGTTCCTTATTGTCATGGGATGACAATTGGTGAGCTTGCTAGGTATTTTAAAGGAGAGTACAAAGTAGACTGTGTTTTAAATGTTATAGAGATGCAAGGGTGGAAAAGAGACATGTCTTATTTGGACACAGGCTTAAATTGGATTCCTCCGTCTCCACATATTCCTGAGCCTGATACACCTTTTTATTACCCCTCGACAGGGATTTTAGGGGAACTTAAAATCTTAAGCATCGGAATTGGTTATACTCTTCCCTTTAAGGTAATTGGAGCCCCTTGGGTAAACTCTGAACTTTTTGCAGAGAAGTTGAATTTACAAAACCTTCCTGGAGTTCGCTTTCTACCTTTTTCATTTAAGCCTTTTTATGGGATTTTTAAGGGTAAGTTTTGCCGTGGGGTGAAAATTGTAATCACAGATCCCAAAGTATATAGGCCAATTACTGTGCAATTTGCAATTTTAGGAATACTGAAAACTTTATACCCTCAAGAATTTGAAAAAAATATGAAGGGCTTAAATAAAGATCTTTTCTGCAAGGCGCTTGGAAATTCTCAGATATTAAATATCTTAGAAAATGAAAAATATGCTACTTGGAAACTGCTAGATTATCAGAAAGGCCAGGTTGAATCTTTTAGAGAAAAAAGAAAAAAATATTTGATAGACGCATACTCCAATTAATTTCTTGATAAATTATTAGCAATAAACCAACTGAATTGCTAATAATTGACAGGTCTCAATTGACAATAAATTCATACAGAAATAGAATAGCCGATTGAAATTTAAGGGAGTTTTGTATGTTAAAAGTTAATAAAATAAAACCTTTAGGGGATCAAGTTTTGATTAAACGCTCTCCTCTGAAGCAATCTTTAGGAAAGATTTTGCTACCTGAGAATTCGCAAGAAAAACCTAAAGAAGGTGAAGTAGTTGCTGTAGGACCTGGCAAAAAAAATAAGCAAGGGGTAAATCAATCTCTTTCAGTACAACCTGGTAATCAGGTTTTATTTTCTTCATATGCAGGAACTGAATTGACAATAGATGATGAGAGTTATCTCATTATTTCAGAAGAAGACATTATTGGAATCTTGGAAACAAACTAAAAGGGGGATTATTTATGTCAAAATTATTACAGTTCAATGAAAAAGCACTAAAATCGATATTAAAAGGTGTTAAGACTTTAGCTGACACTGTCATAGTAACTTTAGGTCCAAAGGGGCGTAACGTTGTAATTAGTAAAGAATATGGTTCTCCTATTTCTACAAAAGACGGCGTTTCTGTTGCGAAAGAAATTACGCTTAAAAACAAATTTGAGAACATGGGTGCTCAAATGGTTAAAGAGGCATCCTCAAAGACATCTGATGTAGCAGGTGACGGAACAACAACTGCTATTGTTTTAGCTCAAGAGATTTTTTCTGAGGGAGTTAAAAATGTTATAGCTGGTGCAAATCCAATGGGTGTTAAAAGAGGGATCGAGAAAGCTGTATCAGCTGTTACCAAAGAACTAGATAAACTGTCTAAAAAAGTAAGCACACCAGATGAGATCAAGCAAATTGCAACCATCTCAGCAAATAATGATGAAGAGATTGGATCAATTATAAGCGAGGCAATGCAAAAAGTTGGTAATGACGGGATAGTGACTTTGGCTGAAGCTAAGGGCATTGACACAACTTTAGAAGTTGTAGAAGGTATGCAATTTGATAAGGGATATCTATCACCATATTTTGTGACAAACCCTGAAAAGATGACAATAGAGTTTGAAAGAGCAAATGTTTTAATCACTGATAAAAAAATCTCATCAACTAAAGAAATTGTTCCAATTCTAGAAAAAGCAATGGAAAATAGTTCCGCTCCGCTATTAATTATTGCAGATGATGTTGATTCAGATGCATTAGCTACACTTGTTGTTAACAAGATAAAAGCAAATCTTCCTATATGCGCAGTGAAGGCTCCAGGATTTGGAGATAGAAGAAAAGCAATGTTAGAAGATATTGCTGTTTTAACAGGTGCTAAAGTTGTAACTGAAGATTTAGGGATGTCTTTAGAAAACATTGATGCAAGTGTTTTAGGACAAGCTAAAGAGATCAAGGTATCAAAAGATAATACAACTATTGTAGAAGGTGCTGGTGACTCAAAAGTAATTAAAGAAAGAGTTAATCAAATCCGTTCTGAGATAAGTAATTCTACTTCTGACTATGATAAAGAGAAATTAGAAGAAAGGCTTGCGAAGTTAGGTGCTGGCGTTGCGGTAATTCATGTTGGAGCTGCAACAGAAGCGGAAATGAAAGAGAAAAAAGATAGAGTGGATGATGCACTGCATGCTACAAGAGCTGCTGTGGCAGAAGGAATTGTGCCAGGTGGTGGAGTTGCATTGATTAGGGCATCTAAGGTATTAGATACAGTTGAAGCTTTAGATCATGATGAAATGGTTGGGATTAACATCATCAAAAAAGCAGCTTTTGCTCCAATTATCAACATAGCAAATAACTGTGGAAAAAGCGGTGATGTGATTGCAGAGAAGGTGCAAGAGAAAGAGGGTAATATTGGATATAACGGTCTTTTAGATAAGTTTACAGACCTTGTTAAGGATGGTGTTGTTGATCCTGTCCTTGTTACAAAAAGCGCTCTTATTCATGCAGCTTCTGTTTCTGGACTGTTAATTACAGTGGCAGCCATGATTACAGAAAAGCCATCTTCAAAAGATGACTCACCAGCAGCCGGTATGGGCGGCATGCCTGGTATGGGCGGCATGGGTGGCATGGGCGGCATGCCTGGAATGGGGATGATGTAATAGACATCTTTTCCATCAAGTTAAAGGCCGGATTTTTTATCCGGCCTTTTTTATAAAAACCTTAAACTCCTGATCTTTTCGCCTCTTTTCCTGTAAAATAACAACATAATTTTTATTTGTAAGTTGTGCTCTCTCTAATAAAAAATTAAAAAAAACGAAAGATAACGTGAAACTTCAGTTGAACCACTTTGTGAACTGCGGTTTTTTTGGGTACAATATAATAAAGAGTCATTTGTTTTGTTGATGGATTCAACATGTATCATGCTCTAAAAAACCTTGGAAAACCTTACTTAAAATGGTTAGATTTACAATTATTGTTTAGACATTTGGTTCGACCAAAATCACAAATTATTAAGCAGATTCTTTTTTTCCCCGCCTAAGAAAAAATGAAACCAAGCCATTTGCCTTTTTTGGAACTTTTTTGTAATTTCCAGCCCCAATTTTTGGTCATTTCGAGATATTTATTTTTTTGTTCATTGAGTATTCCCGATGTGATCCAACACTGTGCAAAGCCATTTAAATCAGGATGTTCTTCCATGAATTTAGCTTGTTCATTTAGTGTCATATTCATTAGAAAAACGCTATTAGGTTTGATTTTTTGTTTATCTAGATTCATTGAAAAAAGGCTGTTCAGTCCATTTTTTAGGGCATTTTTTTCGGCATGTCTTAAGGAGGCTAAGTCTATTTCAATACCAAAAGCATCTTTAGCGCCCATTAGCATTGAACTTAAGGTAAGTATGCCGCTTCCAGCGCCAATATCGATTATGTTTTGATCAATTACTTTATCTTTCATTAGATCTAGCATTAAGTATGTGCTTGCATGAGAGAGGTCTCCAAATCCTTCTCCTGGCGTAAGATAAAGAGTCTTATTAAAACCAAATTGAGCTAGGTCAATATGCGCCATTCCATTTTGAAAATTTTCTGCAAAAGTTTCCCACTGGCATTTCCAATTGACCTCATTTGGGCCTCTTAATAAGAGGGAAACTAGAGAGTCTTCTTTTGGGGTATCAGATATAAGGCCGCCAATCCATTTATCTTCTGTTGCGGTATCTTCAATTACAAATATATCTTGAAGTCCAATACTTTCAGCTTCTTTCATAGCTGATTCAAGTGAAAAATCTGATTTTATCTGAAATAAGATGCTTTTCATGAAGAGGTTCTCCAAAATACGGGTAAAAATAAAAGTAAAATGGCAAAAAACTCTAGTCTTCCCATCACCATCCAAAAACAAGATATTAGTTTAGAAAAATCAGATAAAAATGCAAAAGAGTTTGTAGGGCCGGCTGCTCTAAAAGCTATTCCGGTATTATTTAGCATACATGATGAAAGGCCTAGTGAAGTCTCGGGGTCAACATTGTTCAGAGTATATAAAACTGTGGCAAAAACGCCAATAAGGATGGCCACAGCAAAAAAGGCAATTGCAGTAATTCCTGTAGAGTCGTCTACCTCTAATTTTGAAATTTTTAGAGTTTTAATTCTGTCAGGCCTGAATATCTGTTCTAGTTTGTTTATTATTATTTTATAAAGAATGTAAAATCTAGTTGTCTTGATCCCTCCACAGGTAGCTCCTGCCATCCCACCTAAATACATTATGATTAACATAAACATTTGAGTTGGGAAGGGCCACAAGTCGTAATTGGCTGTCGTGAATCCTGTAGATGTCTGAGCCGAAATAGACTGAAAAGCAGATGCTCTCACTAAATCATGAACTGAGTTTGTAGCATCTTTGGCGAAGAAATGAATCGGGTTACCTGAAAGAAATAAGGCGATTAAAGATGTACCAACTATAATTGAAGAGGTAAATAGAAAAAATTCGGGCGAATAAATCTTGTAGAACTTTAATCGAATAATATGAAAGTAAAGGCCAAAGTTAATACTTCCCAGGATCATAAAAATTAAAACAACCCACTCAGTTGGGGCATGATTATAAAACCCAACACTCTGAGAGTTGATTGAAAAGCCACCAGTGGAAATGTTGGAAAGAGCAAGGCAGGTAGCATCATAGATGGGCATCTTTGTGTTCACAATTTTCAGTAGAAAGATTTCAAGAATAGTAAGTCCTAGATAGAGCTTCCAAAGAAGAGAGGCAGTCTCTTTTATCCTAGGTGAGATAGATTCTTTAACTGGCCCAGTAATTTCCATTTGATAGAGAAACTTTCCTCCAACTCCCAAGGCTGGTAGAACAGTCAAGAATATAACTACAATTCCCATCCCTCCGAGCCACTGCAGTTGTGATCTCCAAAATAAGACTGGTCTACTGACAGCTTCTAGCCCTTCTTTTATAATTTCATTATTTGGCCCTCTTATAGGGGTTATTGTCCCGTAAAAAGAATATGTTTTTTCGGGGACATGAATACTAGATATAACGATGGGAACTTCTTCGCCTTCTTTGTTAAATTTTTTTGGGTACATAACAGATGCGCCGGTTGTTGTTAATCCGGACATTGCTTCGAAGTAAGCATCTACAGGCCTTTCAAGTGTTTTTGTTAGATAGAATGGAAGTGCTGCAATAATTGAGGATATGAACCAAACAATTACAACTAGCAAGATACTTTCTCTTCGAAAAATAACACCTTTTGCTTTTCGGCCAAAGAATTTGAAAGTCATAGCAATAATTATGCACAAGCCAATCGTTTCTAAAAACTCCAGTGAGCTTTTTGGGTAGGTTGATGAGCTGAAAAAATCAAAATAGAGAGAAAGAATAAGCGGGATGCACAGAACAATTGAAAAATAAAAGAGATAGTTCCCAATAACTCTAGAAAGTTCCCGATAATGCACAATAGGCTCCTAAAAAATATTTTGAAGTTCTTTAATATTTTTAGGAGAGGAAACAATGATTACGGTGTCATTTGGTGATATAATTCTATTTCCTTTTCCTATCATTACCTTCCCTTTATTTTCTATGACTGCAATAATTAGTTCTTTAGGGATTTTACCTGACAAGTCTTTTAAAGGGGTTCCAATAAGTTTGGATTCTTCAGAAACTTTCATTTCAACGACTCTTGCCTCTTCTGCAAAAAGAGATGTGACTGACAACACTTTTTCTTTATGAATCAATGACAAAATGCGATTAGAGAGATTTAGTTTTTCAGATATTGAAGGGATTATATCAATTTTTTCAAGAGTGTCTTTAAGATTAATATTAGAAATAGACGAGATTACTTTTTTGCAGCCGGCTTTTTTTCCAAGGCTGGTTAAATACATATTTGTTTCATCATATCTAGTACAGCTTATAAAAACATCACTTTCTTGAATATTTTCAGAGAGCAGAAAAGAGAACTCGCTGGCATCATGATTTAATATAATGCTTTTAGTTAAGTGGTCAGCTAAATGCTTACATCTACTTTCATCTTTTTCAATAATTTTTACTGCGATGTCCTGATTTTCTAATATTTTGGCCAAATGAAGCGCGATTGTAGATCCTCCGGCGATGACAACAGAGTCCAAATAAAGAGGAGGAAGGCCGAAGTATTCTGGCACATTTCTCATGGTATTTGGATCTCCAAATACAGTTATTTCGTCACCGAATTTGAGATGGTCTTCTCCGTGAGGGAAGATAATTTCTTTAGTTTTATCTTCTTTTTCTCTCCGGATAACTCCTATAATCATCTCCTCAGGCAATCCAAGTGAGTGGATGGGAACATTGGTTTTTTCCCAACTTTCAGGAAGTGTAATAGTGCGCATCTGAACAGCCCCGTGGGCAAAATTTTCAATGCTCTCACCCTTGGGTGTTAGAAGTAATTTGAGTATATCGTTTGCGGCTATAACTTCAGGAGCGATAAAATAATCTACAAAAAAGAGTCTACCAAAATCCAAGCGTTCTCTTAGCAGGTATCCAATTTCCTTAATTCTGCAGATAGTATTTGGAAAGCCTAAATTTTTGGCCATATTGCAGGTAACGAGATTTGTTTCATCATTACCGGTTAGAGCAATAAAGTAATCAGGCTTATTTTCTAGAAGATCGTCTAAAACTCGCCATTTTGAGCCAGAGCTATTGACGGTTGCTACATCTAGTTCTCTTGATATGCGATTTAAAGTTTTTAGATCTTTATCAATTAATATGACATTGTGTTCTTCATTTGCGAGAGTAGATGCTACGTAAGATCCTAAAGCGCCCGCGCCTAAAATAACAATATTCATTTTTTAACTTAAATTTCCTTCCATCCATTCTGCACTTTTTAGGACTTGTCCGAAAGAACTTAAATTTGTGATTGAAGCTTGGTGTAGAGCCTCACTATAGCTTGCAATGCAATCGATTAATGTAACAATTTTGTAATTTCTAGAGATGGCTTCTCTTGCTGTTGTCTCTACTGGACCATTGGTTGTAAAACCGGTTAAAATAAGCTCTTTAGATCCAAGTGATGTTAAGTATTTTTCTAGTTCGGTATCATAGAAGGCAGATAGGTTCCACTTTCTTACTTTGTAGTCAACATGTGGTATTTCATCTAGAAGGTCATGTCCCCAGGTATCAGGTCTAAAGCCTTCTTTTTCTAAAAAAGGTCTTAATTTTGAGTAAATTCCAAGTCCCATAGCAATACCATCTAGATCACTTAAGACGGTAAGCTGTGTTGAAATAACAGGAATTCTATTTTTATGACAGTAGTGAACTACATTTACCACGTTAGGGATTATAACAGGAATATGCGTAGCGGCTAGTCCATTTTTAGCATAGACACCTTCAGGATGACACAAGTCATTTTGCATATCTAAAATTAAAAGCGCCCTTGGAAAGGACATAACACCTCACTTCTAGCTAAACGTCAGTGTTTTGTTCAAAATATTTTTTGTCTACATTTACTTTTATTTAGTGCAAAATGTTTGAATTTTTTTATCAAGAATGAGGTTTTTTTAAATTTAAATAGAACTATTTAATCTTAAGGGGGTGTAATCAGAAAACGTATTTTTAGCCCCCTATTATTTTGCTAGTTTTGTGGATAAAAGCTTTTAAACAAATTTTCGCCATTTTCTTCGCAGCCAAAGCGCCACTTGTCTAATGTAGAATGTGCTGGATGGTGAAATGTTAAGGGGCTCATAGACTGAATCTCAATTTTATCTGGGGAAATATCACAAGTTGGTGCATCAACTATTCTTTGTGTTATGTCAGCAATTCTTTGAGGAATATTAATTCCAGAAGGGTCGCTTTTTCCTAAAGGAGCTCCTATAAAAATTATCTTCGTATTTCTTGGTAGCTCAGAAAAGCAACTGCGAAAATCTTGTGAACTATCTATTTGCTCTTCCCTCCCATCTAAGCCTTTAGATACAAGCATTCCATTGCTACTTTTTATTCCATGAATGACAACAGCTTCAACATTTCCTTTTTTTGATGCTTCGAATGCAGCTCCACAAATTTGATGAAAATACATTATTTGCTTTACCCAAAGATCATAACCGGTAGCTATTGATGTTAATACTTTGGTAATGCGAGAGGGGTTCAACTCACTACTGTTATCAGCTTCATAACCTGAAAGGACTACTACTTTTTTTCTTGGATTATCTTCACAAATTTGAAAATGCTCTTCTAAAAATGGGCTGTTTTTATGCAATAGAGACCTGGCTATAAGAGATGCTTTAATAGCCGCTTCAGCAGCTAATTCATATTTAGTGAGTAAGAGTCTGTCTACATAAGGAGAGCAGTTTTTAAAACGCGGGTGGAAAGCTTGGTATAAGTTATTTGTTTGGGTTATTAGAGATATAGGGTTAATGAATCTTCTATGTTCAGTTATTCTGGTAATAAATGGATGATAAAAAGTGTTATCTTCACGTGAAAATTTAACTAGAGAAGTTACGTCATCAGTTGGAGCAAAAACTATTCTTTTACCATTGTCTGCCATTACTTGGGCAATGTTATTAAAGGGATCTCTATTGTCTTTTCCCATTAACCAATTAATAGAGCGAGTAAAGAAATCTTGCTTCTTTTCTCCCATTAATTGTTCAATGATATTACCTAGTTTTTCCAAGATAGTATCATCTCTTTTTTGAGGCATTCCGGTAGAACAGCTAAGAAGGTAGATCTTGGCATCTGGAGGAAGGGGAGCAAAACAGCTGGCAAAATCTGCTGAAGTATCAATTCCCCAATCAAGCATAGGTATTAAAGAATAATTCAAAATATCTCCTGGAATTAGACTCAGAATAGACTTTGGGATATGTCGCCAAAGAGAGTAAAGTGAAATATAACTAGGGGTGCCGTGAGCTGCAAGAACCACGTTTTTTATGTTTAAATCAGCAGCATTTTCTAGTGCTTTGCAGAACTTTTTTAAAGAGTCTACAATTTCATATCTTGGATCAAAATGTTTATCAAATTCTTTCAACAAATGAGGTATATTTTGAGGTCGTAAGGCTCCATTTGGATCAGTACTTGGGTCAGCGACGGCCAAAAAAAGTTTTTCTTTAGGACCTTTAATATTGAATCTTAGAAACTCGCTGTGTTTTTCCCAGCTTGAGCTGAACATTCTTGTGAAAATGCTATTTGTTTTAAACAAGGTCTCTACAGCTTCTATTTCCATAGGATGAGCATCTGATATGTTTATATCTGGGCAATCAGGTGAAAGGCAATCACTTATTCTTCTGCTGCCCATGAGTTGGTTTATTGAACCCATTGCAAATGTTGCCAAAGCTGTTATTTTTAACACTTTTTTTAAAGGAAATTGCCTTACTTGCTGGAAGGTATCTTGTATTCTTGATTTTATTTCACTTATAAACATTTAATTTGCGCTCTTATTAAAATTTTTATTAAGTGAGGGCATCTTATGCTTTTATTTAAATTATTTTCAAATGAAAAATAAATTGTTGATTTATATCAAAGCAAGTTTAAGAAACCTAGGTGTTAATTTGTGCTTGTCTTATTTTAGAAAAGTTTTCAAGTAGTGCTTATTTAAGCATTAGTGAACTAATAAACTCATTTAAGATGTGGTAGTAAATGGAGACTATTACATAGACAGCTATTATAGCTATTGCCATAGCTTTCTATTTGTCCTTTGAAGTTTGGTAAGAATTTATATTAGGAGTACAAGCCAGCCTATGATAGCTCAGATAAGCAACTTCAAAAATTAAAATTGCCAGTTAATTCTCTAGAAAGCTTAGTACCATTAATAAAGACCGCTATTACTACAACGGAATTCTAGACAAGTAGCGTATAAAATTATTTGAGCTGCAAAAACTGTTAATCGCAATCAAAATTGTGGCTAGAGCTATAATTTTTGTAGTTGTTCCTGTTTTTTCTTTTGGAGTTTGGAAAAAACTTAACTGTTGAAAAATTTGTTCTGTATTAGCCTCTTGAATTTCATTTTTTCTAGTTTGAGGGATAAAAGCTCTTAAATAAATTTCCGATGCTGCCTCTATAGGATGAGTATCAGATATATTTGTGCTTGGACAACTATGTGAATGGCACTCTTTAGCTTTTTTACTTTCCATAAGCTGGTCAATAGCACCAATTGTAAATGTTAATAATAGGCATTCACGCATTCTATAGCTAATCGCAAATGGATCTATTGTCCACATCGTTAATGTTGCTAAAGCTGTTATTTTTAATACTTTTCTAAAAGATATCTGTTCTACTTCTTGGAAGGTGTTTTGTGTTGTTGGTTTTATCGAACTTATAAACATTTTACACGCTCTTATTAAAATTTTTATTAAGTGAAAGCAGCTTATGATTTATTAAAATTATTTTCAAATAAAAAAAATAATTTTTAATTTTTTATAACTGAAAAAAGTCAGAGAAACATTAGTTGTTAATTTGCAAGTACTTGAATATCTTTTATCTTATCTTTAGAAAAGCCTTCAAGTACTGCTTGGATTTTTTTATTTGAAAGTAGACTAGGGTCTACTTTTGTTGCCTTTTTAATGTAGAGGATAAAAGATTCATTATCACCTAATCCATTTTTATACGAATATCCTAATATTAGGTAGCACTTTGCTAATACATCACTTTCAATCCTTTTACTCTTAATCAAAGTGTTTATTGTCTCAATAGCTTCTTCAAATGAGGACAATTCGTATTGTGTTTTGGCTAGCAAGAACATAAGTTCTACTCGCTCAAGCTGGCTTAGATATTTATTATTCTTTAAGCATATTCTTGTGTCATGCATAAGCTGGGCTTTTGCATATTTATTGTCAGAGTTTTGTGCAAGTTCAATTGAGGATTCAATGTAGTGGTTCCATGCAAGTGGAACTAAAGCGCTATTTGGATTTCTTTTAATAAATGACATGAACAAGTTTTTGGCTTTGAGGTATTTAGCATCCAAGTAATAGATGTGTGCCAATTCAAAATGAATAGAGCTTTTTTCTTGAGTTTTCTCAGATTTTAAAAGTGTTTTTAAGATTTTTTCAGCTTCATTAAATTTCTTTTTTCTTTTTAAGGCTAAAGCTGTAGAGAGATCAATTTTGTTATTATTTTTAAAAGCAGTGTTCTTTATCAAATTAGTTTGCCGTTCACTTGCTAAACTTAAAATTGATGCTTCTACATTATTTAATAACGTAATGTCATTTTTCTTCTTAGCAATTTTTCTTAAGTAATTCAAAGCATCTAATTTAAGATCCTCGTGCTCTTTTGTATCTGATAGGTAAATGTTAAATGCTTTTTCCGACTCCATATATTCATTGTTTTTAAGGAAAGCAATTCCAAGAAAATAATGAAGTAAAGGTAGGTCATTTGGATTTAGGTTTTCTTGCAATCTTTCTTTATATGAAATTAAGTTGCTATATTTTCTACTTTGGAAAAGAGCTAACATTTTTCTGTAAGCTGCAGTTTGTTTATTGACATTGTCAAATTTAATGACTTCTTCTAATTCTTTAAGTGCTGAATTAGGGCTAAAGTTCTTTTGAGCTAGTGATAATTGGAGTAAAACGGCTTCTTTATTAGATGGGTTACTTTCAAAGACTTCTTTTAATACCCTAGCTCCTTTTTCATATTGATTTGATTGAAAATATAGATTAGCTAATTCAAAGAGCGTGTTATTTGGTAGAGATTCTCTTTTCCTATCGATAATTGTTTTGAGGGTTTCAATGGCAAACAGTTTAAGGTTTTCATAGTCAGCAGGATTTTCTAGATAACTTTTAAATTCTTTTTCAGCTTCTGAATATTCATTATTAGAAAGGAAAGCAACTCCTAAATAATAGTTAAGTAAAGGTAAGTTTTCTTGGCCTAAATGGCTTTTTAGCGAGTCTCTAGAAGAAATTAGAGCTTTATATTGCTTATTCTCAAAAAGAACCATCATTTTATGATAGGCTGCGACATCTTTAAGATCGCCGTTTATCTTTAGGGCCTCATCGAGTGTTTTGACTGCCAATGCATAGTTATATTTTTTTTGAACTAAGGATAAATGAATCAATAATTCTTCTTTATTAGAGGCTGAACTGTTTATTAGGTGCTGTAATATCTCAGCGCTTTTTTGGAACTGGTTTGATCTAAAGTGCAGTTTAGATAAAGCAAGCAGAGTATCTTCTGGCATGGACTCAAGTCTTTGAGATTCTAGAACTTCAATGGCGTAGCTAGCAGCTTCAGCCCTTTTCTGCGGATTTTCAGTTTTATCGTTGGCAATCCCAATGAAAGCGCTTGCGAGAATTTGCTTGGAGATCAAGTCTTTAGGGGCAGCATTTCTATATAGACTAATTACTTTATTGTAATTTTTTAAACGTAAATAGCATTCAGATTGGTATGATTTTAGCCTTGAGGGATTGTCTAATTGCTCGATAAAAAATAATGCATTTGCATACTGCTTACTCTCATAAAGGTTTTTAGCAGCTAGCGTAAATAACGCTTCTTTATATTTGCTATCAGGATAGATTTTTTCAAATTTGCTCAATAGAGAATAGAATTTTTTCATATTATTGGATTCATAAGAATCTAAGAGTTGCTCATAGAAAACTATTTCTTCGCTACTGTTTGAAAAAACAGGATTTTGAAAAAATGTAAGTAAAAAAATTACAAAAATACATCTTTTGAGTAGCATACCCTTTAAACCCCCCGCATCCATTTAATTAATTACTATTAGAAATTACATTTCTTATCAAATAATTATTTTTGTAGTGACGTCTTAATTTGATCACAAATTCATAGAAAATTAAGGATTTAAAGAGATTTTAATAAAAAAATAATTATTATTAACTTGCAGTTAGTTCTTGAAAAAAACGGACTTAGAAGCTATCAATTCATGTGATGAATCATTCGATCGCGACTATTATAAATTATTGCTCAAACGAATTTCGTTTTCTAGAGAGCTGTATACGAGAGGCCGAAAAGTTTTCTCATCAGATATTGATTACTGTATGTGATCATTTCTTTGATGCTACAGTAGAGAAAAAAGAAGAGCTAAATTACACGTTCAGTCAGTTCCCAAACTGTAAATTTCTATATTACCCTTATTTTTTGCCGGATGTCCCGACTAAAGTTCTGAAGAGGCTGGGTGACAACTTTTTTTGTACTTTTTCGAGGTTGCTTGGGTGGTCATATCTTTCTAAAGAGGTTGAATATGTGCTTTTTTTGGATGCAGATGAAATAGTTGACTCTAATCAATTTCTGCTTTTTTTAGACAATTTTAATTATAGAGAATACTCTGCGATTAAGATCGCAAATTATTGGTATTTTAGAGAGGCCAAATACCGCGCAAAATCATTAGAAGACTCTTGTGTGCTTGCGAGGAAGGAAGCCCTTTCTAGAAAAGCCCTTTTACAAGAAGGAGATCGTTTTGCAGCATTTTGCAATGCAAAAGGTAAGAAGATATCCATGGCCAAGGGTATTAATAAAGATCCTTTTATTCATCATTATAGCTGGGTTAGGACAAAAGGGGAGATGCTTAAGAAAGTAACAGCCTGGGGACATCGTAATGAAAGAGACTGGACGAAGTTGGTCGAAGAAGAATTTTCAAAAGAATTTAGTGGAACAGACTTTGTACATGGGTATGACTTTGAGGTGGTAGATCCTATTTTTGAGGTTGATTTGTCTTTAGTGCCTCAAACCAGTGACAATGAACATTTTGAAAACGTCCAAAAAATATCTAAAAGGGAAATAAACAAGATTTTGGGGAAAGGCATATATTCTTTTTTTCCTTTAATGCCACCGCTTAAAAAACTTGATTAAATTCAACCCTTAATAGATGATAAGACACTCTATTCGCACCGGTAGCTCAATTGGATAGAGTACCTGGCTACGGACCAGGAGGTTAGAGGTTCGAGTCCTCTCCGGTGCAAAATCAAACTTTAGTTATTATGATCCTTGAGGTTTTTACATCAGGGCCGCTACAAAACAATGTAATTGTAGTTGGCTGCGAAGAGACAAGAAAAGCTGCAATTTTTGACCCGGCTTTTGATAGTTTCGATTTAATTAATAATTTTTTAAATAGTCACGGCTTAAAGCCAGTCATGATCTTGCTCACCCACTCTCATTGGGATCATGTTGCAAATTGCAATCTTTTGCAAAAAAAATATGATATCCCACTATATGTTCATGAGTTAGATGCTGAAAATGTTAGAAACCCCGGGATTGATAATGTTCCGCTATTACAGCCAGTAGAAGGAGCAAAGGTAGATGGTTTTTTGAGAGATGGTGAAAAGATACAGATAGGAAGTCTTTGTTTTGAGGTTATACATACTCCGGGCCATTCACCTGGAGGAGTCAGCTTTTATGAAAAAGAGCATAAGATTTTAATTTCAGGCGATACGCTTTTTCATAATTCAATGGGAAGTTTATCTTTACCGACAGCGAACCAAAGTGATATGTTGCAATCTTTAAAAAAACTATCAAAATTGCCTTCGGATACTAAAGTAATACCAGGCCATGGTGAAACAACAAGTATTAAAGAGGAAGGTTGGTTGAATCATCTAGACCAAATTTTTTCTTAAAATTAGGAGTAAAAAATGACATTAGTTGGAAAAAAAGCCCCACACATTGCTGCAAAAGCAGTTGTAAATGGAAAAATCGAGGAAAACTTCGATATAAACAATTATTCAGGAAAATACATAGTACTTTTCTTTTACCCACTAGATTTTACATTTGTCTGTCCTACAGAATTACATGCATTCCAAGAGAAATTAAATGAATTCGAACAAAGAGGCGCTGCTGTTATGGCATGCTCAATAGATAGTTGGTTCTCTCATTTTGCATGGCTTACCACTCCAAAGAACAAGGGTGGCATTCAAGGAGTTACTTATCCAGTTATCTCTGATATTAATAAGAATATAGCTAAAGATTATGAAGTATTAAATGAGGATGGAGTTGCTTATAGAGGACTTTTCCTAATAGATAAAGAAGGTGTAGTCCGCCATCAGTTAGTCAATGATCTTCCAATTGGCAGATCTGTTGAAGAAGCCATTAGGACCTTAGATGCGCTTATTTTCCATGAAAAAAATGGTGAAGTATGCCCAGCAAACTGGCAAGAAGGTAAAAAATCTATGAAGCCGACTCAAGAAGGATTAGCTGAATATTTTAGTTAATTCTTTAATATCTTGATGTCACATAATCATATAAATCTTTTTCGGATATGATTAAGAGTGTTTTAAATCGATTTATTATGTTTATTGTGGCATCGAGGATCTCATAATCTCCAACACCTGGCAATCCTATTGCGTCGAGGGTGGTTTCTGTATAGTTTTTTTCTAAATACTTGATTCCGTATAGATAGTCGTCAGTACTATAGCCTTCTTGTTTTACTCTAAAAAATATCAACTCATACTTGAATAAAAGCGCTTGGACAGCAAATTCAATCCCATGAGTATTAGGGAGAGGGGCGCCTAAATAGTCGACTAACTGGTCTAGGCTACAACATTTATAAGGTGTTTTAAACTGACCTCTTTCAGCCTCTCCAAATAATGCCATTTTATATTTCATATAAATGCCTTTTTTTTCTCAAATAAAAAACAAAGGCGTTTATTTCAAGTATTAGCTTTCTAAGATAGCTTCTATTTCAAGCAACCTGTTGTACTTGGCGGTTCTATCTGACCTGGATAAAGATCCAGTTTTAATTTGTCCTGCGTTGACAGCAACCGATAGATCAGCGATAAATGAATCTTCTGTCTCACCGGACCTATGTGAAATCACTGTAGTGTAATTATTGTCATGAGCGAGTTTAATAGTGTCTAAAGTCTCTGAGAGGGTTCCAATTTGATTTAGTTTAATCAATATGGAATTAGCTGTTTGAGCACTGATGCCTTTTTGCAAGAATTTTTTGTTGGTAACAAAAAGGTCGTCACCTACTAGCTGGATTTTTTCTCCCAATGACTCGGTTAGTTTTTTCCAACCACTCCAGTCATTTTCAGAAAGCCCATCCTCAATTGATACAATGGGGTATTTTGAGCAGAGCTCTTTATAGTAGTCTACCATCTCATCAGAGCTTCTAACTAAAAATTTTTCACCTTTTTGCTTTTTCTTGGTTTCAACATATTTATCTTCTTCTTTTATAAAAAACTCTGAAGCTGCTGGATCAAGGGTAATGCTGACTTGGTCAGATGGTTTGTATCCGGCTTCTTCGATTGCCTTTACAATGAAACTAAGCGCCTCTTCATTAGACTTTAAAGGAGGAGCAAAGCCACCTTCATCTCCAACTGCTGTAGGGTATCCTTTTTCAGATAGAAGTTTTTTCAAGGTATGAAATACTTCTGCTCCACAACGCAATTTCTCAGAAAAACTATCAATCCCATTTGGAGTGATCATAAACTCTTGAAAATCTAAGAAATTATCTGCGTGAGCTCCACCGTTGATGATATTCATCATTGGAGTAGGCAGAATATATTTTTTTTGTTTTTGAATGGTTTCAAAAAGATGTTTTTTTTCTATTTGGGCAATTAGTCTTGCGTTGGCAAGTGATACGCCTAAAATCGCATTGGCGCCTAACTTGGATTTGTTTTCTGTTCCATCAAGTTCTATCATGCAGTTGTCAATTTCTCTTTGATCTAAAACGGATTTACCGATAAGAGCTTTTTGAATAGGCCCATTTACATTGCTGACTGCTTTTAGAACTCCTTTTCCGAAATATCTTTTTGGATCTTTATCTCTTAACTCAAGTGCTTCGTTTTCACCTGTTGAAGCGCCTGATGGAACAGAGGCCGTAGCTGTTAATCCGGATTTTGTTTGCATTATAACTCTTACTGTTGGATTGCCTCTTGAATCCAAAATCTCGATTGCTTTAATTGATTTAATTTTTTCCATGGTCTATCTCATAAAATTTCTTTCATTAAACTAATATAGGACTCAAAACGTAAGGAAGAGATTTTATCTTCTCCGCAGGCCTCTTTGACTGCGCAATTAGGTTCATCGATATGAGTGCAGTTTGGATAATAACAATAATTACCAACTTCTTTAATCTCATGAAAATGATCAACAACATCTTCTTTTTTAAGATCCCAAAGTCCAAAGCTTTTAATACCAGGTGTGTCTATACAAAATCCACCTTTTTTTAAAGGTAATAGCTGAGCTCTTGTCGTTGTATGGGCACCTTTATAAGTTTTATGAACCACAGTTCCAACTTTTAAGTTATATTCAGTTGTTTTATTTATAAGAGATGACTTACCAACGCCCGATTGCCCGACGAAAACAGATGACTTGTCTATCATTAGCTCTTTTATAGTGTCTATTCCAATCATTGTTTTACAACTGACGTAAACAATAAGATAGCCAAGTTTTGAATAGTCTTCTAAAAATTTATTAAGGAGGGCTTTTTCGTCATCAGAACTATTGTTTTCTTCTAACAAGTCGTGTTTATTGATAACTACAATTGGATGAATATTTCCTTTTTTTGCAGAGATCAAAAAGCGATCTACTAAGTTTGGCTTAAATGGAGGGACTACAACTGACATTGTTATAAATGCCTGCTCGATATTGGCAGCGATTAATTGCTTTTTCCTTCCTGTTTTATCGACTCTAGTAAGTTCTGAAGTTCTTTTTTCAACATAAAATATTTGTCCTTCTTCATTTTCAATATTTAATCTGACAAAGTCTCCAACAGTAATTAGATTTTTATAAATGCCTTTTTCTTTTTTTAATGATCCTTTTAGTGAGCTGAAATATTCTTTGCCGTCAACGTCGACAATTATTTTTTCTCCAGTAATTGATAGAACTATTCCAAGTGGAAGTGTTGAATAGGTAGCTTCAGAAAGTTTTTTATCTTGTGCACTTTTTTTGAATTTAGAACGATCTTTTTCAGATAGAATCTTTCTTTCAGCTCTCTCTTCTTTACGATGTCCTTTATGAAACTCTTCTTCAAAAAATTCTGGGTCAAACTTAGGCATTTTTCATTACATACATTAAAATTGAACCACTAGTTGCAACATTTAAAGACTCAACATCTTTATTCATCGGAATAGCTATGGTTATAAAATCTTCTGGCCATTCTTGTTTTCCTTTTGCTTCATTGCTAAGTATAAGTGCACAAGGGGTTTTGAACTTAACTTTTTTTATATCTGCTCCATTCATATCAGCAAGGTATCCGGTTATATTTTTTTCTTTCATTAACTTATAAAGTGAACTTTCAGTTTCATAGCAAAAAGGAAGCAAAAAGCATGCACCTTTAGAAGCTCTAATAGCTTTATCATTGAATGGGTCTACAGTGCCATGCATTAAGACTATTGCATTAAAATTTAATGCGAGTGCAGATCTGAACAAAGTTCCTAAATTTCCAGGGTCAGACACTTTATCAACCACTAAAATAGATTTTTCATTAGAAAGGGGCTTTTCGGTGGGCATTGGAAAAAGGGCTGCAATTTCTTCAGTTGTGTCAATGCCTGCAAGTTTATTCATAATTTGTTTTGTAATAAGAACTTTTTCAGCAGCGATGTCTAGAGTAATTTTGGAGTTTGTTATTAATAAGGTGGTTGGAGTAATTCGCTTAGAGATTTCCAACACGACCTTTTTCCCCATAACAAAAACAAGCCTTTCATTTTTTCTAAAATCTTTTTCTTTTCTTAGTTTTACAATTTTCTTTACAAATGGGTGTTGCAGACTCTTAATCTCTTTTGGTAGCATGCAAATACTGATGGGTTTTTATTATTATTATGGCATTTGTAAAAAAAGAGGGGAAGAGTCAAAGCAAAAACTTTCGTTTTACTTTAGCTTTGAGAGTAATAATTGTAAGTTTAGTATTGTTGATTGTTCCCTTAATTGTTCACTTAATGTGGATGTATCGCCATGACTATACAAATCGAAAGAAAGATCTTTTTTTATCTTTAAATATTTTAGCTGAGAGTAGGTCTGCATTAATTAACCAGATCATCTCTTCTCAGATGGATTTTCTAGAACTTACTAATAAAAACCCGGTTTTTTACACCCCTATTAAGCAAAATCAAGCAAGTCCAGAGTTGAATAATTTTTTCAAATTAGCAGCGCTTGAGTTAGAAGCCGGTGAAGTTTTTTATATTGCAAAAGAAAACGATACCTTTAACTGCTTAGCTGCATCTGACTCTAAGCTTTTAGGTAAGTCATTTTCTGGATATCCATTTATCACAAATCAAATAAATCAAGATAGTTTTGTATTTTTTGGAGTGCTGCCTTTCATATCTGAGAAAAGATTTATTATGGGGAAGACTATTTATGAAAATGATAATGAACCAATTGGAATGCTTATCGCTACAATTCCAGCCACGGTTTTGGCTTATAGGTTAGCTGCAATTGAAGATTCGCCATATGTAATTGACTTGTCGATGTTGACAAAAGATGGAATTATTTTTGCAAGCTCTGATCCTGACTTGGCTATGAGATCTGTTAGACCTTTAGATGAGGGTCAAATTGAAGAAATAGAAACAAGCGGGCAATTAGGGGACTTAAAAATAATAGCCGATGAATATAAGCTAAAGGTTATTCCCGGCTTAAATGATGCATATCAATTAATTGGCAAAGAAAAAAGCTTTGCTGTTTTATCGCCTGTTAAAAATACAAAAATAAATGTCATGCTTGATGTTTCAGAGGATAGATTTTTTTCTTTGCAGCAAAGAGAGTATTTAATTGAAATTGCGACATTACTTGGCACTATTCTTGTGATTGGGGGGCTTGGCTCTTTTTTATTAGTTAAGCGTTTTGCAAAGCCATACAACAACTTACAAAGCTCTATTGGAAAAGTAGCCAGAGGAGATTTTAGTGCCAGATATCAACCTGATAAGCTGGGTTTTGAGATAAATGCTTTGGGAGCTAATTTCAATTACATGATCGAGTCAGTGATAGCTCATGAAAAAAAGGCAAAAGAAGAAAGTGTAGCGAAAGAGCTTTTGGCAAATGAGCTAAAAATTGGCTATGACATTCAGATGAGCATGCTCCCTTCAGAGATTCCTGAATTGAAAGAGCTTGATATTGCTACTGGTTTTATTCCTGCAAAAGAAGTAGGGGGAGATTTTTATGATTTATTCTTACTTAAAGATGGGAAGTTAGTAATCTCAATAGCTGACACTTCAGGGAAGGGGATATCTGCTTGTCTTTATTCTTTAGGTGTCAGGAGCATGCTGCGCTCATTTTGCTCAGTCACACAAAACTTACATGAGATTGTCAAAAAGGCAAATGAGTTATTTATGAAAGATACAAAAGATACAGGGACATTCATCACTTTATGGCTAGGTATTTATGATCCCAAAACAAATGTATTACAATACTGTAACATGGGACATAACGCTCCATATTTAAAGCGAAAAGATAATCTAGTTACCTTAAAAACAGAGGGAATGGCACTCGGGGTTGTAGAAGTTGAGATGGTCTATGTTAATGAAGTCAAATTAGAGAAAAACGATCAAATTACTCTTTTTACAGATGGAGTGATTGATGTTCAAAATAAAAAACGTGAGTTTTTTAAAGAGAGCTCTCTTGCCAAGATTCTCCAAGAAACACAAGGGAATGCTCAGGATGTAATCGATTCGATTATGAGAGAAATCAACTCATTTAAAGAAAATGTCGATTATCCAGATGATTTGACAATTGTTTCTATTAAAGTAATATCAACTGACTAGCGTCATCTTTGAAAAATTTTTAATAAAGTGATTTTAATTTGACGGTTATAATTAGACTTTAATTTTTTATGAATGTAACCTGCCAAAAAAAAATTTAAGTGTTGTATGACAACAAATGTTTTTTCAAAGTCATCTTCTGGCAGTGTAAAAGAACTTTTCTTATTAGCAACTCCTATATTTTTCTCACTTCTATCTTCTAACTTGATGCTTTTTTGTGATCGCTATTTCCTTTCTAAATATTCTCTCGAAGCTTTCAACGCTGTTGGAGTTGCAAACTACTTGGTTATTTTATTTCAGCTTACTTGCATAAGGTTTGCTTCTATCAATCAGGTTTTTATTGGGAGAAGTTTAGGAAACGGAAAAATTCAAAATATTGGACCTTACACTTGGCAGATGATTTGGGGCTCTTTGCTTACTTTTTTTCTGATTTTTCCTGCAGCTATTGCTGGGAAGCTATACTTTGCTAATACCGAGGTAAAATCGTTAGGAGAAACTTATTTTTCTATTATGATGCTAGGAAACTTTTTGTTTCCATTAGGAGCTGCATTAGCAGCCTTTCAACTAGGAATCGGAAAGACTAAAGTCTTATCGCTAGTAGCTCTTGTCTCAAATCTTCTAAATGTCATATTAGATTACTATTTGATCAATGGAGTTACAGGAATCTTTAATCCTTTGGGAGTCAAGGGAGCTGCCATTGCAACTTTGATATCTCAAGCAGTTTATTGTCTTATCTTGTTTTTTCATTTCGTTAACAACCCTCTTAAAAAAGAATACAGGACAAAAGACTTTTATTTTTGCTCCTCTCTTTTTAAGGAAAGCTTCAAAATGGGTGTTTCTGATGCTTTTGCAAGGTTTATGGGGCTATTTTTCTGGGCAATTTCTATGAATTTTGTTGTAAGCAAAGGAGGCGATTATGTAACTCTAGTTTCGTTCGGATCATCAATTTGTATTTTGACTACTATTATTCGAGACTCAATTTCAAAAGGCCTTATAACATTTTTTAGTTATTTTCTAGGACAGAATAACTGGGAACATGTTTGGAAAAGTTTAAAATCTGGGATGACTCTTTTAATAGTGATATTTTTCTTATTAGCATTCCCACTTCTTATTTATAATAGTTATTTAATAAAAGCCATTATAGATACAAAAATTGCAGGTATAAGCACTATAAACTTTCTTCGACTAGCTTGTTATTGGCTTTGGATTTTTTTCTTATTAGAGGGGATTGCTTTTTCTTTGATAAGTCTTATCATAGCAATGAAAGAAACCGTTTACTTATTGAAGGCAAATACTTTAATTATTTTCCTAACAACATATTTTCCTTTCTATTTGTCATTTAAAGTCGGGAATTTGGATCCGGACAAAATTTGGATGTTAACGTGGATTTGTTGTGTAGTTGCGATACCAGTTTATTTCTCTAAAATCATAAAGACTTATAGATCTTCCTAGTTTCAATCTCAGAAAAATTTCATTTAAAATACCTAAGGTAAATCTCAATTATCGCCTATTGTAAACAAGCGTTAACTACAAAGGCAATTGTAGGTGGTCGTGTTTTTGCTTAATGGCAATTCCAAGTTTCTTTAAAGACTTAAAAAAATAAGTAATTTTTTCTCCAATTTTTTTAAGAATATATATACACTGCAGCATTTTGATTAAATTTATAATATGTCTTATAAGTACAAAATCATGAAGCTAATAGAGCTTCAAACAAAGCAAAAAAAAATCCCTAAAAATCCACTCTTATTATTTTTTCTAAGTTTAGATGAAAGAATTGATGATATTGGAAGCGAAAAGCTCAAGATATTCCGTCTTCTTGGGCGCTTTAATAAAAAAAACTTTGATTTTGAAAAATATCTAGACGGGGCTATGCGACTTTTAAGCAATGCTGAAAAAGCCTTTATAGAAACTAGAAGCGATGAGCTTATTGCTTGGCTTCTAGAAAGATTTGCCTTTGATTCTGAAATGGCGTTCTTTAAGAAAGACTGTGCTGTTTACGCATTCAATCATACAATCTCTTTTCCTTTCAGATCTAAAGAAGTTCTTAGTATTCTTATTGATATCAAAAGCACTCTCTCAGCTGACTTTGGATCTATAAAAAAGTTGATTTTGGATAGCTATAAAGGAATCACCTTTGTTGAAGGCTCTTTTATTTATGTAAGTAACCAGCGTGACTCAGTTAATAAAATGCATTTTGAACTGCAAAAAGAAGACGCCTTTTCTGAAGAAGAAATATCTGTTTTTCAAAACACTCTTCCTAAAATCATCGAAGATTTTCTAAAAAAACCAAAAACTCAATTCATTGTCCCAAGCAACAGGGAGCTTTTAATCAAAAGTTTTCAGTGGATAATAAAAGATTTAACTTATGATGATGTCCCTCATGTTTTTATTGATTTTAGTAAGCAAACTGTAAACAGCTTTCAATTCTCAGCACTTATTTGTAACATGAGGAAGCAAACAGAAGTTTCACTTAAAGAAAAACTAAATCATCAAGACATTCATATTGAAAGTATAAATTCTCTCGCAGGAAAAAACTATGTTAAAGAAGGGGTCGTTTTAACAATTGAGATTACTATAGAATTTGATTTATCTATCATAGATGCTCGCAAAAAAAGCTGTAATCTAATTCAAAATTTAATCGGTCCTTTTCGTGATGTCAATGGTGGCTTGCAAGAAAAAATCGAGCAAAATTTTAATCTTCTTTGTAAAGAAGTGAAAGCTCCAATAGACGAGATAAAGCACTTTTTTTATGGAATTATTCCTCAAGAAAAACAAGCGACAACTCCCGTTTCTTTATTAAAGAAAGCTTATGATTCAATTAACCAAAAAAGCTTTAATCAAGAAATAGATTATTTTTTTAAAGAAGACGAAGACGCTCTTTGCATTACAATTAGGACAACACATTTAGAGATTGAGAAAGAATTCAGGCATCTCGTATTGAGCAAATTTCCAGACACCTTTATGGCAACTACGTATACTAACGGCATTTGCAATATTTGCTGTGCTCTTCAAATGAGTGACCAGTTAGAAGCTGAGCAGTTTAAAACTTCAGCTCTTTCTTTTTACCTTCATTGGCGTGAAAAAAAAGAGCTAAAACAAGTACTTAGATTAGGATGTACAACTCAATTCTCATCATATGATCCTCGAATAGGGACTGAGGAAGAATCAAGCTGTTTGCTAAAAATGCTTTTTGAAGGGTTAACTAAAATTGGAAAAGATGGTGTCCCGGAAAAAGCGTTAGCTGAAAAAATTGAAATTTCAAAAACAGGATTAGTTTATCGCTTTCATTTAAGGAAAAGTTACTGGTCTAATAAAACACCCTTAACAGCACATGACTTTGCCTATAGTTGGGAGACTAGTCTTAGACCTGATTTTTTATCTCCTTTAAGTTATTTATTCTATCCAATAAAAAATGCAAAATTAGTCAAGGAAGGAAAATTGCCTTCTTCTAAACTTGGCATTAAAGCAATTGATGATTTAACGCTAGAAATTGAACTTCAGTATCCTACCCCTAACTTCTTAGAGCTTTGTGCTCATTCTGCTTTTTCTCCTGTCTGTAAGTCACTTGATATTAGTAATTCAAGCTGGCCAAAGTCTTTAGGAGAATCTTATATATGCAATGGTCCTTTTGTAATGGATATGATTAGTAGAAAAGAAGTTATACTTAAAAAAAATTTTATTTTTTGGGAGAAAAATCAAATTAAATTAGAAAAAATTATTATCATTTCTAATCTAACAAAAAATGAATTACCAGAGCTTTTTCAAAACAAGAAACTTGATGCAGTTCTTTTTCCTTTTTGCAAACATCGTTTATTTGAATCTATAGATTATCAAAAATCCCAGCATAAAAAGAGCATTACTGAAGTAAGATATCTAGGTTTTAACTGTTTAGAATTTCCATTTACAAATAGAAAAATGAGACAAGCATTCTCCTTGGCAATTCAGAGAGAATCATTAGCACTTAGATTTTCTAATCAAGCAGCTCCACATTATGCAGCTTATTCTCCTGAATTTAGCCAGCTCAGATTAGATCTAGAAAATGAAGAAAACTACGCCTTAGCAAGAAAACTTTTTTTTGAAGCTTTAAATGAATTAAAACTTGGCCCTGAAATATTTAATAATGAGGCAGTTTATGCCACTTCATTCTCGAATGGTATTGAAAAGATTATCGCAAAACAGATAAACGATGTTTTTGGTATTAATCTAACTCCTGTTGTAGTTAACTCTCAACAGTTCTTCTTAATGCTAAGAAAAAGAAAACTCAATCTTTATATTTATTCTTGGATCAATAGGATTCAAGACCCAAGTTATTTTCTTGATACTTTTTCTTCTGAAGTAAATATTATAAATTATTCTAATTGGAATAGCGAACACATAAATGATTTAAGTCAACTTATTCGAGAAACTGCCTGTTTAGAAACTCGCAAAAAGTTTCATTATCAAGCTGAGAAAATCCTACACCAAGAAAAACCTGTTGTCCCGCTTCTTTCCACATCAATCGGTTCTCAAATCCAGCCTAATGTTCATGACATTTTTATCAGTGATTCATTGGCATTTGATGTTCGTTATTGTTACAAGGAATAAAAGCTTAAAAAAGCAGGCTTCATGAGAAATATGAAGCCTAACTTTTCTTATGTTAAGTATTTATCAGAATGGGATTCAAGGGTGCATTTAATAAAAGAATTTAAGTCAGGATAATTTTTCCCCGAAGAGTTACTAAAGCTTGTCAAATTATCTAAATGTTTATTTTGAGTAGTCATAAAAAAATGACGAATGCCTCTTGAATGTACCATATAAAAATCGCTATTTCCATTTAGAGTTGTTTCAAGAATAAAAAATGGATGGCTGATTTTATTTCTAAGGATAGCATACTCTTCATGATCAGGTTCATTTGTAAATTTACCTATGAAAAATGGATGAGATCTTATGCTATCAGTTAAATCCTCTACTGTCGGAACCTTGTGATCTGGATTAAAAAATTTCAGGCCCAAATGATAAGCTCTTAAATTTTCACCAGTTTGTAGAGAGTACATAGGAATAAGCTTATGAATATTTACTCTCATATTTTTGGCGCTTACAAAAATGGTTTTATTCGCTTGGAGTTTTTTCCTCTGATTAATATTAACAGTTGTTTTTGCATTTGCTAAATTAGAACAAAAAAGTAGTGTTGCTAACGTTATGATTTTTATTAATGCTTTTTTCATACTACCTCCTTTTTTATTTTATTGATCAGGCAATATCGTATTTTATTTTAAATACTTCAAACAAAATTTTTCTGAAGTTGGATTTTTTGAAATTGTCTGTAGTGTTTAGTAATTTTAATAAGGTGAGTTGGTATCCCAATTAAAAAGGAAAGCCAGACGAGCGTCCAAACTTTATCAGGGCTTAAATCTCCAAATTTGAATATCAAATAAACGAATAAATATAATGTTGAAAAATTAATCACTGTGGTTGCTTTCAATAAATAAGTTGTTTCTTTCATTGCTATAATAAGATTTACTAGAGAAAACATAATTCCTTCCAACAAAAAAGTTATCCAAAGCCAACAGCAAGCTAGCCTAAGGAAACCTATTGTTGAAGAATCAATTATGTTTGTTCCAACTACCATTTCTATTAAGTATTGTTTGTATACGAGAAATGGGAGAGCTAACAAACAAAATGCAAATACTAAAAGGAGAACCCCTGACCTTAAGCTTTTCCAGACATATTTCCAGTTGCTTTGCCCTAAAAAATAACTAAAGAAAGTTGTGAGGCTTTTTGTAATAGCTTCATTGATGGTAGAGGTTAATATCCAAATTGTTGATCCAAACGAAATGAGAGTTATGTAATCGCCTCCTTTGCTTACAATAATATTCATAGAAAGCGTCCAGAAAAAAAGACTCATTAGCCTGGAAAGTGAGCTTGCAATACCTATTCGAGAACACTCCTTAAAAAGAGATGGGCGAAAATAAAAGTCTTTTGTCCTGTATTCTTTTTTAAGAGGGTTGTTAACGAAAAGAAAAAATAAGATAAGACAATAAACTGCTTGAGATATCAAAGTTGCAATGGCAGCTCCCTTGACTCCCAAAGGATTAAAGATTCCTGTAACTCCATTGATCAAATAGTAATCTAATATGACATTTAGAAGATTTGAGACAAGAGCTACTAGCGATAAGACTTTAGTCTTTCCAAGTCCTAGTTGAAAGGCTGCTAATGCAGCTCCTAATGGAAACAAAAAGTTTCCTAGCATCATAATAGAAAAATAAGTTTCTCCTAACGATTTTACCTCGGTATTAGCAAAGTATAGCTTCCCAGCAATAGCTGCAGGAAAGATCAGAAAAAA
The DNA here is from genome assembly GCA_050302075.1 of Parachlamydiales bacterium. Lineage (GTDB taxonomy): Bacteria > Chlamydiota > Chlamydiia > Chlamydiales > SM23-39 > JBNLAH01. The sequence continues at coordinate 98,011 of JBNLAH010000003.1, read as the reverse complement.
AGTAAGCAAAGAGCCCCAAATCATCTGCCAAGTGTAAGGCCCAATATTTTGAATTTTTCCGTTTCCTAAACTTCTCCCAATAAAAACCTGATTGATAGAAGCAAACCTTATGCAAGTAAGCTGAAATAAAATAACTAAGTAGTTTGCAACTCCAACAGCGTTGAAAGCTTCGAGAGAATATTTAGAAAGGAAATAGCGATCACAAAAAAGCATCAAGTTAGAAGATAAAAGTGAGAAAAATATAGGAGTTGCTAATAAGAAAAGTTCTTTTACACTGCCAGAAGATGACTTTGAAAAAACACTTGTTGTCATACAACACTTAAAAATTTTTTGGCAGGTTACATTTACAAAAGATTAAAGTCTAACTTTATTAAAATATGTTGTATTTTATTGGTTTTAAGATTCCCAAAGACTGCTTTTTTTGAGCTTTTCAATAACTAAATTTGGGTCATTTAGATCTTCATTAATTGAGATTTTTTCAGCCTCTTGCAGAAGTTTCCCCATTTGAATACCGGGAAGTATTCCTGCATTTTTTAAATGTTTTGATGTTACAACAGGAGTTTTGTTTTGTATTTTTTTTATATGATCTAAAAGGTTTTGTTTAGAAGTTTCATGTATTTGTAAAAATGAATTTCTTTTTTCTAGAGGCATTTCAGCGGCTATTATAAGAAGCGTTTTTTCTGAAAATTTATGAGCATAAAATTTGGCAAGATCATAACGGCTTATACTTTCAATAGGAGCTTTTAAAAGCTTTTTTGTATTGTAAAGATGTATGATGAAATCAGCTTCTTGGTTTGGTAGTTTCAAGTATTTTACAAGTTCGAGAGCCTCATTTAATGTATGTTTATCAAAAAGCTCATTTAAATAGGCTATCAATGGAGTTTCTTTAGGGAAGTCGTCAATTGCGTTGAGCCGTTTATTTAAAACCTCTATGGAAGTTTTTTCTAGCTTGGGGAAAATGACAGGCAAAAGAGTTAATTCATGCAATAATAAGAGAGCTTTGTGAAAGCTTGCAAAAGCTTTCATTTTACAGAATTCTTGAGTGATGCGCTCAATTGCAACAGCTGGGAATAGTTCTTTTGCATGAGTGATGATAGCGTCTTTTAAATTGTCATCTAACTTAAAATTAAAGCGAACAGCAATTCTTATAGCTCTTATCATTCTTAGTCTATCTTCTTTGATCCTCTCATGAGGGTTTCCAATAGCCTTTACAATTTCTTTTTTAAGGTCTTCTTTCCCGCCAACAAAGTCTATTACCTTTTCTTCGATGGGGTCGTAAAACATTCCATTAATTGTAAAATCTCGTCTCTTAGCATCTTCTTGAGCTGAGGAAAATTCAATTTTAGTGGGTCTTCTTCCATCTTTATATTCTAAGTCGGAGCGAAAAGTAGCAACTTCGTATTGTCTATCATCAATAATAACTAGAATAATTCCAAAACTGATTCCTATAGGGACCGTTTTTTTAAAAAGTTTTTGGATTGTTTCAGGCATGGCGTTAGTGGCGATATCGATATCATCAGAGGGGAGTTGCAAGAGATAGTCTCTTACCCAGCCGCCTGCATAATACCCGATATAGCCATGTTTTTTTAGTTCGTTAACAATAAATCTGGCTTGAGGGTGTTCTACCATAATATTTAAAATGCGGCCGATCCTGAAACAGAATATGCCAGCTCGTCATGTAATCTAGCTTCGGCATTTAATGAAAATTTTTCTCCCATGGAAACTGATGTACCTAAAAATATTCCAAAAGCGAGTCGGTTTTTTAAATTGAAGGAATTGTCAGATCTGAATCGAATTTTAGTGAGGAGGTATTTGCCACCTAGATATGGTGTGAAGGGTCCTAGGGTTGCAGCAAGCCCAAAAGCCAAATGCCACTCTCTTAAAGTTAAGTATTGGGGCGTTGTAGCAAAAGGGATTGGTTCAGCATTCAAAAAGTACGTAGATCTTTTGATGTTTGGAATTCTAAAGTAGGTGAAATCAGTCCCGAAATAAATTTTCCCAAACTGTAAGAGGATGACCTTTATCCCTGTTATCCAAGAAAAATTATATTCAGACTCAATTTTTAGAAATTGCCCATCATCATTGTTTGGGGTGCTGGCAAACCAATTTAGTTTAACAGCAGACTGACCAAACATGCCATAGACTTCCATCCTTTCTCTAAAAGTCACAGAGACTTTTCCCATATTAGAGATGATTTCAAAATCGTTAATGCGATTTTCATTGCCAACAGCTACAATGTTATGGTCTGATACTAGCTTTTTATCGTTAACAAAATCAACGAGGTAACCAGTTTGAACTTTTATCCAAGGATCCTTATCACTAAAAATACCTTTTTCCAAAATTGCAGGTTCAGCAATATTTCCTACGTAAAAAGCATTTAATGAAAAGGTAGTCAAAACTAAGAGAAGTAACTTCTTCAAAAGTAAACCTAAATCTTTTTTACCAAATATATATCTAATGACAAAAAAAATACATCAGTTAAGCGAATCAGTAATAAATAAAATTGCGGCAGGTGAAGTTATTGAAAATCCTGTCAGTGTAGTAAAAGAACTAGTCGATAATGCAATTGATGCAAATGCTACTAAAATAACAGTTAAAATCAGAAATGGTGGGTTTTTGCTCATCAGTGTTGATGACAATGGCGATGGCATGGAAAAGGAGGACATCAAGAGCTGTGTTTTAAGACATGCTACTTCAAAAATTACCGAGATAAATGATCTTTTAGCTTTAGTTACCATGGGTTTCAGAGGAGAAGCGTTATCATCTGTTTGTGCAGTTTCAAAAGTTACAATTGCATCTGCTATTGAAAGTTCATGTGGCCATGAGATGACTATTGTTGGCGGAAAAATAACCTCATTTCAAGAAATTGCCAGAACTAGGGGGACAACTATTACTGTCAAAGATATTTTCTTTAACACTCCAGCGCGTAAGAAGTTTCAAAAGTCTGCAGCGTCAAATACAGCTGCAATAGTTAAACTTATCACTCAATTCTCTCTTTCACATCTTAACATTCAGTTTCAGTTGTTTACAGATGAGAAGTTAGTTCTAAAACTTAATGTTTATCCATTAAGTATAGATAAAATGTTATCAAATAGAATTAGAGATCTTTTCAATGATAGTTTTTTAGAGACTTTAAAGTGGGTTGATCAAAAAAAAGACGGGCTTAGGGTTTATGGTTTTTTATCTCATCCAAAGTTTTATAAAAAAAACCGAATAAACCAGTATGTATATGTCAATCAAAGGTATGTTACGTCTTTAGAGATTTCAAGTATCGTACAGTTAGCTTATGGGACAAGAATACCTGAAAATAATTATCCAGTTTTTATTCTTTTTTTTGAGTTAGACCCAAAAGAAGTTGACTTTAACGTTCATCCTCAAAAAAAGCAGATCCGTTTAAGCAATATTTATGAAATTGAACAGCTAATATATGAATGCGTTAAGGCTGCTTTTGAGAGAAAGGTACCTTCCCCAAAATTTAACTTATCTATGTCTTCTCAAATGGATTATAATTTTCAGTCTCCTAAGGTAGCTATAGAAAAGCCTCCTGAGGCGGAGCTTCCATTTGAGAGCAGTCAGAAAATAAGTTTTGAGTTTCTGAAGGTTTTTGAGAGATATTGTTTTATTGAATCAGTGTCTTTTTTTCAGAAGCTGAACTTAAAGCAAAGTGCATTTATTATTGCTGATTTAAAAGAGATTTATTCTTTAGTGATCTACAATACTTTGCTTGCCAATGGACCATCACAAATTGAGATGCAATCTTTATTAGTGCCAATAATGTTGGAGGTGTCACAAGATCAAATTTTATCGATTCAAGATAAGATACCTTTCTTGAGGACAAGTGGATTTGATTTAAGCATAGGTGGGACTAACACAATTTTTATCCACAGGATACCTGCATTTTTTTCGGAGGAAAATGTAAAGAATGTTGTAGAGGAGTTTTGCATTAAGGACAAAGTGAGTGATATCAAGGAACAAAAAGTAAAAAAAATAGCTCAGTCATTGACAAACACAAAGAGTGATTTTTCTAAGTTAGAAGCTAAACTTTTGCTTCAAAATTTACTTTTAGCAAAAGATCCGTTTTATTCTCCAAGTGGAAAACCGACCTTGATTCAATGTAGCGCTACAGATATACATAAATTATTCGGAGCAAAAAAGGCTGCCATATGTCATTTGTAAAAAGAATGGAAAGAGTCCAAAAATACTTAGATGAGAACAAGTTGGATATTTTACTAGTAGATGATCATATCTCTTTACTATATCTAACAGGCCTTCATTTAAGTGCTGGTATATTATTAATTTCGAAAAGTCACATTCGTCTTTTAGTTGACGGGAGATATTTAGCAGTTGCAAAGTCTAAGAGTCCATATCCTGTTACGTCATTAGATGAGGAGGTAATTTTAGAATTTTTTAATGAGCATGGAGCGAATCTAAGCAAAAAGATTGCTTTCAACTCACAAAAAACCAGCTATAAGTCATATTTGAAACTTGTGAAATTAATCGACAGGCTTAAAGAGCAGAAAAAAGTGATCGATTTTAAACTGATTCCGGTGGACGATCCTCTAAAAAATTTAATGTTAATCAAAGATGCTGAAGAAATTTCTTCTATGAAGAAAGCAGCAAACCTTACTTGGAGAGCATTTGAACATATTTGTCTTTTTTTAAGAGAAGGTCTAACAGAAAAAGACGTGGCGATAGAGTTTGAGCTTTTTTGCAAGAAAAATGGGGCACAAGCTCTTTCTTTCCAACCAATTATAGCATTTAACAAGAACACAGCATTTCCACATCATAACTCTTCAGATACAAAACTGCAGAAGAACGATGCTGTTTTGATTGATGTAGGGGTGGTAGTAGATGATTATTGTTCTGATATGACAAGAATGGTTTTCTTAGGGGAGCCTCCAGCTGACATTCAAAGATTGTACTCTATAGTTAAAAGGGCCCAGAACAGAGCGCTGTCTGTGTGCAAGCCTGGAACTCGAGTGGGTGATTTGGACAAGATGGCGAGAGAAGTAATGGCTGAGGAAGGAGTAGAAAAATTGTTTGTTCATTCTCTTGGACATGGTGTAGGCATTCAAGTGCACGAATATCCTAGAATTAAGTGGGATGGAGAAGATAAGGATCTTCTACTTAAGCCTGGGATGGTAATTACCATCGAGCCTGGACTTTATGATCCTGAAGTTGGTGGCGCAAGATATGAGGATATGGTATTAATAACTCAAGAAGGATACGAGAACTTTTTTTCATCAGTGTAAAGTATGAAGTTAAGAACTAAATTATTTATTTGGATTGGCAGTTTATTTTTTCTATTCGCCACAATCAGTTACTTTATTGAGAATAATTTAGTCTATAAACAACTTAAAGAGTCAGAAGGTAAAACTAGAAAGGAAATTAAAAAACAAGAAGAGGTAGTAAGATCTCATTTTGAAAGTTTTTTAGGTATAGTTTTAGCTGATTTTCAGGCAGCTGTAGATGCAATATTATATCGCCTTCAAGAATTTTCATATCTCAGGGCAAAGTTCATAAAAAGCAAAGGATTTCAGTCTTGGAACCCTTCTTCTTTGCTTTTGCTAGAAAATAAATGGCTCGGGTTTATTCAAAACACATATCAAGGAAGCTTATCATCTCTTTTGCTCCCAGATCCATTTGCATTAAATGCATGTGAGAAAAAGATGATAGATGAGGATCTAGCTTGGATACATTTCCATGAAGAAACGCCAGATAGGACTTATATCGGAATCAGAATCTCCTCTGATGAAGTGAAAAAAGTAACGCCTTCTTTAATTGATTACGAAGTAAAAAAGCAGCCTGACGAATATTACTATTATAGCCCAAGGGTTTTATTAGACTTAGATTTCGAAGGTGACATTTCTTATTCATCGAAAGAAGCTCTTTCAAAAGAAGAAGTTGGCCAAATGAAGGCTTATAAAGAGTTATTCTTGAAAAAAATCAAAAAAGCCAAAGTATTTTTGAAGAAATATTTTGAGGAAAACCCAAAGTCATTTGAAAGGTTTCCCGATAAACCGGAGCCACCTATTTTTCCTCCATCTTTTTTTAAAGGCATGGATCCTTCGTTGTCAGAGACAATACTGAATGAGTTTAATGAAGCATTGGTTGAGAATGTAAACGAAGATGTTGTAGTCAGGATGATGTGGAAGATAACATCTCTTCTTTACCTGGATTTATTTGGGTCATCTCCTTTAGATGATAGAGCTCCTTTAGGTATTGCTATGATATTTGAGGACAAAACTGTTGGAAATGGAGTTAATAGCTCAGAGGTCTTTTCAAGCAAAAAGATATTTGCTGATGCTAAATATTTTGAAAAAAATATGCCAAAAAAAGATTTTCCGATACCTTCGACAATTGCACTGGTCTCTGATCCTCAAAAAGACAAGCTTTTCATAGCAAATACATTAGAATATAGCCCAGATAGTTTTCTATCACTTGGAATAGATATTGCGGATCTTTTACAAAGACTTTCTTTAGCTGCGAATCAATTTGCATTACTTGTCCATGAAGGTAAGGTAGTGACTGTTTATAATCCTCAAGGAATCCACTTAGAGAGATCTTCTTTTTATGAAATAGATTCAAAAGAACTCAAAGGAAAAGAAGGTTTAATTAATATTGGAGGAGACAGCTACTATTACCTAAAGCTGGAGCCTTATGAAGACTCTGACCTTCATTTTTATATTTTAGATTTAGAGTCTAACGCTTTTGCATTTGTGAATTTTATTTCAAATGAAATAACAAGTTTGATTGATAGCATAACTTTTTCTATGCGGGTAATTGGCTTGATAGCTCTTTTTGTTGCACTAATTTTTTTGCACAATCTTGCTAAAAAAGTTACAAGGCCGATATCAAAGCTTGCAAAAATGACAGAGCCTATTGCTGCGGGTCATTTTGACCAGATAGACCTTCCTCAGATTCCAGTAGGGCATAGCAGAGAAGTCAAGGCTCTTTGCACATCTTTTAAAGAGATGGTAAAAGGTCTTAAAGATAAAGAGAAGGTAAGAGGTGTTCTAAACAAAGTGGTGTCGAAGCAGATTGCAGAAGAGATTTTAAAAGGCTCAGTAAAGCTTGGGGGAGAAGAGAAGACAGTCACAATCTTATTTGCAGATATTAGACATTTTACAAAAATGACAGAAAATATGCAGCCACATGAAGTTATTGACCTATTAAATGTAACCATGACCAAGCTCTCTCAAGCAGTTGACCAATGTGGAGGGGTAATTGATAAATATGTCGGGGACGAAATAATGGCCCTTTTTGGAGCTCCTATTGAGAAAGAGAACTCTGTTCTGAGATCAATTGCTGCGGCTTATATTATGAGAAAAAAAATAGAAGACTGGAACAATGAGCGGCTTAAAAACAATATGTCAAGAGTAGATATTGGTATTGGCATCCATACAGGAGTTGTCTTAGCGGGCAATATGGGAGCTGAGAATAGACTTAATTATACTGTGTTGGGATCGAATGTAAACATGGCATCAAGGGTATGTTCAGTTGCAGAGCCAAAAGAGATTTTAATTACGGAAGAAACCCTTCAAAACTTAAAAGAGAAAGATAAGATAGAAACTAAGAAATTAGATCCAGTTAAATTAAAAGGTTTTACTGAAGAAGTCACTGTATATTCAGTTTTAAATGTTCCTGATGATCTTTTAAACGCAGTTACAGAAAATGCTTAGTTATAGAAAAAAGCTTTTGATATCTCAGATATCCCTTCTTTTGATTTTTTTAGTTCTTTTGTATCCATTAGTTGAAAAAGCTGTCCAAAATGTAGTTAAGCGCTCATTAGAGGAGAGAACAGAGGATTTGATTATAAAAATTAAAGATTCTGAAAGCGTTGATCAAATGGTGCAGAAGTTAAAAGATCAGGAGCTTTTAGTATTTTTTCGAGTGAGTTTGATCTCAGATCAAGGGATAGTTCTATATGATTCACACGTAAGAGGATTGCTAGGGGAGGAATTTCAAGAAAACTATTTTGTGGAGCATCCGGAAGTTGTTGAGGCAATTAAGAAAGGGGTAGGATATAAGGAAGACTATTCAAAATTATTTTCACAGACGTTTGCATATGTTGCAATTTCATTTGAGTTCCAAGGAAAAACATATGTTATTAGAACTGCATTTCCCTTGAAACAAGTGTCTGATTTGAAAAGGGACTTTAAAATAGGCTTTCTGTCATTTGGGATCGTTCTTTTGATTTTATTTTCAGTAATGATCTTATTTGTTTTAAATCGCTTAAGTAGGCCTATTCAACACATCCTAAATTCAATCAAGGATTATAAAGAAGGAGTCTTACCTAAAATAGACTTGAGCGATGTAATAGACGTTCAGGATGATTTTGGGAAGTTGGCGCTTACTTTGAATTCTCTGTCCGACAAGATTAAGGATCAGATCAATAACTTAACTTCGCAAAAAAATGAAAATGAATCGATATTAGACTCTTTAATGGAGGGGGTCATAGCTGTTAATGAGGTTAGTGTAATTACTTATGCAAATCATATGGCGGCTAAAATTTTGACCACACAAAAAGAAAAAATTATTTCAAAGTCTTTAATTAGTTTTAAAGATAAGCATCTTTCTTTGATTGACACATGTGAAAAAATTACAATGGAGTGTCAGGCAAAAGAAGAAATAATAATTGAAAGATTTATGAAAAATGATTCTACAAAAGCAATTTTAGATATTATTGCAATCCCTAAAGCTCATAAAAAAGGAGCTGTATTAGTTTTTCAGGATAAGACATCAGACTTTAAAGTCGTTGAAATGGGAAAAGATTTTATAGCAAATGCCTCTCATGAGCTACGAACTCCTATCACAGTAATAAGAGGGTTTGCGGAGACTTTGCAAGATATTCCAGACTTATCTAAGGAAATGTTAGCAAATATCACGGATAAAATTGTTAAAACTTGTCAAAGGTTAGATTTACTTGTCAAAAGTCTTTTGACGTTGGCTGACGTAGAAAATCTTTCTTCGGAAAGGTTTGAAAAAATGGATTTTGTTGCAATGATTGAAAATTGCATATACATCATTCAGGATTCGTATAAAGACGTTGAAGTCAGGTTTGAAAAAAAGTCAGAAATTGATCCGATAGGTGGGGATTTTCATTTGCTGGAACTTGCAATTTTAAACATTTTAGAAAACAGCGTCAAATACTCAAAAGAAAAACCTGATATTCAGATTGTTCTAACGCAATGGGCTAGTGAAATTGAGTTAGAGATAACTGATAATGGAATTGGGATTCCTGAAGCTGACTTAGAGCATATTTTTGAGAGGTTTTATAGGGTTGATAAAGCTAGATCTAGAAGATTTGGTGGAGCGGGTTTAGGATTATCTATCGTCAAAACCATAATCGAAAAACATCATGGTAAGATATCTGTTACTTCAAAAGAAGGGAAAGGAACTAGATTTGTAATCTTTTTACCTAGCTATTTTTCTTTGCACGATTGATGTTCAAGGGCATTTTTTGATTCAGCTGAATATGTGTATTTTCTTCTTCAGAACTGATTATGACTTCACCTAAGCTTGATTTTTTATGTTTTAGCATAAAGTCAGGAAGATAAGCTTTGTCTAAGCAATATGAGGAGATGATTTTTTGGAAAGACTCTTTATCTATTGCTATTTGTTCTAAAGGGTCGTTTTTGTTGAATGTCAATGTTTCAGCTATTTGTTCATTAAACAGGCTTGCTAAAATGGTATAGTCTGCACATGCTATGCAGATTTTTGGGGAGGGAGAGCTTTCAAAAGTTACATAATTTAAAAGAGAAGGGTAGCTATTTTCACATCCTTTGAGCATTTTATAAAATAGTTCTTGGTCTTGAGGGGTATCAAATTTTAACTGTTCTAAATGAACTTTTGATGTTTTTTTGGCTTGGATTGCTTTAATTAGATTTTTAGAAAAACCTGGGATCCTTTCTTTTGGAATAATTACATCACCATATAGAAAAGTAAGCAGCTTATCTATTACATGAAAGTTTATTGGATTATTTAGGTCTGCATTTTTGTAGCTCCATAAATTCAAGCGCATGCAGGGAGGGGTTAGTTCCTTTTTATGAGGCATCTTTAAACTAGCCTTGCTTTCAATATCTTGAGGAGAATTCTTTCTTTCTTTTTTCTCTGGAATAGAATCAAACTTTTGATTTATGTATTTTTTTTCGATTTCGTGAAATGCTGTATGATATCCTTTTAGATTATCATTGATTTTCTTATCTAAGAACCATCCCATATAATAGTTTTGAAAAGCTATTCCAATTAAGATTAAAATTGCTGATATATATCCTAGTATATTCATGATTTGATCATTATTGGTTCTGTTTGTGGAAAAATATAAGCAAATTCAATTTTCGTGTTGTTTTTGTATGCTACAACTTTAAGCATCTTTGGCAAAATAGCTTGTTTTAGCAGTTTATTTTTTTGCCATTTTTTGTTTTCATCGTCATAGAAGAAAAAATCAATGTCAGATACGTCTTTTAACAAAATCTCATACTTTTCTTTTTTAGTATTTTGGGTAGAAGAGTAATTTATTATTAAATTATTATTTTGATCAATATAAATAGCAGCATTTACTGGACCACTAAAATCGGGATCCCTATCAATTCCTAAGTCCAATACATAAGAAAGCTTTTTGTCTTCTGATGAAAATTCAAATTGGAATTCTACATCTGATTCAAGAAGGCACTTACTAAAGGTTTGTTGCAGTCTCATCTGCAAAAAATTTATTTCTAAAATTTTCTGTTTTTTTTCACGAAGGTATTTATCTGCTTTTGGGAGGTCTGTCAAAAAAGAAAAAAGTCCTGTTAACAAAATAGAAATTAAAAATAAGGAAATACTTATTTCAAGGAGTGAAAAGAAGGAACGTTTTATACTTTTTTTGTCTTTTTTAGAGAAAAGTAGACTAAGAATAGAGTTAAAAGAGCGTAGGTAATAAAAGAAAAATAAGAAGGAAGCAGGCTTGTTGCTTCTGGAGAAACGGCCCCAAAGACAGTTAGAATTGCTATTATTATTCCGATACAAGCATCTCCTCCGACGAATCCTGAAGATATTAATATTCCCTTTTCTTTAGCCTCTTCTGATTTTGTATGTCTGTTAACGTACCAAGAGGCAATTCCACCAAAAAGTATACCTGATGTTAATGAAAGGGGCAAATAAAGTCCGATAGCGAAGGGCAGCACTGGGATTTTTATTAATTGAACAATTAGTCCAATGATTATGCCAATGATGAATAGTGTATAAGGCAGTTCTCCTTCGATAACTCCTTGGGCTATCAACGCCATTAAGGTAGCTTGTGGAGCTGGCATATTATCTGAACCAAGAGTGTAAGCTTCGTTTAAGATGTATAGAGTGCCTCCTAAGGCTAAAGCAGGGATAAAGATGCCTATTATTTCAGCTACCTGCTGTGCTTTCGGGGTTGCCCCCAATAAAAATCCAGCTTTGAGGTCTTGAGAAGTTGTGGCCGCCATACAAATTGCAATGTTTGCCACAGCAGCCATAGTGATTGCAGCAATTAAATAAAATCTTTCAGTCCAACCCAAGAGTACAAAAACTAGGCAAGTAATCAACAAGGTTGTGATAGTCATGCCTGAGGCTGGATTTGATGTAGATCCAACTAATCCAACGGTAATGGATGTAACGGCAACAAAGAAAAAACCAATAATTACCAATAGAATAATAGTAGTCAGGTTCATTGAGAGGTTTGGCAGTAGCCAAAGTGTTAAAATAATTGCGATTGACCCCAGAATTAACCATGCTAAAGAAATGTCCTGATCTGTTCTGTCTAATTTTTTTTTGTGCTTTAATCCGCTAAATAGTTCTTTCACTCCAACGTGCACAGTCTTAAAGATAAGAGGCCAAATTTTTATTAAGCTTAAAAGCCCCCCGGTTGCAACAGTTCCAGCTCCAATATAGCGAACATAGTTTGCCCAAATCTCATTTGAGCTCATTTCTGCAAATGGGATAGTTGATGGATAAATTATCGAGTTTTCAGCTGCGAACATCCGAATTAAAGGGATTACAACCCACCATGCTAGAACTCCACCTGAGAACATAATACTTGTTATTTTGGGGCCGATTATAAATCCCACTCCAACTAAAGAAGGAGTGGCGTCAATGCTTATGTTTGCTTTTTGAAAAGGCTTTAAGATGTATGTGAATTTTTCTGCCCATAGACCGAAGCCAGAGCATAGTTTATAAAGAGCCCCGATCATTATTCCCCATAGGGCCATGATCGCAGTTTTGTGTTCTTTTTCGCCTGTTTTTAAAATTTCAGCGCAGGCAGTCCCTTCTGGGAATGGCAATACTCCATGTTCTTCAACAATAATGTATCTTCGCATAGGTATCATAAATAAGACACCTAGGATTCCTCCGAGGAAACTTACTATAAAAATTTTTCCTATAGATGGGGGGTCTCCAAGAATAATTAAAGCTGGGATCGTAAAAATTACTCCGGCTGCCAGTCCTTCTCCAACGGTTGCAATTGTTTGTACAATGTTGTTCTCTAAAATAGTTGCATTTTTTCTAAACAGGATTTTAAAAATTCCCATTGAGATAATAGCAGCAGGAATTGAGGCTGAAATAGTTGTTCCAATTTTTAACCCTAAGTAGGCGTTTCCAATTGCAAACAAGAAGCCTAAGATAGTTCCTAAGACAATCGATTTAATTGAAAATTCTTTAATTGTCTTGTCTTTGGAGACGTAAGGCTTGAATATTGTCTTTTTCTCTTCCATATTTGCAAGATGCAAATTTTTGTTTTTTGTGAAAAGAAAAAAAATATCAGTTGGTTTCAATTAAAAAATAATAGTTGAATTTCTCATTAGAAATTCCATCTGTGAGAGATAACACTATTTTCATTTTAATAAGGGTGGTGTTATTTCGAGAAGTTTTCTTTGATTTGCGTATCAACTGATATGTTCTTTGGATGGGAACTCCCAAATACGATGTATATTCGGATAAAGAGTACATAGGGGCTTTTTTTTCTGAAGCTATATCAAGCTCTTTCAAGGAAAATTTTTTCTTGTATACCTTATTTAATATCTCAGAAAAGGAAATATAGGCTATTCTCTCTTTTTCAATTTTAACAAGTTGCTTTTTTTCGCTATGAAAAAGAGAGTATGGTCTTTTTAAGAAGGGAAAAGTAAAGAAAAAAATTAATGTGAAAGCTATTATTACTTCTAATAATAAAAAATTATTTTTTTTGCGTTTATAAATCATTTGATTTTAAAAAATATTTGAGATTTATATCTTTTTAAAGCTTGATTTGACTATATATTGAAATAAATAGTATCATTTTTTTTATGAAGTTTCATACAAAAGCATTATATAATTTACTACGATTAAATTCCTTAGATGATCCCTCTATCTCTGTGGAAGAGTGGCAAATCAAAGATCTAAGGACATTATCATTGGATGAGTTATTTCTTCAACTTAATAACTTAAATATCCCTTTAGATAAGCATGCTTTTATTCAGTATGCTAATAGTTGCGAAAGTCCAGAGGGGATGACCGATGTTATTCTGGCTGAAATAGAAGAGCCAAGCCTTTATGATAAGGTATATTTATTGGTTTTTGAAATATGGAGAAGGCTTGTTCCTGAGAAGCAAACTTTGTCGATTTTTTGTGACGAGCTTGACAACCGGATCTATCAGTATGATCAGGGGATTTTAGATAATGACGAAATTATCCAGGATTCTTTAGCCAATTTAATGGAGATTTTGGATGAAAATGCAGATCTTGGGGTAGAACCTAAAGAGATTTTCAATAGTTTAACTGAATATTGTGCCCATGATTTAGAAGGGTTTTTGTATGATTATATTTGCGAGCAGATCGATGCTGGATATTTCTTATATGCAGCTGAGTTAATTGACGGATTTTATCCGTATTTAAGTGACTTAAAATGGTTTGACTTTTTAAAAGCAAAAGTTGCAGCTGATGAGGATATTTCAGATGCAAATGAGATAGTCAAAAAGCTAGTCAAAGAGCTCAAGAAAAATAACGATTTGGATCTTCAGCTTGAAATTTTAAGATTTATGGTTCAAGTAGGTGACCGCGCTATATTTGTAAAACTGGCCAAGCTTACCTTAGAAATTCTTAAGACTGAGGAAGATTTTGTAGAGCTTATGAAGATAGTAGCAGACTACTATCGTAGGCTTGACCAAGATGACATGGAGAAATCCATCCAAAGAATTATGAATTTGCGTCAAAATAGAAAACCTATTGAAAAAATAAATTCAGAAGATCCCGATATTAAGAAATTTAAGCTAACGCTTCATTAGTCTAAATAATAAGTAGGGGCTTAAAATCAATGTAGTCGGCAGCAGCAAAAATGTAATTTACGTTATTTTTTTTACCAAACATTTTTACATTATCTTTTATAGAGTGCAGATGGCCAAAGATACAAGTTTGAATGCTGTATTTTTCTAATATTTGAGATGCTCTAGAAGATTTTAAATCAGCAGAAATTGGGGGGTAATGCGTCAATGCAATTTTATGTTTTGCATTTTTTGGAATTTTTGAAAGGCTCATTTCAAGTCGCATGAGTTCTCTTTCAAAGATTTTTTCTTGCAAGTCAACCTGAGTGCTTTCTTCTTTATCTTTAGCGTGAGGATTTTCTACAAACTCGATATAGTCATCAAAACTGTATTCTTGTGTATCCCACAGTCTGGCGCCTCCAACTGTAATATCGTTAAATGTATAGATATCGTTTTGGAGTACTGAAATGGATTTTGGAAGTACTGCTTTTACTTTGCTCAAAGATCCCCACCAGTAGTCATGATTACCTTTTAAAAGTAGCTTTTTCCCTGGTAATTTATCTAACCATTCAAGATCTACTAAAGCATCATCTAGTGTAGATGCCCAACTAATATCTCCTGGAATTAACACAAGGTCTTCATTTTTTATTAAACTAGACCAATTATTTTGAATTCTTTCGTGATAGTTTTTCCACTTATCAGAAAGTATTTCCATAGATTTAGCGGGAGTGCTAATTGATAGATGTAAATCAGCAATTGCCCAAACACTCATAAAACAAAATTGTCCGGAAGGTAAGTTCCTGCAGTAACTACGATAATGCCATCTCTTATATATGCTCCATTGCCATCGTAGTTTAAGCGCTTTTCTTTATTTATTAGCTTAACATTATTTCCAATTCGAACATGTTCATCTATGATTGCATTTTCAATCAAACAATTTTCTCCAATTCCAAAGGTTTCTGGTAGATGTTCTTGATAAGGAGGTCTAAAGTAATAATGATTGGGGCATAGAATGCTATTTTTGACTGTTGTTCCTTTTTCTATGTGAGACCTTAGACCTATAATAGAATTTGTAATTTCTTTTCCCTTAATAACACTTCCATCACATATGATAGAGTTTGTTACTTTTGTATCTAAAATCCTGGGTCCTGGTAAATGGAACTGTCGTGAATAAATCGGATGAGACTCGTCATATGTATCCAACCCTAGAGTATTGTCTGTAAGGGCCATATTTGCATTATAAAAAGATGATATCGTTCCGATATCTTCCCAATAACCATCATATACGTAGGCAAATGACCTACCTTTTTTTATTTGAAAAGGTATTAAATGTTTCCCAAAGTCTTCTCTATTGTCTTCGATTAAAAGTGAAGCTAAGACGTTTCTTTTAAATATATAAATACCCATTGAACCTAAGTGTGTTTTACTTTTTTCAATGGCAAGTTTATTTTTTTTAAAAAAATCTTTACTTATCTTGAATTTATCTAGAATGCTAGGTTCTTTGGGCTTCTCAAAAAAATCCTCAATTTTAGATTGGTCATTAATTTTTAAAACCCCAAGCCTTGAAGCGTCGTTTTCTTTTACTGGTAGAGATGCAATTGTAAGATCTGCATCTTTTTCAATTGTGAATTCTAACATTTTTTGGAAATCAATATTATATAGCTGGTCTCCTGATAAGATAAGAAAGTAATCGGCAGGGGACTCTAAAAGCGACTCAAGATTTTTTCGAACTGCATCGGCGGTGCCGTTAAACCAAACTTTCTCACCATTCGGTCTTTCTTGCGGGGTCAAAAAATCTAGTGAACCTTTTTGAATATTTTCAAATTGATATGTCTGTGATAGGTGATGATGAAGCTCTGTACTTAGATATTGGGCTATTACAAAAATTTGCCTCATATCTGAGTTAAGAGCATTTGATATTGGAATATCAATTAAACGATAAAGCCCCCCAAAATAAACAGCTGGCTTGCAATGACGAAGAGTCAAAGGAAAAAGCCTTGTACCTTGACCTCCGGCTAATACAACAGTAGCCACACTCCCATTCATTCATCCACCCCCTTAAGGCAACAATTACCTCTAAAGAGCAGTAGAAATCAAGAATTATTTTTTATAAAAAAAGTGAAGCGTTGTAGCTAGATCTAACAAATGGACCGCAATACATATGTTTGACATTAATGCTTTTGCCAAAGTTTTCATACTTTTTAAAAGTCTCAGGAGTGACAAATTCCTTTACTCTTAGCTTTAGTCTCGATGCCTGGAGATATTGACCTATAGTGATGATGTCGCAGCCCACATCTTTTAGGTCTTTAATTGTTGATTGAACCTGCTCGGGGGTTTCTCCAAATCCGACCATTATGCCTGACTTGATATATTTACATTTATTTGACTGTTTAGCTCTAGCCAATACTTCTAGAGTTCTGTCATAAGTTGCGCTATGTCTGACCTTAGGAGATATTTCTCTTACTGTTTCAATATTATGATTGAAGACCTCTGGTTTTCTATTTAATACGATATTAAGGCTATCTTCACTTCCAGAAAAATCAGATGTCAAGACTTCTACAGTGGCAGTTTGATTAATTTCTCTAATTTTATCAATTATCTTTGCTATATGAGATGCTCCGTGATCTTCTAAGTCGTCCCTTGCGACCATTGTGATAACGACATGCCTCAGGCCAAGCTCTTTGACAGAGTAGGCAATTCTTACAGGCTCATCTTTTTCAGGTGCTTTGGGGTTTTTGGAAAAGTCAATATCACAAAATCCACATGCTCTGGTACATTGCTTACCTAAAGCCAAAAAGGTGGCTGTTTTTTTTGAAAAGCATTCCATACGATTTGGGCACTTTGCCTCTTCACAAACAGTACTAAGTTGATACTTTTCTAAAATTGTATTTGTTTTAAATTGCTTTTTTCCTTTTGGGACCTTCCTATGGAGCCAAGATGGAAATCTTCCAGGTCCGCATGATCCTGGATTGTCATTTTGCTCCGGGTTATTAGGTAGAACATTTAATTTTTTCTTAGCCTTGCTCTCAATCATTTTTTTTCTTCTTTTTTGGTGGAAAATGAATAGGAGTCTCATTAGCCATAAGAGCCGCTTCCAGCCATACTTCAGCTACTGTCGGATGTGCATGAATTGTATCAATTACACAGTCTAATGTAAGCTCATTTTGTATAGCTAAAGTCATTTCTCCGATAAGAGCAGAGGCTTCATGACCTATAATTTGAGCTCCTAAAATTTGATTTGTCTTCTTATCGCTGATAATTTGGGCAAAGCCTTCTGTTTGGTGTGATGCCTGACTTTTACCTAAAGCTTGAAATGGAAATTTTCCAATTGTAGGTGAATATCCTTCAGCTGCAGCTTGCTCAAGTGTCATCCCAACCATGGCAATTTCAGGAGTTGTGAAAATTACAGCAGGGACAGCATAGTAGTGCATTTGTTTGTCTTGTCCAGTGGCATTGTCTGCTGCTACCATTCCTTGATGTGAGGCTACATGTGCAAGAAGCCATTTACCTGTTACATCTCCAATCGCGTAGATATTAGGGGTTGAGGTCTCCATTTTTTCATTTACGATGATAGCCCCTGAGTTGTCAGTAGCAATTCCAGCTTTCATTAAGTCAAGGTTATTAGAATTTAATTTTCTTCCAACTGATACCAATGCCATTTCTGCATCTACCGTTTTGCCGCCAGCTAGGTGAATAGTAAGGCCATTATTTTTTGATTCAATGCTTTGGACAAAAACATTTGTTTGAATCTCGATTCCTTGTTTTTGAAATGCTTTTGTAAGTGTTTCAGCAATCATTTTTCCTTGCGCTGAAACAATACTTTCCAGAGCTTCTAGGATAATGACTTTAACGCCTAAAGAGGCATATAACGATGCAAACTCACATCCGATATAACCACCGCCGACTATTGCTAATGATTTTGGTAGTGATGTTAGCTCTAAAATTGAAGATGAGTTGTGAATTCTTTTTCCATCACATGGGAAAGTCTTAATATCTAAGGGCTCAGATCCTGTTGCGATAATATATTTTTGTGCTTTTAATAAAAAAGTATTCTCACCACTTATTTTAAGTTCTTCAGAAGAGATGAATTCAGCTTTTCCTCTGATAATTTCGATTCCGTTGGATTTAATCAATCCTTCTAAGCTGTTTCGAATATTTGTGACAACATTGTCTTTTCTGTTTTTAATTTTTTCAAAGTCGAAAGAAATGTTTTCTACATTAATTCCAAACTCTTTTGCGTCATTAATCTTTTGTAAGATATCATTTGTTGCAAGCAAAGTTTTTGTTGGGATACATCCCACATTTAAACACACTCCACCTAAATCTTTTTTTTCAATTAAAGCAACTTTAGCTCCATTTTGAGCAGCTCTAATCGCTGCAACATATCCGCCAGGTCCTGCCCCAATTACTGCAACATCAAATTCTTTTTTTTCTGCCATTGTTTTTTGCACGCTTTTTTGAATTTTATCTTTTTATATTCTAGTAAATTTGAAAAAATCATGCACTTGCTTTTATTTTGATTATTTTTTCGTTTGAAAAATGTCGTAAAATATTACTATGTAAGTTAAGAGTATAGTTTAGTATGAAAACACAAAATCGTCAAAAAATTTGTTACAACTGTAATGCACAAGTTGATTTGGATGTAATAGTATGTCCTTATTGTGGCACTGACTTATTAGAAGAATTTGATTCGGATTATAAATCTGAAGAGGATGCTGATAATAAAGCACTGTCATATAAGCAAACGATAGCTTCATTATATCCGCCTCCTTATCAAATGCAAGATGAAGAGAATGTAGAAAGCAATGAAGACTATGAAGAAATAGAAGAGGATCAAGAAAAAAACTCAGATTCAGTTGCGGCAGCGATTTTAACAATGTCGCTTAGTTTGATAGGTTTTTCGCTTATTTTGTTTTTCTTTTCAAATGAAGGGGAAATTACCCTCAGCATCAACCATAAGCACTTAATCATTCTTCTTTTAATTTCTATGCCAGCACTTTTATGGAGTTGGAAAAATTTAGAAGAGTAAGGTTTTAACAGAAGTTTAATAAGTTAGAGATTTGTTTGACTTTTCTGCATTCTTGCAGAAAGTCTTAATTTTAAAAGGTGTATTAAACCAAATCAAAATATGTTTGATCAGCATTCTATATTAATCTAATTCTTCAATCTTTGACAGAGGTGTAGTGGAAGTAAAAGGGTTAACTTTAAGTAAGATAGATCTCACATGCACTATTTCTTCAACTTCAGCGTTTTCAACTGGAAAGTGAAAATGAAGGTCATGAATTTGGTGAAGGTCTTGAATTTGGTTTTGCATTCTTAGTAAATCAAAGCAATTGCTTGCAGCACTTCCTACTTTATTACTATTACAGCTTTCAAAAATACGCTGAGCAAATTGTTCAGCACTATCTTTAATTCTTGTATCATAAGGGACAATTGCTGTTGTCATATCAAACTCCATAAGTTAGTTTCAGGGGCTATAGGTTAAATAGAGATTTAGTTAAAAACAAGTGGAAATGAATATGATGTGAAGTGGTAATCATCTTGAAATAGGTTGTTGTGGACAAGTTTTTTGCAGATATATTTGACCTTATAGATTGAGCTTTACCGCATTAAATAATTGGAATAATCTCTATTTCATTTGCTATCTGATCGATCCAGTCAAGATCCTTCAAATCATCAGATATAATACTAAAATAAAGAGAGTCTCTATTTGTGGAATATCCATCATTTAGCATTTCGCTTGTTGGTTTTGCAAGCGAGTTTCTCATTACACCTTCTTTTTTAAAGCCACATTTATTGATTATTGCAAGCGACCCTTTGTTATCAGGGTCTGAGCGTATAGCTAGCCTATCTGCTCCATAATAAAAAAAAGCCAAATAAATGGTAATTTGTGCAGATAATGTTCCAAGTCCTTCACCACTATGTTTAGAAGATACCCAGTAGCCAAGTTCCATTGAGTGTTGATTCAAACGATTATCGGGAAAGAGTCCAATGCAAAATAAAAAGTCGTCAGTTCCTTTGTTAAAACCACAAAAATGAGCTTCTTGCCCAATTGAGGTTTTAGATGATAAAGCTGAATAAATTAATAGGGCAGTTTCTCTATCTTTTTTGAAGTGGGCCCAAGCTTTGAACTGTTTTAAAGCGCTTTGGCTGTCTCTAACCGCTTGATAGATAAGGTCGCTATCTACTAACGAAAAGGGGCGCATTTCAATGCGATCTTGATAAGTGATCTTTTTGGGGGGAAGTCTCAATTGCTATACCTTTTTTTTGCTTTATAGCAATTTAATCCCGGTAAGGCAAGGCCTAAGAAACGTGCACTCCGCAACACTTTTTATATTTTTTCCCGCTACCACAAGGACAATCATCATTTCTGCCTACCTTAGCCTCTGATACGGTAGGTACTGCTTTTTGTTCTACCTGAGACTCTTGAGGTTTTTCAACTTCAGGTGCAAATGTTTTTTTTGTGTGAAGTTGGACCTTTTTTAAAGATTCTTCAACAGATATTCCAGCGGGTGGGACCATTTCAAAGCGGAAAAGGTCTTTTGAAATTTCTTTTTTGATTCTTTTTGAAAACTGATCAAAAAGAACAAAAGCTTCATGCTTGAACTCTAGAAGAGGATCTTTTTGACCAATAGCTCTAAGGTTTACATCATCTCTTAAATGGTCAATTGATAAAAGGTGCTCTTGCCATAGGAAATCAATTTTTCTGAGCATCAAGTTTTTGATAACTTCGTTTAAAATACCTTCAGCTTTACTTGGACTATTTTCGTTATTTAATGATTGGATGGCAGATTTTTGATGCTCTAATTTTTGGTAAAGAGCAGCTTTTATTTTATTAAAAGCATCGTCAATAAGTTTTTGAGAATCTTCAGAGCTTTGGATAGGTATAGTAACTGGAAATTGTCTCATTAAGAAATCGATGTAACCATCAAAGTCTTTTTGAGAAAGGAACTCATCACTGGCATCGTGGCATACAGACTCTATAAACTCTTCAGCTATTTGAAGAGGCTTTTCACTTTCTAATATTTCATTTCTGAAAGCATAGACTTCCTGTCTGTGCATGTTCATCACATCATCGTATTCTAGTGTATGCTTTCTGATTGTATAATTTCTTTGTTCAACTCTTTTTTGAGCAGTCTCAATTGATTTGTTCAATACTTTAGCCGAAATTGCTTCACCTTCAGGTGGTCTAAATCTCTGTAATAGTGCAGTCATTCTAGGTGATGCAAAAAGCCTCATTAAAGAGTCTTCAAAAGAAATAAAAAACTTTGATGAACCTGGGTCTCCTAGTCTTCCTGATCTACCTCTTAACTGTCTATCGATTCTTCTAGACTGGTGCCTTGTTGTTCCAATAACATGAAGCCCACCAAGTTCTTTTACACCTTCTTGGAGTTTGATATCTGTTCCTCTTCCAGCCATATTCGTAGCCAGGGTGATGGCATTTTTTTTGCCGGCATCTGCAATAATTTCAGCTTCTAAGGCATGGTTCTTTGCATTTAATACTGTATGCTGAAGTTTGTTTTGACGTAAGATGCGAGACAGTTTCTCTGACGCTTCTACTGATTCAGTACCGATCAATATAGGTCTTCCAATTTTATGAATCTCTGTTATTTCTTTTAATATCGCATTGTATTTCTCGCGCTCGGTCATGTAGATTTCATCGTTTCGATCTTTTCTGTTAGATGGAAGGTATGTCGGAATCTCTAATACTTCTAACTTGTAAAGTTCTTTAAACTCATTGGCCTCTGTCATAGCAGTCCCAGTCATCCCAGATAGTTTTTCGTACATCCTGAAGTAGTTTTGTAAGGTGATAGTAGCGTAAGTTTGGGTCTCTCCCTGAATTTCAACAGACTCTTTTGCTTCGATTGATTGGTGCAAGCCATCTGAAAAGCGCCTTCCTGGTTGAGGTCGGCCAGTGTTTTCATCAATAATGATAATCTTCTGATCTTGTACGATATAATCGACATCTTTTTCCATCAGAAGGTGTGCCCTGAACAGCTGTCTTAAATTATGGGACCTTTCTTTTCTTTTAGCATCTTCTTCTCTGATTTCTAATTTTCTTTGAATTTTTGCTTGTTCTGAAAGGCTTTTGTCTTCATCGATTTTTGCATATTCATAACCTAAGTCCAACATGACAAAGTCATTCTTTCCTTCACTGTTTGCATGTGATGAACACCAAAGATCAATCCCTTTGTCTGTAAGCTCATACTCATTGGCTTTTTCATCAACTATGATAAACAACTCGGCCAAAGCTTTTAACTTTTCTTCTTTGTTTTGCTGAGAATGATAGAATGTTTCCCAATTTTCGATTTCAGCTCGCATGTCGGGGTTTTCTTTAATTCTTTTTAAAACCTTATTTCGTGGCGTGCCTTTGCTGACAAGCCATAATTTGTGATAGGCCTCTTTTGCTTTACTTTTGTTGATTTTCCCTGGCGTTTCGTTAAAGGCTCCTGACTGTTCAAGTTCCTTTTTAGCTTCTAATGCCAGCCTATGACAGAGGTCTTTTTGTGATTTTACGACCTGAGATACACCTTCTTTCAGTTCATTATACATCTGTCTGCTGTTAGTTGCTGGGCCTGAAATGATAAGAGGTGTCCTAGCTTCGTCAATTAAGATAGAGTCGATCTCATCGACTACTGCAAAGAAGTGTCCTCTTTGAACTTGTTCATCTTTGTGCATTGCCATAGAGTTGTCGCGTAAATAGTCAAATCCAAACTCGGAGGCAGTGCCATACACAATGTCGCTTTCATATAATTTTTTCCTCACCGAAGGAGGTACATCATTTGTTAAGGCAGCAACGCTTAGCCCTAATTTTTTAAAAATCGTTCCAATCCATTCACTATCTCTTTTTGCAAGGTAGTCATTAACTGTGACAAGATGAACAGCCTTTCCTGATATAGCATGGATGAAAAGTGGCATTGAAGCAGTTAAAGTCTTTCCTTCTCCAGTCTGCATTTCAGAGATAGATCCATAGAACATAGCTATTGCGCCTATGATCTGAACATCATACGGGATCATATCCCACTTTTGTTCATAACCTGATACATTAATTTGAGTCCCACAAAGTTTTCGGCATGCATTTTTGACAAGAGCATATGCTTCTGGTAAGAGCTGCTCTAGAGTTTCTCCAGATTTGTATCTTTGCTTCAGATTATTTACAGTTTCAACTAATTGAGAGTCGCTCAAAGCCTGATATTTTTCTTCCCACTCATTTACTTTTTTAACAAGCTGAGAATACTTTTTTATTTTCCGGCTTTGGGCAGTGCCAAATATTTTTTTTACAAGACCAAACATAGATTATATATAGATTAGATTTTAAAAATTATTATATAAAAATTTAGATTATTTTCAAATTTCAAAAAAAATTAAAATAAGTTCTTTTTCTGTTGATTATGATATACTTACCATATTCGAATAACTTAAAAAGGAAATATGAAGGAAATATTTTACATAGAACGAGAGAGTAAAAAGAAAAAAAAAGAAGCCATATATGGAGAAAAGGCGCTTTTATTTTTATATAGTGACAAGTGGTATGTAAAACTTATTTCTAAGCCAATTTTGGCGATTGTTTGCCGGTTTCACTTATTTTCAAGAATTTATGGATGGATTCAAAAAAAAAGCTTTACAAAGAGGAAGGTAAAGCCGTTCATTCAAATGTTTAATTTAAATGAAAAGGAATTTCTAAAAAAAGATTTTACATCTTTTAACGATTTTTTTACTCGTAAACTAGTTCCAAGTGCAAGGCCCATTGATTTAGACAAAAATGTAGCTATTTTGCCGGCTGATGGAAGGTATTTAGCTTATCAAAACTTTGAAGGTGTAAAGAAAATTTTTGTAAAAGGCGAAGATTTTACATTAGCTGAGTTTTTGAAAGATGATTTACTTGCTGAAAAGTATTCAAAGGGAGCTGTCGTAATTGCAAGGCTCTGTCCTATTGATTATCACCGTTTTCACTTTCCTTTTGATTGCGTTTCTGATGTACCAAAACTTATTA
This sequence comes from Parachlamydiales bacterium, assembly GCA_050302075.1. GTDB lineage: Bacteria > Chlamydiota > Chlamydiia > Chlamydiales > SM23-39 > JBNLAH01. The sequence goes on along the minus strand of JBNLAH010000003.1, from coordinate 73,777 downwards.
ATGGAAAACTTCATTCTGTAAATCCAATAGCTTTGTGGAAAAATATAAAGTATTTAAGTGAGAACAAAAGGGTTGTCACAAAACTTAAAAGCGAGAAGTTTGGAGAAGTATTATTTGTAGAAATTGGGGCTGTTAATGTTGGGTCGATCCATCAGACGTTTATCTTAAACTCGCATCAAGAAAAAGGAAAAGAGAAGGGTTATTTTTCATTTGGAGGCTCTTGTATAGTTATGCTATTCGAATCTGGAAAAATTAAAATCGACCAGGACTTACTTGATTCTAGTTACAAAAAGATCGAAGTCTACGCAAAGATGGGGCAATCTTTAGGAAAGGCCGGAACAAATAGGGCACTCTGATTTTTGATGTCCCTTTGCTCTACAGTATTTTCTCGCATATAAAATAATTTGCAAATGAGCTTTAATCCATCGGTTTTTCGGAATGAGCTTTTTTAAGTCTTCCTCAGTTTGCTTAACGTTTTTTCCGTTAGATAGACCCCATCTTTTGGCAACTCTATGGATGTGGGTGTCTACTGGAAATGCTGGGATATTGAAGGCTTGGGCCATAACAACCGAAGCTGTTTTATGGCCAACTCCCGGAAGTGATTCAAGTTCTTCAAAGGTTCTGGGAACTTTTCCATCAAATTGCTCTAGCATTTGTTTTGATAGGTTAATTAGGGCTTTTGATTTAGTGTTACTAAGGCCACATGACTGAATAACGCTTTTCAATTCACTTTGTTCTAGCTGACTCATTTTCTGTGGAGTATTTGCTATTTTGAATAGCTTTTCAGTAACTATATTCACTCTTTCATCGGTGCACTGGGCGGATAAAAGGGTTGCAACTAATAAAGTAAACGGACTTGTATGTTTTAAAGGGATTTTTGGATCAGGGACATACTTGTCTAGTAGTTTAAGAACTAGTTCAGCCTTTTCTTTTTTTGTCATTTTCCTAGGCAAAATTTTGAGAAAATTGCGGATAAAATATCTTCAGTGACATCCATTCCAATAATAGATCCAAGCTCTTTTAGCGCTGAGCGCATATCAAAAGATACAAATTCAGCTGAAGCTTTACTTTTCAGCCCATTAATAACATTCTCTAAAAGTTTAATGGAGTTTTCAAGGGCACTTTTGTGGCGGTATTGTGTTAGAATTACGTCGGTATTGTCAAGATCTTTGTTTTTTACTTTCTCTTTTAAGGCTTTTGTCAATTCGCTGATTTTTGACTCTTTTAAAACAGATATATTAACAACAGTTGGGAAGTCTAGCTTGCTTGGATTTTTTAAATCGCATTTATTTTGGATGACAATTGTTTTATCTTTATCCAATGATTGAATTGTTTCGATCTCTTCATTGGATGTATTTTTTGAAGCATCTAATAAATAGAAAATAACGTCAGCTTTTTCACTAGCTTCAATCGATCTTTTAATGCCTTCTTTTTCAATTATTTCATGAGTGTCTCTAATTCCAGCTGTATCAATTAGCTTAAACTGGAAATCATCAATAAAACAATCTTCTTCAATGGTATCTCTTGTAGTTCCGGCTATTTCAGAAACGATAGCCCTTTCTTTTCTTAAAAGAAGGTTCATAAGCGAGGACTTTCCGACATTTGGAGCTCCAATTAAACAAATGCTTAGCCCCTCATGGATTTTTCTTCCATTATGAAACGTTTCTGCCAGTTCTTTCATTTGCAAAAGGATAGCTTCAATGCGAGAAATAACTGATTCAAAGGCCTCAAATTCCAAATCTTCCTCAGGAAAGTCAACCCAGGCTTCCAGTATAGCTGCAATGTCAATTAGGGTTTCTTGAAAATGCTTTATCTTTTTTGAAAGAGCGCCTTCTAATTGGTTTTTTGCAGCCAAATAGGACTGCTTACTTTTTGCTGCAATTATTGATTGGACAGCTTCTGCTTGTGATAAGTCCATTTTGCCATTCTTAAATGCCCTTAAAGAAAACTCTCCAGGCTCAGCAGCTCTGGCTCCTTCACTTAAAACAACATCCAAAACTGATTTTGTTATAAATCTTCCACCGTGGCAGTGTATTTCAACGCTGTCTTCTCCTGTATAAGATTTTGGACCTTTCATCGGTATTAAAATAACATGGTCAACGGTGTCTCTTTGCTTGTTTATGATTTTACCATATGCAGCAAAATGTGACTTCAACGAATACACATCTCTTGAAAAGATTGAATTGGCAATTTTAAAGGCATTTTTGCCGGATATCCTTATGATAGCTATTGCTCCATCTCCAATAGGAGTGGCAATGGCAGCAATTGTATCATCAGTCAAGGTGTTTTTATGAACAAAATTCATTTATTTTAAATAAGATAATTTAGAATAGATATTATAAAATATGACAGATTATTAATTCTAGATTAATTAATTTAAAATTTTAAGTGCCTTAGTAATAATAATGCCTATCTCAGTGTGAGACTCTTCTGCTAAGATTTGTTTTACAGCTTTTTGAGCCTTTAAAGGGCTATAGCCTAAATTCGTCAAAGCATTTATGCAATCAATATTAAGACTGCCATCTTTAAATTCTACAGGGAGTAAATTTTTAATTTTATCTTTCATCTCTAAAATTAATCTTTCAGCCGTTTTCTTTCCAATGCCTGGGATTTTAGATAAAACTAATGAGTTATTTGTTTGTATGGCTGTCTGAAACTCTGATTGGTCTAAATAACCTACAATTGTGAGTGCAAGTTTTGGGCCAACGCCGCTGACTGTTATTAGAACATCAAATAGATTTTTCTCTTCTTTTGAAACAAATCCATATAAAGTATGGCAGTCTTCTTTTACTATGAATGTTGTATATAACACAGTCTCTTCATTAATTGGACATAACTTAGAGTAAAGACCATGTGGGATTAATAAACGATAGCCGACATTTGCTACATCTAAAATCACATAATTGGGATTTTTCTCTACTAAAGTTCCTCTTAAGTATTCATACATAAGTTTTCTCTATTTGCGTGACATATTGCAATTGAAAGGGCATCGGCAGCATCTTCGGGCTCTGGGATCTTATCCAAGCTTAATACAACTTTGGCCATATGTTGTACTTGGGACTTACTGGCAGATCCCTTTCCGACTACTGCAAGCTTTGCTTTTTTTGGCGCATATTCAAAAAGAGGAATACCATATTTTGCGCTGAGGAGCAAAACAATAGCTCTAGCCATACCAAGTTTCATTGCAACTTGTACATTTTTTTTAACAAATTGTGTTTCTACGCAGATTGCATCTGGTTTGTATTTTTTTATTAAATGTTCCAAGGATTGAAAGATAATCCAATACCTATCCCTAAGTTCCTTTTTTACAGGGGGTCTGATGCATCCATAGTCAAGTGCAGTCAAATTGTTTTCATTTTTTTTGATGATACCATATCCAGTTATTACAGTTCCTGGATCAACTCCCAAAATAATCAATTCCATAAAAGACTTGTATCTTCTCTTTATTCAAATTATGTGCCATTATAACCAGTTTAGCCCTTTTATAATTATGAGCCTAATTGATTTTGAACCAAAAAAAATAATTGTTCGCATGCCAAATTGGATTGGAGATCTGGTAATGGCAACTCCAGTTCTAACAGACCTTAGAAATAAGTTTCCTGGTGCTGAGATTACAGCAATGTGCAAAAAACCCATTTGTGAACTTTTAGAAAAAGATCCTGAAATTGATGAGATATTTTGTTTTACAAAACCTCAAAATCGGTTTTTTGAGAAAAGGATAGAGAAAAGAAACATCATTTCAAAGTTAAGAACCGGCAAGTATGACCTTGGCATACTTTTGACCAATTCCTTTTCCTCTGCCTGGTGGTTTTGGCAAGGTAAAGTGAAAAATCGTTTGGGGTATGATGGCAATTTTAGAAACTTTTTATTAGATTACCCGATTGAAAAAAATAAAGAAGAAGAGCATCAAGTTGAATTTTATAAAAAGCTTTTACAGCCATTGGGGATTAAAACTTCAAAAACAAAACCTCATCTTTATCTGACTGAGGAAGAGTTAAATGAATCTAAAGAGCTTCTAAAGCATCACGGCTATAGTTTTGATAAGCCGCTGATTGGGGTGAATCCAACAGCTCAATACGGTTCAGCAAAGTGTTGGCCTAAAGAAAAATACAGCAAGGTTGTCAAAGATCTAGTTGAGTCAAGGGATTGTTTTGTAGTTTGTTTTGGAGATGATAAAAGTTTTAAAATTGTAAAAGAAATAGCTTCTTTCATGCCAAAAAACGTTATAGACCTAGCGGGTGTAACATCAATTAGAGAACTTGCCTGCCTAATTAAACAATGCTCTGTTTTTTTAACAAATGATAGTGGTCCAATGCATATTGCAGATGCCCTTGGTGTCCCAGTTATTGCTATTTTTGGGTCAACAAATCCTAAAAGAACTGGTCCTTATTCTGGTGGGACCATAATAAGTGCAAATACAGAGTGCTCTCCTTGCTATTTACGGAAGTGTCCAATTGATTTTAGATGCATGCAACAAATAACAGAAAAGCAGGTGCTTAAGGCCATTTTAACCCAGATTGATAATAATGCTAAAAAAAATACTAAAGAAGATAAGATCTAATCCCTTAGATGTGATGCTTAAAAAGCTGATGAAACAAGGGAAGAATAATATTCTGATCGAATGGAATAGGGGACTTGGTGATATTCCATTAGGACTTTTTGCAGTTGTAAAAAGAGTCAAGCAATTCATCCCAGATGCCAAAATTACATTTGTAACTAGAAAAGATTTAAAAGACGGCTTTTCAATGTTAGAAAAAGTAAATGTAGCTGTTTGCCCTTTTTGGGAAAGAAATAAAGAGCATGGCTTAATCGATTCTATAAAAAAAATTGGATTGAATCCAGATGACTATGATTTGATTATTGAAAAACCGGATCCAACTTACTGGGTCAAATGGCAGCTTGGCAAGATAACACCGACGCTTAGTTGGAATTCTGAGAATGATAATCTTTATAAAAAATTTTCAATTGATCTGTCAAAAAAAGTGATAGCAATCCAACTTGATGTCGGCTCTAATTACAATTTATGGAGAACATTAAGCATTACAAAATGGCAGCAGTTGATATCTAAAATTGAAGCACAGAAAAATGTGCAAATCGTGCTAATAGGAAGCAAAGAGACAAAGCTTGAGTTGGAAAATGCTTTGGATTTAAGGGGGAAAACTACGCTCTTTGAGTTGCTTTCCATTTTAAAAAATGCCTGTGATACAGCTTTATTGTTGGATGGCGGTATTTTATCTTTGATCTATTACCTAAATACAACTTTCAACTTAAAAGTCATTTCTCTTTGGGGAGATCCGAGACAGGGGATAATAAAGCAAAGCGTAAGTTCTCCTAATCCACGTCTTATCCATGAGCCGATTATTGGAGAATTTAAAAATGTTGATTCACTTTCAGTGGATCAAATTTATAAGAAGCTTTTTTAACAATGTTAGGATAGGACAAAATAAACAAATGGGTAGTTGGAAAGATTTAATCAAATTTAAATACGATTCTTATACAGAAGCTAGAGGAGAGCCATCTTTACTTAAGGTCTCTTGTGGTCTTTGTAAGCATTTTTTAATGTACTATCAAAAAGATGGCCCAGGTCCGCTTAAAAGATGTTACCTTGACAGAACTTTTGCTTTAGACAAAGCCCGAGAAGGCTTTTTCAGTTACGAAGGTAATCATCCATTAAAGTGTTTTTCGTGCCATCAACTAATCGGTGTTTTAATTTCTTATGTGAAAGAAAAAAGGTTAGCATTTTTTTTGATTCAAGAATCATTTATTTTAAAAGAAATAAAATAGACCTTATTCTTGTGTTAAATATTTTTTACAGGATGTTTTTTCGCTCGCAAAAGCAAAGCAGTCCATTGTCCTAAATGGCTATAGTGCTTATAATTTGTAAATTATCTAACTAGAATGAAAATGAAAATAGCGTATTTAGGGGCAGGTACTTGGGGATTTTGCTTAGCGTCATTGCTTGCAAATAATGGACATGACGTCACTCTTTGGGCCAGATCAAAAGATCTAATAAGTATTTTAGAAAAAGAAAAAAAACATCCAAAGCTGGGAGAATTTAAAGCTCCTGAAAATCTTAAGTTTACTTCAGATCTAAAAATAGCTTTGAAAGAATGTGATGTTGTTGTTGAAAGTGTTACTTCGAAAGGCATTAGGGAAGTTTTTTCTCAGGTTTTAAATCTTTGGGAAAAGCCTGTTCCTTTTATTTTAACATCAAAAGGAATCGAACAAAAGACTGGGTTACTTTTTCCTGAAATCATAAAAGAGAAGCTTGATAAGGATTTAATTGGATGTTTAAGTGGTCCTTCGCATGCTGAAGAAGTAATTGCAAACCTTCCAACATCTGTAGTCTGCTCAGCTTATTCATTTCATGTAATGATGATGATTCAAGATTTATTTACAACACCCACATTTAGAATTTATCCTAACTCAGATTTAATGGGAGTATGTTTTGGTGGTGCCATGAAAAACATCATTGCCATTGCATGTGGAATTTCTGATGGGCTTGGTTTTGGAGATAATACAAAAGCTGCGCTTATGACAAGAGGTCTACATGAAATTAGAAAGCTTAGTGTTATAAAAGGATGCAATGAGATTACTTTGAATGGCCTTTCAGGAATGGGAGATCTTTGTGTCACCTGTCTTTCTACTTTATCTAGAAATTACCGCTTTGGAAGGTTTTTAGCAGAGGGATTATCTCCAAAAGATGCATTTAACAAAGTAGGTATGGCTGTTGAAGGTGCATACACTTGTGTATCTGCCTATGAACTTGGAGAAGCCCATAATATAGCGGTTCCAATATCTGAGGCGATCTACTCAATAATTTATAAAGATTTAAATCCTAAAGATGCTGTAAAAAGCTTATTAGCAAGAGCAATTAAAGAAGAACACCTGTAGCTAAATGTTAGTTGTAACATCCAAACAAATGTCTGAAATAGAAAAAAAAGCATTTGAAGAGGGATGTTCTGATGATGCTTTTATGGTATTGGCCGGTTCAAATATCGCAAAAACAATTAAAAAATCTGCCAAAGGTCGGAAGATTTTGCTCCTTTGTGGCAAAGGAAATAATGGTGGAGATGCTTATGTTGCAGGAGCCATTCTTTTAAAAGAAAATTTCTATGTAGAAGCATATTATTTTTCAAAAATAGAAGACAGCTCAAAGCTAAATCAGAAGTATTTTAAAGAGTTCAAAGCAAGTGGTGGGAATACTTATTTTATAAGCAATGTTAATGATTTATTGCTCCCAAATGATGCAATATTAGTTGATGGTTTACTTGGGACTGGGTTTAAAGGTAGTCTAAAAGATCCTTATCTTAGTATTATAAAAAAAATCAATTCATCAAATTCAGAAGTTTTTTCAATAGATGTGCCATCGGGCTTAAATGGATCTGATGGGGCTGTAATGCCAGACGCCGTCAAAGCTGATACAACAATTTATCTCGGGTTGTTAAAGGCAGGATTTTTTTTAAATGATGGTCCTAATTTCACTGGAAAACTTGTTCATGCAGATTTTGGTCTTCCTAAAGAATTTATAGATCAGATAGATCCTTTTGCCAACTATTTTCAGAAAACAGATGTCAAACTTCCTATTGTGCGTGCAAAAAGGCACAAGTATGATGTTGGTTATGTGGTTGGATTAGCTGGGTCTTATGGGATGTTTGGAGCGGCAATTTTAAGCTCTTTTGCAGCTTTAAAAGCAGGGGCGGGGATAGTTCGTTTATATTCTATAGGAGATGAAACCGAGACTGAATCAAAGCCCTTAGAGGTTATCCATCAATGGCTATCTGAGGATAGTCTGCCAGAGTTTTTCAAAGAAGTTGAAAGGGCTAAAGCAGTTTTTATGGGACCTGGGATGGGAAGGTCTGATGAATCAAAATCAATTTTTTTGAAAGTGCTAGATAAACTTGATATTCCAGTTGTTTTGGATGCAGATGCTCTATTTTTCTTGGCAAAAAGTCCTGAAATAGAGCTTCCGCAAGATACAATTTTAACTCCTCATCGAGGGGAGATGCTCAAAATTTTAAATGAAAAAGAGTTAGACGATATCGCTTTAATTGAAAAGACAATTGCATATTCAAAGAAAAAACGAGTGATTGTTGTATTAAAAGGTGCTCCTACCATAGTAGTCCATTATGAAAAAACGCCATTTATTATTTCTAGTGGGACACCAGCTTTAGCTACAGCAGGCACCGGTGATGTTCTAACAGGTATTATAGCAGCTCAAATAGCTCAGGGAGTAGAACAATTCCAAGCAGCGGCGCAAGCTGCTTTCTTGCATGGACTTTCGGCTCAAATAGCAGAAAAGGAAACTTCTACATATGCTTTAGTAGCATCAGATGTAATTGAAAATTTATCAAAGGCGTTTAAGAAGATAGAAGACATTTCTGATAAGAAAAAAACCAATCGATAAATTTTGAAATACCTGTCTCAAAACTTACTTTGGGTTGATAGTTTAAGAGTTTGCGACTCTTTGATATATCAGCGCAAGTTTCAATTAGTTCTCCAGGCTGCATAGGTAGCATATTGATTATTGCATTTTTAGATAGCCCTTTTTCTAGTTCCTCAATTAAGTTCATAATACCGATAGGCCTGTTATTACCTAAATTGAAAATTTCGAAGTCAGACTCTAAGTCAAGCGCTGAAGCGGTGCCCTCTACAATATCATCGATGTATGTAAAATCTCTTTGCATTTTTCCATGGTTAAAGACAGAAATAGGCTGGTTATTCATAATTGACTTTGCGAAAGAAAAATAGGCCATGTCAGGTCTTCCAGCTGGTCCATAAACTGTAAAATAGCGTAGGCCTGTCATTTTTATTCCGTATAGATTGTGGTATGCAAAGGCCATAGCTTCATTTGACTTCTTGGTTGCCCCATATAAATTTGCAGGGTGGTCAGTATGGTCGTCTTCAGAAAAAGGCGATTTGCGGTTTACTCCATAGACAGAAGAAGAAGATGCGTACAGCAAAGTTATATTAGGTGTTTTTCTGCAAATTTCTAGTATGTTATAAAATCCATTGATATTGTTGGTTATATAGTCCTCAGGGTGGGTAAATGATTTTCTAACCCCAGCTTGAGCTGCCAAGTGGACAATATGTGTAATTGAGTTTTCATTGATTATTTTAATTATTTTATCTGTTTCTAAGATGTTAATATTAAAAACATCAACGCCAATTTCCTTTAATAGATTAGATCTGTAAGTTTTCAAACTTTGGTCGTAATAATCATTAAAATTATCTATCCCAATAACAAAATCATTTCTTTTTTTTAAAAAAAAGGCTAAATGATATCCTATAAAACCGGAAGCACCTGTTATTAAAACTCTTTTCATTAATGATTGGGTAGGTCTTAATTTCATAAATTTTTACCAAAGAGCTATGTTTTTAAAGTGCAAAGCTCTCATAGATTGCAATCATGTATACATGATTTTTATCATCGAATTCAACAAATTTAACTAAAATCATAACAGATCCTGCTTTAAACATATTGACTGGCTCATAACCAAGTGGTAGTGTATTTTCATTAATGTAAAAAAAACATTTAAATTCAGGCTTCAATTATGCAAGCTTTTTTTTACGCTATTTTGAGCAAATCTTTTATTCTTCTTTATGGCTACTTAAAGGTAAAAAAGGGACCAAACATAAGTAAACAGCTGCGAAATAGAAATTTTAGCCCTGTGAATTAGCATGAGATGTTCTCTTTTGTTTATAATTTTTTTAAGCTTGCTTAGTTCTTGCTCAACTCCTTATATGGGCAAAGATGTTTGTGGAGCAGACCAATTCGTCGTAGATTCTTACAAAATAAAGGCTGGAAAATTTTCTATTTTGGAAATGGAAGGCAAATGTTTTGAACAGCTCCCTTTAGATTTTTTAGAAGAGTATAAAGATACAATTCATGAAGATGATGTTCTAAAAATTGAGATCTATCATCCCAAAAGATCAGACATTACAGAAGCTGTTTCTAAAATTGGTAATACGATTGGTTATAGGGTAACTGACGGGAGGATATATTTGCCAGACCTTCCACCCGTTTGTGTTAGTGGCTTAACACTCCAGGAAGCTAAAGAAAAAATTCAGAACCTTTATTTGAACCAAATTAGTGATATAGAAGCTTTTGTAGCATATAAAAACAGAATATTAAGAAAAGTTGAATTGGCCGGGCTTGTGGCAATTTCCAGTGTGCCGGTAGATGGAAAAATTAGATTGTTTGATGTTCTTTCAATTGCAAAGGTCCCTCCAAATGCAAACCTTTTTAAAAGTTATATGATTCGAGACAATCAATTAATATCAGTTGATTTCCATAAGCTTTTAAAGGAGGGCGATATGACCCAAAATGTTGTTATGCGTGGTGGTGACAAAATTTATATAGCGGATCCCTCATCTGCCAATCTAATGGTTCTAGGGGAAGTAGGCTGTGAAACTGTTGTCAATTTGCCTAATGGATATATATCATTAAGAGAAGCTTTGGCGTCCGCCAGAGGAATTCCGTTTACAGGGGACAAATCATATATCCAAATCATTAGAGGAGCAATAGCATGCCCGAAGATATACACACTTAGTTGGAAGCATGTTATTCATTTGCCAAATGAATCGCTGCTATTGATGCCGGGAGATGTTGTTTATGTTGCTGCAAAGCCAATTACCGAATGGAATCGTTTTATCTCACAGCTTCTACCTTGTTTTACCGGTATAGATGTTATTGGCAAAGGATGTCGTAGTTGGGGGTTGTTTATTCCATGAGAAATAACATGTCAGGTGATGAAGTATTTTTTTGCTTAAGCGATATATCAAATATTTTTACTACTTTAAAAAAACAAATTTTTGGTTTTGCTTTAATTTTTGCAAGTATTTGTTTTTTTTATGTAATGATTAAACCTGATGTCTACCAATCTTCTGCTAAATTTTCAGAAATGCCCGAAAAAAAAGAATCGTTGAATTTTAAAGATTTTTTTTCGTCAGGATCAGTTGAAAATGATAAGAATAAAGCTAAGGAGATGATTCAGTCTCGGCTTGTAATTGAGCCTGTTGTGAAAAAATTTGGATTGCAAGCTAGTTGCTATTTGAAAAATAAAAGTCGTTTTTTTGCAATCTTATCAAGGTACTTTCAAAATCTAAAAAGAGAATTTAAAATAACTGATAAGGAAAGTAGCAACTTTAGATTTAAAGAAGTAAATTGTCCATCTACAGCTTCAAGAAAATATCTTGTTTTTTTTAAGTCAAACGACTCATTTGAAATTTTTGATATGAAGAAAAAAGTGAAAGCAAAAGGAAGGTTAAATGAAAAAATCTTTCTAGATGAAATTTCTTTTATAATACAAGCGACTCCAAAAAATTTAAAAAAAAACAAAGCTTATATTTTAAATTTTACATCAGTTGAGGGCTGTGTTGCAAAAGTTAAACGCAATTTAAAAATCCAAGTGTCGCGTTATAGCGATAATGTTTTGGATATAACCTACAAAGATATTGATCCATATCTAGCTCAAAATACTTTAAATGGGCTTATGCACTCTTATGTTAAATATTTAGAGAAAGAGAGTGACACCTTTGCTAAAGAACAATTTAAATATTTAGAGCAAAGAAAAAAGCAAGTAGGGCAAAACCTTGAAAATACTCTCGATAGCCATGCAGAGTATCTATCAGACAATTTAATTAAGAATGGATTTATTGCTTTAGAACAAGAAATTTCAAGCTTTGCAAACCCCCACGCAGAATGTTTGAAAAGGCTATTCGACCTTGACTTAGAGCTTGCGCATATTGATTTGTTAAAAAAATCAGACAGCGATTTTATATTTAATGATGAGCTTGTTGGGAAAAAACTTGCTGCTATGAGTATTCAGAAAAGTACTTTGAACCAGAAAAAAGATGCCTTAAGCATGTCGCTTTTTTCACAGGAAAAAAAGAATGAAGATCCGCTGCAAGGGACGTATTCCCAAAATATGGATAAACTTTTGAAAGATATTTCAAGTTTAAGAAAAGAAAAAAGTGAGATCGAAAATGCACTGGAACAATTAAACAAAAAAGAAATATTAAAGACATCTTCACAAATTGAAGGTTTAAAGACAGAAAAAGATGAAAATACAATAAAAGAAGATTTGAATTATCACCTGTCTCAATTTAAAAGAGCTCTGACAACTCAAGAAAAAATATTAAAATCTAGGCCAATATTTGCTCAATCTCAAGACAAGATGTTTGAAGGGTTGGACGCTGATACTGCAAATGAGCTTTATATAAAATATAATCATAAAATAGATCAAATCCAAGCTCAAGTAAGACAATTGGAAATTATTTTGAAAGAAATTGACAAGGATCAATTTGAAATAAGCTCTATATCTCCTTTCCTTTCAGACTCTGTAAGTAAAGGGCTTATAAATCAGGCAAATGATATTCAATTTCGTTTAAATGATAATGATATTTTAAGTGAGAAAGACAAGGGGAGATTAGAAAAAGATCTTTTTTTAATTCGTAAATTTTTGAAAACACATATTAGCCAAACTCTCCAAGCTGAGAGGTCGTTAGAAAATTTATATAAAGACAAGTTTTATGCGCTTCAGATGGCAGCTCTTGATAGGACCAATCAACAGATCTCAATTTTAGATCAGCAAGCAAAAGATTATTTGTTTTTTAGAAAAGAAAATATTTTAAAAGAAAAAAACTTGTTACAAAATCAAATGCAATCAATTAGAAACAACATGTTGTTACTCCCCGAGAAATGGAAAAAAGAAAAGTTACTAGATCTGCGCTCTGGAGCTGCACTAAAGATGATCCAGTCTTTAACAAGTTTAATAGAATCTAAAACAATTGAATACCACTTAAAACAAATTGCATCCAAACCTATTGAATTGGCGGAGTTCCCAAAAGGCCCTAACAGCAAAAAAGGGTTTTTTATATTTGTTGTGACTTTTTTAATCGGCCTTTTTCTAGCTTTTTTATACTTTTTTATAAGAGCCTTATCTAAAGGTTTTATAGCTACATTAGACAATCTGAGTGCCATTAAAGAAATAACCCTAGGAGAGATCTCTTATGCCTGCGATGGTCCTGAAGTCGAATACATTAATGATAATGACTTAGAAGTGTTAAGAAATATTATTCAATTTTCCGAGCCTTTATTGGAAAAATCATGTAAAGTATTAAGTTTAATAGGAAACAATGGGCCGAACTATGCTTATTGTTTAAGCGATTTAGTTGGTAAGATTGGGAAGAAAGTATTATTGCTTGAACTTAACTTTCAATCAATCCATTCAAATAAGGGCATAGGAATGGCACAATATTTAGATAAAAATCTTAAAGAAATCCCCATTCAAAGGTTTCATAATTTTGACTTTTTGCCAGCGGGAATAACTTCTAGATACGGAACAGAAATATTGAGATCTTTATCTTTTCATCAATTTATAAAAGAAATAAAAGAAAAATATGACATTGTTATAGCATATGGAAAGACAAGTCCAACTAGTGCTGAGGCTACTGCTTATTTGCAATTTTCTGACAAATTGGTAGTGTCTTTTATAGATGAAACAGTACAAAAGTTATCTGCTTTTTTTCAAAAAGAAAGCATGGTTGGATTTCTAAAAGTAAAGTAATGAGAAAAAAAGAACAAAAAAAAATATTAGTTACCGGTGGAGCTGGGTTTTTAGGCTCTCATTTATGTGAAAGATTAATCAAAGAAGATCATTTTGTAACTTGTGTAGATAATTTCTTCACTGGTAAAAAAGAAAATATTGATCATTTAATTTGCTACTCTAACTTTAATGTAATTGAACACGATATTTGTAGACCCTTGCAGTTAGATGTTGATGAAGTCTATAATTTTGCTTGTCCGGCATCTCCGGTCCATTACCAAATGGATCCAATTCAAACAACTAAGACAAGTGTTTTAGGCTCTATAAATATGCTGGATTTGGCAGTGTCAAACAAGGCCAAGGTGCTACAAGCTTCAACTAGTGAGGTTTATGGAGATCCTAAGTTACATCCTCAAGAGGAAAGCTATTGGGGGAATGTTAATCCAACAGGGCTTCGATCTTGTTATGACGAGGGTAAAAGATGCGCTGAGACCCTATTTTTTGATTATTGGAGAGAGTTTCAGATTCCTATTAAGGTAGTTAGAATTTTTAACACATATGGGCCTAGAATGCAGCCCAATGATGGAAGGGTAGTTTCTAACTTTATAGTCCAAGCTTTAAAAAACCAACCTATTACAATTTACGGTTCAGGCGAACAGACTAGATCTTTTTGTTATGTGAGCGATCTAATAGGGGGAATTTGTGCTATGATGAAATCTGACTACTCAGCAATAGGTCCAATCAATTTAGGTAATCCTGATGAGTTCAGGATTATTGATTTAGCTGAGAAAATCCTTTTGCTTACAAACTCTAAATCACCGATCATTACATTACCGCTTCCATCAGATGATCCTCGAAAAAGAAAACCAAATATCAAAAGAGCTAAGGAACTTTTGAAGTGGAGCCCTACAACTTCAATTGATGATGGCCTCTTAGCTACAATTAAATATTTTGACCAAATTTTGTCATTAGAACAAGATTCAATATCTTCCGGATCTTGAACGTATTTCATCCCACTTAGCAATAACTTGAGCTGCGAGTGGGGCGGCTTCTTTCCCAGATTTTCCAAATGGAAGATACACGATAACAACCAGGTCGGGGTTTTTGAATTTTGAGTTTAAAACTGATTCTTTAAAGCTAATAGCAGCAAAGCACACGTGCTTGGATAATTTTATTTTTTCAGATGCTGCAATATGCGGAACATAGAAAATTTCTGCTGTAGAGGTCTTTCCCACCATTTTTTTAGAAATCTGCTTATAAAGTTCACTCAACTCTAAATCGTTTTTTAATGCCTTGATTCTTGAGGCTCTTGCAGTTCCTTTGTTTCCGTGTATGACTGCAGCCATTGACTTTAGAAGCTTATCCTTTAAATTTTTTGTCATAAAAATTTTTTTGGATACTTTAGATGCAATTTCTTGAACCATAGTAAATTTATCAGAATCATTAACAGAAAAAACAGGAACATGAATCCCTAGTTTCTGCAAACTCTTTTGGTATAAAAAGACCTCTTTTTCGGCTAAATCTTGGTATGATCCCAATATTTGACTTACAATTTTAGGTTTATAGAGCTTTCCTTCATTGGCTATTGCCGATAAAAATAAAGCGGTCTGCAATGGAGTTACAGTAAGGGTGTGGTGTCCTATTGCGTAAGAATAAAGACCTGTGCGATTATGTGACAAATCGTCAGGGAGGCTTCCTCTATATTCACCAACTAAGTCAATTTTAGTCTTTTCTCCAAAACCGAAATTAGAAGCGGCAGAGTTCAAGTCTTCTGGAGACGCTATGTAATCAGATGCTAAAATTGAAAAATAAGGATTGCTAGATTGCTCCATTGCGGAAAAAAAGTCTATTTTGCCAATATTTAAGTGCGTGCTTTTGGGCAGCCTTCCTTTTTTGTAGATTCTTTTATAGGGTTTGTTGTTTAAGTTATATCCAACGATAAAATTACCCTTAGATCCTTCCACTTTATCTATCATGGAAAAATGGCTCACCTTGTCATCGTTTTGCCTTAGAGCCTCATAAGCTGTTAAAACCTTGAAAATAGAACCTAAAGGTAGAGGGCATTGATATGCATAAGAGAGCATGTATCCAAATCCTTCATGAGGGTATGCTAGCATTGCCAAATCCATTTCTTTCGGTTCATTTTTTGTTACTTTTCTGTATTTCCCATATAATGGACGATTCAGGTCATTGAAACATCGGACAGTTTTTATAAAGTCTTTGACTAGTTCTTTATCTATTTGGCTAAAGAATGGGAATAGTGATTGGAATGACTCTTGTGTTTTTTTTATTGGAAAGCAGCTTTCTTTTAGCTGTTCGTGCCATTTTTTAAAAATCTTAAAGTGCTCATCTCCCAGTTCATCTATTCCTAAAATTGTTAGAAGTTGAAATGCAACTTTATGTTCTTCCCAAAAGGCTTTGAATAACTCATGTTTTTTTTGATCTATATAATCGGTATATGGTCTTGCATAGGTATTTTTTTTCTTTTCCTCTTTTCTTTTTTCTTTCAGATAATCAGTTAAATTGTAATCTCTCCATATTTGAAAGTAGGTTTCATCGAATATCTTTTTTGTCTCGTCTTTGATCAGTTTTTCAAAATGCAAGAGGTGTCTACTATATTCAAAATAGTCACCAATATTTAAATCGCTGATAGCAGAAATCAATCCGTCTGAAAAAGAAGCACTAAAAACAGCAATTCGAAAAATATCAACAATTAATAATTTGTCTTTATTATGTACAACTCCTCTGAATATTTCTTTTAGACGTCTTAAGGGGAAGTCAACATAACTAAAAATAGCTTTTAATTTTTCTGCCAATAGTTCTTTTTCAGCAAGTGAAGCTTTGGGGGCTGATGATATATCATTGGGAAATATGACATCGAAAAGAAGCTCTACATCTGTAGCTTTTGTAAAATATAAAATTGTCTCAACGTCCTCTTGAACACTGATAGCAGCTTTTAGGGTATCTATATTTTTAATAGCTTTGAAAACTTCATTATTTTCAGATATTAAACTTGTAATAAAAGAGTCCCAATTAATTTTTTTTGTAAGTTCACTGTATTTTTTTTTATCTGGATCATAAACTTTTTTCGTTAAATCTTTTTTTCCATCCCAGATTTGACCGATATGTTCTTTCGTTTCAAGCCACTTTAGTATCCTCGCTTGTTTTTCAGTTTTTTCTTGTGGGTTGGAAGATGGGATGAAATCATTTGGGTTGTAGTTTGGATAACTGGCAAGAGCTAAGACTTCTCCATTGTTGGGGTCAACAGCAACTATGGCTCCACCAATACTCCAAGGTAATTTATCCGAACCTAGGTCTGCCATTGTTTTTTCTCTTATTGCTAAGAGCTTTTCTGCATATTCCTGTAGCTCGGCTGAGATGGTCAATTTGATGTTATTGCCGGGTATTGGCTTGGTATGTATAGGTAATTCTTTAACGAATGATCCTCGTACATCAACTTCAAAAAGTTTTTTGCCGACAGAGCCGCGTAGTTGCTGTTCAAATTTTTTTTCGATCCCATACTTACCGACCAGATCATTTACAGAGTAAGCTTTTTCTTTAAGTTCTTTTAGTCTCGATAGGACTTCTTGTTTGCTTTGATAGCCAAAAGGTGGAACTTCATGCTCTAAATCAAACTGCTTTTCTAAGTATTTTTCTAAAATTTTTATTTCTTCTGCATTCGAAATAAACTCTTCTTCATTAATTGCCCCCATGGTTCCTATAATTGAAGAGCCTATTTCATTTTTTGGGTAATATCTAGTAGATGATATCTCAGCATATAGCCCAGGCCAGTTTCTTTCTAAAAATTTCAATTTATAGTAAGTCTTTTCTGGAATATTTTCTTTTAGTACAAATGGTATATGGGGAAAAAGGGTCGCTTTTGCATAAATCTGATCTTCAAGTTCTTGTTTAGAAAGACTAAGTTCTTGTGATAAAAAGGCAGCTAGCCGATCAATATAATCTTTTCTTGGGAAAGTTTTTATCTTTTGACCATTCTTGTCTATCCACTTTACTCTAGGGATTTGAAGTATTTGTTCATAATAAATTGCCGCGTTAAACCTAATACGGTTCATTGCAAGGGGTAAATCAAAGCGGTCTCTTATTGTTCCCCTTTGTGCTTTTTCTAATAGAATTCGTCTTTGAGGGGCTTTAGCTTCCATTTTTTTTGTGTCTTTTTGGATAACACAAAGGTGCCAGACCCTAAAGACTAGTAAAAATAAAAAAATAAATATAATTCGAAGAATTTTCGAAGATTTTGAAAAAAAATCCTTGTTGCCCATAATAAAAGAGTTAATATTTCCTATAAAAATAATTTAATGAATTATTATGCAGTTTGTCGAACATATTTTTCCTTGGAAAAAAATAGTTATTAGGGTAAAAATGTTGTTTCGGTTTTTTGATGGTTTTGGATAAAATCATGCGCCTGTAGTTCAATGGTAGAACAGTAGCCTTCCAAGCTACTTGTGTCAGTTCGATTCTGATCAGGCGCTAACGAACTAATTAAAATAGAGGATAGACAACTTTGAACGCGAAAGAAGAAGTAACTATTAAAGATTTATTAGAATCAGGTGCTCATTTTGGTCACCAAAAGCGCAGATGGAACCCGAAAATGAAGCGATATATTTTCGAAGAGCGCAATGGAATTTACATTATAGACCTAGCAAAAACTCTTCAGCAAATTAGAGAAGCTGAAAAAGTTGTTGTAGACGCTGTTTCTAAAAGAAAGTCTATTTTATTTGTTGGCACAAAAAAGCAAGCAAAATCAGTTGTTAAAGATCAAGCTGAACAAGCAGGGGAATTCTACGTATGTGAGAGATGGCTTGGTGGCATGCTTACAAACCTTACAACTATCAGGCAGTCAGTAAAGACATTAGAGCGAATTGAGAAGAGAATTTCTGCTGGTGGTGAAGGGCTTACAAAGAAAGAGCTTTCTGAGTTAACAAAAAAACAAGTTAAATTGGAGAAAAACCTATCGGGCATCAGATCAATGCGAAAGCCTCCTGGACTATTAATAGTTGTAGATCCAAGTAAAGAGCACATAGCAGTTGAAGAGGCCAGAAAATTGAATATTCCAGTACTTGGACTAGTTGACACTAACTGTGATCCTGATCTAATTGATTACGTTATTGCTTGTAATGATGATGCTTTAAAAAGCATTAAATTAATCCTAAATGCTTTAACTCAAGCAATAATCAATAAGAAGAATGAAATGAATATAGCAATCTCTAAAGGGGATGTTTCTGAGAAGCCATCTTCTACTAATGTAGTAGAGAAAATGGGAGAAACAGAAAAATCTCCAGAAGTGAATGAAGAATCAGAAGAAGAGGGAAAGAGTAATGAGTGAATTAACAGCTGCAATGATCAAGGAGCTAAGGGAAAGAACTGGCGTAGGAATGACAAAATGTAAAGAGGCCTTGGTAGAATCGGATGGTAACATTGATCGCGCGATTGAATATTTGAGAAAAAAAGGAATGGCTTCTGCAGTAAAAAAAGAAGGAAGAGAAATTAAAGAGGGTGCGATTTATTGTGCCGAAACAGCGAATACCTTAGCATTAGTTGAAGCTGGAGCTGAAACTGACTTTGTAGTAAAAAACGAAAAATTTCAAGCTTTCTTAAAAGATGTTGCAGAACAAGCTGCAAACACAAATCCAGCTAGTTTAGAAGCTTTAATGCAAGATACTTATACTAAAGATAAAACCTTGACTCTTGATGAATATAGAAACGTGACTATTCAAGCACTTGGAGAAAACATTCAGATAAAAAGAGTTGAAATTATAAGTAAAATCGAAAGTTCTTCTTATGGGATTTATTCTCATATGGGTGGTCAAATACTTTGCTTAGTTGAAGTTTCAGGCTCAAACTCAGCAGATAAGATAGCAAAAGACATAGCAATGCATGTTGCAGCTGAAGATCCTGAATATCTATCTCAAAATGACGTTCCTGAGAATATAATTAAAAGAGAAGAAGAGATTGCAAAATCACAAGTCCAAGGAAAGCCGGCTAATGTAATTGAAAAGATTGTTGAAGGTAAAGTCAAAGCTTACTGTGACCAAGTAGCTCTTTTATCACAAAAATTTGTGAAGGACCCTTCTGTTAGTGTGCAAGCATATTTGGATGCTTGTTCAAAAGAAACAGGCAAGTCATTATCAGTTACTAGATTTTGGCGTTGGTCAATTTCTTAAAAGATTAATTTCTTTTAAATCTAATCTTTACTAAACTTTCTGGTAACCCCGGAAAGTTTTTTTTTAGGAGTAATAATATGAGCATTGAAAATCAAGTCAAAAAGCAAATGGAAGGATCTATTGATCACCTAAAATCTGAGCTAAGAAATTTGCGCTCATCTCGTGCAAATCCGGGTGTTTTAGATCCTGTAGTTGTAGAAGTTTACGGCGCTAAAATGCGTTTAAAAGATATTGCAAACATTACTGTTCCAGAACCTAGACAATTGTTAATTACGCCTTTTGATGCAAATAATACAAAAGCGATTGGCAAAGCAATTGAAAATGCTAATTTAAACCTGCTTCCTATTGTAGAAGGAAACTCTGTTAGGATAAATATTCCACCGATGGACGAAAAAATGAGGAAGGAAATTGCGAAGCAGTGTAAAAAAAAGGGTGAAGATGCAAAAATTGCTGTTAGAGAAGTAAGGCGTAAATATAATGCATTAATAAAGGAACAAAAATCTGGTGGCGAAATGCCAGAAGATGAGCAGAAGCATTTAGAAAAAAAGATACAAGAGCACACTGATCATTTTTGTAAGCAAGTAGATGAACTTTGTGATAAGAAGCAAAAAGAAATTATGGAGATTTAAACTTGCAACAAATTAAGTGGCCAAGGTAAAATCTAAAACCTAATTTGCCTTAAGGCCCCATCGTCTAGCCCGGCCTAGGACACCGGATTTTCATTCCGGCAACAGGGGTTCGAATCCCCTTGGGGTCAGTTTAAGCGAGGCTTTAGCTCAGTTGGTAGAGCATCTCCCTTTTAAGGAGAGGGTCATTGGTTCGAGCCCAATAAGCCTCATTTCTTTTTTCTGAAATTTAAGAAACTCAAATAGCAATTTCTAATCTCTTTCAAAGAAACTTTAAAAAATCTGTAACTTGATCTGTGGCATTCCATTGAGATCCAGTGCATCAGGTTTCATTTTTTCAATTCGTAAATAAGTTACATCTAGTCGGTTTTGCTTAGCTTTTTTTAATAGAGTTAAGTGCGGATATTATTTTTTAATGTAAAAAGCTTGAGTAAAAAGTTGAGAAAGAAAATCATGTCCACGTTAGTTCTTGTTTGGTAAAAAATTTAATATTTGCAAGGGAGTAATATTATGGATATTCGTGGTATAGCTATTAAAAATGAATATATTAGTGAACTCAATAAGGATGAAGATTTTTTTGATCTTGATTTACGTATTCAAGAGATTAAGATCAAAGCAATGGATATGGGGCCTACTAAAATTGTTACAGCTAGTGGTTGTAGTTGTGAATGTAGTGGTCGTTGCCCTCGATGACATAGTTTTTAATTGGAAGTCTTTTTAATCATTAAAACTAAGTTATTTAAATTAAGATAATTCCCAACTAGTGATGTTTACCTTTTGATTTATAATATATGTAAAACCTTATGAAATTTTTAAAAGCCTATTATGTTTTATTTTTCATGATAGCTTTATCAGTAGTTGGGATATTATCTTGGATTTCTTCATTAAGAATTTTTGATAGGCATAAAGTGCATGCTTATATACATGAAGTTATCTCTATTGTAAAAAAGCATTCAGTTTACAAGGATCAAGTTGATTGGAAGAAAATAGAGAAAGAATTTTTTGGTAAGGCAAGCTTATGTCAATCCTTTGATGAAGTTTATCCAATAATAAACCAATTACTGTATAAAGTTGGCGATAAGCATGGATTTATACTTCGTCCAAACCAAGTAGGTCAGAGAAATTCCCTGCTAAATGATGAAATTAGAGGGAAGCTAATAGAAGAGGGAATCGGTTACATAAGCATGCCCTCGTGTCCAAGCTTGGATATATCATTAAACCAAGAGTATGCTCAAAATCTTCAGAACATTATCAAGAAAATTGACAGCACAGATGTGAATAGCTGGATTATTGACTTAAGAAATAATAAGGGCGGTAATTTATGGCCGATGTTGCTGGGGCTGGGTGCAATTACTGGAAACAAAGTATTGGGATATTTTACTGACTCAGAAAATAAATATATTCCGTTTTCCTATGAAAATGGGACTGTGAAACAGGGTAGCAGTGTTCAACTTTCAATGCCTGATAAAAATTATTATGAGGTAAAACGTAATAAGCCTATTATTGCAATCCTTATAGGTAGATCAACAGCAAGTTCAGGAGAAATCATAGCGATAGCTTTAAGAAGCAGATTTTCTAAGGTCTTTGGGGAGTATTCCGCTGGTTTTGCTAATAGTACTAAAATGTTTGAACTTAATGACGGGACTCTTCTTTTTGTCACATCATCTCGAATTGCGTCTTGGGATAAAAAAATTTGTTCAGAAATAATCAATCCAGATTTATATGTCTCCTCAAAAAATGACGAAAAGATTTTAAAAGAGGCAATAAATTGGATAAAAAGTTTTAAAGAATTTTAAAGAAGTAATGGAAATTACCTTTAGAAAGAACATCTAAGCTTCTAAATAAAACTTGAAAAAATAGACGCAGTCTCAGCAGCATATTCAACTCATTAATTTTAAAACTAGGAGTAAAAATGTCTGTACAGCCATCTCAGTTAGGTCATGTTGCAATAGATATTCAAGAAGAACTTGAAAATCCCCAATATAAGATAGAAGTCGCACATCAGGTAATAAGTCAGCTAGCAAGTTTTATAGAAAATAACTCTGCAGATTTTAGTGATAGAGAGAAACAAACTATAAAAGTTCTAAATGAAAATCCAAGTCTTGATGGGATTAATTTTCTTGTTCGATTAGTTAATAGATCTGATAAAATTATAGTAGACCGTAATTTTAAAGGGATTTCTGAAGTTTCTGGATCTAACCCAAAACAAATAAAAATTTCGGAAGTAGCTTTTAACGCACTAAAATGTTATCCAGGACAATCTGAAAGCTCTTCTTTGCAAAGACATCCTAATTTAAGTCATCAAATGAGAAGACGCCCTGTTAATTTAGAAAGGCGTGGTAATGATAATACAATTTGTGAATGCTGTAACCTTGATCACAATCCAGTTTTAAAAATTTCAGGGTTAGTATGCTGTGCTATAGCGCTTGCGATAATAGCTGAAATTTGGGGACCTAAAGATGATGATTAATAAGTACTGTCAGACAATAAACTCTGCAAATAAATGAAAAAACCTTAAGCCTAATGTTGCTTAAGGTTTTTTCAGAGTTTATTAAAAGAGCTGCTTTTCAGTTATTTATTAGCGCAATCTTTTATAGCTTGAGCAAAACTCATTTGCATAACTGCCAATAAGCTAATTGATATATTAGGATTTCCTCTTACAAATGTTGATTCACGAATGGCGGCGGTAGTTCTTGGCTCAATTTCAGAAGAGGACATGTCTTTTTTATCAGCAAAAGCCTTAACTACTGCCTGGGTAACTTTTCTTTTCGTAAAGTAAGAGGAAGTATCTCCTAACACGGGATGGCTTGCTATACAGTCAAAAAGTTGGTGCTCGCTAGGAAATGAATACGAAGAGGGTAATGGATTCATAATAAAAGCTCCTTTTAATAGGTTGAGGTGTAAACTCTAATTTTCACTAAAATAAAAGACAATGAAATATTTTTCGTAACTTTTGATTTCTGTTGTGATCAATCTTTAAGCCATATATCTTGCTCCAAAAAAAATAATAATAGGTAATATTTTATGACAAGTTTAGTGTCTTTTTCTAAAGGTAATATAAGTTCAATATCTACTTCAGATGTTAATTATTCTCCCGATAGTTTTACTTCTTTTACAGAAGATGCAAACAATATCATTAGTCTTATTGGAGAGTATTTAGGAGATCATAATAGAGATTTGCAAAATCATATTATAAGCTACCTGATACCATCTCAAGAAGACTTTGAGCTAATTGAAAAAGAGGAATTTCAAGATGACTATTTAGAAGTTGAAATAGATAACCAAGTTTTAGAAGATATGGAGGTCCCTTCAAGTGGTAGCTTCGATTTAGGTACTTTAGGTTTCTCTTTAGAGGATTTATCTGAATCAGATTCAGAGAGCGATTTACCGAGAGATGAAAATCAAATTTTGACACCTAGATTTTCAAAGCAGCAGCAAATAGAGGGTTTAAAAGTTAGAGAGAATTTAATTGCAACTTTGAGTGATAAAAAAGAAATCTGCAAAGCTTTACATGCTATTGCATTAGAGTACATAGAGCTTGAGGAATTCGAAAGCGCCTTAAATGCTTTTATAGAAGAAAATGCCAATGCTGTTCTTATAAATGATAAGACAGATAATTGCTTAATGCTTATCCAAGTAGCCTATGGCTATCATAAAATAGATGAACTTGCTATGGCTTTAGGTACTTTGCAAGCAGTTAGTGAAATAGCTCGTTCTATAGAAGATGAGAATGGCAAGTCTTCAATTCTGTCCATTTTTGACAAGGCACATTCAGAAATGGGCTTTGAAGTTTAGTATTGACAATGTCAAATGTTTGGCTTTATCAAGCTTAATAGAGCGATAATTTTAGTCATATAATGAAAGAGAGCTTACAAAAGTAATTTGGACTATTTTTTTTGTTGTTTGGCACAATCTTTGATAGCTTCGACTAAAATTATCTGTATATTTTCTAATCTTTTCTTTTGTGCAGCACCTAATCCAGATTTGATAAGCACAGATCTAACACCAGCGCTGATTCTTTTAGGCTCAACATTTTGTTTGTTTGCAAATAAAAAAGCTGCAAAACGAATGGTATCTTTATTTACAGAAGAGTTTTCTTCTATAGAAAAGTGATTTCTCAGGCAGCCAAAAAGATTTCTTTCTGTGGGAAAAGAATAAAAGTTCATAAAATGCCCTTTGTTTTTAATTTTGAAAAAATTAGTTTTTTCACATAAATAAAATCAATTAAATTTTTTTCACAAATATATGAGGAGGTTTTTATGAGTGCACTCCAATCAATAGGCAATAGAAGTCCAAAAAGCTTTATAGTGAAATTTTCTGGTGAGTTTAGATCTTTTTTATCAAGTTACTCTGAAGGTGAATACTTAGTATATATTCCTGATGATCGTGAAGATATAGATATAGCGATAAGTGAGGTGATTAAAAAGCACTTATCTTTTGGGAATTTCCAAATTACTTACGATGGTCAGAGACGAGTAATAGAACCGGTATTAAAGATGCCTTTTAAAGTTGTAGAAGAGGTTGAAAAGATAAGAGCCATATTTCCAAGAGAGGAGTTTTTATTTGTGAGGCATGGCAAAACAGATTGGAATAAAGATCTTATAAAACAAGGTCCCTTGGATTTACCTTTAAATAAAGAAGGAGAAATCCAGGCAGAAAAAGCAGCTTTATTATTAAAGGATTTATATGTAAAACAAGATGTTGCAGTGATTTCTAGCGAACTTAGAAGAACTAGGCAAACAGCTGAAACTATTGCTAAGGCACTAGAAAAAACTGAACAGGTTTTTCCTAATATACATGAACGTTATTTTGGGGACTTTAGGTTATTAGAAGAAAATCAAAGTGAGGGCACTTTGCCGGCTGATGCTGAAACAAACGAAATTTTCAAAAGAAGGATTTATGAATCTTTTAATAAGCTTTTAAAAGAAAAGTCGTTTAAGGGAAGTATCAAAATAATTGTGTCTCATAGTATGGTTTTTGAATGCCTCTCTTTTTTGTTAACTGGAGAAAAGGCAAAGATTGATTTTGGTGAGATTTGTTTATTTTCTCCATCTGATAAAGATGAAAGATGGAATCTTCAAAAGATAGTTATGAACTAGTCACTTAGCTTTATGACATTGAAAAGAATTTTTGAATGATTAAGTTCTTATGCGACAGAATGTTAATTAAACTAGGGAAATGGCTAAGGGCTGCTGGCTATGATACCTTGTTTATTGCCGAACATGTTGATGATGTTCAAATGTTAAATATAGCTGTAAAAGAAAATAGAATCTTACTTACATGCGACAGCTTTTTTTCTGAAATGAATAAGAATGTGATTTTTTTAAGCGCAAATGAGCTTGAAAAAAATGTTAAAGAACTTAATAAAAAGCTTAAAATTAACTGGGTTTTACATCCTTTTTCAAGATGTTTAAAATGTAATTATATCCTTAATAAAATTAATAAAGATGAGATACTAGAGGAAATCCCTCCGCATGTAAAAGAGGATCTCAATAATTTTAAAGTTTGTAAAAAATGCAAAAAAATTTACTGGGAAGGCTCTCATGCAAAGAGCATGCTCAAAACTTTAAAAAGGTGGAATACTATTTAAAGGCAAGCTTGTGGAAAAAAAATATCAAAGATCGTTGTTCATCTTTAGAAGAGATCTGAGGATTCAAGATAATAGAGGGTTAATCTTAGCTCTCAATAATTCTAAAGAAGTCATTTGCTCATTTATCTTCACTCCAGAGCAAATTAAACATAATCAATATCGAAGTGACCGTTGCCTACAATTTATGATTGAGTCATTGGAAGATTTGGAAAAGGAATTAAATGCTAAAAAAGGCAAGCTTTATTTGTTTTGGGGAGCTCCTGAGAAAGTAGTGTCTGAATGCATAGAAAAACTGAAAATAGAAGCAGTCTTTATTAATAGGGACTATACACCGTATAGCATCGAAAGAGATAAGAAAATCAAGGCCGCATGTACAAAGTATAAGGTCGACCTTCACTCTACGGACGATGCCCTATTGGTTCCAGTTGAAAAAACTTTAAAAAAAGATAAAAAACCTTACTCTATCTTTACTCCTTTTTATCGAAATGCATCTAAGCTTGATGTTTTACCTCCTATAAATAATCGTTATAATAACTATTATTCGAAAACTATTCCTTTTGCTAAAGACAATAGCTTAAATAAAAAAGTTTTACCAAAGCGCTTCGAACAAGCTAAAGGAGGAAGGTCTGAAGCATTGAAAATTTTAAAAAACCTAAAGAAGTTTTCAAAATATAGCATAGATCGAGATTTTCCATACCCTGACAAAACCACTCATCTTTCAGCTCATTTAAAATTTACAACATGCTCAATAAGAGAGGTGTATCATGCTATATTAAGACAGTTAGGAAGTAGCTCAGAGCTTTTAAGATCTTTATATTGGAGAGACTTTTTTACAAATGTTGCTTTTTATTACCCTCATGTATTTAAAGGTGCTTTTAACCATAAATTTAATAACATTAAGTGGGAAAATAATAAGGCAAAATTTAAAAAGTGGTGCGAAGGCAATACGGGATTTCCAATTGTAGATGCCGGTATGCGAGAAATGAACCAGACTGGGTTTATGCATAATAGAACTCGTATGATTGTAGCTAGTTTTCTTGTTAAGGACCTACATATTGATTGGAGATGGGGTGAAAAATACTTTGCAAGAACTCTTATAGACTACGACCCTGCTGTTAATAATGGTAATTGGCAGTGGGCTGCCAGTACAGGATGTGATGCGCAGCCTTACTTCAGAGTATTTAATCCTTGGACTCAGGCACTAAAAATAGATCCTAAATGTTTATATATTAAAAAGTGGGTTTTAGAACTTGTTAATTTGGATTATAAAGAAATACACCAGTGGTATTTGGGAAAACATCATGATAAGTGCTCATATCCACTTCCCATGCTAGATCATGCTAAAGAGGTAAAAAAGACTCTAAAAGAGTACAAAACAAAAGCTTCATCTAAAAGAAAAAAGTCCTAAATTAGATTATCTTTTTGTAGTTTTAATTTTATTTTTTTCAAAAATATCAAATTATTTTTATTTTTTTTCTTGATAAAATTACTTTTTATGATAAACGGAAAGAAAACGAGGAGGATTTTTATGAGGGGTATTCTATATAAATTACCTTTTTTAGCCTCATTTCTTTTCATGAGTTTAACTTTTGCTCAAAGTAATGATTATGAAAGTGGGGCCGTGGTCGCAAGATCAAACAAAAAGTCACGTAATATGAATAATCGTGACATGATGAACGGTAATAGACAAACGATGAATCAAGAAGATGATTCATTATGTTTTGAGCCAAGATGTGGCTGTGATGAAGACTACAAAAGATGTTGTTTTGGTCTTCCACTACCTGTGAAATGTGGCTGGGCATTTGTGGAAGGTGAGTATTTATACCTTAAAACATATAGCTTAACACCATATGCAAGTGAAAGGTACAGAGTTCCGCCATTTTCTATAGGGACAGGAAATGCTATAAATACATATAGCTCAAATATCCATAATGTGCCTTTGTCTGCTGATTCAGGATTTAGAGTAGCTTTGGGAGTTTACTTTTCTAACTGCTCTTTTGGAACAGCAAAGTACACCCAGTATAGCACTGATGGAACAGATTCATTTTCAGTTGGGAATGTGACATCAAGTTCTAATATCAGCAATTCAATATCTGCTTACTGGCTTTTAAACGATCCATTTGAAGGGGACACAACAGGACTTTTAAGTCTTTCTGCTAGTGCAAAAAACCGCTTCAAAATGAGAATGTTGGACTTTGATTTTAATACAGTATACACATGCTCAAGATATTCTTTTAGCCCATTTGTAGGTGTTAGGTTTGCTTGGGTAAAAACAGATTTAAGAGTTGACTATGTAGCAGAGAACTCTGTTGTAGGTTTCCCACAAACACACCATGTTGATGTAAACCATCATTTTAATTTAGGTGTTGGTCTACACACTGGTATGGACATGAATGTTGATTTATGTTGGGGATTCGGCTTATATGGAAACTCTTCATTCTCAGCATTGATCGGGCAAAAATACTATAGAATCAGAGATGAGTCAACGTTGTTTGATACTGCAACTAACTTTGCAAGTACATCAACACTTACTCAAAACTATAAAGACACAGATTTCCAAATGAATGCTCAAGCAGGCTTAGGTCTTACTTGGGGAAAGCATTTTTGTAAATGCTGTTACTATTTTGGACTAAAGCTTGGATATGAATTGCACTACTGGCCAAACTTTGTCTCTTACTTAGAAGAGTACAATGTTTCAACAGATGCAACAGTCCCAGCAGATTTATTTAACTGGAGAAGATCAGTCTTGTCTCACGGTTTAAATGTTGGTGCTAGATTCGATTTCTAACGTAACTTTAAGCATAGGGACCCTTTTTCTTAGGGTCCCTTTTTGTCTTTGTCTAATAAATTTTCTCATAAGTTTAAAATAAAAATTATAAGATCTTCTTTGAAATAAATTGACCCCTAACTTACTTTTAGTATTTGTCTTTTTTAAATACTAAAGGTAGCTATGAGAACACTATTTACAGCATTTTTCTTTTTTAGTGCAATTTTTGCAGAAGAAGTCGATATCAAAGTAGAAAATAAAGCTCCGGATAAAACACTGACTGAGAATGCAGACTTGTCAGACAAAGGTTTTTTTTCAATTGAAGATGTTAAAAAAAAGGAAAGCAGTGAAAGAAGTGAAAAAAAATTAAAACAAACTAAGCAAAAAGAATCTTCTCTATGTATGACAAAAAGCTGCTGTGAGCCTTATACAAGGTGTTGTTACCCACTGCCTTTACCGGCAAGGTGTGGTATGGTCTTTCTCGAAGGTGAATATCTATACCTTAAAACATATAGCTTAACTCCATTTTTAGGAGTTAGGAGGCAGGTTCCTCCTCCAACGATTGGAAGTGCAACTGAATATGACTCAGAGGATTTATTTGTCCCTTTAGATGCTAATTCAGGTTATAGAGCATGCTTGGGAATATATTTTTCTTCCTGCTCTTACTTTACAGCCAAATATACCCAATTTGAAACAGATGGAAAGGCCAGTGTTTCTGTAGACAATATAGATTCAGCGGCGGCTCCCAATAGATCTGGTCTAACTATTTTTTGGCTGCTTGCGACAAGAGGTGGCCCAACTGATTTAAATAATGTCACCCAAGTAAACAGTAATGCTGCCAATAGATTCAGGATGAAGGTAATAGACTTTGATTTCTACAGAGCAATCACTTGCTCTAATCTTTCAATTAATCCATTTGTTGGGGCTAGAGTAGCATGGGTTAAAACAGATTTATTCGTAGATTATAAATATATTGATCCAACTTTAGACTTTGAACAAGGCCACCATATTGATGTCAGCCAGCATTTTAACTTAGGAGCTGGGTTTCATACTGGAATTGATATGAATTTAGATCTATGCTGGAATTTGAATTTTTATACTTCGTCATCATTTTCTGCTATAGTTGGACAAAGAAACTTTCGAATACGCGATATCCTTTTACTAAATGATTCAGGCCCGGTTCGTTCAAGAGTAACAGAAAATTATAAACAAACAGATGTTCAATTTTCGGGTTCTTTTGGATGTGGATTCCACTGGGGAGCTCATTTTTGTAAATGTGCTTATTATGCCGGTATCAAGGTCGGCTATGAAGCAATATTTTGGCCAAATTTTTTAACTTATTTAAATTCTAATGCAGTAGGTGCTAATTCGATTCCAAGAGATACTTTCGTTTGGAAAAGAACTGTATTTTCACATGGCCTGAATGCAGGAATTCGTTTTGATTTTTAAGGAGTTTGTTTAAAGGAAATAATTTATTGAAATTTTTACTTTATATTAAGTAACTTAAACCAAGCGTAAAATTTAAGAAATAAGGTTACAAAAGGTGATGAAACAGTTTTTTAAAGTTCCTCTAGCTATTGGATTGTTTTTTGCGACTTTCGGTTTTGCAGAAGATAATGATTTTGAATTTGACATATCAGCAAGGTCAAAAAACAACGATAAAGTTGATATGCAAGACTGGCAAGCTAGTAAAAGTAGCAGTTTATGTTATGAGCCAAGGTGTGGCTGTGATGAAAATTACAAAAGATGTTGTTTTGGTCTTCCACTACCTGTGAAATGTGGCTGGGCATTTGTGGAAGGTGAGTATTTATACCTTAAAACATATAGCTTAACACCATATGCAAGTGAAAGGTACAGAGTTCCGCCATTTTCTATAGGGACAGGAAATGCTATAAATACATATAGCTCAAATATCCATAATGTGCCTTTGTCTGCTGATTCAGGATTTAGAGTAGCTTTGGGAGTTTACTTTTCTAACTGCTCTTTTGGAACAGCAAAGTACACCCAGTATAGCACTGATGGAACAGATTCATTTTCAGTTGGGAACGTGACATCAAGTTCTAATATCAGCAATTCAATATCTGCTTACTGGCTTTTAAACGATCCATTTGAAGGGGACACAACAGGACTTTTAAGTCTTTCTGCTAGTGCAAAAAACCGCTTCAAAATGAGAATGTTGGACTTTGATTTTAATACAGTATACACATGCTCAAGATATTCTTTTAGCCCATTTGTAGGTGTTAGGTTTGCTTGGGTAAAAACAGATTTAAGAGTTGACTATGTAGCAGAGAACTCTGTTGTAGGTTTCCCACAAACACACCATGTTGATGTAAACCATCATTTTAATTTAGGTGTTGGTCTACACACTGGTATGGACATGAATGTTGATTTATGTTGGGGATTCGGCTTATATGGAAACTCTTCATTCTCAGCATTGATCGGGCAAAAAAACTATAGAATCAGAGATGAGTCAACGTTGTTTGATACTGCAACTAACTTTGCAAGTACATCAACACTTACTCAAAACTATAAAGACACAGATTTCCAAATGAATGCTCAAGCAGGCTTAGGTCTTACTTGGGGAAAGCATTTTTGTAAATGCTGTTACTATTTTGGACTAAAGCTTGGATATGAATTGCACTACTGGCCAAACTTTGTCTCTTACTTAGAAGAGTACAATGTTTCAACAGATGCAACAGTCCCAACAGATTTATTTAACTGGAGAAGATCAGTCTTGTCTCACGGTTTAAATGTTGGTGCTAGATTCGATTTCTAATGTTCTAAATTAGGGAGCATACTTGCTCCCTTTTAGTTATGCTGAATTTACGGCTTGATTTTTTTCTGCTAATTGCTATAGAAATTCATCTTAATAAAAAAATTTAAGAAAAAATGAATTGTATTCAGAGGGTTGAAAATAGTGAAGACATTAAATTGGAAGATTTTCCAAAGGTGGCTATTCCAACTCTTCCAACTAAAGCAAGTAAAATTTTTGAAGATGTTTTTTCTAACTTATTAGACTTTAGAAATAATAAAAAAGATTTTCAAACAATTTTGGAATCTAGAGAGGTTATAGATATTACATCTTTAACTGGTACTAGTAGGCAGTTAAAAAGTTGCTCAAAATTATTAGATATTAAAGTTGCGCTGTTTTCTGAAGATCGTATTTTAGCTCAAAAATCTTTCATAATGCTTAATAGCATTAAAATGAAAAGTCAGGGTAACTATACAGAAGAGCAACAAAAATTCATGATCTCGTTATCTTTTTATGATGCAATGATGCTCTATTATTCTCGCGGGCAGATTAAATCGGTTATGAACCATAATAGGCTGTTTAAAGACCTAACAAAAATAAAGAAAATGTTGAGGTCAAAAGAAAGCCGAGACTTTGCTGTTGAAAAAGATCCGAAATGGCCCCCTCCAAAGGTTTTATTTGGAGCTTATTTAATTGCAATTCAAATTTTTGAAGATGTTGATGGTTGTTTTATCTTAGACACGATAGATATCCATAAATTAATTTGGGCATCTCAAATAATCTATAACCAAAGATTTAGCATGCAAGAAGATGAAATTGATTATATTCAAGTACAAGCGGTTGCAGCATCTATTTACTTTTTATGCAAATATAACCTTTTAAATATCAATGAGATGTATGAATTGGATAGAAAATTATATGATCTTTATTTGCCTGATGTTTCATTAAAGCAGCTAGAAGCTACAATTAAAGAATTTAAAAAATTACCTCATCAAAGAAATTTGATACATCTTTTTAAAAGCATACTATCAGAATGGACTTTAGTAAGAGCTTTTTATTTCAAATATAGTAAAGAGAGCGGTTCAAAGCCACTTCCCATTCTAACACCAGATCCTGCGTTATTTATAAAATCTAACAGCTCTTTGGCTCTTATATGTTTTTATTTTAAAAATAAAAAAAAGGATTGCGTAGACTATGCTTATTATAAAAAATTCCTACCAAAGTTTTTAAAAATTTATATTAAGTTCTCGTGTTTAGAGGTTTTTCTAGCTTTTAGGCTTAATCAAGCTCGCTGCAAAGAAGGTGAAAGATTAAAAGATATAACTGCAGATGAGTTAGATAATATGACAAAAGAGCAATTAGAGGGAATTTATCTACAAAGAGTTGAAACTAATTATTTTAAAGATGTTTTGTCGAATATTAAAATAATATCTCAGGAAGTTGAGTTAGATGAAGATACCATTGAAGCTATCAAAAGGTTAGACTCACTCGCAAGTTCTATAGAAATATCTTCCATATCAAAATCCATTGAAGTTGATAGCAACACCTTAGAAATTCAGAATGTAGATGTGCCTTCTGCATCAGCTATAACCTCTAGTTCAGCGCAAGGTCAAATGGTTTCTAATTCAAAAGAAGTGGAACTTATAGCCAGTATCTTTGATTTTAAGACGGCCCTGATGTTAATCGATGAAAATCTTTTAAAAAGGGCTAAGGCAATTAAAGATGAGATTTCAAAGAAACTAGCTCAAAATGAAACGCTTTTAGATGCTGAATCTAAATTCTTAAATTCATCTTTTGCATATGAAATTATGATTTATTTGTTTCATCCAAATCATGTTAATTTAAATTCGCTTAGTATTTATGTTGAATCAAAATTACAAATAATTGCGATGCTACAAAGTGATAAGAGTGCACTTTTTCAAATAACTAACAAGTGTTTACTCGGTGCTTTTTTTGTTTATGTAAAAACTAAAAACAAAAAATTAACAGATGCATCGAAAATAGAAGGCTATGAGTTAAATGAGTTTTTAGGGTGTTGTATGCAAATTTATGAGAGTAGGCTTAACATAGAGCCGAGTAAACAAAGTTACTTTGATATGATAGCATTGTCAGCTGCTATCTATTTTTTATGCGAGTATAAAAAATTAGATTATGAAAGGTTGCCATTATTTGAGCAAAAGTTAAAAGACTTTATGGTATTAATGGACTTAGCTCCTTCTTTACTAAGGGGCTTTTTTAGTCAATACCAAGGCTATTATAAACCTTTTAACAACCATCAAAAGCAAAAAAAGCTTGTAAGTTGATATCAATAAATTGTTAGCTGAAATCTCAAGTAGCAATTTAATAATTTCAGAAGAGTTAAAAAAAAAAGCATAATAACACTTGTTGATCTATATATAGACAATTCTCGTATAGAAACTTATATACACGCCAAGAATGATCAAGGCTTAAAAGAAAGGGAAATCTTGAGAGAAGCTGAGATGGCACACTTTAGTTTAGATGAGTTATGTCAATTAGATTTGGAAAAAATCGAAAAGGCTTATTTCGTTAGGATTACCCAAAGAAAATCTATGGCACATTAAAAAAATAGCAGAAGGTGAAGTTTCAAAAAATTATATGAATAGCTCGAATACTTTTGCGCTTTGTTCATTTTTTAATATATTGATAATTTCCAAAGCTACGGTATCAGGCGATAATAGTTCATTAGGATCTTCATCATAGAAATGGGATCTTCTCATATTGGTATTGGTTCTTTGGGGAACTACAGAATTGATATATAAATCTTCTCTTTCTTCCGCTAATGCTTGAGTGAAATTAACTAGTGCAGCTTTTGAGCTTGAATAAATGCTATGATTCTTTCTTCCTTTTACGTAAGAAGAAGATGAAACGTTAATGATGTGTCCATGTCGCTTTATTTTTGTAAACTTACAACAATATATGACACCTGTAAGGTTAATATTAATTAGATTGTCAATTTCTGAATCTGTTAAAACAGAAAGCGGCGACTTATGTAAAAGACCTGCAGAGTTAATTAACCCATCTACAGGGCCGTATTTGCTATGGATCATTTCTAAAACACTTTTAATGCTTTCTTTCTTTGTTAGATCCATCTTGTATTTTGAGTTCTTTAAAGATACAGGAATAACAAACCCTTCGTTTTGTTCAATAAGATTATGTATGTGTTTCCCAATACCTCCACTAGCCCCAATCAAGATATATTTTTTTCCTTCAAATGATTTATCTGAAGGCTCTAAAGATATTTCTGCTTCTTGAAGGATCTGTTTTGCGATATTAATATCAAAAGGGGTTGTGATTTTTATATTTTTCTCTTCACCTTTACAGATGTAAACAGGGTGAGGGAGCATAAAGACTAACTGACAATCATCAGTTGCATTTGTTATGTTCTTTTTAATTGCATTTAAGTGAGCCTTTTTTATTAAAGAATATTCGAACGTTTGTGGGGTTTGTCCTCGCATAAGGCTCTTACGGTCAGGGAAGCTATCAATTTTTATTTTATCACTGGTTTTTACTAAAGTATCAGTACTTTCAATGCAGGTGTTAACAGCTTTGTATTTTTGTGCTAGGGTAAGGTTATCTCTTATTATTTTTGTGCTAACAAATGGTCTTACTGCATCGTGTATTAAGACTATTTCACAGTCATCACTGCAGGCATTTATTGCATTAAAACTCGACTGCTGTCTAGTTTTCCCTCCAGATACTACTTTTACATTTTGATATTGCTCTGTTTCTTTTTTTACTTCATCAATGTAATCAGAATGACAGCATAGAATAATTTCTTGAAAAATGGCTGATTTTATGAATTGTTTTAAAGTATGGATGTAGACTGGAGTACCAAGCAGTTTATAAAATTGCTTGGGATAAGATTTCTTAAATCTACTACCGCTTCCAGCCATTAATAGTATTGCACTTGCTTTCATATATTTTTGTTTGATCTGGTATTCAACTATAATAGCTGAAAGATAGCTTAAAAAGCAGTTACATTCGAATCAGCTCGACTGGCTTGTATGCTGAAATAACATAGTAATTGATCAATCCTTCATCATATGCTTTTTTCCAGATTTGCATAGGGTGATTTTTATATTCATTAGAACTTTTAGACCATTTATCAAATCCATCAAATACATACTGACCAATTGGTTCAATGTGGATATCTACAAATCCTTTTGCTTTTAAAGCTTTATGAGCTTTATCTATTGAAGTAATGGAACTCTTAAGATCCTTTAACGAGTTAATACTATCACCATTTTGAGCAAAGATTGATGCGATTACGATTTTACCATTTTGTCTTAAAACTCTTTCAGACTCATTTATAAATCTCTCAAAAGGGTAAAAATTTTTAGGAGCCTCAACTGAGAGTATTCTAGAGAATGAGGTGTTATCAAAGGGTAAATTCTCAGCCTTTCCTACTATATATTTGTAAGTCTTTTCGCTTTCCAGTAGTTGGCTATTTAGTTTTTTTGCAGCTTCTGTATTATTTTTAGAGGCGTCTAGGCCAACATATTTGTCAGCTGTATATTCATCATGAATTATTTGAGCTGCTTGTCCTCTGCCAGAGCCTACCTCTAAAACTTTGTCGTCATCATATAATTCTAGGTGGTCTAGAGCATAACGGTATAAATTTTTTTGACTCTCAATTCTATCAGATGCTTTAAGCTTAGTAAGATCTATATGTTCCCAATACCCGAAGTTTGAAAAGCTTTTTTCTGTAGTAAAAAGTGCTGTATTTGAGTACTTTTTGTCGGCTTCTTTACTTGAGATTGATAATAAAGGAGCTAGCGTTAATAAAATTAAAATCAAAGATTTAAACAATTTATTTATCATAATTAACCGTTTAATAATTATTAATTCCACAAATAGTAACATTTTTAAAATAAGTTCTCAACGAGGAATAGTTTTAAATTTTTTTATATAACCTACTAGACAAAAAAATATTTTAGAGATAATTTGCAAAAATAAGTGATAAATGAAAGTTTTTACTAACGAGGAGAAATCATGAAGAAAAAGTTATTTATAAAGCTCTTCTGCGCAGTTTTTGCGATGAGCTTTTTAACTATGGCATGCCAGCCAACCAAAGATGGCAAAAGCAGTCAAAGACAATCAATGAGAGGATCTCAAATGAGAGAGTCTCAGCCAATGATGAAAGATAGTGATACTAAGATGCCTATGAGAAAAAGGTACAATGATGACGAATGTTGCCCAAAAGACTGTTGCCCAAAATCTGACTGTGAATGGTGCAACCCAAGGTGTGAGGAGACAAATCAGCCAACAGGAATCTATGCTCCAATGCAGCCAAAGAAAAAAGAATGTACTGACTGCTGTGACCCATGTGATGATTGTGGATGTGATGATTGCGGCTGTGGGGATTGCGGTTGTGGAGATTGCGGTTGTGGAGATTGCTGTGAACCTGATTGCTGCGATCCATGTGATAGCTGTTGCAGTTCTTGTGGACCAAACGGCAGACAGTATACTAGAAACGAACTTTTTGGAAGAGATACAGAGTTAAGTGAACAAAACCGTCGAGATCCAAGAAGATTTAACGAAAAATAATTCTTTTAATTAAGAGCGCAGGTTTTACTGCGCTCTTTTTCATAAATCTTTATTAAAGCCTTTTCCTGAAAATTGTAAATTTATTTTTTTAAAAAATACTTGCCGTAAAAATTTCTGCAATTTAAAAATGCTTATTTTTATTTAAAGCGGTTATGAATGCCATCATATAAAGAGGCGGGTGTAGACGTTAATTTAGGAAATGAATTTGTTTCCTTCTTACAAAAAAAATTTCCCCATATAGGAGGCTTTTCTGGCCTATATCCTATTAATAAGAATCAATCTTTGGTAGCTGCAACCGATGGAGTTGGTACAAAGTTGAAACTTGCATTTGAGTTAAACGAGCATTCAACGGTAGGAATTGATCTAGTTGCAATGTGTGTCAATGATATTATCACAACGGGGGCTACCCCTTTATTTTTTTTAGATTATTTTGCTTGTGGCAAGCTTGACATAGATGTTGCTAAAGAAGTTCTTAAAGGGATTGAAAAAGGGTGTGAAATGGCAAAGTGTACTCTTTTAGGAGGAGAGACAGCTGAAATGCCTGGACTTTATAAGGAAAAAGAGTATGACTTAGCAGGTTTTAGTGTTGGAATTGTCCAAAATGATTCAGTTATAAATGGGAAAAATATTGAAAGTAAAGATGTAGTTGTAGGGCTTACATCAAATGGAGTTCACAGCAATGGATTTTCTTTAATTAGAAAGATTATTTACGACAACCAAAGGTCATTAGATGAGCCTTTAGGTGGTGATAGTTTAGGGCAATGTCTATTACATCCTACTAGAATTTATGTAAGCGATGTAGAGAGAACTTTAACTAAGTACAGTGTTAAATCAATGGCTCATATTACTGGAGGCGGTTTGGTTGATAATATTCAAAGAACCTTGCCAGATGGTTTTTTTGTAGATCTAAATTATAGCTGGGACATTCCGAAGATATTTAGGTGGATCCAAGTTAAGGGTGGAGTTAGTGATACTGTGATGTATCAGACATTTAACATGGGTATTGGTTACACATTTATTGTATCGGAAAGTGTTTTTGAGACTATGCAATTTGATAGCTGTCTTAAATACATAAAAATAGGAAATGTTTTTTCGAAATAGGGATATTGATGCAAAACATTTACGTGTCAAAGGATAGGGCTTATTCATCTGTAGTTATTAAGAATATTAATAAATACTGTACTCATCTTTTACATGATATTTCTATATTTGATGGATTTCACATCTATAAAGAGCTGACAGAAAAGCAAAAAAAAATAATCAAAGAAGAAGTCTTGTCAGATCAATTCAATGAAAGCTTAAATACTTTGGACGAGCAAGACTATGACTGGAAAGTCAGCGTAAAATACCTACCTGGGGTAAATGACAATTTAGCTAACACTGCTAAAATTGCAATTGAAGATTTCCTAAACGAAAGGTTTTCTGAAAAAGAATTTTTAAGCACTTCTACTATTTATCTTATTAAAGGACAGCTCAGTTTCAAACTAGTTGAGAAAATAGTTAAGGAATTTATAGCAAATGAAGTAATAGAGATTTTTGAGATCTCTAAAAAAGATACAGATATTTTTAACTATATCTCACTTGATATAAGCGATGCTGAGCTTGAGGAGTTAAGCGCAAAAAGACATTTAGTTCTTAACTTAAATGAAATGCAAACAATCAGAAAATATTATGAATCTGAAGATGTTCAAGAAAAGCGCAAGGTACTAGGTCTTAAAGCTTTTCCAACTGACGTTGAACTGGAGGCTATCGCCCAGACCTGGAGTGAGCACTGTAAACATAAGATATTCAACGCTTCAATAACTTTTATTGAAAATGGTGAAGCCAAGATTATTGATTCGTTATTTTCAACATATATTAAAAGCGTGACCACTCAGCTTTCTAAAAGTATTGATTGGTTAGTAAGTGTATTTAGCGACAATGCTGGTATTATTGAGTTCAATGAGAAATATAATGTTGCCTTTAAGGTGGAAACTCATAACAGTCCATCGGCATTAGATCCTTATGGTGGCGCTCTGACAGGGATACTGGGAGTTAATAGAGATATTTTGGGAGTAGGGATAGGCGCTCGTGTTATTGCAAATACCGATGTTTTTTGTTTTGCTCCTCCTGATTATCAAAAACCTTTGCCTGAAAAAATTTTACATCCTAAGCGCGTATTTGAAGGAGTAGTAAAGGGAATTGAGCACGGTGGAAATAAATCTGGAATCCCAACAGTTAATGGATCAATTGTATTTAATGAGAATTACTTAGGAAAGCCGCTTGTATACTGTGGGAGTATTGGAATCATACCTAAGAGAATCAATAATCAGCCAACTGAAAAGAAGATGGTTGAGGCTAATGATTTAATCATCATAGCAGGTGGTAGGACAGGAAAAGATGGTATTCACGGAGCTACATTTTCATCTGAAGAGTTTCATGAGAAAAGCCCAATTGGAGCTGTTCAAATAGGAGATCCTTTTACCCAAAAAAAGTTATCTGATTTTATTATAAATGCCAGAGACTTTGGGCTATACCGTGCAATTACAGATAATGGCGCTGGAGGCTTTTCATCTTCGATCGGTGAGATGGCTTTGTTGTCTAATGGATGTGAAATACACTTAGATAAAGCAAAGTTGAAGGCAAAAAACATTAAGGCCTATGAAATCTTAATCAGCGAGTCACAAGAAAGGATGACGCTTGCTGTAGCAGCTAAAGACTTAAAAAGTCTTCAAGAGCTTGCAGACTTTCATGAACTAGAAATTTCTGTCGTTGGCAAGTTTACAAACAGTGGTTATTTTCATGTTTTGTATGAAGCGAAGACAGTGGCCTTACTTAATCTTAAATTTCTACATTTTGGGCATCCTAAGCTTGAATTGGAAGCTATTTGGGAGGATCAAAAGGTCGAGCCAATTAGCTATAAAAAAGAGATAAACTATTTGAAAGAACTAACAAAAGTACTTTCTTCTTTAAATGTTTGTAGTAAGGAAAAAATTGTTAGAAGATTCGACCATGAAGTGCAGGCCCAGACTATCATCAAACCTTTTACCCACCTATCAGGTCCCTCGGATGCTGCTGTTTTAGTGCCGTTAGAAACCAGATCTAGCTCTAAGGCAGCTATTGCAATATCACATGGGATATGCCCTAAATTTAGTGATTTTCCTTATGAAATGGCTTTAAATGCCGTTGATGAAGCAGTAAGAAACTGTTTGTGTGTTGGCGCAGATTTTGAGCGTATTGCAATACTAGATAATTTCTGCTGGCCAGATCCAATTTATGATATTGATAAAACTCCTGATGGAAAAAGGAAACTAGGAGCACTCATCAAAGCAAATCAAGCACTTTTTGATATCTGTAGCTCATATAAACTACCAATTATTTCTGGCAAAGACAGCATGAAAAATGACTATAAATTTAAAGATAAAAAAATATCAATTCCATACACCTTGCTAATTTCAGCTATTGGAAAGGTTTCTGATTACAGAAAGGCTATTTCAATGGAGTTTAAGAAAGTAGATGATGCTGTATACGTTTTGGGTAGCACAAAAGACGAGCTTATGATGAGCGAGTGGGCATCTTCAAATAAGATAACTCAAGGCAAAGTTCCCAGTGTTGATGCTGGAGTTGCTGGAATATATTATAAAAAGCTATCTGAATGTATACAGAAAGGCTATGTCGCATCTTGTCACGATATTTCTGATGGAGGCTTTATAGTAGCACTTGCTGAAGCATGTTTTTCAAGCTCATTCGGAGTTGAAGTTTCTCTAGATGATTTTCATTCAAGCTTAAATGAACTTGAACTTTTATTTTCTGAATCGAGTTCTAGATTTGTGCTTAGCATAAGTCAGGAGAATATAGAACTTTTTGAAAAGGTCATGCAACAACAGCCTATATTTAAGGTTGGGAAGGTTACTTTAGATAGAACATTTATCATCAAAGACAAACAAGGAGAAAAAATAATTCAAGAAGATACAGAGAAACTAAAATCAGTGTGGCAGGGTACTTTAAATGACATCGATTAAAGCGTTGATTATTTTTGGATTTGGCATTAACTGCGAAAGAGAAACTGCATATGCATTTAACTTGCTAGACGTCGATTATAAGTATGCTCATTTAAATGAACTGATAGATGAGAAAATTGATTTGAAAGAATTTCATATTATTGTCTTCCCTGGAGGATTCTCATTTGGTGATGAGCTTGGAGCTGGAAAAGCTTTTGCAAATAAGCTAAAGTACAAGTCTTCCTTAAAAGAAAAACTTTTAGAATTTGTTGATGAAGGAAAGTGCATTTTAGGTATCTGTAATGGGTTTCAAGTGCTATCTCAACTTGGTTTTTTCTCAACAGAAGGTCTCACAACCTTAAAAGCAAACATCCCAAATTATTTTATTAACAAATGGGTGAAGCTTAAAGTTTGCTCCAGCAAATGCATCTTCTTAAAAGGAATAGACAATCTATATCTTCCTATTAGACATGGTGAGGGATGTTTTTTTGCAAAGAGCGAGAAAACAATTGAAGCTATGTTTGCAAATCAAAAGATAGCCTTAAAATACAGCGAGGAAAATCCAAATGGTTCTTTATTTGATATTGCAGGAGTTTGTGATGACAGCGGTCTAGTTTTTGGTCTTATGCCACATCCTGAAGCTGCTTTATTTTTTGAGAACCTCCCAAACTGGACTGAAATAAAAGAAGATTGCATTCGAAAAAATGTTCCAGTTCCAGCTAATGGCCCAGGGCTAATAATTTTTAAGAATGCACTAAATTATCTAAAGGAGAAATTTGATGGAAGACCTCCCAATCTACAACATTTTGACAAGTGTTACAGATAAAAATAATCTTGCTAAATTTATTAAAGGGCTAATGTCGGCTCAACCAACATTAAAGGTAATAGCTTCTGGATCTACTCTGAAGTACCTAAAGGAAAATAATCTTAACCCGACTTCAGTAGCAGATTACACTGGATTTGAGGAGTGCTTTTCAGGTAGGGTCAAAACACTTCACCCTAAAATTGCGGGTGGTATTTTGCTTGATAAAGCAAAGGATTTAAAGGAGGCAAGCAAATTAGACATCAAGCCATTTGATATGGTGATATGTAATTTATATGATTTTAAAAGTGCAAAAAATCTAAATCTACCTTTAGAAGAACTAATCGAATTTATTGATATCGGGGGGCCTACCTTAATCAGGGCTGCAGCAAAAAACTATAAAAATGTAGCTGTGCTTACTTCTGTCTCTGATTATTTTAAAGTGTTAGAGGAAGTAAAAGCCCTTAAAGGGAGTCTTTCCTTAAAGACTAGATCCATGTTGGCTGCAAAAGCTTTTAAGCTAACAGCTGAGTATGAAACTATGATAGCAAGTGAGTTTTCTTCTAAGCAAGGAGAAGACCTGGTTTCCTATTTTACCTTTTACAATCAAAAAAAGCTTCGCTATGGGGAAAATCCAGATCAGAAAGGATGGCTTTTCCAGTTAAAAGATGAGAAAGGAATAGCTCATTCAGAAGTGATATCAGGCAAAGAGCTGTCATATAACAATTATGAAGATGCAACAATTGCATCGAATGCTGTTATAGACTTGAAAGAAATGCTAGATCAAATATCCGTATCAGTCGTTAAACATGGATCTTTATGTGGGCTTGCTACTGCAAAAACAGTGAAAGAAGCCTTTGAGCTTGCTTGGGAGGCTGATAGCAAATCTGCATTTGGTAGTGTGATTGCAATAAATGAAAGTGTTAAAGAAGACCTATGTGAAGTCGTAAAAAATAAATTTATTGAGGTAATAATTGCCAAAGACTTTTCAAACTCCTTTGTAAAATGGGCGAAAGAGCATAAACCTATGCTTAGGTTGATTGTCTCTGACTTTGAAAAACAAACAACGTTATTTAAAAAAATAAGCGGAGGAGTGATTTCACAAACACCTTTAAGTGAAATTAGTATGCAAGATATTGATGATCTTTTTGCTGGAGGGGAAGGCTTTAGGAAGGGATTAGTAACAAAAGTCGTTTTTCCTAACGAGCTAAAAGAACTTGTAGCATTCAGCTTAATTGCTACAAAGTATGTTAAATCCAATGCAATTGTTATAGGAAGAAAAGTTAACGATAGTTGTTATCAAACGATTGGGATAGGCTCAGGGCAACCTAATCGCATTGATAGTATGGAGCTTCTAGCTATTCCAAAAGCCGCTAAAATGTGTAAAGATATGAGGGAATGTGTATTAGCAAGTGATGGCTTTTTCCCATTTGTCGATAGTGTCGAATCGGCAAATAGGGCTAATATCAAGTGGATAGTGCAGCCGGGAGGGGCAAAAAAAGATTTTGAAGTAATTGAAAAGGCAGATGAATGCCAAATTGGAATGATTTTTACAGGCCAAAGGCTTTTTTCTCATTAAGTTAACTGGATTTAAAAAACGTTTTGGTTAATATTTTAAAAATATTATTTTACAGAGACTATAGTGAGTGAAGGAATTATAGCATCGTTCATACCTGAACTTGGTGATAGAAAAAAGGGAAAAGTTAGAGATATCTACACTTTTCAAAACAAGCTGATATTGATTGCAAGTGATCGAGTTTCTGCGTTT
Organism: Parachlamydiales bacterium; assembly: GCA_050302075.1. GTDB lineage: Bacteria > Chlamydiota > Chlamydiia > Chlamydiales > SM23-39 > JBNLAH01. The sequence continues at coordinate 30,192 of JBNLAH010000003.1, read as the reverse complement.
GATGTAGTTTCAAGTGATCCAATTTTAGATAAAGGAAAAACCTTAACCCAACTCTCACTTTTTTGGTTTGAAAGAACTAAAGACATTATTGAAAATCACCTGATTTTTTCTCCTGACCCTAATGTAATGGTAGTAAAAAAATGTAGAGCAATTCCAATTGAAATAATTGTTAGAAAGTATGTTTCAGGATCACTTTGGAAAGACTACAAGGAAGGCAAAAAAGAAAAGTGCGGTCTAAGGCTTCCCAAGGATTTGAGAGAAAACCAAGAGCTTGAATATCCGATAATTACCCCGACAACTAAAACTGAGGATGGTCATGATGAAGATATTTCCAAAGCAGAAATCCTTAGTAGAAAAATTGTCAGTGAAGAAATTTTTCAAAAAATCGAGAAAACTTCACTAGCTTTATTTAAAAGGGGGCAAGAAGTTTTAGACAAGTGCAATATGATCTTAGTAGATACTAAATATGAATTTGGGCTAGATGAAAGTGATAAGTTAGTATTGATTGATGAACTTCATACTCCAGATTCGTCTAGATTTTGGTTTAAAGAAGATTATGATGAAAAAAAATACGAACATCAAAGTAAAGAGTTTATCAGGCAGTATTTGATTAAAAGTGGTTTCAAAGTAGGACAAAAAAGCTTTACTTTGCCTGAAGATATTAAAGAGATGGCGCGGGAAAAATATCTTAAAGTCTTTCAGTCAATTACAAAAGAAAAACTAAGACAAGAGACAGTAAGTCCAAGAAAGAGGATTTTACAAAGGTTGGTCGATGCTAAGCTAATATGTGGATATTTTGCTTTAGTATGTATTGATGAGAATTTATCTGATGAAATTATTAGCAGGACTTTAAATGATTACCAGATTCCCCATAAAATTATAAAAATTAAATTTGATGGGCAAGCACTAAAAGACGCAATTTCCAAATATAATTATTCAATTGAACCTGTGGTCTACATTTTTCATTCAGAAAACTTTAGTTCTTTAAAAACTATAGAGGGTTTTTGCAATTGGCCTGCCATATTTACTCAGTTAATGGATCCTAAAAGTGCTGCAATGTCAGCTATTAGAAAACTGAAAAATCTGAGGTAAGATGAAAATACTAATATTAGGAAGCGGAGCTAGAGAACATGCCTTAGCACACACATTTTATAGGCAAGACCATGCCGTATATTGTCTGCCAGGCAACAGTGGGATCCAGGAAATTGCAGAAACGATACAAGATGTCGATGAAAATGACTTTGAACAAGTTTGCAACGTTGCAATTAGATTCTCAGTTGATTTGACAGTAGCTGCGAGTGAAAAGTTTTTAACTAATGGAATAGCAGATATTTTTAAAAAAAATAACTTAAAGTTTTTCGGGCCGGTAAAAAAAGCTGCAATAATTGAGTCGAGCAAAGCCTGGTCTAAAAATTTCATGCAGAATGAAAATATCCCAACTTCCAAATTTATAGTTTCTAGCAGTTTAAAAGATGCAAAAAAGCAGCTTTTAAAAATCTTTAAAGAAGGCCTTGGTGTTGTTATTAAACCAGATGGGTTGACAGCTGGAAAAGGAGTAATGGTTTGTGACACGATTAGCGAGGCAAATCTTGCAATTGACCTGATTATGAAAGATAAATACTTTTCTAGCGCTGGAAATAAAATTGTAATCGAAGAAAGGTTGGTTGGTGAGGAAGTATCTGTGATGGCCTTTTGCGATGGAAAGAAAGCTTACATGATGCTCCCGGCTCAAGACTATAAAAGACTCTATGAAGCTGCAAAGGGACCTAACACTGGTGGTATGGGAGCATATGCTCCTGTTCCCTTTCTTGATAGACATACATTGCAAATGATCCAAGAAAAAGTATTCGACAGAACTATGCAAGGCTTAATCAAAAATAATATTGAATATGTTGGTGTTTTATACGCTGGATTAATGATTTCAGGTGATTCTATTAATGTTCTAGAGTTCAACTGCCGGTTTGGTGATCCCGAAACACAAGCTGTTCTACCTCTTTTGAAAAGTGACTTATATTCAGTTATGAAAAAATGTATCAATAACAGATTTGATGAAGAGATTCATTGGGATGATAGAAGTGCCTGTTGTGTGGTAATGGCCTCTAGAGGATATCCAAATACATACCAGACCGGCTTTGAGATAAGTGGTTTGAATGATCAAATAGAGGGTACATATATTTTTCATGCTGGGACTAAAAGAAGTTATGGAAGTCCATATATGACAGCTGGAGGGAGGGTATTGTCTGTGTGTGCCTTTGATAGCAGTTTAGAAGCTGCAAGACAAAAAGCCTATAAGCAAGTAAGAAAAATTAAGTTTAAGGGAGCGCACTATCGGAAAGATATTGCAAATAAAACATTTAAACTCTGCCCATCCTAGCAAAATAGGCGGCAACAAAAAGAAAATACTTAACCTAGCTGTTTTTGGATCTAAAAGCGGCTCAAATTTAACAGCACTACTTTGCGCTCAAAAAGAAAAGCCAAACATTCATATTAAAGTAATTGTAACTGATAGAAAATGCAATTGCCAAAAGATTGCGCAAGCTGAAGGCATCCCACTTATCTACATCTCATATCAATCAATCAAAGAAAAATATCCGAATAACTATCATGAGATTTATGAAAAAAGACTATTAGAAAAGCTAAAAGCTTTTCAGATAGATTATATAGTCTTAGCTGGGTACATGCGTCTTATTAAAGGATCAATCTTGAAAGCTTATCAGGGGAAAATTATCAATGTACACCCAGCTGATCTAACATATACAGTAAACCAAAAAAGAGCTTATGTGGGATCAAATGCAATAAAGCTGGCCTTGCAAGATCAAATGAAAAGAACTAGATCATCAATTATTTTTATTGATGAAGGAGTAGATACAGGCCCAATCTTTGTATCGGGCCCATGGGTTACTTATCTTGGAAAATATCCGATTAATGACGACTCGATTGAAAAACATCAAGAAAGGCAAAAATTTGTAAGTGATCATCCAGCTCTTATTAGAGCTATTGATCTTTTACAATCTAAAGAGGTAGTTCTCATTGATGGGAGAATTTATGTTGATGGAAATAGTTTATCTTCAAGTGGATATGAAATGTGAGTAAGCTTTATGTGTGGAATTTTTGGTATTGTAGATAGTTGTGATGTCACTCAATCTTTAATTAAAAGTCTCAGGTTTTTGCAGCATAGAGGTCAAGATGCGGCTGGATTATATACTCTTGATAGGCAGCATAAAAATGAGGTACTTCATAAAGATTTGGGTTTGGTAAGACAAGTATTCTCAAGATTTTATAAGCCAAATAGCATGCAAACATGGGGAATAGCACATGTTAGATACGCTACATCAGGAATCGGGGAAGCGTCAGAAGTACAGCCTCTAAAAAGAAAAGAGTTTGCAATTGCTTACAATGGAAATATTGTTAACTATTTGTCTTTGAAGCAGATGTTTGAATTAAGGGGACATAGATTTAAGAGTAAAAGTGATGCTGAAGTTTTATTGCATTATTTTGATAACTTATCGGGTAAAAAAATAACATTTGATGAGATTGCAAAAGTTGTAAAGAGAATTTTCTTAGAGGTTCAAGGCTCTTATTCTATTGTTTTATTGATCAAAGATATTGGAATGATAGCTTTTAGAGATCCAAAAGGCCTTAGGCCTCTTTTGATGGGAATAAAAAATAGTAAAGGGAAATTTTGTTTCTCATCGGAGTCGTATCCACTTACTTTAAATGAATGCGATACGATTTTTGATCTGAGGCCTGCTGAACTTATTTTCATTGACAAAGATAAAAACATAGCTAAAAAGAAATTAATGAATAGCTCAAAAACTGTTTGCAGCTTTGAATTTAATTATTTTGCAAGTCCAGTGTCTTTAATTGAGAAAAATGAGATTTATCGAGCAAGGGCAAATTTAGGTAAATGTCTAGCTACTCATTTTTTAAAGAAAAAAATTACAGCAGATGTCGTGGTTCCAGTCCCTGATACTGGGACTCCTGCAGCACTTGCTTTAGGATATGCACTTAATATACCAGTTGAAATGGGACTGCTTAAACAAGCAGACGTTGGAAGGACATTTATTGCTGCCAATCAGTTTATGAGAGAGAGTTTAGCAGCTCGAAAATGGGTTGTCATAGAATCTGTTTTTAAAAATAAAAGTGTTATTTTGGTAGATGATAGTATTGTAAGAGGAACAGTTTCAAAAAAAGTAGTAAATTTAGTGAGAAAAGCAGGGGCTAAAAAGATTTTCTTTGCATCTACATATCCACCAATTACCCATCCTTGTTTTTACGGAATAGATTTCCCAGAGCCAAAGCAATTAATTGCTGCAAACTTAATAGATGTTAATATTGCTGCAAAGATTGAGGCTGATGAAGTAATATATAATGATATTTCTGACTTAAAAAAAGTAATAAACTTAGATGGAATATGTACTGCATGCCTAGATGGAAGATACCCTACAAAAATTGATGAAAAAGATGAATTTCAAAAACAGAGAATATCCGATCTCGAAGCCCAAGCAAGCATTTATTAATCCACGTCATGCGAGCTTTTCGGCGCTTTTAGACTATGAAAAAACTGGGAAAAAAATTGACAAGTCCTTGAAGGAATGGAAAAAAACATCGTTTCCCAAAGATGTAGATTATCAATTGGCCCAAGAAATTGCGTATGGGGTGGTCAAAAGGAAGCTCTCAATCGACTACTATGCAAAACAAATTGAGAATATCAATAGACTTAAGCTAAGGGAAAAAATAATTTTACGTATTTCACTTTATCAAATGTGCTTCATGGATAGAATACCATTTTATGCAATAGTTGATGAAAGCGTTGCGTTAGCAAAAAAGGTGATATCTTTTAAAACAGGTGCTTTTTTTAATGCTCTGCTTAGGAAATTAGATCCTAAGGCTTTTAAGCAAAGTAAAGAGCTTGATATTCGATATTCATACCCAAGATATTTTGTAGAGTTGCTATCTCATCAGTTTGATGTAAAACAAGCCGAGGATATTTTAAAAGCGATGAATAAAGCTCCTCAGATATTTGTCAAAAAAAGAAATAAAGTAAACAACACTAAGCTCAAAAAAGAGGATGCTGATGTTATCTATGAAAAAGAGTTTTCGTTGTATCGGCTAAAAAATCTGAAGCTAATTGAAACTTTAAAAAATGATCCTGACTACTATTTTCAGAGTTTAACACAGTCTAAGCTCATTGATTTTCTATCTTTAAAGGTAAAAAACCCAACATCTATTATTGATCTTTGCTCATCACCCGGTGGGAAGCTACTTGCAGCCTTTGATTTATATCCAGGCGCAGTGCTTTATGCGAATGATGTTTCGCCTACTCGGCTAGAAATGCTAAAAGAAAATATAGAAAAATATCAGCTTGACGTAAGTCTTTTTTGTGAGCCTGCCGAAAAATTGAATCCAAAAAGACGCTTTGATTTGGTTATAGTTGATGCCCCCTGCACAAATAGCGGTGTTTTAAATAGGCGGGCAGAGGCTAGATGGAAGCTTACTAAAGACCACTTACATGGCCTTTGTCGTCTACAAAAAGAAATCTTAAAAAACGCTGTCAATCTAATGGATGAAAACGGGCGCATTTGGTATCTAACTTGCAGTATCTTGGCAGATGAGAATGAAAAAATTATTGAAGAGGCTTGCCAAAGGTTTTCTCTTCAAGTAGATGGAAAGCTGAATAAAATTTTGCCGGATGAGAATGGCTATGACGGAGGATTTAGTTGTGTTTTAAAAAAGCTATAGCTTTGTCGAAATAGCTTTTTCTGTCAGGTATTCAAAAATCCCAAAGGGACCTCCTTCTCTTCCAAATCCTGAGTTTTTAATTCCACCAAATGGGAGTTGGTGACTGCTGAATTCTCCATCGTTAATTCCAACCATTCCGCATTGTAAATTTTCTGCAAAAAGATAAGCCCTTTTTAAGTCCCTTGTAAATACATAAGCAGCTAGGCCATATTCACTTTTATTTGCATATTCAACAGCCTCAAAGTCTGTTTCAAATTCGAAGATAGCAAATAGAGGGCCAAAGGTTTCTTCTGAAAAAAGATCCATACGTTCCGTGCAGTTATCTAGAATATAGGGATGCGCTAAGGTTTTTCCTTTGAGCTGGATTTTTGCACCCTTTTTCAGAGCATCGTCTATGTGTCTTTGCATTTTCTTAAGTGATTTTGGGTGTAGGATGTTAGTTAAATCTACATCTTTAGAAAAAGGGTTGCCAGTTTGTAGTTTTTTGACTTTTTCTTTTAGTTTTTTTAGAAACAACATTTTGATATTTTTTTGAACAAAAATTCGATTTGCCGCAACGCATGACTGTCCTAGGTTTCTCAACTTTGCTTTTATAGTTTCATTGACCGATGTATCAATTTCTGCGTCATTTGTTATGATAAGAGGAGCATTTCCTCCGAGTTCCATTGTTGCAACTTTGAGGTTTTTAGCAAGGCTTTGATATAACATTTTTCCCGTCTTAGAGCTGCCTGTGAAGCTAATTTTTTTGATGTATTTAGAGTTTAAAAGAGATTCACCAATTACTTTTTCATCTCCAATTAAAACTTGCAAAGCCCCTGGTGCTATTCCAGCTTTTCTAAATGCTTCAGCTACAAGCAACATAGTAATAGGAGTTTCACTGGCCGGCTTGACTAAAACTGTACACCCAGCAGCAATAGCCGGTGCAATTTTTCTAGCGGCCATAGCAATCGGGAAGTTCCAAGGAGTGATAATCCCACAGACTCCGATAGGTTCATAAATTGCTGAAATTCTTTTATTGGGATTTTCGGATGGTAAACAATACCCGGATCTGCTTATAGATTCTGAGGAAAACCACCTAAAATATTCATTAGCGTAATTTATTTCATCAATAGACTCTTTATATGTTTTTCCCATCTCAGATGAAATAACTCTTGCTATGATATCTTTATTCAAATCGATAATATCAGCTACCTTGTTCAAGAGGTCTCTTCGATGGTAATGACTTAATTTTTTCAGGTCATTAAAGCATTTATAAGAGCTTTTGATAGCTCTTTGGATTTGATTTTCTGTAACCGGGCATAATTTCATCCATACTTCATCTGTGACAACAGATTTACAGGAAAAGGCTTTTATCTTCTTGTCGCAGACAAAGTTATTATCAATAAATGATCCTAAGCATTTGTTTTCTAAGATGCTTTGCATAAATATCCCCTTTAAATTACTTCTTAAAAAAAGTACTCAATAGATGCAATAGCTAAAAAGCTAGTTATTGATATTAATTTTTAAAAATGAGAGTTTGAATAAAAAAACGTAAGAAAAAAATATATGGAAGCTGAAAGTCATAAAATTGAATGGTTAGAATTTGATCTTTTGTTAGGGCATCCTGATGTTGATGCAAAGGTCTTTACCAGACACGGGGGAACTTCAAAGGGCCCTTTTTTTTCTTTGAATGCTGCAGATAATGTGGGAGATCATTCTGAAAATGTTAAGTCAAATAGAGAACTAATAAAAGATATTATGGAAGTCCCTAAGATAGTGTTTGCGAATCAAACGCATTCAACTGAGATGAAAAGAGTTGAGGGGAATGAGAATGGTATTAGCGCTGATATCTTATTCACAACTAAAAGAAATATAGCGCTAGCTATTACTCATGCTGACTGTCAAGCTGCAGTCATATTTGACCCAAACAAAAAAGTTTTGGCCCTTGTCCATGCAGGTTGGAGAGGATTAGTTAATAATATTTATCAAGTATGTGTTGAGGGATTGAAGCGAGAGGAAAGTTGCAAAGCAGAAGATTTAATTGTGTGCATATCTCCATGCCTTTGTTCAGACCATTTCGAGTTCAAAGATTATGAAAAGCATCTACCGGAAAAATATTTTTCGTTTCAAGTAAAAGAGAACCATTTTGATTTTTCAGCTATGGCTAAAAGCGATTTATTATCTCTAGGGATTCTAGAGCAAAATATTGAACTTTCAGACATCTGCAACGCTTGTAACTTAAATGACTATTTTTCTTATAGGAGCGATAAAAAAACTGGTAGAAATGCGACAGTAGCTTACTTGAGATAAGCACCATTATTTGTGGATAAATTTTTTAGTCTTCTGGGGGAAGCTGTTGAGGCTTTCTTTGTTTAATCTCATGTTTTAGTAGGGCCAAACATGAAAATACTGTGACCAAAGATAAAATTAGCAAATCCCTTTGTGTATTTGAGGCTTCCTTTTTAAACGGAAGTGCAAGCTGTTTAAATATATTACTAATTCCTCCCAAATTTATAATGCTATTATCAAATCTGAAAAGCTTTATGTTACGTCCTGTAAGTGCATTATAATCGTAAACAACACTTCTACATAATCTAAGAGTAGAAAAAGCAATATTAGAAATGTGTACAAAAGAATACTTCATAGCATCTTCTGGTTTTTTGTGATAAATTTTTCTACAGTCTTTTAAAGACTTAACAGAATTTCTTACTATTCTAACTGTTTGTCTCAGCTTAATTAATGTAGAAACTATTAGTATCTTATTAAAGAAGAGATTTCTTACAAGCTTCTTTTGTATAATTGTTGGATTGTTGATATATTCTTTAAAATTAAAAAAAACTCCCATTCCCGAAAGGAAATAATTTAGGGTAGTTCTAATGGTTTGTATCTTATAATAATCTTTATTTGGCCCATATACTTTGATAGCCCAGAGCATATAGCGGGCATAGTTAAAAGCAAAATTAAAGAACTGTTTTTTTGTGGGCCTATATATTTCCCTTTTTTTGAATTTATAAAGCTTCAGGGTGTTTGCTAGTAAAGCTACTGAGTTAAATATTATATAGTAGATATTTTGAAACACCTCGATTGATACAGTATAAATTTTTTGAAACAAGGTTTTACCAACCTGGTTACTAAATCCAATTTGATAATAATCAAAAGGAAGAGGGCTTTTAAATGACTTTGATGAAATTATCATTAATTTAAATATTTTTAATTTAGATTAAATTATTAATTAATAATTTTAACTGTATTGATAATTAAAAACACCAATAAAATAAATTTTAATAAAAAAATATTTTTAACATATTGAAAACAAGTAATTAAGTTTAATTTAAAAAAAATTTTTAATGCGTAGACCTGGCATTTACATAGTGTTTTTTATTAAAGCCTTATATTTCAATTAGTTAGTGGTGATCAAATTTTTATTTGAGGTGTTAAATTTTAAAGCAATATTAAAATAATCTTGTCTAATATTTTTGCTTGTTTAATATGGTTTTTTTAAAAGTAGGGATTATGGATACGATTGAATTTGCGTTAGATGGCTTAAAGCTCTTAAAATCAAAAGTTTTTGAGGATTCTAGAGGCTTTTTCTTGGAAAGTTACCGAAAATCATTTTATAAAGAACTAGGTATAGATGTGGATTTTCTTCAGGACAATCTAGTTTTTTCCCATAGCAAGGTAATTCGTGGAATGCACTTTCAGACTGAGCCTGGACAGGATAAACTTATTTATGTTGTACAAGGGGAGATTTTAGATGTTGCTGTAGACATTAGACCTAATTCTCCTACTTTTGGGAAATATCATGCTGAAGTTTTAAATGATAAAAATCGCCATCAATTTTTTATCCCTCATGGTTTTGCGCATGGCTATTGTGTTTTAAGTGACAGTGCATATGTGGCATATAAAGTAAGTAATGTATATCTTTCTGATAAAGAAGTTGGTTTTAAATATAATGACCCAAAGATAGGAATTCAATGGCCTGTAAAGGACCCAATTATATCTGAAAAAGACCAAAATAATTGTTCATTTGATGAAATTGATTTTAGTAAGTGGTTTTAAATGCTTGTTTGGGTTGTATCAAAATATGGCATGTTAGGAAGAGCCGTCGCGGCCAGTTTGGAAAGCAAAAAAATCAAATACATTTCAACATCTAAAGACCAAGTTGACATTTTAAATATTTCTGACATAGAAACTTTTGTTAATGACCTTCGAATAACGCATATCATTAACTGTGCTGCTTATACAGATGTTGAAAAGGCAGAAACTGAAAAGGAGCTTGCTTTTGCAATTAATGTGAGAGGCGTAGAGAATCTCGCGGCTATTGCAAAAAAAAAGAAAGCTAAGCTGGTACATTACTCTAGTGATTATGTATTTGACGGTAGAAAAAAAGACCCTTATTTAGAAATAGATGAGTGCAACCCAATTAACTACTATGGATATACCAAATATATGTCAGAAAAAGCTGCTAAAAGTACTTTGTCCGATTGCTTAATCATTAGGACTTCGTGGCTTTTTGGCCTTAAGAAAGCTAATTTTCCATCAAAGATGGTGGCTTTGATGAAAGAAAAAAAAGAAATTTCAGTCATAAAAGATCAGATAGGGAAAGCTACTTTTTGTGCCGATTTATCATTGGCAACTATTGATCTTTTAGATAAAAATGGGGTCTTTCATTTTGCAAATGATGGAGTAATAAGCTGGCATGATTTTGCACTTGAGATTTTTAAAAACTTAAAAACTAGTGGACAAGAACTAAAATGCAAAAATATAAGAGCTGTGTTATCAGATCAATTCGAAACTGCAGCTGAAAGGCCAAAATATTCGGTTTTGAATACTGATAAATTTATTAACCTAAACAAAACTAAAATTAGATCTTTTACTGAAGGACTTAGAGAGTATTTCTCAGAAGAGTATGGCATTCATTAATAACAAATCAAATGTACTGGTGACAGGTGGAGCTGGGTTTATTGGCTCTAACTTTATTTTATATTTACTGGCAAAAGAAGATTTTCAAGGCACTATTGTTAATGTAGATAGTTTAAATTATGCGGCTAGTTTAGAAAACCTTGAAGATGTTTCTGATCATCCTAGATACATATTTTATAAAGAAGATATTCAGAGTAAAGAAATAATAGAAAAAATATGTATTGATCATAAAGTTGATTTAATTGTGCACTTTGCGGCAGAGACACATGTTGACAACAGTATTAAAGACTCTATGCCTTTTATGGTTTCTAATGTTATCGGGACGCTGGCACTTTTAGAAGTTGTAAAAAATAATCCACATATCCATTTTCATCATATATCAACTGATGAGGTATTTGGTGAATTAGGTAGTGAAGGGAGCTTCACAGAAGAGTCCCCCTATAAACCAAACTCACCGTATGCGGCAAGCAAAGCTAGCTCTGATCACTTAGTCAGGGCTTATATTAAAACTTATAAGATATCTGCTACAATTTCCAATTGTTGCAATAATTATGGGCCAAGACAGCACAAAGAAAAACTAATCCCTAAAATAATAGAAAATTTAATAGACAAGAAGCATTTGCCTATTTATGGAGTAGGGGAAAACTCTAGAGAATGGATTTTTGTCGACGATCACTCAAGGGCTCTTCTCATCATTTTAAAATATGGCAAAAAAGGTGAGTCTTACAATATCGGTTCAGGTGTTGAGATGAGCAATCTTGAAATGGTTCAAAAGATCATAGAGAAATACTGCACTATAACAAATGAAAATGTTGTAGAATGTATCGATCTTATTCGTTTTGTGGCAGATCGTCCTGGGCATGATTTTCGTTATTTTTTAGATTGTACAAAAATAAAAGCCCTTGGATTTTCTACAAAGTATTCTCTAGATAAAGCCCTTGAAATGACAATTAACTTCATACTAAACAAAAAGTGCTTAGTCGATTTTAAAACCTAAATCAGGAAAGTCTTTATTAAGCTGTTGAGTGTCTTCTCTTAGTTTTTTAATTGACTTATTGAGCTCATCCATTGTCTCTAATGAGACGCCTTTAGATGATTTGACCTGTTCTGTTAACTTTTTTAAATTTTCCAAGTCATCTCGTATGTTCTTTAGTTCGTCAACATATTTTTTACCTTTTTCTCCTACAGGAACTTCCTTGTCCAAATATGTCTTATTTTTTTTTGAGAAGGCCATTATATTATATCTCCGATATCTTTTTTTTACATTTTAGCGTTTTTTAGATAAAAAAAAAGTTTATTTGCTTAATTTTTTAAGTCATAAACTAATTTGTCAGCTAGTTGCTTTAATTTTTTGGTAACTCCATGACCCATGTCATAGTCCTTTTGAATGTCAGCTTGTACAATAAAATTTTGTATATCGTCTTTAAGCTTTAAGGGAAGAGTTGACGAAGCTTTTTTTAATTTTTTAATTTCAGTATTCATCCTTTTTTGGTCATGGTCATTTAAAGCATGCATTATACATGTGATAGATTCAATTAACTTTAGTGTCTTTGCTTGAGATATTTGCATAATTTTCAGTCCTATTTTTAACTTTAAATTATAATAACACTAAAAAAAAATGAATTACGATGTTTGACAGCTGCGAATAAAATAGATAAAATATTATCTCAAAATTCAAGGGAAGAAATGCCTACAGACAATTCTTTTAATCATCGAGAATACAAATATGGATTTGTAACACCAATTGAATCTGATAAATTTGAAAAAGGACTCAATGAGGATGTTATAAAAGCTATTTCAGCTAAGAAAAATGAGCCTGATTTCATGCTTGATTTTCGGCTAAAAGCCTACAAAAAATGGAAGGAGATGAAAGAGCCTACATGGCCAAATGTCAAATATCCATTGATAAACTATCAAGACATTTCTTACTACTCAGAGCCAAAGTCAAAGCCAAGGTTAGAAAGTTTAGATCAGGTTGATCCTGAACTTTTGCGCACTTTCAACAAATTGGGCATTCCTCTAGAAGAGCAAAAAAGACTTACAAATGTTGCAGTTGATGTCGTTTTTGACTCAGTTTCAATTGGAACTACATTCCAAAAAACACTTGAGGAAGCTGGAGTGGTACTATGTTCAATTTCAGAAGCATTGCAAAAATATCCTGATTTAGTAAAGCAGTACATAGGAAGTGTCGTCCCTATAGGTGATAACTTTTTTACAGCACTTAATTCAGCTGTTTTCTCTGACGGTTCTTTTGTGTACGTTCCAAAAAAAGTTCGTTGTCCAGTGGAGCTTTCTACGTATTTTAGGATCAATGAAAAAGAAACAGGACAATTTGAAAGAACATTAATTATAGCAGAAGATGACTCTTATGTAAGTTACTTGGAAGGATGTACGGCTCCTGCATATGACACTAACCAACTCCACGCAGCAGTGGTTGAACTGATAGCTAAAGATCGAGCGGAAATTAAATATTCAACTGTCCAAAATTGGTATTCAGGAGATCCTGAGACTGGCCTAGGTGGAGTTTATAATTTTGTTACTAAAAGAGGCCTTTGCAAAGGAGAGAGTTCAAAAATTTCGTGGACACAAGTTGAGGCAGGAGCTGCAATAACTTGGAAATATCCAAGCTGTATATTAAAAGGGGACAATTCTGTAGGGGAGTTTTATTCCGTTGCGCTTACAAATGGAAAAATGCAAGCTGATACAGGAACTAAAATGATTCATATCGGTAAGAATACTAAGTCAACAATTATATCGAAGGGGATTTCTGCAGATACTTCTCATAATAGCTATAGAGGATTAGTTAAAATTTCAAAGAAAGCTGAAAATTCAAGAAATTTTACTCAATGTGATTCTATGCTAGTTGGAAATACTTGCTCGGCTAACACTTTCCCATATATTGAAGTAGAAAATAGCTCGGCTCAAGTTGAGCATGAGGCATCTACTTCGAAAATGAATGAAGAGCAGCTATTTTATCTGCAAAGCAGGGGGATTTCACTCGAAGATGCTATCAATATGATTGTGAATGGATTTTGCAAAGAAGTTATAAAAGAGCTTCCTTTAGAGTTTGCAACAGAGGCTCAAAAACTATTAACACTAAAATTAGAGGGGTCGGTTGGCTGATGTTAGAAATTACTGAGTTAAATGCCTATATTGAAGAAAAGCATATTTTGAAGGATTTTGCTTTATCAATCCAAAAAGGAGAAGTACATGCGATTATGGGGCCTAATGGAGCTGGAAAATCTACTTTGGCAAAAATTTTAGCTGGTCACCCATCTTATGAAGTAAGCGGGAATGTGTTTTTTAAGGGACAAAATATTTTAGAATTAGAGCCGGAGGAAAGATCTCATTTAGGTCTTTTCATGAGTTTCCAATATCCAGTAGAAATACCTGGAGTATCAACATACCAATTTTTGTATGAGGCTTACCAAAGTCACTTAAAAGCAAATGATCAAAAAGAAATTTCAAAAGAGGATTTCGAGAAACTTTTAAAAATCAAATCTAGTCAACTTCAAATTACGGATGATTTCATTAATCGTTCTGTAAATGATGGATTTTCTGGTGGAGAGAAAAAAAGATCTGAGATTTTACAAATGTCTTTGTTGAATCCAACTCTTGCAGTTTTAGATGAAACGGATTCAGGATTGGATATTGATGCTATGAAAATTGTAGCTAATGGAGTAAATAACTTTCGCTCAAATGATAATGGACTTTTGTTGATAACACATTATCAGAGGCTATTAGAATATATTGTACCTGATTTTGTGCATGTTATGATGGACGGTAAGATTGTTATGTCTGGGGACTATAAACTAGCAAAAAAACTAGAAGAGAAAGGCTATGACTGGGTATCTCAAGAGGCATATGCATGAGTGATATAGCATTTGAATTTCTAAAAGAGGAATTGATTCCAAATGATCTCCGAATGTCATTTAGAAAAAAAGCTTTTGATTCATTTAGGAACTTAGGATCACCAAGCCGTAAAAATGAGGCCTTTAGGTACATACCACTTGCAAAATTATATGCACATGATTTTGAAATGGCAGTTTGTAAAAGCTTGCAAAAACAAGAAATTGAAAAATATATAATTGATGGCTTAGAAGATTCTTACTTAGTGCTTGTAAATGGTAAGTTTGATCCTGCTTTAAGTAAATGGGATTCTCGAATATCTATAAATTCACTTAATGGGGCAATGAGTGATTACGCAATATTCTTGCAAAATAGGCTTCAAATCAATTTAAAAAATGAAACAAATCCATTCGCCTTGCTAAATGCAAGTTTCCATGAAAATGGGATTTTTATCTACTTGCCAAAAGATATAAAAATTACCAAACCTTTGCAGATTATTAATTTGACCGATAATTTTGATAATGGCCCGTCGATTTCATTCCCTAGAGTTCATGCATATATTGGTAAGAATGCTGAAATTTCCATTATTCATACAACTAATCAACTGCAAGCCCAAAGACATCTTTGTATGCCCTATATGGACTATGTAGTTGAAAAAGGAGCTAAATTAACTTTGAATGAGATATCTGAGGTCGCAAATGATTACTGGTATTTGGCCGATTACAGGTTTCTTGTGAAAAGTAGAGCTGAAGTTAATTGTGTAGATTTTTCAAAAGGCTCAAAAACTATTAGAAGAGATTATAGAGTATCGTTAACTGAAAAAAATTCAAAAGCAAGCCTAAAAGGTCTTAATTATCTGAAAGAAGAAAAAAATGCACATACAAATGTTTTAATTGAGCATTTAGCTCCTGATTGTACATCTTCACAGTTATTTAAATGTGTACTTGATGATAACTCTAAATCAAGTTTTGAAGGGAAGATATACGTCGAGGACATCGCCCAAAAAACAGAAGCTTATCAATTGAATAAAAATTTAATATTAAATGATGGAGCTTCTGCGTACTCAAAACCTAACTTAGAGATTTTTGCAGATGATGTTAAGGCTTCTCATGGGGCCACGTTTGGAAAGCTTTCTGACACAGAAATGTTTTATTTAAGATCTCGAGGCATTACAGAAGAAAAGGCAAAGCAAATGATGATCAAGGCATTTTGTGATGAAATTCTAAATGACTTAATTTTTCCTTCTTTAAAAGAGACTATATGTTAGAGCTAATTAAAAAAGAATTCCCACAATCCAAAGATGGAATCTATTTAGATACGGCTGCAACCAGTTTAAAACCTTCTTGCATGGTGAATAAGTTAGCTTCTTTTTATCAAAATTTTTGTGCGACAGTACATAGGTCTTTGCATAAGTTGTCTCAAGAAGCTTCTCAGAGCTACTTTGAGACAAGATCTCTAATAAAGGCATTTATTCAGGCCAGCTCAGACGAAGAGATTGTTTTTACAAAAAATACCACTGAATCAATTAACTTGGTGGCGAAATCTTACGGAAATTTCTTAGAGGAAGGTGATGAAGTTATTTTAACAACAATGGAACACCATTCAAATTTGGTTCCTTGGCAGATGTTGGCTAGGGAAAAAAAACTTACCTTAAAGTTTATTCCAGCAGATGAAAAAGGGGAGTTAGTAATTAGTGAATTTGAAAAATTATTAACACCTAGAGTTAAGATTGTTGCATTGGCTCATGTATCAAATGTAACAGGAACGTGCCACCCTGTTAAACATATCATAGAAAAAGCACATGCCTACAATGCAAAAGTCTTGATTGATGGAGCTCAAGCTGTTGGGCACATGAAAGTTGACGTGACAGATCTCGATGCCGATTTTTACTGCTTTTCAGCTCATAAAGTGTATGGTCCATTTGGCGTAGGGGTACTTTATGCAAAAAAAAGCCTTCTGGAACAAATGAACCCGGTCAATGGGGGAGGAGATATGATTCAGACAGTATATCTCGGGGGTTTTACATGTCAGCCAGCTCCTATGAAGTTTGAATCTGGAACTCCTGCTATAGCAGAAGTTATAGCTTTTCATGAATCTATAAAACTTCTTCAAATGATTGGAGTAGACAACATATCAACTCATGAAGAGAGGCTTATTGCTCGGCTCTTGAAAAACTTGTCTGGAATAGATGGTTTAAAACTTATCGGCGAATCAGACACTAGAAAATCAATTGTGACATTTAAAATTGATTCAATTCATCCTCTTGATCTAGCAACTTTCCTAGACTTTGAAGGGGTTTCAATTAGAACTGGACATCTTTGTGCCCAGCCTTATTTAAAAACACTAAATGAAACCTCGGTCGCTAGAGCCTCTGTTGGTATTTACAATACGCTAGAACAAATGGATATATTTGCTGATAAAGTTTTAAGTGTCACAAAAAAATTAGCCACCCGTTAAAAACGGAAACATTTCTTTAAGCGCCCCCTCAAGTGTGCCAAGGGCATTTGAAGCGACAATTAAAGCTCCGATTCTTGTGAATATATTTATTCCAACCCTACCTAAGACATCTTCTACTTTGGATGCAAAAAATAGGAATGAACCCATTAAAAATGATACTCCCAAAATAATTAGCGATAATATTAAAGTACTGTCCATTCCTGGATATATTGATTTAGTTGTAATGATAGAACTAATAGACCCAGGGCCTGCAATCAAAGGAATAGCTAATGGAGTAATTGCGACAGATTCTTTTTGAACGGATTCTTTTTTCTCTTCTGTTGTTTGTTTATACCTAGTATCGTCTGCTCTTAACATTGAGAGAGCTAAGAGTAACACCACTAATCCTCCTGTAAATTGAAAAGGAGCGATTCTAATTCCTAAAATATGTAAAAGAGGGATCCCAAGCCATGCTGATCCAAGCAAGATGAAAAAAACAGCTATTGCAGCTTTTACTGAAGTGGCTCTTCTTTCTTGGTAAGTATCAGTTTCTGTTAATTTTAAAAAAATTGGTAGTACTCCAATGGGATTACAGATCATTAAAAGTGCAATAAAATAGTTGGCGATTTGAATTGAGCTCATATGTTTTACTTATTAAATTTTTCTCATTTTAATATTTTTAGATTTTATTTTCTAATATCATTAGAGCTAAATTGATTGTTATAAACATACGCAGCTTTAAGTAGCTTTAGGTATTCTTGCTATCATTTGGTCTAAGGTCTTGATCCAGTTCAATGACTCTTTTCCTAACTGCTGTATAATAAAATACCAAGCAATCAAAAGACAGAATATTCCTAGCCATGATTTAAGTGGCATACCTAAAAAAACAATTTGCACTTGTGGCGCAAGGCGGTTAGCAATACCTAAAAACATCTCTGCCATAAGTATTCCGACTATACAAGGAGCTGCAAGTTGTATTGCCATAGACATTATGTGATTAAACAAAGAAATAATCATCTGCCAAAGTGGTATTTTTAAAGAAAAAAAGGCAGGGTTAACTAAATCTGTAACAGGAACTAATTGAAACGATTGAATTAATGTATTAAAGAAAATAAAAGGGCCGTCAACGGCAAAAAAGACTGCTATTAATATATAATTATAAAAAATACCAATGGAACTCGTTTGTACTTGTGTAGTTGGATCGGATACTTGCAAAGAAGATGCTCCACGCATGTGATCTACTAATGTACCAGAATTCTGAGCGATGTAAAAAGGAATAGCAACAAGAAATCCCAGCATTGCTCCAATCAGTAATTCCTTTAGGCCAAGTCCCACAAACCGCATATCAAATAAAAGCTCTTTTGAACCTTGAAGCACTATTTCAGGTAAGATGATTGTAGTTAAGCTTATTGCAAACATAATTTTAATAGGATTAGGGAGGTTTTTACCTCCTAAAAAAGGTGCAAGGACTATAATTGGAACTATTCTAAACATCGCCAGAAAAAAATATCCTAAAACGGATATAGGAGAGATATTTGGGATATTTAGTATAAGCGATAAATATGAATCAGTTGAAGACATAGCTCCATTCACTTATGGTCTCCAATTAGGGAAGTTGTTAAAAATTGTATTGGCAAAATTAATAATTTGTGCCCCTAGCCAGCCTCCAAGAGCTATCAATGTGAAAACAACGGCAAACAGTTTCACTGTAAAAGAAAGTGTTTGTTCTTGAATCTGAGTCGCAGCTTGAAAAATAGCAACCATTAAACCAAATATCATGCTCACCAAGATAGGTGGACCAGATAATATTAAGATAAGCAAAAGTGCTTGATAAGTTAACTGGTATATTTCGTTTAAAAATAACATGTTCTTTATACCTATTTAAAGGTCAAAATGAGACCTTGAACCAATAATGTCCAACCATCAATTATCACAAGTAACAGTAGCTTAATTGGAAGGGCAATTGTAAGTGGAGATAACATCATCATTCCCATTGCAAGTAAGATGTTGGAAGTTACAAGGTCAATCACAAAGAAGGGCAAATAAATTAGTACACCAATTTCAAAAGCAGCTTTTAGCTGAGTAGTAATAAACGATGGAACTAATATTATAAAATCAGAGGACTTTAAAGACTCTTTAAAGGGCTCTGGAAACAGCCTATAAGCAATCTGGTAAAATGATCTTGTGCTTTTTTGCAAAGAATTACGAATTAAAAATTGCCTTAAAGGTTCTTTCCCTGCGTCAATTACGTTAATTAAGTAAGCTGGAGTTTGAGCTGAAACAATTTCCGGAGGCGATTGTTTTATCACATTTTCAGATGCTTGGTACATTGCATATCCAGTTGGAAACATTACATAGACAGTTAGCATTAAAGCGATTCCATTAATAACTTGGTTGGGAGGGGATTGTTGTACTCCAAGAGCGTTTCTTAAAAGCGCCAACACTATTACAATTTTAACATAAGAGGTTAAAAGCATTATTAAGAAAGGCAGTATCGCTATGCCCGCTAGTATGGTCATTTTGGTTATGACCGAAGGACCTTCAAATGCGACTTGATTGGCCTGACTTTGTAGTTGTGCCATAAGATCTGTGGTAGGGGCTTCCTGTGCCACCGCCGAAAAGCTTAGAATTAGAAATAAAAAAATAAAAAATTTTCGATAAGACATTATTGTTGCTGTTTTAAAAATGATTCAAACGCAGCTTCTAAAGCTCGCCACTGATTCTCTAACTGGGCATTAATAATACCAGCTTCTGTCTCTATAATACAACCACCAGGTTCGATATCTGATCTTTCTTGCAAAGAAAACGTATCAACTTGCTCTAATATCTTTTTTATGTTCTCCTTTTCTTTATCCAAAATTTCTAGATCAGCTTTATTTACAAAAATTTTAACGTATTTGTGAGATGTAATTGGCTTTAGCGCCTGAGATACAATTTCAACTATTCGCTTAGGATTTAATTTCAGCTCTTCCCCAAGAATTTTTCTAGCTGCCTGCATTGTCAAAGGAGTTATTTTTTTTTGGATGTCATCATGAATTTTTTTACTTTCTTGGTTTAACTTTAAAGTGGCTTCATTGAATCTCTTTAATCCCTCCTGAAAACCTTCTTCGTGTGCTTCTTTTTTTAGATTTTCACATTCTTTTAAAACTTCTTTGCGATACTCTTTCATTTCGTGGTCGACTTTCTCTAATAGTTTCGCAGAATCAATCAATGACTCTAGTTCTTCCTTAGGTACAACTTTAGTTCCAGGAGCAGTATGGAGCTCACCATCTTTTACAAGAGAAAAAAATTTCATAAATTAGGCCTTTAATATGTCTAATATTTCTAAAATATGTGACTGTATAGTATCTGATATTACAGGGTTTACCTTTTTTTCACACATTTTCATTAAGCTAGCACCTCTGCCAACATCTAAAAGGTGACAAATATACCAAATTAGGTCTGGATGAGATCCACATAAAGCAAGGCCAAATCTATATAAGCCTTTTTTATGTAAGATTTTTCTGAAGCTTTCTTTAGTTCCATCCCACTTTTCTAATAAAGAACTGAAGGAGACAGGGTCATTTAAAGACTGAGTTTTTTTTAAGAACTTTTTTTCTTTGTCGGTTAGAAAAGAATAGATTTTCTTTATTGTATTTGTGTTGAGGATCTTTCTAATCTCTTTAGAAAGGTCAAAAAGAGCTAAATAATCGATAACTTGAATTAGGTTTTCTTTTGTTTTAGATGCCAAGGTGTTTATAGGGGAGTACTCAAGGTATTGAATCGGCAGGATCGTATCTTCTTCTCCTAAAAGCGAGTTTAAAAAAATTAAATGGATATACTCTTTTGCAGTGTCTGTAATTTCATTAGGATAGGGTTCTATATTAAATTGTCTACTTAGCTTTACGCGCATTTTTTCAGGCAAAGAAGCTATGCAAAAACTTAAATCTTCTTTTAAGTTTTTTAGAGTAGGAATTAGCCATGAATAGTGAACATGGTTGAAAATATTTTCTGTGAAAAAATGCTTATAGGAAAAAGATTTAGGAGCATCTAGCGAAACTAGTTTACTTAAATATATGTCATCTAAAAAAGGAGTAAGCCTCTCAAAACTTTGAGAGGTATTTAAAATACTTTTTAATACAATATAAGACGATTTTCTCATCTATTTATTTTTCTTAGTTGGGATAACATTTTTTATTTTTAAAATTTTTTGAAAAATCTGAGGATAAAAGCTATAAGTAATCCAAATAAGAGCAGCTCCAAGTATAAAAATAATGATCAGCATAAAAAAGAATATTGTACGAAATGCTCCTACAGACTGTCTGCTCATTGTAACAGACCATAGCTTTACATAGTCTTTTTCCATGTCTCTCGCTTGCGCTTCTTCTTTAACATCTGCCCAAGCCATAAACCTTGATCTATCTGATATAACAGACACGCTGTCGTATTCTAATTTAGGGATGCTGCCTGCAACCAAACGCTTAATTTTGCTTTCCAAATGATTGTTTGGATTGTCCAGTACACCTTGATGTTTTACATAAATTGCAGCTGTGATTTTTGGGGGAGCTTCACCTGGAAGTGGTTCCTCTAATGGGAAAGAAATTTGTACATCAGCATCTAATACACCATCCATTTTACGAATGGTATTTTTCAATTCTTCAGCTAAGCCAGCATGGTACCTAATCGTTTCTTCTCTGTCAGATGACATCAGTCCAGATTTAGCAAATAACTCAAGCAAATTAGTCCCTTGTCTTCTTGGAAGGCCAACTTCATTTAATAAAGCCATAGCTTTTACTGAGTCGCTTTCATTAACTATGATGTTCCACATATTTGAAGCGCCAGCTCCCGCGATTTCTCCAGCTGAAGAAGGGGATTTTTGAGCTTCAACATTATTTTTTGCTAAATATACAATAATTTCATTTGCTTCACGTTCGTCAACATTATTAACAATTGGCATGTTTGTTTCGCATCCTGTTAGGAAAATAAGTGCAAATGAAAGGTAAAAGAATTTTAATATTTTTTTTAAACGCATAAATAATTGCTCCTACTATTTATTTATACATAGTTAGAAGATTTTTTTCCCTGCTAAACTTTTTTATATGTATTTCCAAACCTATTCATGAAGTAATCTCGAATCCCTTTACATCCGGCTTTTAAACGAAGATACTTTGCTTTTCTTTTTTTTCTTTTCTCGAAAGAAAAACTAAATACTAAAAGGAAACCTTTTAAAAGAAAATGCCTATAAGACTTAATTATTTCAGGGATGATTACTTTTTTATATATTAGTTTTTTCTCTTGTTTATCCAAATTTCTTTTCATCCATAAAAGTCGGTTTCGCCACCAAAAATAATGCAATTGAGGTTTCCCATCTTCAAAAGAAGCAGATATCTTATGCCATATTTTAGAAGTAGGCTGAGCCCAAATCTCAAAGCCTTCCCTAATGGCCCTAGTGCACAAATCAGCTTCTTCCCACATTAAAAAAAATTTAGGTTCAAAGAAGCCAACTTTTTCAATGACATCTCTTTTGATTAGAATAGTGCAACCACAAACATAGTCTACTTTTTTAGGTGATTTAAGGTTTTTTTTATTTGAAACAAACTCACAAGTAGAGGGGTTGTAGAATCCTCCGAGGTGCTCAAGCTTATCAGGGTTATCGTAACGATAAATAGCTGATCCAAAGATTCCTCCTTTTGGCTTTTTTGAAGCCAAACAAAGCAGCTCTTCTAAAAAATAGGGATCAACTTTGATGTCATTATTCAATAAAAGGATATAATCTGCCCCTTGATCATAGGCAAACTTAATTCCTACATTATTACCTTCGGCATACCCGAGATTAGTTTCATTTTCAATTATTGAAACTTTAGGAAATGTTTTCTTTATTTCATTTACTGATCCATCAATAGAAGCATTGTCTATTACTAGGGTAGTTGTATTCTCAAGCTTTGCTGAAGATAATGAATAAAGGCAGTTGATTGTATCTGATTTACCATTGTAATTTAGAATAATAATGTAAATTTTAGGACTTTTGTTTTCTAACATATAAATTCCATGCAAGCTTGGATTATTTTGCAGGATCAGCATTGCTGTGAAGATCCTGAGCTATAAATTATAATGTCTGGGCTATTATTTAACAGCTCATCTGAAATGTTTCTATCAATTTTTAAACTCTTGAATAGTTTCCTTCAGGAACTTTTTTTGACAGTACTTGCAATGCAGTTCGATTATAGAGTCTGTTTGCTCAACTAAAAAACAAGTAGCTGTCTTTTCAAAATTAGTAATACAGAGGCTGTTTGGGCATACTAAAATAGAATAAATAGTTTCAGGGAGTTTATTTTTATATTTTTTTACTACTTTGTAATTTTCAATCAAATTAATGCTAGCTGATGGGGCAAACAAACCTATCAGCTGAGCATCTTTTTGACTTAGCTGAATATTTTCAATTTTAATTAGGTCTTTTTTACCTAGTTTTTGGCTTAAAAGATTAACCCCAATTGTGATGCGGTTTTCAATTTGATCTATATTCAATAACTTAATAATTTTTAGGCTTTCTCTTGAAGGTACATGGTCTATTACTGTCCCCATTTCAATTGCTGAAACCAGTAATTTTTTCATAAGTCAAACTCACCTAAAATTAATGCTAATAGTGCTTGTCTTATATAAACTCCATTCTCTGCTTGAGTAAAATAGTACGCATAAGGGGTATGGTCAATAGTAATTTCGATTTCATCAACTCTTGGAAGGGGATGTAAAACACGAAGTGTTTTCTTTACTGAGCGAAAGTGCTCTATTTTAAGCATACAATTGTTTTTAACTTCACTCATTTCATAGTTGCTCAATCGCTCTTCTTGAATTCTTGTCATGTATAAAATATCTAATTTAGACAAAACTTCATCAATTGTCTTATGAAATGAAAATTTTATGCCGTGCTTTTTTATGATGGAGATTATTTCATCTGGCAGCGTTAACATTTCTGGAGATACAAAAAATAACCTAGTTTTGAACAAAGCAAGTGCAATTACAAGCGAGTGGACTGTCCTGGCATATTTTAAGTCTCCGATAATGGCAATATTCAAATCATCCAAAGTACCTTGACTTTCTAGAATAGAAAAAAGATCAATTAGAGTTTGTGTTGGATGCTGGTTTGCTCCATCTCCTGCATTTATGACAGGCACAGAAGATGATTCTGCAGCTTGCAAAGCAGATCCTTCATAAGGATGTCTAATTGTAATAATGTCAGCATATTTACTAATTATTTTAATGCTGTCTGAAAGCGATTCCTTTTTTTCAATCGAAGTACTTTTGGTATCTGAGAAACCAATAGTTTTTCCACCACATCTCAACATAGCAGTTTCAAATGATAATCTAGTTCGAGTAGAAGGTTCAAAAAAGCAATTTGCTAGAATATATTTTTTTAAAAGTTCAGGAAACGATTTTTCTTTGAATATCTTTGATAACTTTAAAACCTGCAAGATTTCTGATTTAGTCAGGTCGGTGATTGAAATTAGATTTCTGCCTTTTAAATGGCCAGACATAACTTGATTTTTAAAATTTTTACTAGAAGATATAATGTGGGCAATTATTTTTCTAGAAAATTTCTGGATGTTTCATAAACATCTTTTGGACTTACCTGATAAAAACAAAAAGGCTCTTTGCACTTTCTTAAAAGGCATGGAGTGCATGTTTTTTGAACTTTAATTACCTTGACTAATGTTCCTTTAGGGCCACATTCTCTGGGGTCGGTGGATGAAAAAATTGCAAGCGTAGGAACATTTAATGCACAAGATAAATGCATAGGTCCTGTGTCATTTGTAACTACTAAGTCCATTTTGCTTAAGGTCCTTGCAAAATCTTTCAACTTAAGGTTTTTTACTATCGTGTCATTACAAGAGCTTTCAATAATTTTTAAAAGGGGTTTATCGCTAGGACCAATAGAAAAGAAGATTTTTGCGTTATATTCTTTTTTATAAAGCTCTGCTAAATCAAGGTATGAGTCCAGAGGCCAGCATTTATAGCCGTCTTTTGCTCCTGGATGGAGTAGTATCCACTTTTCTTTTTTTTGAGGATTATTCAGCTTTTTTGATAAAAAACATTCTGGATAGGTAAGCTTTGCAGAAACTCCGAGAGCACTTAATAGATGAAGCCTTTTTTCAATTTCATGTAATTTTAGCTCCTTAAAAGGATCAGTTAAAATCTGGTCAAGTCCTTTTGTTTTCCCGAAACTGCCGATTATTTTTTCAGCTCCAATTGTTGAAGCAAACGGGAGAATGATTCTTTGAGATGTATGAAAATGAAAAATTACTTGTATTCTCTGCTTTTTTAATTTCCTCCAAAGCGGAAATGTCTTAAATGAAAATAACTTGTCAATGGTAAAAAGATCATCAATATGAGGGTTGTTTGCTAAGACTTCAGATCCAAAATTAGTTGTTAAAACAGCTATATATGAGTCTTTGAAATGTAGTTTTAAAGTTTTAATGGCGGGGGTTGCCCATAAAGTATCGCCAAGACCTGTTGTCGATAAAATAAGAAATCTAGGGTTGAGCTCTTGATAAGAGTTTGTTTTTACAAAAACCCTTGAAATCTTAACTAAAAATAAAAGAACAAAATTTTTTAAATTTTTCAATCCTTGAAAGGGGGGGTGATTTCAAATGTTTCATTTTACACTTTGCTTTACACTATAGCAAAATTAAAAAGTATTATAGTGCTGTTTTTTGACTCACTTCTAATTGAGATCAAGTGTTGAGCTGATTTATCATGTATTCATTCCAAGACAGTGGCGAGATATTATGATTACTTTTCATACAAGATAATAAAAGACCTGCTTGTTGAAGGTTGGTGATTAAAGGAATATGGTGATCAATTGCAAGCCTTCTAATTTTAAAACCCTCGGTTTGGACTTTAGAATTTCCTTTTTTGGGAATATTAATGATTAAATCGATTTCTTTTTTTTCTATTAAAGTAGCAACGTTCGGCTCGTGTCTGTCTGATACTTTGTATACGAAGATAGAGCCAACTCCATTCTTTGTTAAAAAATCATGGGTTTTATCAGTTGCAAAGATGTCCCAGCCAGCATCTTCAAGTCCTTTAATACGCTCAAGTAGTTTAACTTTATGGTATTCGCTAACGCTTACAAGTATTCTTTTTCCTTTTAAATGCTGGTCGGTTGCAAGCCATGAACTATAAAAGGCATCTTGCAGGCGGTCAGCTATACATGCAACTTCCCCAGTGGAGGCCATTTCTACATGGGCCACTGGATTTGCTCCTTTTAGCCTGTTATAAGAAAATTGAGGAGTTTTTACTCCTACATGATCTAATTCTAAAGTTTCATAAGGCTTTCTTTTATATTTTTTTAATAAGATCTCTGTTGCAATTTCAATAAAATTGTGACCACATACTTTTGAGACAAAAGGAAATGACCTTGAAGCTCTTAAGTTGCACTCAATCACTTTGAGCTCATTCTCTTTTGCGATAAATTGAATATTGAAAGGGCCTGTAATATTTAAAGCTTTGATAATTTGTCTTGTGATCTTTTTTGCTTTTCTGATTGTTTCTAGGTAGAGCTTTTGAGGAGGTAGAACTATAGTTGCATCACCTGAATGTACCCCTGCATTCTCAACATGCTCAGAAATGGCATCAATAATTACTTTTCCATTTTCTGCAACTCCATCTACTTCTAACTCTTTAGCATTTATGATAAATTTGGATATCACAATAGGATGATCTTTTGACACAATTGCAGCTTCACTTAAATACTTTTTGAGATCCTCTTCAGAGAATACAATGTTCATTGCAGCTCCTGATAGGACATAAGAAGGCCTTATTAGTACTGGAAATTCTTTTGAGTTAGCAAACCTGATTGCACCTTTAAAATCATTGGCAGATTGCCAATCGGGTTGATCAATATTAAGGCTTTGTAAAAGATCAGAGAATTTCTCTCTGTTCTCAGCGCGGTCGATATCTTTTGCTTTAGTCCCTAAAATATTGTAGCCAAACTTAGATAAAGGAAAAGCTAGGTTATTAGCAATCTGTCCGCCTACTGATACAATAATTCCAAGAGGAGATTCAAAGTCTGCAATATCTTGTACTCTCTCTTCAGTGAGCTCTTCAAAGTAGAGCCTGTCTGACTCGTCAAAATCAGTAGAAACTGTTTCAGGATTTGAGTTTATAATAACTGTAGGTACTTTATGCCTTTTCAAAACTCTGGCAGTATTTACAGCGCACCAGTCAAACTCAACAGATGAACCAATGCTATATGGACCTGATCCTAAAACAATAATACTTTCATTTTTTGGTACTTCAATATCGTTATATTCACCATGAAACGTAAGATACAAATAGTTTGTTTCTGCCTTAAACTCACCAGCAAAGGTATCAATTTGTTTAATTACAGGAACAATGTTTAGTGAAAGCCTAAGGTTTCTTATTTCTGATACTGATAGATTTTTTATTTTAGCAATTGCTAAGTCAGAAAAACCAAACTGTTTAGCTTTTTTTAAAATAGAAAAATCTAAAGAACAGCTTTTTATTTCATTTTCCACATGTGCAATAGATTGAATATGATATAAAAACCATTTATCTATTAGAGATAACTTGTGGGCTTTCTCGACTGTAGCTCCTTTTAGGAAAAAATTATATAGGGCAAAAATTCTGCGGTCTGTTGGAAATTCAATTTCTTTTTCTAAGTCTTTTATTTCATAAGAATAGGAATTTATCCCATATGACCCAATATTTAACATTCTAATAGCTTTTTGAAGAGCCTCAGGGAAACTTCTACCAATTGACATTACTTCACCGACACTTTTCATTTCAGTTCCAATTCTGCGGTTAGCCTCCTTAAGTTTGTGGGTGTCCCATCTTGGAATTTTAATCGCAATGTAGTCTAGAGAGGGTTCAAAAAAAGCGCTTGTTTGATTAGTGATTTTGTTCTTTATTTCATGTAGCAGATATCCAAGAGCTAATTTCGCAGCAACAAAAGCTAGTGGATATCCAGTAGCTTTTGAGGCAAGTGCACTTGATCTAGATAGTCTTGGATTCATCTCAATTACTCTATAGTCTCCGTTTTTTGGGTTCATTGCAAACTGCACGTTGCATTCACCAATAATTTGGAAATGATTTGCAATTTTTTGTGAAATGGATCTTAGGAAGTGATAATCATGGTTGCTTAATGTTTGTGAAGGAGCTACGACAATGCTTTCTCCAGTGTGGATCCCCATTGGGTCTAGGTTTTCCATATTACAGATTGTAAGTACTTGAGAGTTTTTATCTCTAATCACTTCATATTCAACTTCTTTCCATCCAAATAAATACTCTTCGATTAGGATTTGAGGGGATCCACTGAGAGCTTCATTTGCTTTCACTTTTAGCTCTTCTTCTGTGCTTATCATTCCAGATCCTAAACCTCCCAAGGAAAATGCAGAACGTAGCATAACTGGGTACCCAATTTTCTCAGCTGCTATTAATGCATCTTTTATGCTATCGACGGAATAACTGATTGGAGTTTTAACCTGTATTGACTTTAATGATTGTTTGAATAGCTCTCGATCTTCTGCTTTTTGAATGGATTCTATACTACTTCCTAGTACTTCAATTTTGTGTTTTTCTAGGATTTTCTGCGCTTGAAGTGCTATTCCAAGATTCAAAGCCGTCTGTCCTCCAAAACTCAATAAAATGCCGTCAGGTTTTTCTCTTTCAATGATTTTTTCCACAGTGGTTATATTGAGAGGCTGAAAGTATACAACGTCTGCTAAGGAAGAATCTGTTTGAATAGTTGCAATATTAGGGTTTATGAGAATTGTTTTAATTTTTTCTTCTTTCAATGCTTTGATAGCTTGAGATCCAGAGTAGTCGAACTCTCCAGCTTGGCCTATTTTGATACCACCTGAGCCTAGAATAAGTACTTTAGTAAATTTCATTCACCCTCAATTAGTTTATAAAACTCATTAAATAGATATTCAGAATCTAACGGCCCTGGGCTGCTTTCGGGATGGAATTGAACTGCGAAAAAAGGAAGATTTTTATGTTTAATTCCTTCTATGGAGCAATCATTCAGGTTTCTAAAATATACCATCCAGTCATTCGGCAGTGTTTTTTCATCAATGGCATATCCATGGTTTTGTGATGTTAAAATGGATTTTCTTTTTATTTCATCAAAGCAAGGTTGGTTTTGAGATCTATGCCCAAACTTTAATTTATAAGTTTTAGCGCCAATAGAAAGAGCTATTAGCTGTGAGCCTAAGCAAATTCCAAAAGTAGGTTTTTTTTGATTTAAAACTTTTTTAATTATTTCAATTGTTTCTTTACAAACTACAGGGTCGCCTGGGCCATTAGATATAAAAACAGCATCGTATTCTTCATTTGTGAAATCATAATCAAAAGGGACACGCTTTATATTTAAAGGATACTTTAGAAAGTTCCTTAAGATATTTTCTTTCATTCCACAGTCAATTATGATTAATTTTTTCCCCTTATGCCTATATGTTTCAGCACATTTGGGACTTACTTTTTTTACTAAATGGTTTTCATTAGGGTCGATAAATTTGTCAGGTGTTTGGTCAAGTTTACAAATTGCCCCTAATAGACTTCCTTGATCTCTGAGCCTTAGAGTAAGAGCTCTAGTGTCTATTCCAGTAATTAGTGGAATCTTTTGATCTTTTAGCCAATCTGAGAAAGATTTTTTAGTTTCATAGTGGCTAGGATATTCAGTAACATCATTTGCTATTACACCTGCGGCATGGATTTTTTCAGATTCCCATTTTTCTTTATTGGGAACTCCATAATTTCCGATTAGTGGGTATGTAAAAACTAAAATTTGTCCAGTGTAAGAAGGGTCAGTTAAAGACTCAGTGTAGCCTGTCATTCCGGTTGAAAAAACAACTTCCCCAAAATAAATATCTTCTTGCCAATCAGGTGAAATACCAGTAAAGATCTCGCCAGAGCTTAAGTGCAGCTTGCTTTTCATTCGATTAAAATAAATAGTTTTATGAAATGTATTAGATTTTAATTTTTTTTTTAAAGAGTTTCTAACCCTTACCATTGGATAAAAATTAATCAAGTGTCTTATATATAAAAAAAAATAATGATCATTTAATTTATGCGATTTAGCTTAAGCCTTTTTTTACTCTCACCGCTATTACTCTTATCTTTACCAAAAGACATGCAAGTAAAGCATGGCCAGATAAGTGCAGAAAACAAACTGCAAGAGTTGATAATTCGCCAAGGGACTGAAAATGGGATAATCAACTGGAGCGAGTTTTCAATAGGAGATAAAGAAAAAGTTCTATTCAACTT
>JBNLAH010000002.1:0-282426 GCA_050302075.1 Parachlamydiales bacterium | reverse complement strand
TCTCTGCCTAGAAGATCTATAATTATACCTGTAATCTTGCTAGGCTCACTAGCATGCTCTTGAGATGACCTTTGAAGCGAGTTACTTGATGAGTTGGCTACAGCTATAGCAGCAGATGGAGATCCTTGGATTGACATAAAAACCACAAGTTAACTTAAAAAGTAGAGAGTTTTAGATGCTTTTAAAATAATTAATAATGAAAAGACTTCAAATAGAAAAACCTTGGCTTATTTCAAATCAACTACTTTGAAACCTAAACTTCTAAGCACATCCTAATGATTGTCAGCAAGGTTGAATAAATATTGCCAAATTTCTAATTTTTATATTTCTGATGTTTAACTGGCACTTCACCCATCTAAATGATCATTGCTAATCTTAAAAACTAAATAAGAAGTTAAATTGATTAAAAATCGCTTATGTAAAAAACCTCATACTGAAAATGATGCCTATCAGCTATAGTAACAGCCCTTAAGTAAAAAACATAAAAAGAGGACAAAATGAGTCCAATTTCTTTCGATGCAATGACCTATAATATCTGCAACGCTAATCCGATCAGGATCGTTGAAGCTGGAGCTTCTTTAGAAAAATATGGATGGGCTGCACGATCTCCGCGTATATTCGAAGCAATCAAAAATGCAAAGCCTACATTTCTTTGTTGTCAGGAACTTAGAGACCAAGATGGCAAAGATGGAAAAAGAGATTACTTGGAAGATCAATTCCTTCAAAATCTAGCTCCAGAGGGTTATGATTTAATCTTTTGCGCTAATAATGGTGGCAGATGCAGCTTTAAATTGGCCATAGCCCATAAATGTGATTTATATTACCGCACAAACACATACCAATGGTGGAACAATCCTGAAAATCCTGAAAAATTCGGCGATCCTATGGGTAATGGGTTTGGAAGGGTAACCTTGATGGCAAAATACTATCCAACGATAAATGTAGACGGAGTAAGGCAACCCGACTGTTCTGCTATTCCCATCTATATTGTAAACACACATTTAGGATTAAAACATGCTGAAAGAATGCAACACCATAAGATCTTAATTGACCAAGTTCATAAGATTATTCGGCTAGAAAAAGCTATTCTAGCTGTAATGGGAGATTTTAACTGCTTCACTGACGATGGAGGTTCTGAAGAACTGGATCTTTACGAGCAAGCTGGATTCACCAATGTTAAGCTTTTAAAGACAACAACTGGCCTACCTATCGATGGCACTTTCGTTGGTTATCCTGAATATGACAAGTTTGTTCCTGAAAAAGGAAAAATTGGCTCACATCTTGACCGCATGATGATCAAAGTGATGAATTGTTCTGCAAACATCAAATATGAGGCAACAATCAATCTTAATAAATACAATGGAGCTGACTCTTCAAATCCACAATCAGTTGAGGAATACTTGGTAGATAGAGATGGAAATGACCTTCGAGACAATTTTCCCTCAGACCACGCCCCGATGCATGTTCACACAATCATTCATTCGTTTAATAATACGATCTGTGAGCAAGAACCAGCTTCTTCCTGTCCAAAGGGAAAATGACTTGTCATTTTAAGCTTTAATGATGCATTTTTCATTCGAAATTTTCTCACCATAGATCATGGGGATTATGACTCCCTATCACGCCAAATGTCCGTAATAACTAACAATTTGGATTAGCAATTTAATAACTTAATGTTGATGCTTATTGTAAAAAATCTATTGGCAAATTATTTGCCAATCCAAGAGTTAGAGTTAGAAAAAGCAAATTGATCCCCAGAACTTAGCTAAAATTTAAGCATTAAAAATTAGAAGAAGTAAATAAATCTCTAGCAACAAGTAACCTTTGAAGATGGATGAGAGGGGGTGAAAAAGCCCCTCTTTAAATTAATCACAAAACGCTATGAGTTTTCGACATTAGTCATTTCTGTATCTGAATCGGGTTCTATTTCAGAATCAGAATCAAGATATTCTTCTAGAGATCCAGAAATTTCATCAAGTTTCCTGTAATTTTTTTGGGGGCTTGGAAAAAATTCTAGTCCCCTTAACTTTTTGGGGCTGATTTCAGAAGGAACTTTAAACATCTTTTTAACTTTACCCGCAACTTTTTTAATAGCATTAGCATTTTTTACTGAGTTTGGATCATCGAGCAAAACTTGAGATTCTTCAGCTAATTTATCTAGGTTACTTTCGACTAACGACAAGGAATCTATCGATCCATCAGATAAAGGTGCATCTGAAAAGTCCAACTCTAATAATGATAGGATTATATTTATAATTCTAACCTCTGTAACTTCATTTCCAAATGGAATAGAACCAAAAAGACTCATGGCTTTATTTACTGTTTCAATATTTATTCTTTTTTGAAAAATATATTCTACAGATCTATTCACAGCTGCTTTAGCTGCAATGCTTTTTCCATTTTGTCTATGCTCATAACCTGGATAACGCTTAGGGCCAAAATCTCTCTTTTGTACTAGCGCATACCCAGCTGACTGAGATGCTTTAACAATTCCATATGCTTTACTCTGTCTCCACTCTTTCCGATCGCCTTGAGCTAAGACCACACGAATTTGATCACCTGATTTTTGTAGATGACTTGCTGAAAAGAAAAACAGAGCTAAAGCCTTTGACGTTTTTCCTTCAGTGTTATTTGGTCCTACGTAAGAGCCACCAGCATGGGGGCAAACCCACATAATCCGCTTAAATCTTTTATTTTTAAGATCGGAATTCGTGTGTAGCTCTGTAGCATCAACGCCCAATATAATTTTTACTCCAATTTTTTTTAATTGATCAATTCTCGATATTGTTTCCTTTGAAGGATTATTATTTAATTCTGTACTAGTAAGTGCTTTTGGCAGTTCAGCTAAATCGTTTTTGTATTTAAATACTAAGGAGTCTGTATAAAGAAAAGACCCCTCCCCTACTAGCAAAATTTGTTTACAGGTTAAACTAGAGCTCATTTTAGATTTATATCCTTTTTTTTAATTGCAGAAAAAAGAAGATGAAAGAGCATGATATTAAAGTCAATTAATTACTGATTTTAAGATCAAAAAATAAATAACTCATAAAGCGTTCGTAATGAGCCCAATAGGGCTAACTGATTCTACAATTTGGTAATATTCTATCGAGACGTGTCTAATGAAATATGGTTTGGCTCCGAGACTGTTAATTTGATAAAAGAACTTGCAAAGAATCCAAATTACCACAAGTTACATACTGCAAGAAATCTAAGAAATAGAATTACAAGTCTACCAAATTAGAAAGTTATTTACTTACTTGAATTTTAAATAAATTTAAGAGAGAAATGCGGAAACTAGCGGCAGACGGATTCGAACCGCCGACACGCGGATTATGATTCCGCTGCTCTAACCAACTGAGCTATGCCGCCAAAAAAATAGCGGGGGAAGGATTCGAACCTCCGGCCTTTGGGTTATGAGCCCAACGAGCTAACCACTGCTCCACCCCGCGATAATTTGAAGTTAAATACTAACACTAAGTGTTTTTTAGCTCAACAACTTTAAAAAAGAAAACCTATTTTCATGCTAATTGCATTGGGGATCTTTCTGCTTTCTTTTTTATAAAGATATAACTCTTTTCCATTGAACATGGGATATGAAATGCCAATTTCTGTAAATCCTTTACTAGATTTTAATGGATATGAAATTCCAGCTGTCGATTTTAATCCAAATACAAAATTTCTGTTCCAATCAAAGGTATATTTATTATTACCAAACATAGATAGATCATCTTTATACAAGCCAAACATTGGAAAGCTAATACCTGTACCTAGGTAAGGTTTAAGTTTTCCTCTGTAAGAAGGATAAAACATATATTGAACTTGTCCATATAGTAAAAAAGCTTTTTCACCCAAAAAATAAACTTCAGACCCTACATCATAACCATTAAACTTACCTTTACCCTTTACACCAAAAGAACTGCCTATCATCGGGATAGTTAGGTCATCTAAGATAATATTCGGATTAAAACTGAAATAATAGTCATTATTCATTTTTGCATCAGCTTTAAGAAAGGGAATAAATAATAAAAGTGATAAAATAAGTTTTTTCATAATTACATCCTTAGAAGTTCTGGAGTAATATTTACCCCACAAAAAAACAGAATATTAATGATAAATAAACTTGAAAATTTATTTCAATTTTTTATTAAATTTAAAATATTTTTAATGAGGAAAAGTCATTAAATTTTATTAAATAGACTTCTCCTCAAGATTTATAAAACTTAGAAAAGAAAACCCACTTTCATATTAATTGCATCAGGTAATTTCATATTTTCTTTTTTATATATTTCTAGAGTTGTTCCATTGACAGTTGGATACATAAAACTAAATTCAGTAAATCCCCTTAGAGCTCTCAAAGGATATGTAATTCCAATTGTTGATTTTACTGAAAATAGCAAACCTTGATTCCAAGATATATCATATTCATCATTATTGTACTCTGCTTGGTTTTTATTAAACGCTAGAAAGTCTCCATACATATATAAAACTGGGAAACTAACACCTACTCCAAGATACGGGTTTACAATACTTTTGACTATAGGATAAAAGACATATTGAACCTGTCCATATAATGCAAGCTCTTCCTCATCTGTGTAATAAGCATCAAAACCTAAATCATATCCATTAGACTCTCCTCTTCCTTTAATTCCAAAGGATGCTCCTATAGCTGAACCTACATATTCATTATCTACAGCATGGTATGGGGTTAAACTAAAATAAAAGTCATTTGTTGCATTTGCATCAATTTTTAGAAATGATGCGCATGCTAAAAAAATTAAAGTTAGCTTTTTCATATTTGCTCCTTATAAACTTTGAGGTTTGCTTTTCTTCAAGCATAAAAATAGCGAACATGATAAAAACAAAATTCTTTCATTTCAATGATTATCACATTAAAGGAATAATGGAGTTGAGAGTCTTATGAGAAAAGCTTTCAATTTCCTCTTTTAGCTCTTTTAAATGAACTAAGAACTCATCTTTAGAAAAATGTGCAGAGTCTATTTCTTGAACCTT
Source organism: Parachlamydiales bacterium (assembly GCA_050302075.1). Classification (GTDB taxonomy): domain Bacteria; phylum Chlamydiota; class Chlamydiia; order Chlamydiales; family SM23-39; genus JBNLAH01. The sequence goes on along the minus strand of JBNLAH010000002.1, from coordinate 277,416 downwards.
TCTCGGAATACCACTAATTGGAACTTGATATCCCAACTGATACTTCATAGCTAAGTGCACAAAATCTTTTTGGTTATGCATATGAGGACCAAATATAACTGGAATATTATAAAGACAAGGCTCAATTATATTATGGCCTCCAATATCACCTGAAAAACTTCCGCCAATTATAGCTAACTTACTGATAGAAAAACAAAGTGGAAGAACTCCCATTTCTTTTATTAAGACAATATTTTTATCATCAACTAATCTCTCAACTACATTGAGTCTCTCTGGATGCCTTGGAGCTAGCAAGATTTTCCACTCATTTAAAAAGGGCTTTAGAATATTCAAAATTAAGCGCTCTTCTGGATCATGAGTACTTGCAACCGTTATAATCTTATCCCCTGGTGAGATTCTGTATTTTTTTCGAAAATCATCAAGATGATCTATTGGCTTTACTAAAAAATCAAACTTAACATTTCCTGTTTCTGAAATTTTATTTTTCAAAATACCTAGTTGTTCGAATCGATCACAATACTCTTTGTTCTGCACACAAAAATGCTCAAATTGTTGAAATAATTTTTTTGCGAAAAATTTTATAAATTTTAATCGTTTAAAAGACCTACTTGAGATTTTCCCATTTATTAAAAATATTTTCGCATATTTTTTAGATTCATTTAAAAAATTGAACCAAAAATCTGTTTCAACAATAAAAACAAAATCGGGTTTGATTTTTCTAATTAATTTTCTCATTACCCATGAAAAATCGAATGGTAGATAAAAAGCTTGGTCAATTGTTTCATCTTCTTTTACTTCTTTATACCCAGTTGCTGTCAGAGTTGTAAAAATTACATAAGAATTAGGATATTTTTCTTTTAGCTCTTTTAAAAAGGTAATACCAACTTTTGACTCCCCCAATGATACTGCATGAAACCAGAAGATAGGTCTTCTGGACCTATCAATATCTGTTAAGGCAATCCTACCAAACTTTTGAGGTAAAATGTTTCTGTATTTTCGATAACGAATACGCTGATACAAAAACTTTGGCAAAGATAAAATTAAGTAAAATCCAAGTAATAAATTATATAAAATCTTAAACATCTACTTTATAACAATGCTAAGCAGTTTATTAGGTACAAATATTGTTTTCACAATATTTCCTTCAAGATGTTTAGTAATTGAAGGTTCAGATTTTGCTATACTTAAAACATCGGCTTCAGATTTATTCTTAGCTAACTCCAATTTCCCTCTAACTTTTCCATTGATTTGCACAACATAAACTGCCGTATCATCTTGCAAGTACTCTTTTTCAACAGGATCAATTGGTGTGTATGAAAGAGGTGTATCAACTTCTAGAACTTCCCATAACTCTTCAGAAATATGAGGAGCAAACGGGTAAAGCATTTGAACTGCTTTCTTTAAAACGCTTTTTGGATATTTTTCTAATTTATGAAAATCATTGTAGAATTCCATTAGATGAGCTATCGCTGTATTAAACTGCATTTCCTCAATATCTTTGGAAACTTGATGCACAAGACGGTGACCTAGTTTTAGTGCATCTAAATTTTTTTCATCAGTTATTTTGTCTGAAAAAAATAATTCCCAGAAGCGGTTCAAAAATCTCTTGCATCCATTTACAGCATCAGTGTTCCAGATTTTCTCTCTGTCAAAAGGGCCCATAAACATTTCGTATAGCCTTAAAGAATCAGCCCCAAAATCCTTAATAATTTCGTCAGGAGTAACTCCATTAAGCTTAGATTTTGACATTTTCTCTTCTTGAACCAAAAGTTCATTGCTTGTTTTCTTATCAATATATTTTCCATCTACCTTTTTCACATCTTCGGGAGCTACATAAGGACCTTCTTTTATTCGATAAGACTTTGCGTGAACAAGCCCTTGGTTTTGATATTTTTTAAAAGGCTCTTTTGTATGGACTAGTCCACAATCATATAGTACTTTATGCCAGAATCTAGCATATAGAAGATGCAAAACCGCATGTTCAGCCCCTCCTACGTATAAATCAACTGGCATCCAATAATTTTCAACCTCTTTAGAAAAAGCTTCATTAGAATTTTTTGGGTCTAGAAACCTAAGATAGTACCAACAAGATCCAGCCCACTGGGGCATTGTGTTGGTCTCCCTTCTAGCTAATTTATTTGTTTTTTTGTCTTTAATGTTAATCCAATCCGTTTCTTTTGCTAGAGGGCTTTTTCCATCCGGTGTTGGTTTATAGTCTGAAACCTCAGGAGGACATAACGGAAGCTCATCTAAGTCCAAAGCTCTTTTAGTTCCATCTTCAAAGTGCAAAATAGGGAACGGCTCACCCCAGTATCTTTGTCGAGAAAAAAGCCAGTCTCTAAGTTTATAGCTAGTAGATCTATAGCCTCTTTCATTTTTTTCTAGCCAAAGGATCATATCTTCTTTGGCTTGATCAATATTTTTACCATCTAAAATACAGTCTGAAAAATGACTATTAATAATAGTGGCGTCGCCAGTGTAACATCTTTTTTCTTCTAAAATCTCTTCTTTAAGAACTTCAGGGGAAAGATTTTCAGTTTGTGAAAGATCATTTAAAGCATCTTCAGTAGGGTTACATACAAGTTTGATAGGTAATTGAAATTTACTTGCAAATTCAAAATCTCTTTCATCATGAGCCGGTACTGCCATTACAGCTCCTGTACCGTAATTCATAAGCACATAATCAGAGATCCAAATTGGTATCTTTTCTTCGGTAATTGGATGGATTGCATAACTACCAGTCCATACCCCAGTTTTATCCTTAGCCAATTCTGTTCTTTCAATATCACTTTTTCTAGCTACTTGTTTTTGATATTCTTCAACAGCATCTTTTTTATCTTTTGTTACAATATGATCTAAAATCGGATGTTCAGGAGCTACAACCAAATAAGTTACACCAAACAATGTATCCGGTCTAGTAGTGAAAACTGTAATATGCTGATCTGTAATTGGCTCTTTAAACTCAACTTTTGCTCCTTCACTTTTACCTATCCAGTTTGTCTGGAGCTTTTTTAAATGGTCTGGCCAGTCAAGATCTTGAAGATCCTCTAGAAGTCTTTCAGCATAGGCTGTTATTTTTAAAACCCATTGTCTCAAAGGTCTTCTTTCAATCAAGTAACCGCCTTCTTTAGATTTTCCACCCTCCACTTCTTCATTTGCTAAAACAGTTCCAAGTGCTGGACAAAAGTTAACATTAATTTCCGCTTCATAAGCTAAACCCTTTTCATAAAGCTTAGTGAATATCCATTGGGTCCATTTATAATAATCAGGATCACTAGTTGCAATTTCTCTATCCCAGTCATAACTAAATCCAAGGGACTGCAGCTGCTTTCGATATGTGTCGATATTTACTTTTGTAGTAATAGATGGATGAGTTCCTGTTCTTATTGCATACTGTTCAGCTGGAAGACCAAAACTATCCCAACCGATCGGATGAAGTACATTGTATCCTTGCTGCCTTTTAAACCTTGCAATGATATCAGTTCCTGTATAACCGGTGACATGCCCAACGTGCAGTCCCGCACCTGAGGGATAAGGAAACATATCCAATACATAGTACTTAGGCTTATCAGATATGACATCAGCTTTGTAAGTCTTTTTTTCTTTCCATATTTCTTGCCATTTCTTCTCGATAGCTTGGTGATCATATTTTCGTTTTGTCATTTTACTGCCATTGGTTTAGTTCGCTACAATTTTACTGCGATAGAAAATATCTTTCAATTGACTATAAGCTATTCTATATCTAACTGATACCTTCCCCCTGGTAAAAGCTCTAGCACACCCCATTCAATATATTCCTCTAACTTACTTCTAAAAGAAATTTTATATTTATTATTTATAGATGTAGGAACTGGAAAGGTATTATTTTTTTTTATTTTAAAGGTCTTTTGTATTATTCCTTGTTGAGTTTCTGACTCAACTATTAATTCCAACCCAGAAAAACTTTTAACAAAATTTTTTGAAGATATTGTCAAACTAGTATACCCAATTTCAGGACTACTTGGAAGTTGAGAAAGTAAACTTACTATTGAATCTTGAAGATTCTTAATCTCAGTTTCGCAATTACATAAAATATTTCCTGAACAATCCATTAATGTTACTTTATATTTTTTATCCTTAGATTTCGGGACATGGTGGTGTATCTTGCCAAAACTTTTTTCCCATAAGTTGAATTCTTTTTCTACTATTTCTAATTCTCCATCAACATCTACACATGATGTTATTAACATTTTTATTGCTTGGGGTGGGATCTCGACTTTGAAACAAACATCTTTTTTCATCTCTTCTAGTCCCAATAATTCGCTGGCTGTTGGTCTATTTTCATAAGAAAATATCCTTCTTAGTAATTTTTTTATCGGATCAGGAAATTCTTTCATGCGCTCTTCTAAGCTTTTGCATTTAAAACCTGCCTTTTTGAGAACATATTTTTTCTTAATAAGCCCTTTCTTTTCGAAATAATTTTCTTTAATATGTTCGGGTGCAGTTTTGATCATACTTTGTGGAAATTTTCCAAAAACCATTTGCATCTCTTGCAATAAACCCAAACGCAGATCATGTTCATGTTCAAAACTTGAAATAAGTGGCTCTCCTGAAAAAGCTGAAAATATTACATAGCCTAGACTCCAGATATCTTGAAAAGGACTAGATTTGTTTGACAAAGCATATTCCGGTGAGGCATATCTAGATGTTCCCCCCTGACATTGTTTGGGATTTTTACAATTTTCTGTAGCTATTCCAAAATCTACTAACGTAAACTGTAAGCCCTCTTCAGAAGAATTTACGATTATATTATCTGGCTTTATATCTCTATGAATAACTTCTTTTTTCTCATGCAGTACTTCTATACATTCCAATATTTGAATAGCTAGTTGTAAAGCTTCTCTTTCTGAAAGTTTCCTAATTTTAGTTATAAAATCTAGTAAATCTTGCTCTCCAGCGTTGTCTAATACAACTACTTGTTTATCATCTAGCTCCCCTACCGCTCGAATATTTACACAATGAGGGACTTCTTTAACTAATTGCAAAAACTTATACTCTTCTTCAAAAAATTTTAAAAACTTATATGTTTTAATAGATAGTGGAGTACCAGTTGCGCTTAGAGCAAACCTAACTTCACCATCTACTGGACGAGCCGTGGGAATTTGAATTCTCATTTGATGTACTCGATCTAACACTTCAGGTTTAGCTATTTTTGAATTTTGATTAGATGTCTCTACTATTGCAGCATTAAAAAATTTATGTGATAACGATGAAACAGAATGCATAATTTCTCTCCTTTCAGGAATCTTAATGTTAAATTAACGCATTCTTAACATATTCTTAATGCTTTTAAATTAAGTCAACTTTTGATTTTCAAAAGATAGATTAGAAGAACATCGTGTGGTATAGTTGGTCAAAAAATTTGTAAAAAAATGCCAGAGCTACCAGAAGTCCAAACAACTATAGATGGATTAATTAAAGAAAAAATCATTGGTAATCCGATTTTAGATACTGAGATAGATCATCAAAATATGATCTTTCCTTTTTCGATTGAAGAATTCAAAAAGATAGTAATCGGAAAATCAATCAAAAAAATTTTCAGAAAAGGAAAATATATTTTCTTTGAACTCGAAAACAACTGGAGTTTGATAATTCATTTGAGGATGAGCGGAAAGTTTGTCAAGGGAGATTCTTTTCCATTAGAAAAACATGAACATGCTGTTTTTAAATTTTCAAATGGCAACATATTAAAGTTTCATGACCCTCGTAAATTTGGGAAAATAACTCTTACAAAAGAGGTTGATAAGACTTTAGCAAGAATTGGAATAGATGCCCTGGATCCAGCTTTTTCATATGATTGGTTAAAAGCGCGGATTACAGCTAAGAAAAAACCTCTAAAAGCTCTTTTGTTAGATCAAAGCTTTATATCTGGAATTGGAAATATCTATGCTGATGAAATTCTTTTTGACAGCAAGCTACATCCAATGATGCAAGCAAATAATCTAAAAATTGAAAAAATTAAAGATCTTTATGAATCAATTAAAAAAATCCTAAGTGATGCTGTTGTACATCGAGGCACTTCTCTTGGAGAAGGACTTAGCAACTTTAAAAGTTTTCATGATCTTGGAACACACCAAAATTACTTAGCTGTTTATGGTAGAGCAAATGAACCTTGTAAAAGGTGTGGCGAAAAAATTTTCAAGCAAGTTGTTTGTCAGCGCGGGACCTACACTTGTCCGAATTGTCAGGTTCTACCCATCGACCATGAGCTTTAATTAAATCAATCAGCCTTAGGTCAGCTACGCTAAAATCGATATTTTTCTCAATGCACTTCTTGCCAACATATAAGTCTACTTTATTAGGACTAGATCCAACATACCCAAAGTCTGCATCAGCCATTTCACCAGGCCCATTAACTATACAGCCCATAATAGCAATTTTAACACCTGGCAAATGCCCTGTTTTTGCTCTAATTCTCTTAGCAACTTCTTGTAAATCAAATAAAGTCCTTCCACAGCTTGGGCAGGAAATAAATTCAGTTTTCACAGTTCTCATGCGAGCTGATTGAAGAACACTAAAGCAAGTAGATAAAATATCTTCTTTGTTTAAATTTGCACTTAAGCATATTCCATCTGCTATGTTATCACATAAAAGCGAACCTGCCTCAGCAGCAAACTGAACAATAATATCATCTGCTTCAGCTTTATAGGTGAAATCTAAAATAATTGGGATATTCAGATTTCTATTACTTATCAGGTCAAAAAAATCTCTAGCTTTTTGGATTTTTCTACTTTCTAAAGATAAAATAATAAAATTTGGGTCGAGTTTTGCTAATATATCGACATCCCTTTCAGAGAAACTCTTTAATAAGATTGCATAATTATCTGGAAGATTATCAGTAAGTTTATCTAATTCATATATCTGCAAATGAGAAAATTTATTTTCTTTCGACAATACTTTGATATTTTTACTGATGGCTAAATTGAAAAGCTCTTCACTAGGATAATTTGTCCATATGATGTCAGGATAAACTTCACTTTTGACTTGATCGAAGTCAATTTTACTATTAGTTTTTAATATCACTGTTCCATCTTTGTGTAGAAAATCACTGAATGATCTTTTTTTTCTGCTGTATGGGAAAAAAAGTCTATAGCTGCTTTCTTTTTCAGCAAAATTAACCAAACGCCTGCAAGGGTCAATCTCATTTACAGGGTCTTCTGTTAAAGAAATTCTAATTGTGTCTCCAATTCCATCCAATAAAAGCGAACCTATGCCTAGAGAAGATTTTATCCTTCCCTCATTTCCGAACCCAGCTTCGGTCACTCCTAAGTGAAGCGGATAATCCCACCCCAGTTCATTAAACTTCTTAACCAACAAGCGATATGCTTCTAACATTACCTTGGTATTACTAGACTTCATTGAGAAGACAAGGTCATGAAAATCACATCTTCTCGCTATATTGGTGAACTCAATAGCTGATTCGACCATGCCTAATGCTGTATCGCCAAAACGATTCATAATTCTATCTGATAAAGAGCCATGGTTGGCGCCAATTCGAATCGGCTTTTTTAGCTTTTTACATTTTAAAACAAGTGGTGTGAATCTCTCTTCTATTCTCGCTAACTCGCTTAGATAAGAATCATCCGAATATTCTAGTACCTTAAAAGTAGCCCTTTTATCTGCAAAGTTCCCAGGGTTAATTCTGACTTTGTCAACAAATTCTGCGGCTAGAAGAGCTGCTGGTGGATAAAAATGAATATCTGCCACAATTGGAATATCATAGCCATCTTGTAACAGTTTGTTTTTGATCTTTTCAGTTGCCAGAGCTTCCTTCTTGCCCTGGACAGTAGCCCTAACAATCTCACAACCGTTGTCAGATAATTTTTTAATTTGATCTACAGTAGACTCAATATCTTTTGTGTCAGTTGTTGTCATAGACTGAATGCGAATCGGATTATTGCTGCCAATTCCGATGCTTCCAACAAAAACTTGACGTGTTGACCTTCTTTTATTTTCACTCATGGGTGTAGAGATTAACCCATAACCTATCAATAGTCAAATTCATTAAAATCAGGATTGACAATCCTAGTACCAGTATGTAAAGAATCAATTGTAGACATCTCATCTTCTGCCAATTTAAAATCAAATATACCAAGATTTTCGGTAATATGGTCTTTTGAAGTTGCCTTTGGAATAACTATAATTCCTTTTTGAATTAGCCATCTAAGGGATATCTGAGCTGGTGTTTTCTTATGATCTTCTGCAATTTTTTGTATATCTGAATTTTTATATACTGCTCCTTGAGCAATAGGACTATAGGCCGTAACAGCGATGTCCTTATTTTTACAAAAGTCTAAAATCGCACTTTGATTCAGGAAAGGATGGTATTCGATTTGGTTTACTGAAATTGAAAGACCATCATCATAAATATCTTGAATATGATGGATTGTAGCATTGCAAACCCCAACACTTTGAACTTTTCCCTTCTCCTTCATCTTAAACATCTGCTCTAAAATCGAGGAAACAGATTTTGATCTTTCTGGCCAGTGAATTAAAAAAAGATCTAAATAATCCATACCTAGGTCGGTTAAACACTCATCCAAACACTTCTCAACGAGCTCCGGTGAATGAAAGTCCCTCCACAGCTTAGATGTCATAAAAAAATCTTCTCTCGGAAATGATCCAATCCCCTCTCTTACTTGCTTGTGGTTCCAATAAGCATAAGCCCCATCAATGTGCCTATAGCCTAACTCTAAGGCCATTCTTACAGCTTTTATGCATTTATCTCCTTCCAGCTGCCAAGTTCCAAATCCTAGCACTGGAATTTCAACACCATCGTTTAAAGTCTTTTTGGGTATGTCCATTGCATTTTTTCCTTTTGATCTTTTTTTTCACGTTATCACGAAAAAAAATTCAACTCCAGAGCATTGTTTAAATATTTTTTTAAAGCTTAACATGAAAATATGCAGTCGCCTTTCCCCACGGTAGATTAAGCTGATGCTTTTTCGATAAGTGAAAACTCTTATCATAATTTTTTAGTGAAATGCTTATTGTGAGGACCTTTGTACCTTTGTTCAAACTTTTAAATTTTTCAACAAGTCTATAAATTTCATCTTCTTTCAAGCATGTTCCATATAGATAAATAAAACTCGCGCGACTGTAGTCAACATCAAACATGTCTTTATTAACTACTTCAAAGTTTTTTAGCCTAAAGATTTTTTGTAAAAATCTTAAAATTCTTACAAAAGTTGCAATCTGCTCTATTCCGACCACGCTGCATTTATAAAGCGAGCTAACAAAGCAACAAAGTCTTCCTCTTCCACATCCCATTTCAAAAAAATTATCTCTTTTATTTAAGCCGAATTCTTGTAAAAGCTCACTAAAGGCTTTAATTGGCGTTTCGCCATACATGTGGACATCTTGAAAGCCTTTTTTTATTAGAAATTTTTTAGATACTCTATAGGGATTTATAAAAGCATAAATCAGCTTTTGAAAAATATCCAAAACCGCAAATTTGAAATTTTTATAATACCGAAGAGTCAAAATCTCTTGAACAAACAGGTATTTTTTAACTTTAAAATAAAGCATCACCAACTAACAGATTCTCCTGGATCCACTACTATAAACTCCTCAATCGGTATTTTTTCTTTTATCATTGCCAGGTATAAATCATATGGAGGTAAATCTAAAGGTTCATCTGACAACTTAAATGTTTTCCAGTGCATCCCAATGCTGAACTTAGATTTTACTTCTCTATGAATCGTCACAGCTTCATTAGGATCAATATGCACTGTCTTCATGAACGGCCTAGGACAATAAGTACCTATTGGTATTAAGCTGAGATCAATTGATTTAAATTCATTGCCTATCCTTGAAAAATCATATTTATTGTAACCGGTATCACCAGTAAAGTAACATTTCTTTTTGCTTTTTAAAAACTCAAAGACATACCCATTCCAAAGAGTTTTATTCATGCTAAAAAGTCCCCTCCCAGAAAAATGCTGAGAAGGCACCGCTGTAATTTTAATCTCATTACCAAAAAAAATCTCTTTCCACCAGCGAAGCTCAAAAGTATTTTTTATTCCGCGTTTTTTAAACCACCAAGACAAGTTTAAAGGGATAATCCACTTGATTTCAGGAAACTTTTTATTTAATTCATTCACACTAAAGCTATCTAAGTGATCATAATGATTATGACTAATCAAAACATAATCGACTTTTTTAAGATCCTGCAAACTAAATTCAAGTTTATGCCTTCTTTTTAAAGAAGGAACTGGAAGTGGGGAACAATAATTGCTAAAAATAGGATCCGTTAAAATATTTATTTCTTCCGATCCCACTAAAAACGTGCAATGATTTATCCAAGTACAAAAGTATTCTCCGCCACTAAATTTTGTGTTTACTGGGTATTTGAAATCCCTAGGAGGTTTATTTCTTGTCTCGGGCTCATTGTAAAACCCCAACTTCCACAAAACAACATTCCACAAGTGTCTTTTGGTAGATTTTTGATAAGGGTTGAAAAAGCCTTTCGAATTCTGATACTCTTTTTGTTGTTTAATTTCCATAACGCAAGAAAAAAATAAGTTTACAAGTCTATTTTGAAAAATAAATAAAAACTAATTATTAACAATATTAATTTACGCTACAATATAGTTTATATGAAGAAGCAAGATATACCCGAAAATCATAAGTTTTTGAATAGCAGTGTTAAAGGTGTTTTTAGACTATCATTTCCTCTAATGATATCTGCTTTAGCTACGCTATTTATGATTTTTGTTGACAGACTCTTTTTAGCTAAATATTCAATTGACACTCTCAATGCAGCTGTAAACTCTGGAACAATGGCCTGGGCTTTTTTTGGTGGAATGGGAATGATAACAGCAATGTCAGAAGTATTTGTAGCCCAATATAATGGAGCAAATGATAAGAAAATGATTGGTGCTTCTGTCTGGCAAATGATCTGGATCGCAGCTATATCCATTCTTTTTTTTGCACCAATGTCACTATGGATTGGCCCCATTCTTTACTCAAATTCAGTATATGGAAGCTTGCAAACCGACTATTTTTCTACTTTGATGATGTTTGCCCCAGCTTACGCACTTATGACAGCTTTAGCAGGGTTTTTTATTGGGCAAGGCAAGACAAAACTACTAATCGGTCTTGCTGTAACTGCAAACTTAATTAACATTATCTTAGATAAGATTTTAATTTTTGGTATAAATGGGATTATTCCTGAAATGGGAATCAAAGGTGCAGCTATAGCTACGTGTTCGGGATACTTAGTTCAAGCTTCTATATTACTTTTGCTATTTTTAAGAAAAAAAAATAGGCAGGAATATGGAACACATAAATTTCAATTCAATAAAACCTGGTTTTTAAAATCCTTAAAAATTGGAGTCCCTCAAGGGGTATTTTATTTACTCGAAATCATGGGGTGGGCAATTTTCTATGAAATGATGACAAGACTTAGCGAGCTGCATATTACAATTTCTGCTATCTGTCAAAGTATAGTTATATTGCTTTCTTTTTTTATGGATGGGCTCAACAAAGGAGTTGCTGCAATTTCTGGAAACTTCATTGGAGCTAAAAAATCAGATCAAACGCAAAAGGTGATGAAATCAGGCATAAAGCTTCAGATAATTTTTAGCTCTATGGTTTTATTGTTTTTTCTTTTGGATCCAAACATTACGATTCCCTTTTTTCTAAACAGCCAAGAAAGCAGTTTATTAGCTTCTCCTGACTTTGTGAAAACCCTAAAAACATGCTTTTTATTTGTTTTCATGTATATAACCTTTGAAGGTTTCAAATGGATATTTGCAGGTCTTTTATCAGCAGCTGGGGATACCCTCTTCTTGCTAATTGCCGGAACATTTTCAGTATGGGTCTTTTTGCTAGCCCCAATTTACTTTATTGTCGTTAAGCTAAATCTTTCAGTAGAGATTGCATGGGTACTTGCAGTTGCCTATAGTATAATGACCAGTATTGTTTACTACTTACGATACCAGAGCGGCAAGTGGAAATCTCTTGAGCTTATCCAGTCAAATGAAGATACACTAATTGAAGCCGATAAAATTACATAGTAATTGGTGATGAGTCGGTAAGTTCCTTATCCCCATAAAATTGAATTGGGCCTACAAGCTGATATTGATCGTCCAGCTCCCATTGATCTCTTAGTTTAGAAAATCTTTGAAAAATTTTATTTTCAAGATCTACCAGATATTTCTTTATTACGGGCTTTTGCTTTCCATGACGATTCTCGATATTCATAAGCATCGTTAAGGGTAATCCATAATATTGCCACTTCTCGACAGGCTCTTTGAGATTTTTGATACATGCGATATATCCAGTAAGTCCTTGGTTTATTAAAGAGGCGGATAACCTGCCCAAATTATAGCAGTAGTTTGCATCAAAATTAGTCGGCAGTGCTGACCTGCCCTCATAGCCAAAAAAATGAGCTACAGCACTAAATTTTCCCTTAAAATTTCTTTCCTTTAGTTCCTTTTTCACCATGTCTAATAAAAGTTTCTCCGTTTCAATTTTAGAAACTTGGACATTTCCGTGAGGATCCCTGTCTAAAAGCAGCTGTTTTTGTATATCTTTTGGTAGAATCTCAAAGCAGGAATATGATGTCTGTTTTAGGTTTTGTTTTAGGTAAGCTAGAACCTCCATATGATCTTTCATTGCATTTATAACAGTTAAATGTGTGGATCCTGTAGCTAACATTATATTTAGTTCTTCAATAAGAGCTTTGACCTCACCAATAAATTCGATAATCCCTTCAGGGATTAAAATTACTCCATAGTTTTTGCCAATTTCTGCTCTTTTAACAATTAACTCAACAATTATAGAAACAATATCTTTCAGTGAAATATTGTTATGCATTATCTCTTCACCTATCAATGTCAGGTTTGGTTGAGTTTTAAATGCACACTCTAAAGCAATATGAGATGCAGATCTTCCCATAAGCCGAATAAAGTGATAATACTTTTTAGCTGATAAAGCATCCTTGCAGATATTTCCTATCAGTTCACTGTAGGTTTTACAAGCCGTATCAAAACCAAAGGACATTTCAATGTCATCTGATCTTAAATCGCCATCTATTGTTTTGGGGACACCTACTACTTTTGTTTTACAGTTATTGTTTAAGAAATATTCAGCTAAAATAGCAGCGTTGGTATTAGAGTCGTCCCCACCAATAACTACAATACCGTCTATTTCAAGCTTTGTTGCAGTATCAAGTGACGACTTGAGCTGCTCTTGTGTTTCAATTTTAGTTCTGCCAGATCCTATTAAATCAAAACCACCTTGATTTCGGTATTCATAAAGCTTATCTTCTGTGATCTCAATATAACTATTTTCTACGATGCCACTTGGACCATTCAAAAAACCAAATAATTTTCCATCTTTATGAAAACTTTTAACAGCATCAAACAGCCCTGAAATAACGTTGTGTCCTCCTGCTGCCTGTCCCCCGGAAAAAACAACCCCAATCCTCAATATTTTTTTTTCAAGCTCTCTGCCAGCTTCAAGCTCAACGATTGGTTGGCCATAAGATTTTTCAAATATTTTCCTAATCTCAGATCGATCGCTTTTAGGCTCAACTTTGTCTTTTTCTATAAACTTAAGCTTTCTTAAATCTTTAACTTTTTCAGGAACTAAAGGGTCATATGATAATCTTTTTTTTTGTAGAAGGCTTTGGTTGTTCATGGCATTTTCCTGTAGATTTTTTTGTATTTTACCTAAATTGTTGATTTAGACAACAGCAAGCATTAAAATTCCTTTTTTCTTAATCTGGTTTCTTAAATAATTTAAAGGCATGAAAAATATTGGAGTTATACCAGCCCGCCTGGAGAGTAAAAGGTTTCCTCAAAAATTATTAAAAGATGTTTTAGGTAAACCCTTAATTCAAAGAACTTATGAAAATGCACTTAGATGTCATTTACTTGATGAGCTTTATATTGCAACAGACAGCCCATTAATTGAAGAGGCTGCAAAGTCTTTTTCTGCAAAAGTAATCAAGACAAAAGCATGTGATAATGGGACTGAAAGAATTGCATGTGCTATAGATACTCTAAAAGAAACTGGCCCCAAAGATGTTATCATAAATATCCAAGGTGACCATCCTTGCATCATGCCATCTACAATCGATATGATGATAATGCCTTTTAACGATCAAGAAACTTTAGTAACTACTCCCTTGATGCTTATTAAAGACTTAAAAAAAGCAAACTCGCCGAATGTTGTAAAATGTGTCTTTGACAAAAATAAAAGGGCGCTTTACTTCAGCAGGTCTGCTATTCCTCACAATGCAACTGAATATTACCAACATCTTGGGATCTATGCATATAGAAAAGAATTCCTTATGAAACTTAAAGATTTGCCAAATACTCCAATGCAGCTAAAAGAAGATTTAGAGCAGCTTAAGATTCTAGAGCATGGGTATTCTATTCATACTGTTATAGTCGATGATTCTGAAATATCTGTTGATATTCCTAGTGATTTAATTAATTTAAGGAGATACTTATGCACACAAAATTTATCTTTATAACAGGTGGGGTGGTCTCTTCCCTCGGTAAAGGATTAACAACAGCTGCTATCGGCAATTTATTAGAATCAAGAAAGCTAAGTATTGCAATTCTTAAATTAGACCCTTATCTCAATGTCGATCCAGGAACTATGAACCCATTTCAGCATGGAGAAGTCTATGTGACTGATGATGGAGCTGAAACTGATCTTGATTTGGGGCACTATTACCGCTTTACTAATAGTCCTTTAAATAAAAAATCAAACGCTACTACAGGACAGGTATATGAAGCAGTAATAAAAAAAGAAAGAAATGGTGAGTATTTAGGTAAAACAGTTCAAGTCATTCCACACGTTACTGATGAGATAAAAAAAATTATAAAAGAATGCTCAATTCAGCATGAAAAAGTCGATGTTGTATTGGTAGAAATTGGAGGTACTGTTGGAGATATTGAATGTCTACCTTTTTTAGAAGCTATTAGACAGTTTAGATATGACTACCCAAAAGACTGCATTAATATTCATCTGACTTATGTACCATATCTTAAAGCTGCAGGAGAAGTAAAAACTAAGCCGTCACAGCATTCTGCTATGATATTAAGGCAGATTGGAATAATACCTGATATAATTTTATGCAGATCAGAAAATTCATTAAGTGAAGAGATAAAAGAAAAAATCTCACTTTTTTGCAATGTTGCAAAAGAGTCTGTCTTTGATGAAAAGGATGTAGACAAAAGTATTTATGAGGTTCCAATCAACCTACATCAACAGGGCCTAGATTCTCATGTCTTAAAAAAACTTAACTTGCCAATAAATGAAGCTAATTTAAGTAAATGGCAAAACATGTTAGAAACCCTTAAATCTTCTAAAAATGAAGTTACCATTGGGGTTGTTGGGAAATACATTGAATTGAAAGACGCCTACAAATCTATATATGAAGCACTAGAGCATGCAGCAATATTTAATAAGCTAAAATTAAACATCATTCAAATCGAGTCTGACAAAGTTGATGATTTAAGCTTGCTACCGTCATGTGATGGATATCTTGTTCCTGGTGGATTTGGATCAAGAGGTTGGATTGGAAAATTACTTACTGCAAAGTATTGTAGAGAAAACAAAATTCCTTTTTTTGGAGTTTGCCTCGGCTTGCAAATTATGGTAGTAGAATTTGCTAGAAATGTTATAGGTCTAAAAGAGGCCCACTCAATTGAAGTTGATAAAAATACTAAATATCCTGTTGTTTCATTAATGGAAGATCAAAAAAGGAAGGCAAAACTTGGTGGAACAATGCGCCTTGGAAGTTACCCATGTTCTTTAAACCCAAAATCGTTGGCATTTCAAGCATATAATAAAAAAACTATCCAAGAAAGGCATAGGCATCGATTTGAATTCAATAATGAATTTAAAAGTGAATTTGAAAAGCATGGAATGCTTTTCAGTGGTATATTTAGCGAAGGAGATTTATGTGAGATTGCTGAAAATAAAGACCATCCATGGATGGTAGGGGTGCAATTTCATCCTGAATTTAAATCCAAGCCACTATCTCCACATCCTTTATTTTGTGAATTTTTAAAAGCGGCAAAAAAATGTCAAAAATAGTTGCAATTGATTATGGTGAAAAAAGAATAGGTATTGCCTTAACAGATGATACACAAACAATAGCTTTTCCACATAAAGTAATTCAGGCAGATAAATCACCTGAAAAAAGTGCTAAAAAAGTAGCTGACGAGATAAAAAAAGAACCATTTAGCATTGAAAAAATTATAATTGGTCTTCCTCTTCTTTTATCTGGTTTAGAAGGGCCTATGGCCAAACAAGTAAAAGAATTTGGTAAAATTTTAGAAAGTGAGCTTAATCTAAAGATTGAATATATGGATGAAAGACTCTCTTCTAAAGGTGCTGATGTATTGATGAAGGATGCAAAGGTTACAAGAAAAAAAAGAACCAAAAACCTAGATGCAATGTCTGCTGTAGTTTTGCTACAAACTTATCTTAGCAGAAGCATATAGTACTAAAAAATTTCCCCTCTTTAATCTTAAAAAAAATCTTGAATAAGTAATCAAAAAAATGATATCTCCTTAACACTTTTAAAATTTAAGCTAAACAAAGGAGTAAAAAATGGCAGCAGCAACACCTACACCATCAGCGCCTCTAGCGCCTCTAGAGCCGCTAGCCCTTGCAAAATGGAGCAATCAGGATAATAGAGAAATGACTATTCGCGAGATAGAAGAGCAAATCGCTTCACTAAAAATGGTATGGAGAGAAAAAGTAAGGCCATTTATTGAAAATTTTGGAGAAACTTTTACATATAATGTGGGTCCCAAAATACTTGAATCCATTCCACATATTCCAGAAGTAGTTGAAGGTCGCCCAACTCCGAGACCTATGGAATTTGAAAATCAAGAAGCACTTCCCATAAATCCGGAAGAAATAGAAGCCATGCCCCAGCACATTAGAAGCTCAAGTTTTAAAGGCAAATTAAAAAATGAATGCACCTTTATTATTGTTCTTTTAGAGGAAGTCGATCCAAATACTGCAAGAGTTCATAGCACTTTTACAGAGATAATTTTTAAAAAGTCCTTGGGAAGCGAAGAATTTCTCACATCAAGAAGTATACATATGAATGGAGATTTCAAAGATAGTTACTTAGGCTCAAAAGAGATGAAAGAAGATCAAATGAAAGCGCTAGGTTTAATTTTAGATAATAAGCAGATTAATGCGCCGAATAAACCAAGCGTTCAAATAAGACTTAAAAAGTTCTAAAAAATCTCATTTATTAGGTTGCACCAATTATAACGGTGCAACCTAATAAAAAAAACATACTCAAAAATCATCAATTAGATTATTGCTATTGATATGCAAAAAGATAATCCTCATCCACTAGAAGATACAGAAAAAATAATAAAGTCTATAGACCCATGTACCTTAGTTATTTTTGGCGCTACTGGAGATTTAACTGCAAGAAAGTTAATTCCTGCAATTTATAACCTAGGGAAGGAAAGGCACCTACCGACTAATTTTGCCTGTGTTGGTGTTGCCAGAAGAGAAAAAAGCCACGAAGACTTTAGAAAAGACATGGAGGAGAACGTTGACAAATTTTCCAGAACAAAACCTATTGATAAAGGTTTTTGGTCTAATTTCAAAGAAAGGCTTTTTTATCATCAATCTCAATTTGACAGTGACGAGGGATATGAAAGATTGAAAGACTTTTTATCAGAAATTGATTCCAAACACGCTACTGGAGGAAATCGAATTTTTTATCTCTCAGTTCAGCCCAAATTCTTTCCGCTCATCATAGAAAAATTAAAAAAACATGGGTTAATATACAATCTGTCTGATGAAAGATGGTCCAGGGTTATAATTGAAAAACCATTTGGCAAAGACCTTGATTCTGCAAAAGAGCTTCAAAATCAAATTCAAAAGCACATATCCGAAGAACAGACCTATCGCATCGATCATTATCTTGGAAAAGAAACGGTTCAAAATATCTTGGTATTTCGCTTCGCTAATTCTATTTTCGAGTCAATTTGGAATTATAAGCATATAGATCATTTCCAAATAACAGTTGCAGAGGATATCGGTATTGAAAATAGAGGTGAATTTTTTGAAGAAGAAGGCCTTACTAGAGATATAATTCAAAACCATATGATGCAACTTCTATCTATTATTGCAATGGAGCCTCCTGTAGATCTTTCAGAGAAAGGAGTAAGAGATGAAAAAGTTAAAGTTCTTCAATCAATTCGCCCCTTCACCGAAAATGATTTTAAGAGGTCTGTTGTACGTGGCCAATATAAAAGTGGGTTTGTAAATGGAGAAAAAGTTAAGCCCTATCGCGAAGAAGACGAAGTAAGTGATAAATCAAACATTGAGACATTTGCAGCTATCAGATTTTTTATAGATAATTGGAGATGGGATGGGGTTCCTTTTTATATTAGAGGAGGTAAGAGGCTTCCTAAAAAAGTGACTGAAATAGCAGTTATCTTCAAAGACTCGCCTGGCGTTTTATTCCAACACAAAGACAATAAAAATGAGGCAAATGTCTTGGCAATCCGAATACAGCCAGATGAAGGAATCTCTATGAAAATAAACTGTAAAGTGCCAGGGCCAAGCAGTCCTATTCAACCAGTTAAAATGGACTTTAGATATGGGTCATACTTCGGAAAAGCACCCCCAGAGGCCTATGAAAGGCTTATTTTAGAATGCATCAATGGTGACAGCACTTTATTTGCTAGGTCTGATGAGGTTCTCCAATCTTGGAAAATCTTTACTCCTATTTTAAAATACTGGGAAGCAAATCCCCCTGAGGATTTCCCAAATTATGAATCTGGAACATGGGGACCAAAATCTGCTGATGAATTAATTGAGAAAGATAACCGTAGTTGGAGAAAACCTTAAAGCAATGATTTCTCAAAAAATTGTTCCACCAGCAAAAATTGAATCTGAACTCCAAAAAATATGGGAGTCTTTAAGTAAAGAGGATACAAACAAAGCAAACCTGTTCACTTTGATTGTTTATTCTGAAAGAAATAATCGGCTAAATTTTGTCAGAGATACCATCCAGAATCTAATAGAAAAATTTCCCTGTAGGATTATTTTTATTACTTATGAGCCAGAGTCAAAAGAAAGCTATTTGAAAACAGCTGTATCCATTTTATCTCCTCCTGGAGATCAAAAAGAAGTTGCTTGTGATAGCATTGATATTGGTGTAGGCAAGGATGACATCGAAAAAGTAAGATATGTAGTACTTCCTTTATTAATACCAGACCTTCCAGTTCATTTGCTTTGGTGTGAAGATCCCTGCAAAGAAACAAAACTGCTTTTTCACTTAAAAGAATTAGCCTCAAAAATAATTTTCGACTCAGAAACCTCTAGCGATATATTTGCTTTTTCGAAATTTGTTTTGAAAAATTTTAAATGTAAGGAAAATTGTTTAGTAGATTTAAACTGGCTTAAAACTGAAGACCTTAGAGATATTTTATCATCAGAGTTTTATGAATCAGAAAAACTTAAGATTCTAGAAAATGCATCTTCGATTACTTTAAATGTGAATCAAAAGGACAATCCCTTAATTAAAAAATTTTTGATTCAAGGATATTATCTAATTTTCTGGATAGCATCTAGGCTAGATTGGTCATACAAAGAAAAAAAAACCGAAGGAACCACTCACCTTATTTTGTTTAATAAGTTAAAATCCTCTGTGCAAGTTGTAATAAACATCGATGAAAAAAAAGTATTCAACTCAGGAGACGTTCTAAAAATTCAGGTAAAAGCCAAAGAAAATGATGAAATTGTCTTTGAAAGATCTGAAAAACAACCTGAAGCTCTTAAAGTTGACTCCTCTAACCCAAAACAATGTTATTTACCTCATAATTTTAAGTTTGAGAAATTCGAGTTAGGACACTTTCTTGCAAATGAAATGATTACACAGCCTATAAGTAACCATTTTATTAAAACCTTATTAAAACTATCGGACGTAGATGATAATTGATACAAACATCAGAAGAGTCCAGTCCCTGGATGATAGGAGAAACCTAATTTTTCCGGGCGATTATGAAGAGACTATAGTTTACTGCATAAATCACTTTATAGACCTTTGTAAGAAAAATATTTCAGAGAAAAACTATTTCAGTGTGGCACTATCCGGTGGATCAACACCAAAATCTATTTTTCAATTGCTCTGCTCAGATCAGTTCAAGAATGAAATAGAGTGGGATAAAATTTTATTTTTTTGGAGTGATGAAAGAGCTGTCCCTCCAGAAAATTCTGAAAGTAATTATAAAATGGCAATGGACTCAGGGATAAAAAACATGCCGATTAAACAAGGAAATGTTTTTCGAATGAAAGCTGAACACGATATTGAAAAAAGTGCTAAAGAGTATGAAGAACTAATTAGTAAGAAGCTTAATTCAAAGCCATTTGATTTGGTCATGTTGGGAGTTGGAGATGATGGTCATACTGCATCACTTTTTCCAAATACTGAAGCCCTAAAAGAAGCTGAAAAACTTGTAGTTGCAAATTATGTACCACAAAAAAATACTTGGAGAATGACGCTTACCTTCAAAGCTATTAATCAATCAAAAAATATTGTTTTATATGTCCTGGGAGACAAGAAAAAAAACATTTTAAAAAAGGCTTTATTTCCAGAGCCTGGTTCAACAAGCTATCCATCTCAGATGATAGGATCGAGTCAAAATAAAGCTTTATGGATTATTGATAAAGCAGCTGCTGCTAACTTAAAAAATCTCACTTAATATTGCTTTTTTGCTATTCTATTTGCATTATGATTGTACTTGGAATAGAAACTACTTGTGATGAGACAGCTGCAGCTGTTGTATCAGACAACGATTTAATCTTGTCAAATATTATCTTTTCTCAAATTGATCTCCATAAACAATATGGCGGAGTTTTTCCAGAGCTTGCCAGCAGGAAACATATTGAAGTTATAACTTCAGCTGTAGATAAGGCTCTTAAAACAGCAAATGTTAGCTTGGATAATATAGATTTAATAGCGGTTGCATATGCCCCTGGACTTATGGGAGCACTGCTCGTAGGAGTGAACTGCGCTAAAAGTCTTGCTTTTGCTAAAAATATCCCTTTTATTGGAGTAAATCATGTCGAGGCTCACCTTTATGCCGCTATGATGGGTCAGAAAAAATTATTCCCATCACTTGGCGTAGTTTTATCTGGTGGTCATACCATATTAGTTAAAATAAATGCAGTTGGCGACTACGAATTGATTGGACAGACCATCGACGATGCCATAGGTGAAGCTTTTGATAAGGTGGCCTCTATGCTTGATCTTCCTTATCCCGGAGGACCTGAGATTGAAAAATTAGCCAAATTGGGAGATCCTCAAATATTTAATTTCAAACCAGCTGAAATAAAAGGAAGGTCTTTTGATTTTTCATTCAGCGGCCTTAAAACAAAAGTTTTATATACACTTAAAGGTCAAGGAGCTAATAAAAATAGCCCACTTAGAGTTTCTGATGATGAAAAAAGACACATCGCTGCTGCATTTCAAAAAGCTGCCTTTTCAGATGTCATAAAAAAAGTTGAAAAAGCAATCCCTCTTATTGATGCAAAAGCTGTTTATTTCGGCGGAGGGGTCACTCAAAGTATGACGCTTAGGAAAATGATAGAAGAGAGAAAACTCTCAACTCCCTTTTTTTGGCCATCTAAAGACCTTTCCTTAGACAATGCAGCTATGATAGCTGGACTTGGCTATCAAAAATTTAATTTATCAAAAAAAGGATCAGAAATTGACCTATCTCCATTACCAAGAGCTGCTTTTTACACTTGAGACTTATATTTTCAATCTTGTAAAATCATCTATCTATTAAACAGAGGTTGACAAATGGCTAAAAAAGGACCACGCGAGAAAATTAAATTAAAAAGTACTGAAAGTAACGAAGTCTACTGGACAGAAAAAAATAAAAGGAACGTAACTGAGAGACTTGAACTTAAAAAATTCGATAAAAAACTTCGCAAGCGCGTGATTTTTAGAGAAGCTAAGTAAAGTAATGTATGAGCTTTTTGTCGCTCTCAAGTACTTAATTCCTAAAAAAAGAGCCATCTCTACATCAGTTATATCACTAATTGCATTTGTTGTGATTTCTTTGGTAGTCTGGCTCGTCTTAATATTCTTATCTGTGACAGCCGGTTTAGAACAAAATTGGCTTAATAAACTTACTTCTTTAAATGCTCCTATTAGGATTACCCCAACAGATGAATATTACAAATCATATTATTATCTAATCGATAATCTTTCATCTGAGTCTTTTTATGAGACTAAAACCATAGGAGAAAAAAAAAATTCCAACCTAGCAAATCCCTACTTATCAGATTCAGATATTGAAATTCCTTACCATTGGAATAAACCGGACGTAGATGATAATGGGAAAGTGAAAGATCTAGTTAAAATTGCTTATAGCGATCTTAATAACTTGAAAAAAGACTTTCCCGCGCTTGAATTTCAAGATTACGAATTAAGTGGAGCTTTCATGCGGCTTTCATTAAACAGAAGTTCAGATAACTTGTTACCACAAACTTCTTTTGTATCACAAATGACTTATATATTGTCACTTTCTGAAAAAAACCCAAATTTATCTAACCTTTTAGTAAAGCCTTCAATAGAAGATATTGAAAATCTTCTCATCAATAAAAATGAGGCTTCATTAAAAGATAGAATAGCTTTTTCACCTGATAATACCTCATTTAATCAAAGGGTATTAGAAAATATTCAAATTAAAAAAGTTCAATTAAAAGATCCATCTCTCCCCTATTATCTATTACCTGAGAAAGTTCTTTTTTATGTGGAAAAATTATCTGAAATTCGAGGTAAGAAGCAAATTCTGCTAAAAAACAATGGTCAATCTGACACTCAAATCATCAGACTGAAAGATAAAATTTTGTACATCGTAAATGGCAGATTAGAAAAAAATTTCGACGTCCAATCAACTATTTTATACACTAAAGAGCCACTTTATTTTGATGTTGAGTCAATTGAAAACGAAGATCTTTTTGTTAAAGGAATAATTCAAAATAACCCAATTAATGAAAAAATCTCTTTAAGAGCATGCAAATTAGTCAAAGCTAAGGCAAAAATAAATTTTGACAACGAACCCAAAACTCCTCCCCCTTGGATTTATTTTGTTAAAAACAAGGGCTATATTTTACCAAAGATAAACAATAGCTATGGTACTCTACTCCCTAAATCTTTCAAAAAAAATCATGCGCTAATTGGAGACAATGGTTACTTTGGATTTTCATCTGCAAGTTCTACATCATCTAAGGAAATGAGAACTCCTTTTTATATAGCAGGTTTTTATGATCCTGGTGTATTTCCGTTAGGAAGTAGGTTTTTAATAGCTCCAATTGAATTAGTAAGAATTATTAACTCTTCATCATTTGTTTCAACTAGTGAAATAACCAACAATGGGCTTTTCATTTGGAATACGCCATTGAAGGATGCTAAAAAAATAAAATCCTTAATTGAAACAGGCTTTATTGATAAGAAAGTAGATAAATATTGGAAAGTTGAGACATATGAAGATTTCGATTTTTCAAAAGATTTATTACAACAGTTTCAAAGTGATAAGCTCTTATTTTCTTTAGTTGCTATTATAATTTTAATGGTGGCATGTTCAAATGTTATTTCAATGCTAATATTGTTAGTAAACGATAAGAAAAAAGAAATTGCTATACTTATGTCACTTGGAGCTTCTAAAAAAAGCATAGCTTTTATTTTTGGCGCATGTGGCTTTATCACAGGTTTTTTGAGCAGCGCCATTGGAACATTCCTTGCAGTAGTCACTTTAAAACACATTGATTCAATTGCTGCATTCTTAAGTAGGCTTCAAGGTCACCAGGCCTTTAATGCTGCCTTTTTTGGTAGTTCTCTTCCAAATAACTTGAGCTCAGAAGCTCTTCTATTTATTTTAATTGTAACACCAATAATCTCTTTGCTTGCTGGAATTATACCAGCTCTAAAAGCCGCAAATCTTAACCCAGCTAAAATACTTAGATCGTAAATAAAAAAATCCACTCAAATTTTTAGTAGTTGATTTTTTTATTAAAAACTTTAAGATGATCCCTCATTATTTAAAGAGGTAAAAAGATGGCTTCAAGCGTATCTTCTTCTACATCAAAAGAAAGTCTTTCATATCAAGAACCAAGTACAACTAAAAAAGATATAACTGTCGAGATGATTTTCCAGGAAAGGATTGTGACAACGGCTGTTTGCCAAAGTGCTTTAAAACAACCCGCAAAAAAAGAACAGCTTAGCTTAAAAAAGAAACGAGATAATTACAAAACCCAGTTGTGCCGTCATTTTATAAAAAGCAGATGTTACCGTGGGGAAAGTTGTAAATTTGCTCATGGATCTGAAGAACTAAGACAACGTCCTAATTATAAAACCCAACTTTGTGTTAATTATTTACAAGGGGGTGTTTGCCAGTTTGGAGATGACTGTGATTTTGCTCACGGGCCTGAAGAACTAGTAGAGCTCCCTCGAGAAACTCAAATTTTTCAAACAGTTTATGATCGAAGATTTAATGCAAGCAAGTAAGGGCTATCAAGACTTGCTGCTATGTTCTATGACTTAGAAAAAGCTGAGAAAAGATATAAACAACTAATAAACATATATAAAGGCAATTGCCACTTAATTCAATAAAAAAGGAACTAAAAGCTTATGAGTATTCAGTCAGATAACTTTACAGATCTTCAACCTTTAAATAGTAGTATTTTAAATCTATATACTAATCCTGAAGCTGAGGAATCGCCGGCAGCTCAATCCCAGTCAACTATCGATAACAAATTAAGAAACGTAATAAGCGACGCTCTAAGTTCATATCTCAAATTTGCTGAGACATCTCAGAAAAAACAATTTAGGTACTTTGAGGCAATACAAACAGATAATAATTGGTTAAATCAATTAATATATACAGAGGCTTGGGCTAGATCTAGTTTTTACATTCAATTACACAACTTTTTATTACATATAAATAATAGAGCTGAAGAAGTGCCAGAAAATTACACAGCTGTTGAATTGGAACCTTTTCAAGCAGATAATTTGGATGAAGAAAAATTACTAGGTTTTATTAACTATCACTCAGCTCACCTCAGAGAGCTTTTAGATAAAATTAATCCACACAAAGAAGTTACAGAATCAGAAAGCTTGCGTTCTTTTGAGATTAGGTCAAAATATTTATACCACAATGTAGCACTTGCAGCTTTTCAATTTTCATTTGCTTCGCAAGCTTGTATGAAAACTATGCAAATTTCACAAGATTTAACTATCTTATCATCTCAATATGCAGCAACCAGTAATTCTAGTGGAACATGTCCTGCAGCTCAAGCAGAGTTCTCAGCCCCAGAAAGTATCCTCATAATGAGGCCGCGAAATAAAAGAAACTGCAGTATTGTCCACGCAGCTTCTCCAGCTAATACTTCTAAAAATACAGGAGGAGCAGCCCATGCTGAAGCAAGTCAATCAAGTTCTCAAGCTTCAAAAGATAAGACTACCAAAGCGAAAGCTTACCGCCATTCTTTTAGAGCTCCAACAACGCATACTAAAAGAGATTGTGGTGCTGCTTCCTTAGCTAGCAATAAAACTAGAGAGAAAACTAAAAAATTAGCCACAGCATTTTGCAAAGCATTCATTAAATACGGCGCCTGCAATAGAAGGAATTGTCATTTTGCTCATAGTAAAAGAGAAATTAAAAAGTTTGATAATAAAATTAACAGGAGATGCAGATTTGGCAAAAGTTGCCTTCGTCTAACCTTTTGCCCTTTTGTTCATACTAAAAATGAGCTTAGCTACTTTAAAATCCTATTAGATAAAAATGGTATATCAGCTTAAGTTAGAACTAAAATTTGTATATCTGGGGCTTCTTGCCCCATGAAAAATTAAAATTAACTTAAGGCGTAATAAAAAATTTCACAGCTATCCTTAGTTATAAATATTACCAGTCACAGTTTCCTACACAAACAACTTTATCTTAAAGAATCATCGACCATATTGCATTTCTATATCAGATATATTTTATTTTACTTAAAAACCTTATGAGGAAAATTTCTATAAAAAATTTCTGAAAGTAGATGGTTATTTTATAATTTGAAAAAAAAGATGCTTTTCATAAGATTGGCGGCTAACTTTTGTTAAGAAAGTATTTTTTAAATTTAAAGAGAGGATTAAGATTATGTCATTTCCAACAATTGCTACTAATCCAATAATAGCCCCCAGTAATCCAAGAGAGGACACACTTAGTGTAACTCCCAGATCAGCTGATTTAATCAGTCATATATTGCCTAGTATGGAAAAAGCTATTCAAAGCAGTACTCCAAGAGAAAAAACAATTGATAGCGAAGGTGAGAAAAAAACAGCGGCTGAACGTGCGATAGATCTCCTAGCACCTACAACAAGAAGATTTTTAGAGGCGCAAGGCCCTATTAGATACTCACCTCAAGAGCGCAGGCAGCCACCAGTATTTAGCCTAAACAATCTACAAATAACGTATTTAAGAGCTATACACGCAGCATATATAAAGTCTAATGAAAACTATATGTTGTCAAATTATCATCTAAGAGAGATAAAAAAAGCGAAAAAAGAACGCAATCTAGTACTCTTCTCATTTCATCATGAAAAGTATAGCAAAGCTATTGCTTCATACAGCTACTTTACTAGAAGATACCAGCAGCTTTTTCAATTTGCAGTCTGTAAAGGATTAATTAAACCAGAAGTGCAACCAAATCAAGACTTAGAAGCTGCTGCAACTTGTCATAATTACAAAACTAGGCTTTGTAAATATCATGCTAGGGGAAAAACTTGTAGAAAAGCAAGAAATTGTTCTTTTGCCCATGGAGAACATGAATTAAGAGAGTTAAGAGTAGAGAAAATAGCAGCAATATGCGTTAATTTTCTCAACAATAACTGCATGTATGGGATAAATTGTTACTACTGCCACTCACAAAATGAGCTTGAAGCTGTAATCAAAAAAAGGTTAAAAGAACGTGACATTCAATTTAGAAGCTGAAAATATCTCAAAGCACTATTTACATCCTCAAAGAGTAGATGTGCTTAAAAAAATTTCATTTTCAATTAAACCCTCTGAGTCCATAGCTATTATGGGCTCATCAGGTGAAGGTAAAACAACTCTGCTGAATATTTTTGGGCTTTTGGAAAAACCCGACGAGGGCTTTATAAAGCTATCCTCTGTTAACATTAATTTTAACAATGCTGCCAAGATAAGAAATGAAAAAATAGGATTTATTTTCCAAGATTATAATTTATTAGATGACTTTACAGTCTTAGATAATGTCACTTTCCCAGCACGAATTGGTAGAAAAAATCTTAAAACAACCTCTAAAAGAGCTGAAAAGTACATTGAACTAGTAGGGTTAAGCCATAGAAAGAATTTTCAGACAAAATTTTTATCTGGAGGTGAAAAGCAAAGAGTATCTATCGCTAGAGCTTTCTGTAATGACCCTGACATTATTTTAGCTGATGAGCCGTCCGGAAACTTAGACCATAAAAATTCTAAAACAATTCATAAGCTTTTACTTTCAATTACAAAAAATGAACAAAAAAGTTTGATTATCGCAACTCATGATCTAAACCTAGCATCATTATGTGATAAGTCTTTAGAACTTAAAGATGGTTCTTTATTTCCTCTTTCATAAACATATTTGCTGGAGATCTATTCAATATTCTGTTACTAATATTGCTTTAGTTGGGAGTCTATGATGCATATCGCAATTTTTGGGACAGGTTATGTAGGGCTAGTAACAGGAACTTGTTTTGCTGAAATGGGGCATACTGTTACTTGCGTAGATGTTAATAAAAAGAAAATTGAAGAATTAAATCAGGGAATAATACCAATATATGAACCTGGTTTGAAGGAACTGGTAATAAGGAACAAAGAGTCAAAAAGACTTTTTTTCACAACTTCCTATGATGAGGCTTTAAAAAAAGCTGAAGTATGCTTTATTGCAGTCCCAACCCCTTCTGCAGACGATGGCTCATGTGATCTTAGCTATGTTGTAGAGTGCTCTAAACTAATTGCTCAAAATTTAAAAAATTCAATAGTTGTAGTAAATAAATCTACATCTCCTGTTAAAACTGGTGATTTAATAGAAAAAGTAATTATTGATAATTTAACAGAAAAAATTTCTTTTTCAGTAGTTTCAAATCCAGAGTTTCTGAAAGAAGGTTCTGCAATTCAAGATTGCATGAAACCCGATCGAATTATAATAGGGGCAAATGATAAAAGTGCCGCTGATTTATTAAAAAAATTGTATGAACCATTTACTTTGAATCATGACCGAATTCTAATTATGGATCGTAACTCTGCTGAAATGACTAAGTATGCAGCTAATGCAATGCTTGCAACTCGAATTTCTTTTATGAATGAAATTGCACAAATTTGCAAAAAAGTTGGGGCCAATATTAACGAAGTTCGAAAAGGAATAGGATCAGACTCACGAATTGGATATAGTTTTTTATATGCTGGGATTGGTTATGGTGGATCTTGTTTTCCAAAAGATATTAGAGCTTTAAGGTCAATTGCAAAACAATATGAATGCGAGCCTATTTTACTTGATGCTGTAGATGAAGTGAATATAAGGCAGAAAAAAGTACTGGCTGAAAATATCCAGAATTATTTTTCTGAATTAGGTGGGGTCAAAGATAAGACAATTGCTATCTGGGGGCTTTCCTTTAAACCTGATACAGATGATATGCGAGAAGCTCCTTCAATTACATTAATTAAGCAATTGATTGATAAAGGTGCAAAACTTCGATTATACGACCCGGTTGCCATGGATAATGCAAAAAAAATCTTGCAAAAGATGAAAAATTTAACTTGGTGTAAAAGTGAATTCGATGCAGCTGACGGCGCTGATGCCATCGCACTTTTAACTGAATGGAAACAATTTCGCTTAGTTGACTTCAAGCCTATAAAAGACAAAATGAAAAGATATGTTCTTTTTGATGGACGCAATCAATACACCCCTTCAAAAATGCAACAAGAAGGATTTAAATACATTGGAATTGGAATTCCTGATGCAAAAAACTCATAACACCACCTTTGACGATCTGGCCGAGAAAATAAACCTAAGGCTTGAAGATCTGATTGACGATGTTTTTTCCGAGCCGGATATTTTATGTGAAGCTGTTAAATATTCATTGCTCTCAAAAGCAAAAAGATTAAGGCCAATGTTTGTCATTGCTACGGCCAATGCTTTTAACGTTAAAGATAATATAAGTATTGACCCTGCTTGTTGCATTGAAATGATCCATACCTACTCCTTAATTCATGATGACCTTCCAAGTATGGACGATGATGACTATCGTAGAGGGAAGCCTTCTTTGCACATTGCATATAGTGAGTCTATTGCAATTTTAGCTGGCGATTTTCTATTAACATACCCTTTTGAGCTCTTGGCAAATTTAGAAGGCATATCACCTGAAAAAAAACTACAATTAGTTAAAACACTAGCGCATAGATCTGGGGGTAATGAGTTAATCAAAGGACAAATTATTGATCTAACATCAGAAGGAAAAAACTTATCTCAAACACTGATTGAAAAAATGCACCGAAAAAAAACCGCTTCAATGATCTTAGCAAGCTTAGAATTTGGTGCAATTTTAGGAGATGCTACCCAACATGAGAGAAATATACTTCAAAAAATTGGAGAATTTGTTGGCCTAGCTTTTCAAATTCAAGATGACATATTAGATGTTACCTCATCCACAGATTCTTTGGGAAAGCCTGCTAAATCAGATATGATTAACAAAAAAGCTACTTATGTTAGCTGTGTTGGAATTGACGAAGCAAGACTGCACATCAAAGATCTTAAGCAAAAGTCCATTAATCTTTTAAGATCGATAGATCGTAACACAAACGACCTTGAAATTTTAGTCGAAAAACTATTTTCAAAAAAAGTATAAAACTTTCTTTTTTTTGCATTTAATCTTAAGATACTAACTTTATTATAATTATGATTTAACAGTGAGAAGTTTAGAATTTCCAATTAAGCACAACCCCTTAAAGCGCCTGTTCGATATTTGTTTTAGCTTAAGTGTGTTAATTATAGGGCTACCTTTGTTTATTCTTATCTCGACCATAATAGTAATAACATCTCCAGGGCCTATTTTCTTTAAACAAAAACGTGTAGGAAGAGGCGGTAAAGCTATTAAATGTTATAAATTCAGAACAATGTTCATAAACGCAGAATCAAAACTGGAAGATATATTGAAAAACGATCCAGCAAAAGCAAGAGAATATAAGAAGTTTAGAAAATTAAAGGATGATCCAAGAGTTTTTTCTTTTGGAAAATACTTAAGAAAAACTTCTTTAGATGAGCTACCTCAATTTTTTAACGTTTTGATTGGAGACCTAAGTGTGGTTGGTCCAAGACCTGCATTTTTTGAGGAGGTCGAAGAATTTTATGGTGATAAAGCTTATAAAATTTTATCAATTAGGCCAGGAATCACAGGCATATGGCAAACTTCAGGTCGAAATTTTTTGTCTTTTTTAGAACGTGTTGAATTAGATGAAATATATGTAGATAATCAATCTTTTAGAAAAGATCTACGCCTTATTCTAAAAACAATTCCTATGCTTTTTTCTTCAAAAGGAGCTTTTTAATGTTTATTTCTAAAGTTTTAGTAACAGGAGGATGTGGTTATATTGGAAGCATGGTCTGCAAAGCTCTAAAGAAAGCTAATATTACCCCAATTTGTTTCGATAACTTATCAAGAGGACATCTTGAATTTGCAAAATATGGTCCTTTTTTTAAAGGCGATCTAAAATATAAAGAAGATATAATCAATGCCCTTAATAAATATAAGCCAGATGCAATTATTCACATGGCAGCTTTTGCATATGTAGTTGAGTCAATTGAAAATCCAAACATCTATTATCAAAATAATGTACTAGGATCAATCAATCTGCTATCAGCTATGGTTGAATGTGATGTTAAATTGATAGTTTTTTCTAGTACCTGTGCAACATATGGGAAACCATTAAAAATTCCTATGGATGAAAGTCACCCCCAAGTACCAATAAACCCCTATGGAAGATCTAAGTATATGATTGAAAAAATCATTGAGGACTATCAGTTAAAATATCCAATTAAATCAGCAATATTGAGATATTTCAACGCAGCTGGAGCTGATTTCGATTGTGAGGTCGGAGAGCTTCATGATCCAGAAACACATATAATTCCAAATTTAATTCAAGCTGCTGCTGGTCTAAAGGAAAATGTTTCAATTTATGGAAATGATTTTCCAACAGCAGATGGAACAGCTGTAAGGGATTATATCCATGTAAGCGACTTAGCAGATGCTCATTTGCTTGCTTTAAAATATATAAGCTCTAAAGGTAAGAATATTGCTTTAAATCTTGGATCAGGGAAAGGTTTGAGCATTTTAGAGGTGCTAAATGCTGTAGAAGAAGTTACCGGATTAAAAGTTCCTTATATTTTCAAAAACAAAAGAAAAGGAGAGCCTCCCCTACTTGTAGCAGATAATACCAAGGCAAAAAACATTCTTAATTTTGAACCAAAGCATTCTCATATCAACAAAATTGTATCATCAGCTTATAATTGGTATACAAAAATAGCTTTTTCAAAAACATGAAATATATAATTGGTTTTTTCTTATCTTTTTTTATTTTTCTATTTCAAAATGTTATGCCCTTGCATCTTTTTCTTAATGCCTTTGTTCCTTTACTTAGCACTAATATTTTATCCTTAAAAAAAGAAAAGACTCTATGGATAGCATTTTTAATCGGACTCTTAGTTGATCTTTTTGCTTCTACAAAAGTAGGTATTTGGTCTTTAAATTTTTGTATCTGTACACTTATCCTTTTTCGACTCAAAACGCACTTCTACAAAGATAAGTTTCTACACATAGCGATATTTGCTTCAATATTTTCAAGCTTGAGTTCTATTTTACATGCTTTTTTTTCATTTCTTTTTGACAGGCATATCCCCTTTTCTGGAGAATGGATGGCCACAGATTTCATTATAATGCCAATAATTGATGGTCTTTATACAATGGCATGGTTTTTCTTATCTTTTTGGCTCTATGACCAGGCAAAGTTGAAGCTTTTTTTATTGAAATCAAAACTAAAATTAAAATTAAGGAATCGCTAATGCAAGAAGCTAATCACTCTGAATACACACTTGCTGCAATAAATGCAGCCATTTCAGCTGGTAACTACCTCAGGCAAGGTTTTAGAACTCAGATGGAAGTCTCCAATAAAGAAGGCAGACATAATTTAGTTACTGAGTATGATACTAATTCTGAAAAGAAGATTATTTCATTCATTAAAGATCTTTATCCAGATCATGATTTCATTGCTGAAGAATCAGGTATCATAGATAGCAATCAATCTAATGTAAAGTGGATCATAGACCCACTGGATGGAACGGTAAACTTTGCCCATGGAATACCATTTTTTGCTGTAAGTATTGCTGTTGAATGCAATAAAGAAGTTGTCTCTGGCGTAGTTTTTCAACCTATGACCTATGAACTATTTGTAGCAGAGAGAAAGAAAGGCGCCTTCTTTAATGGGAATAGAATTAATGTATCCGAAAATAAAAATATTGATGAAGCATTCCTTGCAACCGGTTTTCCTTATAATGTTGCTGAAAACCCAGACCATTGCATAGAAAAATTTATGGAGGTCTTGAAAATAGGATCACCTATAAGAAGACTTGGAGTAGCTGCTTTAGACTTATCATATGTCGCGGTGGGAAGATTTGATGCTTTTTTCGAAGTTAGCCTAGCTCCATGGGACTGTGCTGCTGCTAAATTAATAGTTGAAGAATCAGGAGGAAAAGTTACCTCGTGGAATGGCTCCCCGTTTGATATTCACTCGTATAAATCAATCTTAGCATCAAATGGGCACTTACACAGTGACTTAACAAGAATATTATCTAGGAAAATATGAATATTATAGATGGTAAAAAAGTTGCTAACTTAATCTTAGAAAAACTACAGGTTAAGATATCAAAAAGCAAGTCTAAACCCGGGCTAGCCTTTATCTTAGTCGGAGATAACGCAGCTTCACAAGCATACGTCAATATGAAAACAAAGGCTTGCGCAAAAATTAATGTTAATTCACATGTTATTAAGCTGCCTGAAGATGTTACCCAAGACATTCTACTAGATAGGATCAATACCTATAATAAAGATAGAGAAATCGATGGTATTTTGGTACAACAACCTCTTCCAAAACATATTGACTCGGATAAGATTGTAAGCGCTGTTTTACCAGAAAAAGATGTAGATGGCTTCCACCCTTATAACCTTGGAAAGTTAATGCTTGGCCAACTAGATGGATTTATCTCTTGTACTCCTCTGGGAATTGTAACCCTTTTACATCATTACAGTATTCCTATTGAAAAAAAACATGTTGTTATTTTAGGAAGAAGTAATATTGTTGGAAAGCCTCTAGCATCATTGATGCTACTGAAAAAACCAGGCTATAATGCAACAGTTACAGTAGCTCATAGCTCTACACAAAACTTACGTGAGATTACATTGAGTGCTGATATACTAATAGCTGCAATCGGTAAAGCCAAATTTGTCACAAAAGACATGGTAAAAAAAGGAGCTGTTGTTGTTGACGTAGGTATCAATAGAATATCTTATTCAACCGGCTTGCCAAAAATTGTAGGTGACGTTGAGTTTGAAGATGTTTCAAGTATTGCATCATATATTACTCCAGTCCCAAAAGGAGTTGGACCTATGACAATTGCAATGTTAATGCAAAATACATATAAAAGCTTTTTAAAACGTGAAAAGTGACTATGGGCAAAATTTTTTGCGCTTTATTTGTTCTTTTAGTTTCTTGCTCGCCTAATATTTCAACAACACACTTTAGAGGATGCTCTATGACAATGAACTATCACATTGTCATAGGACAAAAAATTTCAAAGCAAAGGCAAAAACAGATAAGCCTTGCTATAAATGAAATATTCAACCTAACAGACCGGGTTTATAACAACTGGAATCCCTCATCTGAGATATCTCAAATCAACCAAGCCTCGAAAATACTTCCAATCTCTATATCAGAACAGTTAAAAGACCTTTTAGTTCGCTGTGAAGAATGCTACCAAATTACTAGGTATCGATTTGACCCAACAATAGGAAGCATTTTCAATTCCTGGAAAAAAGCTCTTATGAAAAACCATGTCCCAAAAGAACTTGTTGATGAGGCTGTGGGCTGGCAAAAAATTATTCTACATGAATTATCGCTTCAAAAAAAACATTCAAAATGTCAATTTGATCTTTGCGGGATATCCAAAGGTTATACTATAGATTTAATATCAAAAAAATTGTCAAACCTTGGGTTTAAGAACTTTTTTGTCGAATGGGGTGGAGAAGTCTTTGCAAGAGGCCTTCACCCAGAAAAACGTAAATGGAGTATTTTAATCAATAGCATACCAAAAAATGCAAATCCATTAGTGCTTTTAAAAGACCAGGCAATAGCTACAAGTGGCAGCTCAATGCTATACAACTGGGAAGCTAATGGAAAATCGTATTTTCACATTTTTGATCCAAAATCTAAAAGACCTCTTGAGAGATCAAGTATTTCAACCGTCACTGTAATCGCTGATAAATGCTACTTAGCTGATGCAGTAGCTACAGCCGCTATGACATTTACTGATCTAAATGAGTTAAGAAAATGGGGACATACAATAATTAAGAGCTGCCCTAAGGTTTCATCTATTATTATAAAGTTTGACGACAACACTATTGAAAGGATTCCAAATGAAAGGCACAATCTTTTTTGATATTGGGAATGTTTTAGTAAAATTTTCCCATAAGAAAATGTATGATCAGATTTCTAGGGTCACTAATATTCCTTTAGACAAAATCATGAATTTTTTTATAGACCAGGGTAATGGCGAAAAGTATGAGTTAGGGTTAGTTTCAGAAAATGAAATCTTTGAGAAGCTCTTTAAAATATCAGACAAAACATTTACTAAAAATGATTTAGTAGTAGCAGCCTCAGACATTTTTCAGGAAAATGAAAAAATGTTAGATTTGGTATCTGCTCTAAAAGATCTAGGGCATAAACTTATTTTGCTTTCTAATACATGCTACGCTCATTTTCACCACAAACTAAAATCGATGCCTATTATTCAACTATTTGATGAAAAAATTTTATCCTTTGAAAGAAAACTAAGGAAGCCTGACCCAAAAATATATCAGCTTGCTCTAAAAATGGCTAATGGTCAAAAAAGTTTTTACACAGATGATATCTATGATTTTGTGGCTTCTGCAAAAAAAACAGGGTTAGATGGAGAAGTTTTTCAGTCTGCTGATAAGCTCCGCTCTACTCTTATAGAGAGAAGATTTATAATTTAATAACTTTTTTAGTTATTACTGATTATAATAGATTACCAATTATGAAAAGTAAAAAAAAATTAATACAAAATTTAGGTTCTACTGTTGAAGGATTCATCCTAGGCAGAAAATATAAACCTTTGACATTAGAGAAAATAGCAGAAAAGCTAGCTATTCCAAACGAATATCTATGTTATTTAACGATTATTTTGGAAAATTTACTTAAAAAGAACAAACTGGTTATCCGAAATAAAAAGTATTTCAAAGTCAATAATGACAACAACAATTTTCAGTGCACCCTTAGGTTAAACCAGCGAGGATTTGGCTTTGCTGAAATAATTGATCCACCTCCTGATTTTAAAGAAGATATCTTTATCCCCAAGTCTAAGATCAACAATGCCATAGACGGAGATATAGTTGAGGTCAAAGCAAGTGAAAAAGTAACTTCAAAAGGACCAGAAGGAGAAGTAGTTAATATCCTGAAAAGAGGCAGATCTCATTTAGCTGGGACTGTCTGCCATGTTGATAATGTAAATTATCAAGTGATAGTTCCAGTCCTTGGGCCTGATAAAATTATAAATATTACGGCAAAAACAAAGCTGGAAATTGGTGACCGAATAGTAATGAATGTAAATTCATGGAGCAGTGAAGAAAGTAAAATCCAGGCTACCTTTAGCCATAAGATAGGGAGTATTTTCAAAGCAAAATATGACTTGATAGCTGCAGTTGAAGAGTTTGAAATAAGAAATTCTTTTACAAAAAAAGTCATGGATGAAGCCTTAAAACTAGGCAGCTCAGTGAAAAAGGCCGACCTCAAAGATCGTGTTGACTTAACTGATTTAACAACAATTACAATTGATCCTAAAACTGCTAGAGATTTTGATGATGCTCTTTCTTTAACAAAGACATCTAAAGGAGAATATAAGCTTGGGGTGCACATTGCAGATGTTTCTAACTATATTAAGCCAGACAGTTCGCTAGATAAAGAAGCTTACTCAAGGGCCAATTCCATCTACTTTCCTGAAAAATGCATACCAATGCTCCCATTTGAGCTTTCAAATGGTCTTTGCAGCCTTCGTCCTAACGTCATAAGATTATGTATTTCAGTTTTAATGATATTAGATAAAAGTGGCAAATTGAAAAGCTATGAGATAGTTAAGTCATTTATTAAATCTAAAAAGAGATTCACTTACGAAGAAGCCTTTTCAATCTTAGAAAATAAGAGAAAAAGTTCTTTCGCTCCCCTGCTAAAATTAATGGCAGATCTATGTGAACTATTAAAAGAACAACGCTTTACTAGAGGCAGCATAGATTTTTCACTACCCGATTGCTTTATTGAAATTGCGGAAGATGGAGAACCTTTAAGCATTCAAACTGTTGAATATGACATATCCCACCAGTTAGTTGAAGAGTTCATGTTAAAAGCAAACGAAGTTGTTGCTAAGCACTTAAGTGATTCAAACAAACAGGCAATTTATAGAGTTCATGAGAAACCTAAAGAAGATAGTTTAAATGAATTTTTAAACATTACAACTCAATATGGATTTCGTCCTTTAAAAAATCCAACTAATAAGCAGCTTCAGGAATTATTTGCTAAGGTAAAGCTGTCCCCTTATTACAAGGATATATCAATCGCATTCATTAAGAGTATGAAGCTTGCTAATTATTCTGCATCTAACATTGGTCACTTTGGACTTTCATTAGATTATTACTGCCATTTTACTTCACCTATTAGACGCTACAGCGACCTTATAATTCATCGCCTTTTATTTTCAAAAGATACAAAAATAGAAAAAATAGATGTCATTGCTAATCACTGCTCAAATCAAGAGAGAAAGGCGATGAAAGCTGAAAATTCTGTGAAGTACTTGAAAAAGTTACGACTTTTAGCAAAAAAGCACCAAAATGATCCTGACTTCATTTTTAAAGCAACAATTACAAAAATAAAACCCTTTGCGCTTTATTTCGATATCCCTGAATATTTCATGGAAGATTCAGTCCCCCTAAATGAACTTAAACAGGATTATTTTGTATTCCACCCGAAACAAAATACTTTAATCGGAAAATACACAAATTTTAAATTTAGGCTATCTGACACCATTTATTTGCAACTTGACAAAGTGGATCTAGTAAGTCAACGACTGAAATGGAAAATCTTAAGGAAACCACCAAAAAAGAAATGAAATTGTTAGAACCTTCTTACTACCAAACTGAAGATGTTGTCTATCTTGCAAAAAATCTTTTAGGTAAAATAATTACAACCAACATTGACAATATAGTAACATCCTCTGAAATAGTCGAAACAGAAGCATACAATGGCATCAATGACAAAGCTTGTCATGCATACAACAACAGAAGAACAAAAAGAACTTCTGCTATGTACAAAAAAGGTGGGGTTGCCTACATATACATATGCTATGGGATGCACCATTTGTTTAATATTGTTACAGGAAGAGAGAATGTACCTCAAGCCGTATTAATAAGGGCTGTGAAACCATTAGATGGAATTAATGATATGCTTGCAAGGCGAAAAAAAGACATTATCCAAAGATCTTTAACAGCTGGACCTGGCGCACTATGTCAAGCATTAGGTATAACTAAAAAGATGAATGAGACAGCCCTAACATCAGAGTTTATCAGAATTTATGATGCTTTTAATAACTATAGAGAAGATGATATACTAATTTCTAAAAGAGTTGGAGTTGCATACGCTGAAGATGATGCCCTTTTGCCATATCGATTTAGGATAAGAGGTAGTAAATGGACAAGCCTTGCAAAATAGAGCTCAAACAGTTAAATGAGGTTTTATGAGAAAATTTTTTATAACAGGCCTTGTAATATTATTGCCTTTAGCCGTGACAATTGCGGTAGTCGTTTTTTTGGTAAATTTTCTAACTAAACCATTTATTGGTTTTGTTTCACAATTTTTATCTCAAACAGCATTAAAAGAAATTGGTTTTCTTTTTTTTACTCCTGAACAAGTCTTGTTATATGGAAGCAAGCTTATTATTTTAATTGGGCTATTTCTAACTACCTTAATTTTAGGGTTTATAGCACGGTGGTTTTTTTTCAAGGCTCTAATTAAACTAAGTGATGCGATCATTCACAAAATACCTCTGGTAAATAAAGTCTATAAGACAACTCAGGAAATTATAAAAACGCTTTTTGCTTCAGATAAAAATTCATTTAAACAAGTTGTAATGGTTCCATTTCCTAATGAGGCGACGTATTGTTTAGGGCTAGTTAGCCAAGAATCCCCTCAAACTTGTAGTAAAGCAGCTAACTCAAACTTAATATCAGTTTTTGTTCCAACAACACCAAACCCCACAACCGGGTTTCTATTAATGCTAAAAAAAGAGGACATGATTTTTATCGATATGAAAACAGAAGATGCAATAAAATACATAGTATCTTGTGGAGTTATAATTCCAGAAAGTGAAATTAAGGAAATAGCTAAACAGTCATGAAGAAAACTTTTCTAACCGGGCTCGTGATCTTAATGCCCGTAGTACTAACTATTTTAGTTTTGGTTTTTTTGGTGGATCTTCTAACAAACCCTTTCTTAAATTTTGTTAGAGAAATCATTACAGAAAAGCTCGAATGGATCCATTCACAGAGTCTGATAACTTTGCTAGCTCGAGCAAGTATTTTAGTTTTTATTTTTTTCTTTATTTTGCTGCTTGGATTCATAGGACGTTTGTTTTTTATTAAATGGGCGTTATCGATTACAAACAAATTGCTTTCAAAAATTCCATTAATAAAGCCTATCTACATGACATCTAAAGATATCGTTCAGGCTTTTTTTCAAAAAGGAAGCCAAGCATTCCAACACCCAATAATGATCCCATTTCCTTCTAGCAAAAGCTTTTCAGTTGGATTTGTAACTGGGCAAGTTCCAAATGTATGTCAAAAACACTTCAAAAAAACTTTAACACCTGTTTTTATTCCAACAGCCCCTCATCCAATTTCAGGATTTATGCTATTTACAACAGAAGATAAGAAGTTTGAAATTAATATGACAAATGAAGAAGCTGTAAAATTAACTGTATCTTGTGGAGTAATTGTTCCTGAGAGAAAAGAATGAGAGCAATTTTTTTTCAAATAAAAAATAACAAATCCAAACTTCGTAAAATTATAGAAACAGCAAATTTTCACTTTTCGAAAAATGAAAATTTTTTATTTATAGTAGCTGATGAGGCCTCTGCCAAGTTTGTCGATGAACTTTTATGGAAAAATCCTCCTACTAGCTTTCTTCCACATTTCGTGAGCTCTACTTACCTCGAGGAAAAAATTGTAATCACCTCAAAAAGAGAAAACTTAAACAACTCTAAATATATTTTTAATTTATGTCCTAACCCACTAATGCTAGATAATATAAATATTATTTATGAGTTTGAAGATTTTACAGCTTCAGGTAAACTACAACTATCTAGAAAAAAATATGAACTGTATAAGGAAAGAAAATTTTTCATCGAAAGTATGCTTTCTTGAAAAATTTATCACTCTTATATATAATTGCTTCCTACGAATTAAGGAGTCTTATCAATGACACGAATGAGTAAACAAGGCAGACGCCGAAATCAAAGTCCTAGAAGGCCTAAGTTAAGCTTTATAAAGACAGGACCTAAAAAAGACCAATTACCCTTAGGCTATAAGGAGCATATTAATGCACTGCCTAATGAAAATCAAACAGCATTTATCTCTAAAATTAAACAGGTTTAATATGTCTAGACATCCAAGTTACGGCAAGTCCAATAAAGGTGATAAAAAGCGAAATGTTTTAAAGCGATATGAAAGAATTGATGTTCTTCGCAAAATGGGAAAATGGGAAGACGGCAAGAATAATAAAGTCACATCACTTCCTAAAACACCTGTTAAATGATTTGTGAAAGTCACCATTTTTGATTACCAGAAAGGACTAAAACTATATAAAAGGGCTATTACCAAAATGGTAAAAGCCCTTTTGTCATATCTGAGTATAGACTGTCATGAAATCATATTTGATTTTGTAGATGAAAAAGAAATCTGCAAACTTCACGAAGAATTTTTTGATGATCCATCGCCTACAGACTGTATAACTTTTCCAATAGATGAAGAAACAGCTATTGGAAATAGAATATTAGGCGAGGTTTTTGTATGTACAGATACTGCAATAAAATATGCCAAGGAACATAATTTAGACCCCTATGAAGAGGTTTATCTATACATGGTTCATGGGATACTACATTTGATCGGCTTTGATGATATTCAAGAAAAAGACAGAATACTCATGAAAAAAAAAGAAAAACAATGTATGGATTTTTTAAAGAAAGAAAATTTAATAAAAAAATAATTTAGGACGACTTTTGAGACTAAGCGAAATACTAATCCCCTCATCTTTTCTATTAGGAGCTATGCTTTTATCAACTTTCTATGCCGCCTTTGCCCAACTTGGAAAGTTTGAAAGCAGTGAGTTTATTGAGAAAAAAATACCTAAGCTTTTTTTCTTTCAAATCATATTTAAAAAATTTCTAGCTAAAAACAAATGGAAAAGTTTGTATTTGACGATTAGCTTAACAAAGCATGTTCTGTTAATACTATATGCAGGTTTTTCATGCATATATTTGTTCTCATCAACAAAAATAAACTTCTTATTAATTGTTTTAATTGTATTAGCTATCTCTACTTTTGCCGAGTTTCTGATGAGAATCTTAGCTGTGATGATACCTAAGGCCGTCATCCAAAGTACCGCCTTAATTGTGTCAATCATCTTAACTATTTTCTTTCCCTTTGTTGGAATTTTTTTAAAGTTTGGAAGATATCTATTAGAAAATATTCAACCAGAAAGCACCTCTCAACCTCCTATTGAAGAAAAGATGAAGGAGATGATAAAGGACTCTGAGTTTATTCAATATTTAGAGCCATATGATCAAAAGCTAATCAATTCATTAGTTTCTTTTCGAAAAAGAGTAGCAAGAGAAGTCATGATCCCTAAAATAGACATAATTGCACTTCCACTTAATGCAACCTTAGCACAGGCTACTAATGTTTTTTTAGAAGAAGAATACAGCAGAGTTCCAATTTACAAAGAGTCTTTGGACGAAATCATCGGAGTTTTACTCTATAAGGATCTTTTAACATTCTATGCGGAACAAAAGAAGAACGAAAAGTTGCTTAACTTTTCAGTTCAATCTTTATTAAAACAAGTCATCTACTCTCCAGAAAACAAAAAGATATCTCACCTTTTACAGGAATTTAGGAATAAACAAACTCATATGGCAGTTGTAGTTAATGAGTATGGTGGAACGGAAGGAATAATCACTATTGAAGATATCCTAGAAGAAATAGTAGGTGAAATCGAAGATGAATATGACGTAGCTGAAGAAGAGCCTTTTACAAAACTTAAAAATGATGAATGGTTGGTAGATGCAAAAATGAGCATTATTGATATTGAGAGTAAACTAGGAATTTCAATTCCTCATAATCCAGAATATGAGACAATTGGTGGATACGTTTTTCATCGAGCTGGGACAATTCCATCTAAAGGGTGGAAATTACACCATGATAAATTTGAGCTTGAAGTCATTAGCTCCTCGGAAAGATGCATAAACAAAATTAGAATAATTCCAAGAAAGAGTGTTTAAAGGATTGCTTTCTTGAAATACATCCAATGATAAGGCAAAATATAAATAAAGAAAGGATAATTATATGCGCAGATCTGTTTGTTACTGTGAGCCTAACTTTGCATATGCAGGTCAGGTTGGAGTTTGGAAATTAGTTTACACGACAGCTACTACTCTTCCCAAAGGGACAAAGTTAAAACTTGACATGCTGTTAAAAAACCGACCAATCGACTGGCAGCTCCCTCAAACAGATGTTAAAAACTCAACTAATTTGATATGGGGCCAGCTTCCAAACGGCAAAGCATTTGTTGCGAAAAAAGATAAAGATTCTTCTGAATATGAGTTTACCCTGCCTTTAGAAGTTAAGTCTGGAGAAACACTTATGATCATAATGGGTACTCCAGCAAAGGATGCTGAAAAACATGGTAATCAATGTCAGAAAAACACACAAAGACGTAAAACATTTCACTTATATGTTGACCCGAAAGGAAAAGGCAATTATCAAGATCCGGAGTCTTTTCATATGGATATTCGAGGTGGAGAACTTAATAATATACGAGTAATAGCTCCCTCTTTAATTGCCAGGAATAAACGATTTGATGTCATTGTTCGCTTTGAAGATAAATATGGGAATTTAACTTCTTATGCTCCAGAAGGAACTTTAATCGACCTAAGTTATGGATCGTTCCATGAATCATTAAGTTGGAAGCTTTTTGTACCAGAAACTGGTTTTATAAACTTACCTAACTTATATTTTAATGAACCTGGAACTTACAAGATAAAACTTCTAAATCAATTGAACAACATTACATACCAATCTCCCCCTATAAAATGTTTTGCTGATGGAGATACATCTTTATTTTGGGGAGTCTTACATGGCGAGTCTGAAAAAGTAGATTCAGATGAAAATATTGAAAGCCATTTAAGATTTTTCCGCGATGATAAGGCTGCTCACTTTCATGCGGCTTCGCATTTTGAAAATGAAGATAGCACTACAAATGATCTATGGAAAAATGTTATCCAGTATCTCAATGAATTTAATGAAGAAGATAGATTCACTTGCTTTTTAGGATTTCAGTGGGTAGGAGATCCAAAAGAAGAAGGAATTCGGCAGTTTATCTGTTCTAAAGAAAACAAACCTATTCTCAGAAAAAAAGACAATAAAAGTAACTCTTTAAAAAAAATATATAAGACTTACCCATCTAAAGAGTGGATGGCAATCCCAACTTTTACTATGGGTAAGGGACATAGCTATGACTTTAAGAATTTTAATCCAGAGTTTGAACGTGTTGTCGAAATATACAATGCTTGGGGATCATCAGAATGCACAGAAAAAGAGAAGAATTTAAGGCCTATTAAAGGAAAGGGAAAAAAATCTATCTCAGAAGCACCTGAGGGCTCTATTATTTCAGCCCTAAAGAACAATTGTAGGTTTGGTTTTGTTGCTGGTGGATTAGATGAGCGGGGCGTGTATAAAGAACTAGATGAAGCAGCCCAAGAAAAATACTCGGCAGGTCTTACTGCAATTTTATCTAAAAATCATAATCGATCATCTTTATTTGAGGCTTTACATAAACGTTCTTGTTATGCAACAACCGGAGCTAGAATCTTAGTTGGAATTAATATTGCATCTGCCTCAATGGGAGCTGAACTTAACTCAAAAGAAAAACCTGGATTAGAGTATAATCGGCATATTTCAGGATATGCTGTTGGAACCCAAAAACTAGCATCAGTTGAGATTATTAGAAATGGATCTGTCATAAAAATTTACCATCCTGAAAAAGATGATTT
Organism: Parachlamydiales bacterium; assembly: GCA_050302075.1. Classification (GTDB taxonomy): domain Bacteria; phylum Chlamydiota; class Chlamydiia; order Chlamydiales; family SM23-39; genus JBNLAH01. The sequence continues at coordinate 233,658 of JBNLAH010000002.1, read as the reverse complement.
TAACTTTAGTTTTGATGATATTGAACGCCTTTCAGATGTAGTTATTAAATCCAATGATGATAGACCTCCTTTTGTCTTCTACTATTTAAGAATTACACAAGAAGATGGGCACATCGCCTGGTCCTCCCCTATATGGATTGATCAAATGGAAGGTGGCGGAATATCGAAGAAAGCAAAGAAGAAATAGATGCTTATTAAAACAATTTTATTTTCAGTAATTATTGTTGCTCTTTGCTTATTGGGTTTATCGATTGGATTGATTCTAACCGGTAAACCTCGATTAAAAAAAGGATGTGGAAGTTTACCTAAAAACAAAAAATGTGATGAAGGCTCCTGTCAGGTTTGTTCTAAAAAATCTGAAAAAAATGATGAGGAACATAGTTAAAAGAGCTAACTTAAATCTGTGTAAGTTTCTACATGAGAACGATGTCAAAGCCGCGCAAAAGTCCTACTGCCTCAGGAAGGGAAAATTTAGCTTTTTTAATGTTATTAGTTACTGGGTCGATATCGTAATTGAAAGCCTTAGAGAAATCGCACTTTGAAAGATCGCTATTATGAAAAAGCGTTCCTGCTAAATCTGAATCTTCAAAATTAGACCCACTTAAACATGTATTGGTAAAGTGGCACTCTTGTCACTTACTTTTGATATTAGAAGAAATACAGCAACTTGATACACAAGCTATATTCGGAATTGCTGAAAGGATGGGAAAATTCTAACTTAGACTTTCTGCCATACCTATTTACATAAAAGCTATAGACCATTCATGCCAATGTTCGCCATTCACGAGTTTTCTTTGCTTGATTCCAGATTGAACTGTTGTGGAATAAACTTCCTTAGGATTCCAAGGCCTATTATTGATGCCTTTTCCATTGGCGATAATTTTTCCCAAACAATAATAAAGGGCTAAATCTCTCAAATTGGGGTTTGCCCATGACAGTTTGTATGTAAGTGCGCTGATAAAACCACCTATCGGGGTAAAACCTTTCATCTGTTCGAATGAAGAAACGTGTTGGAAAATATAAGATGTAAAGACATGCTCCTGATTACCATAAATATGTGCTATCTTCTCCCAATGAGGGACAATTGATGGCCCAATATAATTTTTCAACAAAGACCAATTAGCTAAATCTGCCACACATATTAAGTCTGGCATTTCAATGGGGTGTTTGATATAAGTTAAATCTCCTTTTTCGATTTCACTGCTAATAATGCTATGAGAAAGCTTTTTTTTGCTCGCCGTGACATCAGAACTATGGGCTAACAAGCCAAAAATAATAGGGGCATGTAATTCCTTGTATGGAGAAGCACCTTTATCCGAGATTTTTGTTTTTAATATTCTTGCTGTTTCAAAAAATTTTGGAAAATGCTCTTTTTTTAAAGTTAGTTTACACTCAAAAGCAGCAGCAACACATCTCGACAGGTATTTTTTCACCTTTCTTTCAATTAACCCAACAGGATAGCAGCTTTTCAGAACGAGGACGTCAAGCTGAGGACTTAATGAACCATCTTCAAAAATTATTTTTCCTTTAGTCACTATTTCATATTCTTTAGGAAGCCATCTTTTCAGAAGATTAGCCCAATTCTCTTCACCTTCGTCTCCTGCTGTTCCTCCGTCCTCCTTTGAGTCTTTTTTAATCCTTACATATTCTTGCTGCATTTCACTAGCAGCTTGCTCAAAAAAATCTATCAAGTCATTTTTTTCCATGAGTATCACCTAATAAAATACTACACGATGATATATCAGAGGTTCAAAAACGGGCACTGAATTTCCTCTTGCACTGTTTCTAACCATTAGAAACCATTAGACTTTTCAACTTATCTCCCTTACAATCACTCCTATTAATGCTGGATAGTTATGGGTAGAACTGGGTTCTCCCTCCCTCATAATCCGTTGGCCCCGGGTTCAAGTCCTAGTTGCCCCATATCTTTAAACCACATATCTCATGAAAGACAGGTAACATTAAAACCAAAAAAATTTAGTCAATGCACTACCCAACCAAAACTCTTTAACCAAATAAGATCCTTTTATTTAGCATTTTCAAAACTCGCGCAAGCTGCACGATAATTAGAAAATCCACTGGGGCTCAGCCTTAATATCCCTTGGTATCATAATGTAATAAGAAAGGCAGTGGTATTTGCTCAGCAAACTATTGAAAAAGGGTGGAGTCGAAGCGAGCTTCAAATGTGGATAGAGTCTGATCTTTTTAGCAGATAAGGCAAAGAAATCACAAATTTTCTAAATACTTTCCTCCCCTCAATCAGATCTCGCTTAACAAACCATTAAAGATCCTTATGATAAATTTCTATCTAGCGCATGAAATAAGTCCAGCAACTTGCTGGACAATTAGAAACTCCTCCTAGTTTTCTATCCTTCTTCAATTTTCAAAATTAAAATTCTTGTATTTTTTTAGTTACTTAAAACTAAATTGGATCTGAAACAGGTGCTCTTTACGTCTCCTTGAGTGTCAATTTTTAAGTAACAAAAAACCTTACCCGTTCGTTATATTAATAATTTTAACTAGAGCGACTCAGGCATGAAAAATTTAAGATCTTTTATTGGTGGGCTGGGAATAATTATCTTATCACTAACAACTCATGTATTTGGAGACTCAGAAAATAGTAAGAATCATGTTTTGTTTTTAATGCAAGCTGGTGAAGTAGAAAGGTCTATTGACAAGTTCATAAGTTATTGCTCTAAGGAAAAAATAGCAGATTTAGAAACTCTGCAGCAGATGTGCTATATCCTAATGAAAAAAGGGATTGATACTGATGATGTTGAAACAAACTTATTATCTGTTTTTGGGGCGGGAATAGCGCAAAGCAAAAGTTCACTAGAAATTATTGAAAGAGGGCTTCAGTCAAATGACGCTCAAGTCCAGCTTGTAGCCCTTCATTTTTTATCTCAATATCCTGAAGATTATGTTGACAGTCTCCTTATTCAAGCTATGTCGTCTGATTATTTGCAAATTAGAGTTGAAGCTGCTTATATTTTAGCTACTAGAAAACATCCATCTGCAGTAGGACAAATAGAATCACTAATGCAAAAACTTCCATTTTTTTTTAGGCCATACTTTCCTAAATTATTTGCCATTTCAGGAACTGCGGAAGCTACGGCAAGTTTAAAAAAACTAATGTCTGACCCTTATCCAATTACTCGTGTACAGGCTATTATCAGCGCTGCTGCAACCAACAGAGATGACTTGATCGACTTAATTAGGAAAGCAGCTTCCCACACCAATATAGCTGAGCAAGAAATAAGCGCTCTTGCTTTAGGGATTCTAAAAGACTCTAAAAGCTATAAAGTGCTAAAACAGCTTAGCAAATCACCTGATAAAAACGTTAGGCTTGCAGCATACAAAAGTCTTTATAGTTTAGGAGAGACTAGCTACGGAGAAAATATAAAAAAAATGGCGCTAAATTCAAATGTCTTTGCAATTAATGCTTTAGCTGAGATTGAAAATAGTGAGAACTCTCTTTTAATTCTCTGTAAGTCTCCTAATTTTCAAGTTCGTATAAATGCAATGCTTTCACTTTTAAGAAGAAAAGACTCTAGATGTGTGGGTTTTTTAAAAGAGTTTTTCGTAAGTGACACAAAAGATATTGCTTATCAAATATCTCATTCCTTGGGCTATGCCCATAGTGCAATAAAACCAATACCCTCTTCGTCTCAAAGATTGAAAGACCCAACACTAGACTTATCTTTATCACTTAATCTGAAACAAGCTTATTTAAGAGAAGTACTCGAGTTGGAAGAAGAAGCACTATTAGAAATTGCCAAAGTAATCTTTGACAATAGCCAAAATGACTTGGTGCCACAACTTGTATCTTTGTTAGAAAACAAACAAAGTCCTGCCACAATTTCACTTTTAAAAAAATACTCAAAGAAAGCTGGAGCTCCCTTTGTACGTGATTACTGTCATTTAGCTTTGTTTAGAATGAACGAAGGAAAGGAACATGAGGGGTATATTAGAGGGTGGCTGCTAAGGCAAAATCATAACGAGTTAATTCGACTACAACCTTATCTTTCGTTTAATATCCGACCTGAGAAAACTAAATATGATCTAGACACTGATGAGACTTCTCGTTTATTGATCGATGTTTATCTGTCTTTGGCTTCAAAACAAGATGAAATGAGTATCTATTCAGTACTGGATGCTATGAAAAAAGGAAACCCAAAAAACCGTTATGTGTTAGCAGGACTTTTAGTCTTAGCCTGTAGCCATTGAGCAATTTTAACCTTTTTGTTAATCTTAGATTTTTATTTCTACTAAAATGCTCAAAAAAATATTTATTTCTTCCTTTTTCTTTTTTCTTATAACAGAGCCATTGCTTTGCAAAGAAAAAGAAGAAATGACCCTTGATTTAAAAAAGCCGATTTATCAAGACGGAATTTTTTCAACATCCGAAGGCGGTGTAATCCAAGGGAAACACTTTAGGATTCAAGCAAAGAACATTGAATATATCAATAAGATAGAAAATGAAAAAATAATCAAAAAAATCCATGCGAAAGGCGCTTTAATGCTTCAATTAAAGTGCAATACTTTTGTAGCAGATGAAATCGAATTTGATTTAAATACGAACACAGGAACCCTTAAAAAGGCTAAAACATATCTATCTCCTTGGTATATTGGAGGCGACTATATTACTTTAAAAAGTAATGGCGATTTCTTTATTCAAGATGCATTTGCTACAACTTGCGTTGAAAAAAAAAGCCAATGGGAACTATATGCTAAAAGCATATCAATCTATGATGAAGAGCTGTTACATGCTAAGAATATTCAGTTCAAAGTGTTTGGGGTACCGACTCTTTGGCTTCCTTCTTATAAAATTAATCTAAAAAAATTTAACGAAGATCCTTTAATTAAATATAATATGACTTGGGATAAGAAAGTAGGTCCCAGAGCGTCAATTAGATATCAAATATACTCATGGAAAGATTTAGCATTTTTTATTCGTGGAGATTTTAGACTTAACAGAAATTATGGTGGTGCAATAGAGATGCACTATTTACCAGACGATCAAAATCACAAACTTGTCTCAAGAAATTACCTAGCAAGGGATATTCTCCCAAATGATCCCAGAGATATGAGGAGATATAGATACCAGGGAGAAGGATGCTCACAAAGTCCCACGGGTAAAACAACAGCAAAAATCACTTGGGACAAATATAGCGATATTTTGATGCCAAATGACTTTAAGAGCGATGATTTTGAAATAAATCCAGCAAAGAAAACAGAGCTGTTTGTTAGGCATAAAGAAGAGAATATGGTAGCTACCCTACACTCTAGAGTCAAAGTAAACGATTTTGAGTCAGTCAAGCAAGATTTACCTACTGGGTATATAAGCTTTAAAACTTATAAATTTCCCAAAATCGAACTTTTTTCAAAGAATTTCACTAAAATATCTTATCTTGATTACTCATATTCAGATGACTTAGAGACAAACTTACAAGATTTTTCCTCATTAAGATTAGAATCAAATCATGAAGTATTCAGACCTTTTTCTTTTCCATCACTTAAAGTAACTCCATTTGTTGGGGCAGTTGGAATTTATTATAACAAATCACAATTAGACAAATCTGCAGGGCTTGGAATTTTAAAATATGGAGCTGATATAACCTCCCGCCTTTCCCGCAGGTTTAGCTGCTTTAAACATGCTATTGAACCTTACTTTTTTTATCATGGACTATCAAGACCAACAGTTGCTATTAACCAGCATTTTATATTCAGCATTGATGACGGATATACAAGAATCAACCAACTTCAATTAGGACTTAGGAACTTATTTTATGATTTGAAAAACTGTAATTTGTTTTTTCGCTTTAATCTATATGCTAACGCATTTTTTTCAGATATTGACATCCCTCAAAAAATTCCAAAATTATATCTTGATTTAGAATGGACCTATCCAAGACTAGAGATTAACTTTCAGAATGCTTGGAATTTTCGGCACCAAGTATTAGATTATTCAAACTTTCAAATTAGCTGGACGATCAACCGCTTTGCTGCTTTTAAATTAAACTTCTTATATAGATCTCGTTATGACTGGAGAAAAGCAAATCACAGAAATTTTATTCTAGATGTTACAAGAAATGAAAGTGAGCTCTTAATCTCCCCTATTTCAGACAGAAGAATAACTCTTCTCACCGACCTGTTTTTTAGACTTTCTCCTTACTGGTCATGCCATTTTCAGTCCCATCACGGATGGTATCGCTTAAACCAACCTCCTTATAATGAATTTAAAGTCGATTTATTTACTCTTATAAGTTCTTCTTGGAGAGTAAAATTTTCGTATTGGCACACCGAAACGGATGATCGATTCAATGTAGGAATTGATTTAATCAAAGGAAAATAGTCTTGAAAGTATTTCTAAGTAGCTATTAATACTAAGAAAAAAGGAGACAAAATGAAAGCCATCGTTCTCAAACCTCACACTAAAGATGTACAGCTAAAAGACAACTGGCCAGAGCCTAAAATAGAAAAAGATGACGATGTAAAAGTCCAAATTATTGAAGTCGGGATCTGCGGCACTGACCGTGAAGAAGCATCAGGTGGGAGAGCTGATGCTCCAAATGGGGAAGAGTTTTTAGTAATAGGCCATGAAATGCTAGGTAAAGTAGTTGAAATTGGCAAAGGAGTAAAAAAATTTAAAAAAGATGATTTGACTGTTATCACAGTAAGGCGTGGATGTGGAAAGTGTGTGCCTTGCAAAAATAACTGCTTTGATATGTGCCAAACAGGTCTATATCAAGAAAGAGGTATTAAACAAAGGCATGGCTATCAATGCGAGTTCGTAGTTGAAAAAGAAGAATTTTTAATAAAAGTTCCTGAGTCAATTAAGAATATTGCTGTTTTAACAGAACCTACAACCGTTGTTGAAAAAGCTATTGATGAAGCAGCTCGACTTCAAAACGAAAGGATTCCATATGAAGACAACCCAGAAAAATGGCTTAAGGGGAAAAAAGTTCTAATAGCAGGATTAGGGCCTATAGGTCTTTTAGCTGGGATGGTTTTAAGAATTAAAGGTGTCGATATTACAGGAATTGATATAGTCGAGCCTAATTCAAAGCGCCCTCAAATTTTTAAAGAAATGGGTGGTAAGTACATTAAAAGCTCCGACCTTCTAAAAGAAGACTTTTCAAAACCTGAAAATCAATTTGACATGATTGTAGAAGCAGCTGGTATAGCTAAGCTTGACTTTGACCTAATTAATATACTTGGAATCAACGGAATTTATGTTCTAACGGGAGTTCCAGGAGATGCTAGAGAGCTAAATGTCAAAGGTGGAGAAATAATGAAACAACTAGTTTTAAAAAACCAAGTTATTTTAGGAAGTGTTAATGCTGGTAATGTTCACTTTAAATACGCTATTGACGACCTAGAAAAAGCTTCAAAAAAATGGCCTAAATTAATTGAACAGCTAATTACCCACAGAGTTTCTTATCAAAATTTTAAGGATGTCTTATTTAAGCATGACCCAAATGAAATAAAAGCCGTCGTTAAATGGATATAAAGGGAAATTGAAATGGAATATTCTAATATTTGAAATGTTGAAATTTGTCTAGAATCTCTGCTGTAATCTCTCTACATAAAGAAATAACTTTCTGAGATAATTGTAATCTGTTTATATTACCTTCTGACATTTTAAGAATTTCTTTTGTATAAAAATTATTAATAAATATTAGAGTTTCTGAATTCATAGCCAAAATAAGATTTTCTTTTAGCGCTACTCTTAGTTCTTCTTCCGGTAAATTTCTAGATTCAATTTCTAAAGCTTCCTTTGCTATAGCAGCTATAATCTTTTCTCTTTCCTCTTTACAAGAGGTTTGGCGTATCCTTTGAAGGATGGGGTTAATATCAACATTCAGCTTTGTCAAAACTTTACTAAGATACTTAAGCCCATCTTGTGTGGTTTGATTTGTGCTATAATGAACAGTCATACTTATTTTTTATCTCCATCTAATAAAAAATAAGCATAGGTCACAAGCGATTAAAAAAAAATTTATATATTAAGCCGGTGATTAGTAAAACTCTTGAGAAGTACTTCTTAGGGTTTTTTTTATAAAAAAAAAATCCAAAAAAGGTCTTAAAAGCTTAAGAAAAAACGATCAGCTTCATCTTCAATCTTTGAAATTTTTCTGGAGAGTTCCTCAAATATCATTATTCTAAAATTTTCATCATTTGTATTTATAACCTCAATAATTTTACATTTCATAATTTCATTGGTTAAATATAGTTTAATTAGAATGATTGCACCTTTTAATTCTCCTAGTATGTTACTTTTGTAAATATTCTCTTTACTAGAAAAAATATACAATGATTTTTCATCTAATAATTTTAAAATTTTATTTCTTAACGATTTGTGAAAAAAAAAAGAATTAAGTCTAATTTCTTGAAAAGGTAGTTGATGAAATCGTATCAAAGCATTAATTAATGCAATTCTCGAAATTAGCTTTAAATTCTCTACTATATTAGGCAAATCCCTTTGAGAAAGATGCATTGTTCCTTTTATAATAAGATCGGCAATGTTCGATTTTATTCTATGATGCATTGATTGAAAACCTTTAATAAAGCTTTCAATATTCAAATCATCAGGTTTAGATAGATACCTAATCATCGTATTGCTTGCAATAATTTTTAATTTTGAAATAGTAATTCCAGGAATAAATTGTCTATTTTTTAGGCATTCAAATATTTTATTATTCATATTGTTTATGATTTTTATCCTCAACGGCTGAAGTGCGATATCTATTAAATCTGGTACAATTTCGCCTAAACTCATTTCGTAAGGGCTCATTAAAATACTTATGAGCTCATTGCAAATTCTCCCCTTTAAATATTCGAGTACATCATCTTTAGTATAAGTATAACCGCTGTTTAGAAGGGTCAAGGCTCCCTCTACAACAGTGTTTATAATTCGTTTTTTTTCTTTAATAGTTAATGAATGAAAAAAGCCATTAGTAATACTACTTAAGCTATAGTTATGAGGTTTGGATGCAACTTTAAATAGAGCGTTGCAAGCTACAGCTTCTAAAACGTAAAATATTTCATCTTCAGATGTGCATTCAATATGAGATAGCCCTTCTGTAATAGCCTCAGCTATTTCTTCTTTCAATTTGAAGGACTCTACACGCTTAAACCACTTAGCAATACTTTCTACATTGTATTTATTTGATTTTAATCGAAATTGGATTGCCAAATTGCAAGTATCAATCTTACTATTATGTTTTTTATCAAAAGAACTAACTTTTGTACTAAATTGAGGTTCACGTATTAATACATATCTTGATAGAAAAATATTTGCTTCTGAGAAGCTTTTAACTTGTATTTTCCGTAAGTTACTTAATTTTTCATAATTTTTACTGTTTTCTGGCTGATTTAATGCCTCTTGTGCAAGAATGCCTATAACATGTAATCTATCATCTAATCTAGATAAACCTTTTAAAACTGGGAAAGCTTCATCTATAGTTGTTTTACACCCCTCTATAATTTCATTTAAAGCAGCTAGAGCTTCTTCTCTGTCATAAAGAGATCTAAAATATTTATTATAATTTATCGAGTTAATCATTTTTACTCCTTTTTGGGCAGAAATTTTATGCTTAAAAAGAGAAAAAAAATAAAGTAACTTTTTTGTAAAAAATCAAACTAACAGATAATTCAGAGGGGATTTTTTTTAATTACCCCCCCTAAAAGTACATGATTTAACACTTATTGCAGTTTTCTCAAAAAACCTATAAATGTTGCTTATTTCTGATGGTCTGCTGAACCTTTATTTTTTACAGAGGCATCTTTAGCATCATCATCATCACCATCATTAATAACTAACGAAATAGCAAAGTCACCTATCACGCCAGCTTGCTTTGCTCCTATTAAGTCACTTTGATCTGTTAAAGAAATATTTCCAAAAATCTTGCAAAGCTCTTCTACTTCTTCAGCTTCTGAAATCTGTGAAAATATATCATTAGCAATAGCATCAACTACTTCACCAGGAATATTATCTTGAGGTTGGTTTTGTGTTGATGAAAGTTGAGTTGGATTGTCACTTTTTGTTGGATTTGTTGCAGACGCCATATTTCTCTCCTTTTTTTTAGATTTAAAATTAGCGAAGCTATGTAAATTGAAATTCAAAATCTTTGCAACCATATTTTTAGTAAAACTGCTTAAACATGAGAAATGTTAACTTAACTTTATCTTTTACAAAGATTTTCCTTTTAGCTATAGACTCTATTAAGAGGTAAATATGGAAAACGAAGAGTTTGACTTTATTATTGTAGGCACCGGTGCTGGTGGAGGAACAATTGCCAAAATTTTAGCTGATGTGGGAAAGAAAATCTTAATTATTGAACGAGGTGATTTTTTAAAGAGGGAAAAAGAAAACTGGCAAGCAGGATCGGTTTTTGTTGATGGCAGATACAATCCAGATGAAAAATGGAAAGATAAAGATGGAGAAAAGTTTACTCCAGGTACTCACTATTTTGTTGGCGGAAATACCAAATTTTATGGAGCTGCACTTCTAAGGTTGAGAGAGTCTGATTTTAACGAAATAAAGCACTATGGAGGAACATCACCTGCCTGGCCTTTAAGGTATGAGGACTTTAAGCCTTTTTACTTGAAAGCAGAAAAGTTGTATGAAGTACATGGCAAAAGAGGTGAAGACCCAACTGAGCCTCATGAAGAGGCTCCTTACCCATATCCTGAAGTTTCACACGAGCCTTTTGTGAAAGATATCTTCAGCAAAATAAAAGAAGAAAATTTAAATCCTTTTCACTTGCCTTTAGGCGTTAGATTAAACGAACAAAATAAAGATAAAAGTTTGTGCATTAGGTGTAGTACTTGTGATGGATATCCTTGTTTAGTAGATGCAAAGTCTGATGCAGACCGCATTTGCATTGTTCAAATTATTGAAAAAGATAACGTTAGTCTATTGGTAAATACAAAGGCAGAAGAGCTTATAACTGATGAAACTGGTAAAAAAGTAATAGCAATTAAAGTAATTCAAGAAAACAATGAAAAAATACTTAAAGCAAAAAACTTTATAGTTTCATGTGGTGCTATCAACTCTGCAGCTCTTTTTTTAAAGTCAAAAAGTAAGCACTATCCAAATGGCCTTGCAAACTCCTCTGATCTAGTTGGCAGAAACTATATGTGCCATAACAATTCTGCAATTGTGGCACTTGGAAATAAGAGAAATACAGTTCAATTCCAAAAAACTATAGGGATAAATGATTTTTACCATAACGCAGATGATTCCAAGTTCCCTCTAGGACATATTCAGCTTCTAGGGAAAGTGATGCCAGATATGCTTAAGGCCGACGCTCCTTCTTTTACCCCCAAGTTTATAACTAAACTCATGGCAGATTTTGCTGTGGGATGGTGGATAACATCAGAGGACTTACCTGACTTAGAAAACAGAGTTTTAGTAAATGAGAATAAAGAAATTTGTCTTCATTACACAAAAAATAATACCGAAGCTCATAAAAGGCTTTTAAAAAAGCTCAAGAGAATCCTAAACCTAACAGGACACTTTCATCATTTTCCCAATAAAGCCTATTTATCTAAGAAGATTCCTATAGCTGGAGTGGCTCATCAGGTGGGAACAATGCGATTTGGTAATGATCCAAAAACATCAGTATTGGATATCAACTGCAAAACTCATGACATTGACAATTTACATGTTGTAGATGGCAGTTTTTTTCCATCCAGTGGAGCTGTGAATCCCGCACTTACAATTATTGCAAATGCTATAAGAGTTGGAGAAAGTTTAATTTAAAATTTTAGAGTATTTTTCCTTAATCTTTTTCAAGATTGGCAAAATTTCATTTTTTTCTTTTTTACTTACTCTATCAAAAAATAAAACTCCATTTAAATGGTCGTTTTCATGCATTACCACTCTAGCAAAGTAATCCTTTACTTCTCCCTTAAAAGGCTTGCCTTCTATGTCAAGTGCTTCAACATAGACAGTATCAGGTCTTTCAATTTCCAAGTGCAACCCAGGCAAAGACAAACATCCTTCAGTTAAAACATTAGTAGTTTTTGAAGGTTTAGACAATTTAGGATTTATAAATACTTTGGCATCCCCTAAAACAAGATCTCCTTTATCGTCATACTTGTCTTCTCTCATTACAAACATCGAAATTGATTTCCCAATTTGTGGAGCTGCAAGGCCAACCCCATTAGATGCATCCATAGTCTCAATCATATCTTCAGCAAGCTGCTTTATTTCGGGAGTAATTTCTAAGATTTGCTCAGTTTTTTTTCTCAAAATCGGGTTATTGTAATAACAAAGCTTCAAGATCATTGTTATTCACCAGCTTGCTCGATCTCTAAAGAATATGGCTTTGATTCCTTTCTACCAATAGCTGATGTCCACAAAGACAAGATAATACAGCTAGCCATAAAAAACAGAGCCAAATAACCGGTAAATTTTTTCAACACCTGAGCTGTAGATGTCCCAAATAAAGAATCTCCCGGATCGCCTCCAAACGAAGCTCCAAGCCCTGTGCTTTTTGACTCTTGTATTAAAATCACAAAACAAAGAAGTAAACAAAGACCTAAAAAAAGGAATAAACCTATGTAAAATAAAACACTCATAACACTAATAATTTACTATTTTTTCAAACGATTTAGGATCCAATGAAGCTCCGCCAACTAAAGCGCCATCAATATCTTTTTGCTCCATTAGCATTTTTATATTCTCACCCTTGACAGAGCCACCATATAAAATAGGGATTTTCTCAGCATGACTTTTGCTGAACTTCTCTGCCAGAACACTCCGGCAAAAGCTATGATTTTTCTGAGCTATTTCAGGTGTTGCACTAACTCCTGTTCCTATAGCCCAAACTGGTTCATAAGCAATTACAAAATTAACAAAATCATTTGGAATGCCTTTTAAACCTTCAACTAGTTGAGAATGGAGGATCTCTTCAGTTCTATTCGCATCTTTCTCAGCTAACGACTCCCCTACACATAAGATAACCAACAAGTCATTTTTTATTGCATGTAGCACTTTTTTGTTGATTACTGAGTTGTCCTCATGAAAGTACTGTCTTCTTTCTGAATGCCCTATTATTACAAAATCAGCGCCGGCATCTTTCAACATCAGTGCTGAAATCTCCCCTGTAAAAGCGCCCTCTTCTTCGTAAAACATGTTTTGGGCTCCAATTCTAATATGTGCTTTACTGGCTGCTACAGCTGCTTGATGAATACCTGTAAAAGGCACGGCTAAAAGCACATCAGGATCAGAAGAAGTGACAAGTGGGGCCAGCTCATTGATATAATCAACTGCCTCACTGCCAGTCTTGTACATTTTCCAGTTGCCTGCAATGATTGTTTTTCTGGCCATTTTTTTTCCAAAAGTTTTTAATAATCATATCTTATCAGAAATGTTCCTTGCAACAGTTCTTTATAATAAGTCATTAAGGTATGATATCTTTATGCAACAAGAAAACATCAATAAAATTTTTTCTGTCACTGAGATAACAGATAAGATAAAAAGAATTTTAGAGCCATCTTTTAAAGGAATCACGATCCAAGGTGAAATAAGTAATTTTAAAAGACAAAGCTCTGGTCATTTTTACTTTAGCCTGAAAGATAAAGACGCTCAAATTTCAACTGTTTTTTTTAGAGGCAACAATCAGTTTTTAACAAGACTTCCTAAGGATGGAGACCAAGTTATAGTCACTGGGGATATGTCCGTTTACTCACCAAGAGGAAGCTATCAACTTATTATTAGGGAGCTTAAATTTGCGGGTGTGGGAGAACTTTTACTAAAACTGCACGAATTAAAACAAAAGTTAAAAGAACTCAAATATTTTGATGAATCTAGAAAAAAAGCCTTACCGACCTACCCTAAAAAAATTGGAATAGTAACATCACCTACTGGAGCTGTAATTAGAGATATTTTAAATGTACTGGAAAGAAGAGCTGTTAACTTTGAACTAATCCTAAACCCTGTAAAAGTCCAAGGAAACGGAGCTGCCGAAGAGATAGCACAAGCTATTAAAGATTTTAATAAATATCAGTTAGCAGATGTCTTAATTATTGGAAGAGGCGGAGGAAGTTTAGAAGATCTTTGGCCTTTTAATGAAGAAATAGTAGCTGATGCCATTTTTGAATCTAGTATTCCAGTAGTTTCTGCAGTAGGCCATGAGACTGATTACTCAATATCAGATTTAGTAGCAGACAAAAGAGCGCCTACCCCATCAGCTGCAGCTGAAATAGTTTCAAAAGAGATATCGCAAATTACTACATTTTTACAAAATGCAAAAAGAAGCATTGATCATTCAATAAATTTAAAATTTAGCTTTCTCAAGCAAAGGTATTTTGATTTGATGAATCAACCAGTAATTTCAAGGCCATACGCCCTACTTTCAAAAAGATTCCAAGATATCGACGAAATGCAAAACCGATTTCAGGTTTTATTAAATTTTTTCCTAAAATCAAAGAAAGAGAGTTTTCTAAACCTCAATAAAAATTTGAGAGCTTTCAACCCCTACACTCAGTGCAAACAGTTCAAAGAAAAGACCCTAAGCTACCAAAACAGCATAACCACCTCAATTAAAGCATTGATAAGCCATAAGAAAGCTCGTTTTGATATGCCAAAGTTAAAAGAGTTATTGGATCAAAAAATTTTTGAAATAATCGAAAAAAAACAACAAAAAATCAACCATCTCAAAGATGTTCTTATTGCAATTGATCCGAAAAATTTACTTGAAAAAGGCTATAGCATCGTCTTTTCTGAAAAAGACGGTTCAATTATCATGTCAGCAAAACAAGTAGAAAAAAATGATAACTTACAAGTAAGGCTAAAAGATGGTATCATTACAACTTGTGTAGAAAATATAAAAACGGCAGGAACAAATGAATAAAGAGCTTTCCTATGAAAAAGCATTTGAGCGTTTAGAAGAAATATTAAATCTTTTAAATGAAAATAAAGCCTCTTTAGAAGATTCTTTAAAGTTGTTTGAAGAAGCAAATGCTTTAATCAATCAGTGCAATCAAAAGCTAAACTCAGCAGAGAAGAAGATTGAAGCATTAATCAAAACTAGAGATGGCTCCCTTATGCTAGATGAAAAAAACGAGCCTATGTCACAAGAGTTCTTATCCAATAATGAGCTCTAAAAAATGAAAAAAAATTTCTACTTGGATAAAATACAATCTCCTGAAGACCTTAACGAGCTTTCAATAGATGCCCTTACAGATTTATGTAGTGAGATCAGAAACAGGATAATAAAAGTATTATCTGTCAATGGAGGGCACCTATCTTCAAATTTGGGTATTGTAGAATTATCAGTTGCTCTTCACTATGTATTTGATTCCCCTTTTGATAAGTTTATCTTTGATACTTCCCATCAGAGTTATCCACACAAATTGTTAACAGGAAGAAACAATCGCTTTGATACTATTAGAAAATATAAAGGTCTTTGTGGATTCACTAATCCAAAAGAGTCTTTGCACGATCATTTTTATGCCGGCCATGCAGGGACTGCATTTTCATTAGCTCTTGGGATGGCAAAAAGTAGAGATCTTTTAGATGAAGATAATCATGTTGTGCCAATTTTGGGTGATGCTTCACTTACTTGTGGTCTTACACTAGAAGCGTTAAATAATATTCCAAATGACCTTAAAAAATTTATTGTTGTATTAAACGACAATAAAATGTCTATTTCAGAAAGCGTAGGCAATATTAAAAATATTTTAAGCAGGCTACTGTCCCACCCAAGGTCTAATAAAGTATACCAAGAAATACAGCTGCTTCTATCAAAAATTCCAGGCTATGGGCAAAAACTTGCAAAACAAGGGCAAAAAGTTACTGAATCTTTAAAAAATTTGGTAAGTCCAGCAGCATTCTTTGAGCAATTTGGCTTAACTTACGTAGGACCGATAGATGGGCATGATTTGAAAAAGCTAATAGACACTTTCAAATCAATTAAAGACCTTAAAAAGCCTCTCATCATTCACGTAATGACTATTAAAGGAAAAGGAATGCCTGTAGCTATTGAAAATCCGACCACATACCATGGTGTGAAGCCTTTTGATATCGAAAGTGGGAAATTTTTAACTAATAGCTCTGGGTCTATCACTTTCCCAAAAATATTTGGGAAACATCTGATGAAGATGATGGAAAAAAACCAACAATTAATTGTCGTAAACCCAGCAACACCCGCTGGTTCTTGTTTAAGTGCTATAATGGAAAAGTATCCTAAAAGATGTTTAGATGTTGGGATTGCTGAAGGACATGCAGTTACATTTGCAGCAGGTCTATCAAAAATAAACGATATCAAAGTAATTTGTAATATTTATGCAACTTTTTCTCAAAGAGCATTTGATAATATCTTTCACGATGTCTGTTTACAAGAACTTCCGGTTGTCTTTACTTTAGATAGAGCATTCATATCAGGGCCAGATGGCTGCACTCATCATGGCATATATGATATTAGCTTCTTTTCTAGCATGCCAAATATGATTATAGCTCAACCAAGAAATGGGCATATTTTAAAAGAACTTTTAGAAAGTTCAATCTCATGGGAACAGCCTGGTGTGATTCGCTATCCTAACATGCCAACAGAAGACCTAGATACTCCAGTTAATGAAAGAAAGCTAGGCAAAGGTGAAATATTATCACCAGGATCAGATTTAGCTATCATAAGCTTAGGTCACATGAATGGTCTAGCGTTAGAAGTTAAAAAACTCTTAAAAAAAGATGGTATTAATCCTACAATTGTTGACCCTGTTTTTATTAAGCCTCTTGACGCTGAATTGTTCTATGAATTATTAAGCACACATAAAAACATTGTTACGCTAGAAGAGCATAGCTTGACTGGTGGTCTTGGAAGTATGATTAATCAATTTATCATGAAAAATGAGCTTAATCAAAATGTTAGAGTTTTAAACCTGGGAATTCCAGATACTTTTGTCCAGCATGGTAAAAATAATCTTCTTTATAAAGAACTTGGCTTAGATTTAGAGTCTATTTACTCACAAATTATTAATTTTTTTGAAATCAAAAAGGTAAGTAAAAATGATCATAGCCTTGTTTCCTAATCAAAGAAAGCTACAATCTTTTGATCTTGCTAGAGACATTGCAAAATTCTTAAAAAGCAAAAACGTTACAGTTGTTGCCGAAGATGAAAAAGCCCACCTGCTAGATGTCGAAAAAATTTCAGCGGTTGATAAACAAGATATCAAATTTTTGATTTCTATGGGAGGAGACGGAACAATTTTACGCCTTTCTCATCGCTATAGTGAAATTGATGCAGCAATAGTTGGTATTAATTTGGGTTATTTAGGATTTATGGCAGATATTCCCATATCAGATATCTATCCCAGCATGCAAGATCTTTTAGATGGCGCATATGTCATTGAAAATAGAACTATTCTAGAGGCCACTGATGTTCATGGTAAAAAATTCTATGCTGCTAATGATTTTGTTATCCATCGTGGAGCCTATCAATCGTTAGTTGAGCTATCTTTACACGTAGATGGAAAATATCTTAATACCTTTACAGCAGATGGTCTTATTGTAGCAACTCCAAATGGATCTACAGCTTACTCTCTTGCAGCCGGTGGGCCGATTTTAAGCCCAGAGCTAGATTCTATTGTAATTACTCCAATATGTGCTCATACAATTTCAAATAGACCATTTGTCTTAAAATCAGATCATAAAATTGAAATTCAATATCTTAGCACAAACCCTTCAATTGAGATGCATAATGATGGCGTTGATACTTGTATTATAGAAACTGGAGATTCAATAACAATTACAAAAAGTAAACAAAAGTTCAAGCTTGTGAATTTAAACCGTCATGACTACTTTAATACCTTAAGAACAAAGCTAGGTTGGTCTGGGAAGCTACACTAAGCTCTACTGTAGAGCTCAATAAAAAAATTATGTAAACAAGTACTATGCTTGATATTTCGATTGATTGCATCTTTAGCTCTATCCAAATAGTAATGAATATTTTCTAGAGAAAGCTCTAAAGGAGTTTCTGGCATATCATCTCTAAAGAACAAATTATCCATATTTGCACCAGTTAAGCAAAGGGTTTGATCCCGGAACCACATTAAGATTGTTGAAAATACAATTTCAATACCATCATTAATAGAGTTTAAACTGTTACAAATCTCTTCAATGTCGTCAATCACCGGTATGCACTGACTTTTTAAAATATCTAATAATTTTTCTAGCATTTGTTCAATATTTTCATTATTTGCAAGAAAATAAGCATGTCCAATTGAGCCTGCTGCCATTTTGGCTATATAGGTAGCTAGGCCTCTGGACTTACCACATTCTGACTCTAAATAAGCTACTATTTTTTGAATTTCAATTGGGCTGAAATTAACCTTGAAGCACCTTGATTTAATAGTTGGCAGCAACTCGCTTGGCTTACTTGATAGTAAAATAATATAACTATCAAAATTTGGCTCTTCTAAAGTTTTAAGTAAGGCATTAGCTGATGATTCTAGCATCTTTTCAGCATCATGAATGACAAACACTTTAGCATTTCCTTCATATGGAGGCTTATAAACCTCGTCGATCATATTTCTCATCGACTTGATAGAGTGGATGCTATTATCCGCGGGTAGATACAAATGAAAATCAGGATGGGACCCATGTTCTATTTTGTTATCAGATGTTGATATTAGCTTTTTTGCTATCTCTTTTGCAAAAAGACTTTTTCCAATGCCATCAGGACCTTGAAATAGTATAGTATTTGGGATAGACCTGGAGGATATATTTTTTTGTAAAATATCTTTTACGTGATCATTTCCTATGATATTTTCAAACATCTACATCCTAAAGTTAATCTTCTATTGTATCATAATGGATTATAGATACCCAGGGATTAAAAATTTATCAAATACTATACCTAAAAATCGTTAGAAGTAAGTTGCTCTGAATATTTAGAGCAAATAGAAGCTCTATATTCTGCATTTCCACTTTCAAATGAAACAGGATCAAAAGGAAGTTTTTGCCATGGCTCCAAATCTAATATATTAGATGCTCTTTCTAAAATTAATTGAGCTGCGCATAAAGTATCCAAATATCTAGGAGTAATTTCCTTAGAAGGGATTTTCTTGTTCTTTAATACTTCTTTCGCATTTGTAACTATTAAATCACTATTAACACATAAAGCTATTTCGTTTGGGTAAAGAACTCGATAAGCTCTGACAATCCATTTAAAACTAAACTTTTTAAAATTAAACAGCTCTAAAAGTGATGATCTAATTTTATAAAATAATTCTAAATATTCTATATCATTTAATGTGCTAGCAGAAATAGTCTTCTTATAATTCAAAACTTCAATGTAAGACTTTAATTTTTTAATTTTTAAGAATAGGATTTTAGTTAGAAAGTCGTTTAGAGTAAGAGAAAGTTCATTACTGACATTTCTCCTAGCTATAGAATTTGATTGGTAATCGTATTTATTTTCTTTTGATATTCTTTCAACGTAGACATTAAAAATATTCATAATTTCATGAAGCTGCCTTAAGCGTTTATCTTTTGAATTTTTAAAATTGAAAACTTCTATAGAACTTCTATCTACATCATTTATTAGAGAAATTATTGTTTTAAACGAATATATACCTGGTACTGTCATAATTTTATCCCTTTTAATAAGTCAGACAAAAACACCTTTTTTAATATCTAACATTGTTCTTATCTTTCTTGAGTTAATTATTAAATTTGCTTTAAATAAAGCCTAACTTAGAATTATTAGAATTTAGAAAGGCGATTTGATCATTAAGTCCAAATATATCCTCTCCACTTTTAGTTAGTTTATTGAATGAAAAATAATGTTTACTTGATAAACGTGGGTTTAAACGGTTTAAAAGCAACTTTGAAGCAACCACCACATTAAAATGTCTCGAGGTCAGTTCCTTGGAAGATGCTTTACCTTCTTTTGAAAGAATATTTCTTGCACACAAAACTATTTTAGATGTTGATATTGCGCTTGGATTAAGTTCAAAAAAGCTGTTTCTCTCACGACAAGATTCAATTAATATACGATAAGCTCTCATAGCCCATATTACTTCTAATTCTTCCTCTTTAAAGGCCTTCATCAATTTTTGTTTAATTGTTGCTAATATATTTGACTGGCTTAGACTATCACAACTGGTCAAAAGCTGATCTTTCATTTGAATAAAATATTGGACGTCTTCTTCTTTTTCTATACCAAAAAAAATGACTTGAGTTAGCAAGTCATTTAAAGAAAGTTTAAGCTCAATATATTTACTAGACTTAGTATATTTAGAAGAGACTTTAGTAAAACAGTTGAAAATTGCTTCAACTCTTTCCACTAGATTGCATTTTATAAATGGATTAAAAATATTATCCTTTTCAACATTAAGCAATGACCTAATATTGCCAATATCTTTAAACAACAAATTTAAACTTAATGTGGTACTATTTTCGATTGATGTCATAAGTCACCAGCTCATTAAAAAAATATTTTCGATAAAATATCTTTAAAAATTATAACTATCAATCTAAAAATTAAGATTTTTAATATTAAAGCAAAAGCAGCACAAAAAATTTTTGCGCTGCTTTTTCAAACAATACGGACACTTACCCTTAAGTTTTTCAAGTTTAAAACTTAATAGATAGACAAAGTATTTATATCTACTTTAGCTGACTTCATCCACCACCTGAGGTGTATATAATTTTTTCAACTCCCCTAAGCATACTTCCTTACTTTCTTTGGACAAAGAGTCTAAATTTTCAATATCATTAAGTAGTCTACCTAAGAAATTCTGAACTTCATCTGGTATTATAACTCCTTTTTTGCCTAAAAAAATAACAGCAGCTGATAAAGTATAAAGGAAATCATCGGTAATATCTTCTTTTGTTATTGACCTCAATTTCTTAAGTACTTTATGAGATGAGCTTAAAATATCTAAATTTGTTGAATCTGTATCATCTAAGTCTGCTTTTAAGACTCTATCAGCTCTTGAAATCCAGATCAGATCTTCTTTTTCTACTTCCTCACCAAAAAAATTAAATAGCGCTTTTTTAATAGATTGTATCTCTTCATGAAGGTTAGATCCAAATAAAGTATGCAGCTGCTGAGATCGTCTCTTATTAAGAATGTAGCTACGAAAATTAGCACACTTTTGCAATCTTCTATCTATATTATTAAGTTCAAAACTTTTAAGTTCTTGATGATCAAGAATAAAACTTTGATCTAGGTTTTCATGTTTAATCTTCTCTAATATAAAGTAAGCTGCAGCTAGTGTATCTAGATACAAAGGAGAAATTTGCTCTGGGGCCATTTCATTTCTTTTAAATAATATCTCTAAAGCTGAATTAACTATTTGTTCTCCAGTGATGACATCTGGATTAGATTCAAATTTGTCAACAGTTTCTCTCAAAACCCTAAAAGCTCTAATAATCCAATAATACCCAAGCCTATCATATCCCACTTTGGTAAATATTTCTCTTAAACCAGCTTTAACCTTTTTAACAACCAGCCTTTGGTGATCATCATCTAATTTTGCTTTAAGTGACATCTTTTTAGCTAAAAAATCGCAAAAAGTTTCATTTTTTTTAGTAAGGTTAAAACGTTGATATGCAACAATATAGCATGTTAGAAAGTCATCCAAAGTAGATCGAAAGGAAGAGTAGACATTTTTTATCCTAATTCTCTCCATAAGTGGATACAAATGTGAAACTCCATATTGTGAAGCGGATGAGTACCTAAGAGCTGCCGATCTAAGTCTTATAAACCTTCTGTAAATTTTATCAATTCTCTCAAATATATCTGTATCTAACGGATTTTTTAAATTTTGTTTTGATTGATTCATAATTGGAAGCGCATGGAAATCTAATTCTAAAGTTGCTGTAAACATTTTTCTTACTTCATCATTAGCTCTAATATTTGCCTGATTTAATAATCGATTAATTGTCATGTTTTTACGCCTTTTTTAAAAAAAATGACGTTAAGTATATAACAATCAATGAATTAAAAACAATTAATTAAAAAAATAGCTATGCACAATATAACTAATATTAAAAATTAAAATTAATAGGTTAGATTAGGTTATTGGAAATAAGACTTAGTGCTTTTTCTAGAACTTTCGGTTTCTCTTCTGCCGCGTTTAAAACGTGTATCCGTTTGCATTCTTCGGCAAGCTGTAAAAAAGCCTTTCTGACAGTTGTATGAAAGTTTATTTTCTCACTTTCTATGCGATCTTTCTCTGTATTACCAAGTCTTTGAAGACCTAGTTTAGGATCTATATCTAAATAAAAGGTGATATCTGGATTTAAGGAGCTAGAAAAAGTTTGACAAAGATCTTCTACTTTTTTCTTCCCAAGATCTCTAGCAATTCCTTGATATGCAACCGTAGAATCTGAAAAGCGATCGCATAAAACTATTTTTCCTTCATTAATAGCTGGCTTAATAACTTTTGCAACATGCTCTGCTCTCGATGCTAAAAAAAGCCCAAGCTCACAAAGAGGAGAAACGTCGCTTGAAAAAAGCAACACTTCTCTAATTTTATCGCCAACTTTTGTCCCTCCGGGCTCAAAAGTCTTTATAACTTGATAGTTTAGGTCGACTAATTTTTTATATAAAGAATTGATGAGGGTTGTTTTACCAGCACCCTCACCACCTTCAAAACTTATAAATAGTCCTTTGGGCATATATTATACTAATGATTCAGAATCAATTTTTTGGATTCCTAATACTCTATCATCTGGTCTAAGGTGGACTAATCGCACTCCTTGAGTAGATCTGCCCATAACTCTAACATCATTCATAGAAATCCTAATTGACTGACCTAGCATTGACATGAAGATTACGCTATCATCATTTTTCACATTAATAGCATCAACAACAAAACCATTACGCTTAGAAGTAATAATTGATCTCACGCCTACGCCACCGCGATTTGTCTGTCTAAAATTCATTACTTTCGACCTTTTTCCATACCCGTTCTCACAAACGACTAAGATTGACTCGGCTTCATCTTGGACTACGACACACGCTACAACAAAGTCATCAGCACCTTTTAAGGTAACACCTTTAACACCTCTTGCCACTCTACCAATCGGTCTTACAATCATAGAATCAAAACGAACTGCCATTCCATTTTTAGTAAATAACATCACTTGTTGCGTGTCATCAACTAGTCTCGCTGAGATCAACTCGTCATCTTCATCTATATTGATGCCGAAAACACCCTTTTTTCGAGGCTTACTGTATGCGGAAATATCGGTCTTTTTGACAACCCCCTTACGGGTGGTAAGTAAAATGTATTTTCCCTCTTCATCAAAGTTTTTAACTTTAACTACTGCAGACAGCTTTTCACTTTTTTGTAGGTCTTCTAAAAGATTGACAATCGGCCTACCTTTTGTCCTTCGTCCTGCCTCAGGAATTTGCCAAGCTTTAAGCCAGTAGCACCTTCCAAGAGTTGTGAAAACTAACAGATGATCATGGGTTGATGCGACATAAAGCTCTTTCAAGCTATCTGTCTCTTTTTTCATATCTAATCCAATAACACCGTGCCCTCCCCTTCTTTGCTCTCGGAAAGAATTGATTGGCATTCTCTTAATATAATCATCATTGGATATTGTAATAACTACTTGCTCATCTGCAATTAAATCCTCAATGTTAAAATCACCTTCTGCTTGTTGTATTTTAGTCATGCGGGGTGTTTTATGGATTTTCTTTAGTTCATCTAACTCATCAGAGATGATGTCTTTGACCATCTGCTCACTTGCCAAAATTGCTTTATAATGCGCAATCTTTTCAAGAAGCTCTTTGTATTCATTTTCAACCTTTTCTTTCTCAAGGCCGGTAAGTTGATATAACCTCAAGTCTAAAACAGCATTTGCTTGCTTTTCAGTAAATGAAAAATTTGAAATTAATTCCTTCTTAGCTACATCCTTGTTTTCTGAAGAGCGAATAATTTTAATAATCTCGTCTAAGTGATCTAGAGCTTTTAAGTAACCTTCTAAAATATGAGCTCTAGCTTCAGCCTTTCTAAGCTCAAAGCGGGTCCTTCTTCTTATTACGTCAATTCGATGATCAATCCATGCCATGATCATCTGCTTGATATTCATTGTTCGTGGAAGACCTTTATCTAGAGCTAGCATGTTACACCCGAATGTAACTTGCATATCAGAATATTTATAGAGTTGGTTAATGATAATATCTGGGATTTCTCCTCGCTTCAATTCCATTACTATCCTTAGACCATCTTTATCTGATTCATCTCTGATATCAGAAATACCTGTGATTACTTTGTCTTGGATTAATTGTGCTATAGTTTCAATCAACTTAGCTTTGTTAACATTGTAAGGAATTTCATCTACGACTATCTTCTCACGGTTATTATCAAATTGTTCAACCCTAGTAACGCCTCTTAGAATGAGCTTTCCACGACCTGTATAAAAAGCTTCTTTTATCCCTCTAAGCCCACAGATAATTCCACCTGTTGGAAAATCAGGAGCTGGCAATACTTTCATAATCTCGTCAATTGATATATCATAAGATTTTAAAAGTAGTTTAGTTGCACTAATTAATTCTCCCAGATTATGAGGTGGGATGTTTGTTGCCATTCCAACTGCAATTCCAGAAGAACCATTACATAAAAGATTTGGAAACTTAGAAGGAAAGACCATTGGCTCTTTTTTTGTCTCATCATAGTTTGGAGCCATATCGACTGTGTCTTTATCAAGGTCTTCCATTAATGCAATCGATGCATGAGTAAGTCTAGCTTCTGTGTAACGCATAGCAGCCGGAGGGTCACCATCAATTGACCCGAAGTTTCCTTGACCGTCTACCAGCTTATAACGCATCATCCACTCTTGGGCCATCCTAACTAATGTTGGGTAAATGACTGTTTCTCCATGAGGGTGGTAGTCACCAGATGTGTCACCAGAAATCTTAGCGCACTTTCTATGCTTCGATCCTGCCGTTAATCCAAGTTGACGCATCGCAAATAAAATTCTTCTTTGAGATGGTTTAAGACCGTCTCTAACATCTGGTAGAGCTCGAGAGATGATGACAGACATAGAGTATCTTAGATAACTCTCTTTCATCTCATCTTCAACATTGCGAGGCACTATTGCTTCATTTTCAGTAAAACTCATAGTCTTTTTCTACTCCTATACATCCAGATTTTTTACAGATAAGGCATGCTGCTCGATAAATGCACGCCTAGGGGCTACTTCTTCACCCATCAACATTGAAAACATTTGGTCTGCCTTAATCGCATCAGGCAAAGTTACTTTAACAAGCGTTCTAGTTTCAGGATTCATGGTGGTATCCCAAAGCTGGTCGGCATTCATCTCTCCCAAACCTTTATATCTTTGGATCTCTATTCCTTTTCTACCATTTACTCTGAAAAATGATATGATGTCTTTTAAAGTATTCACTGTTGTTTTCTCATCATT
This sequence comes from Parachlamydiales bacterium, assembly GCA_050302075.1. Taxonomy (GTDB): domain Bacteria; phylum Chlamydiota; class Chlamydiia; order Chlamydiales; family SM23-39; genus JBNLAH01. The sequence continues at coordinate 208,259 of JBNLAH010000002.1, read as the reverse complement.
ATCTTCTATAATCTCAAAAAGATCACCATCAGCAATTAAATAGCTTTCAATATTAAGATCAAATGATTCTAGCTTCTTATTTAAATTATTTAATACCTTAGGATCTGCAACCTCTAAAAAAGGTAAACTTCTAGGCTTAAACTCTTGCATATCTTCTTTTCTCTCTTCTTCTGGAATTGATTCAAGAGTTTCTAGGTGCTGTTTTCTTTGGTGCTCTTCGTGCTCTTTTTTCATTGAGACAAGTTGGTCATCTGAGTAAACAAAGATTTCATTATCACCAATTGTTACTTTATATAATGGCAACTCATTATTTTCATTTTTTGCACTTAAAAATTCTCTAAATGGAATTCCTTTTCTTTCGATTGAAGATATAAAGCTTTCTAAGTCCATAATGAGATTTGCTAATTTCTTTGTCTCAGCTTTCTTCATTGGGACTTCTGAGCTAACTTGTCTAATTGACACATCACTCATTCCAAGCTCAATTAAATAAGAATCCATCTCTTTTTCACTGTGGATATATTTACTTTCCTTCTTTCTCTTAACTTTGTAAAGAGGAGGACGTGCAATATAAATAAAATTGTTATCAATTAAGTCTGGCATATGCCTGTAGAAGAAAGTTAAAAGAAGAGTTCTAATGTGAGATCCATCCACATCGGCGTCAGTCATGATAATAATTTTATGATATCTAAGCTTTTCTAAATTAAAATTATCTTTTCCAATACCACATCCAAGAGCAGATATCATAGCTCCTACTTCATTGTTCTTTAAAATCTTTTGAAGCCTTGCTTTTTCCACATTTAATATCTTACCACGAATTGGTAAAATAGCTTGGAACCTACGATCTCTCCCCGATTTAGCTGATCCACCAGCGGAATCTCCCTCAACAATGTATATCTCACATACTTCTGGGTTCCTTTCCTGACAATCTGTTAGCTTACCAGGAAGCCTGGCGCTATCCATTGCAGTTTTTCTAAGTGTAAGCTCTCTAGCTTTCTTAGCAGCATCCCTAGCCTGAGCTGCGATAATCGCCTTCTCAGCAATGGTCTTTGCTATCTGCGGATTTTCATCTAGGTATGTAGTTAGACTCTCTCCGACTATACTCTGCACAACTGATGCTACATCACTGTTACCGAGTTTTTGTTTTGTTTGACCTTCAAATTGAGGATTCGGAACTTTGACAGATATGACTGCTGTTAGCCCCTCTCTCATATCATCACCAGTAATTGAAACTTTGTCAGACTTCAGTAGATTGTGAGATTTTATGTAGCTATTTAAAACTCTGGTCAATGCAGTTGAAAACCCTGTAACGTGGGTTCCACCTTGTTTTGTTGAAATGTTGTTAACGTAACTTAAAACAGATTCATTATAGCCTTCGTTCCACTGCATAGCAATTTCAACATCAATTGGACCATCATGACCCTCTCTTACATCATTAATAAAAATCGGCGTAGGAAAGATTGGGTTTTTAGTTTCATTCAAATAACTGACGAATGAAGATATACCACCTTCATAGTTAAATCTAACATCTTCTTTCTCCTCATCTCTTTCATCGACGAAGTAAATAGTAATACCACGATTCAAAAAGGCTAGTTCTCTTAGACGTTTTAAAAGAGTGTTATAATCAAAATTGACTGTAGAGAAGATAGTAGCATCAGGCCAAAAAGTAATTTTTGTTCCTTTTTTCTTAGTAGGTCCAATCTTTACCAAATCTTTTGTTCTACTGCCTCTAGAAAATTCCATCAAGTAAGCATGACCTTCAGTGAAGACCTCAGCTATTAACTTTTCTGACAAGGCATTGACACAAGATACGCCCACACCATGTAAACCACCTGAAACTTTATAAGTATCTTTATCAAATTTACCTCCAGCATGGAGAATTGTCATAACAACTTCCAAAGCAGAAACATCTCTTTTTTGTTTCTCAGATTCTTTTTCGTGTTTTTGTATCGGTATTCCCCTTCCGTCATCTTCGACCGAGATCGAGCCATCCTTATTAATAGTAATGTTAATCTCTTTACAGAAACCGGCCATCGCTTCATCAATAGAGTTATCAACAACTTCGTAAACAAGCTGATGGAGTCCATTTTGATGCGTATCACCTATATACATTCCAGGTCTTTCTCGTACAGCTTGAAGACCTTCTAAAACAGTGATTGAACCTGCACCGTATTTTTTATCTTTTTCCTTTTCCATTGTTGCCATGCCTTTACAACCGTTTTAAATTTTTCTAACCAATGATAAACTTAATTTCTCTAATTGATGCTTCTGGAAAGTCATTTTGAAGCACCTTGAGTAATCTTTTTTTTTCATAATTAACTAACAGACTATATAACGCTGAGCTAATAACTTTAATCTTCAAAACTCTATTTTCAAAAGAAACCGGCTTTGTCCATTTAGCGAACTTTTCTCCAATAATTTCAGGCCACTTTTCAAAAATTTCTTTAGGATAGTTTCTTTGTTTTTTTTCAAATCTACTGAGAAAGCTTGGAAGCAAGCTTTTTATGTCATAGAAAGTTCTGTCTGTTTTACTTAGCTTTTTATTATACCTTCTAAAATCATTCATTACAATGCCAAAAAAAACTCCCCATTTGCAATATATTTTAGCATATTCAAAAGATCAAGTCTTTTCAAAAAAATATATTACTTATTAACCAAGCTATTAAAAAATATATCACCATCGAGAAACTGTCATTGAAAGCTGTTACAATAGGACCAGAAGAAACCGCCGGATCAATTCCTACTTTTGAAAAAAACAGCGGAGAGACAACCCCTAAAAATGCACCGGCAAAACAAGCTCCAATAAGCCCTACTCCAACAATAATCGAAACAGCTAGAGGACTGATATTTAAAATATTTCCAAAGTAACTATTCAGCAAGTATGTTATAATACCACAACTTATTCCAAAAACAAGACCAGTAAAGACTCCTGTGGTGAGTTCTTTCAATACCATTTCTTTTTTAGTGCTATTCGAAAAACTTCCAACTGCTAGGTTTCTGACTAAAATAGTACTAGACTGAATTCCAATATTACCAGACATGCCTGTAATCAATGGAACAAAGAACAAAACGAAAGTTAAAAGTCCTCCTTCATACTTTTGAAAAAAGGACATGACAAACACATTAATCAAACCTGCCATAAGCGTAACTACAAGCCAAGGCGCCCTTGCAAAAAAAAGTTTCCAAAGAGAACTCTGATAGTCAATATTATCATTTATTCCAGCAATGTGTGCAAATATTTCATCTTGGCTATCTTCTACAGCTTCTAAGACATCTTCGTGAGTTATAACTCCTAGTAAAATGTTATTCCCATCTACCACTGGGAGCGATGAAATTTTATATTTCTCAACTATCTCAATAACCTCTTCTCTAGAAGTATTTGGAGATACTTTATGAACTACAGGAGTTATTACCCTTTTTAAAGGAGTATCTGGAGGGTTGACAATCAAATTTCTAGCTGGAACATATCCTATGATCTCTTTAGATTCATTAACAATGAAGACTCCCCTATTGAAATTAATGCCAGGATTATCTCGAATAAACTCCACAGCAGATTGAATCGATGTATCCATTGTGAAAGCAAAGAAATCGCTGGTCATTAAACGCCCGGCGCTATTGATTGCATGCCTTTTAAGTTCAAAGATTCTATATGCCTTTTTTTGAGAAATGAGACTAAATACCTTTTTGATCTTCTCTTCGTTCATATCTTCCATAATCCAGACAGCTTCATCTGAAGGCATTACCTCAAATAATTTTTTAAGTTCTATATCTGAAAGACGTTCAAACAAAGTTGACCTAGTCTCACTATCTGTATTTAAAATAAATTGGATTTTATCCTCACATGTGGGCAAGTTGGAAAAAAGTAGATGGCGGTGATTCGAAGAAATATGGCCTGCGACATAACCCAAGTCAATTGCTGAGAATTGATTTACAACCTTGATGACCTCAGGCGTTTTTATTTTTATGTCCTGGTCATGAAAAACCTTTTCAAGGACAGATAAAATCTCTTTTGTCGAATGAGAAGAAGGAATTAAGCTTTGATCTTTGACTGTATTCATATATCTCCTCAAATTCGAAGGAATTTAATAGTCAAAATACTTATATATAGTCCTTAAAACAGTTAATTTTTAGAGATATTTGATAAGAACTAACATTATTTATTGGAGTTATAGGTTAACACAGGAAAAATAAACATGAAACTAAAAAGCAAGTCTCATTGTTTTATTAATAAATTATTCTCTTTTGACAATAAAATTTTTTGTGATTTCCTATAAGATCTAATAATTTTAAAAACATGGGTGGAAGGAACGCTTATAAAACAAATCCAAGCGACCATCCAAATTTTATCCTCTCTAAAGCTCCAGACATTAAATAGTAAATAATGGCAAAATATGAGTAACTTTCCTGCGATGGTCCAGTACAAAACTTGCGGAACTTGGCACACAGTAGCTTTCGCTTGTCCAAAATGTAGCAAGTAAAATCTATGCAAAAAAATACAAAATTTTGAAGAAACATTCTAAAATTTTAAAGCAAAGAATCCACTTTGGAAAAAATAGCAAGCTGATCTACTTTAAAATAATATATATTTTTAGACATCAATTCAGTTTTCATGAAAACTTTGTTGAAGCCTTAGATGAATTTTGTTAAAAAAATGCAGTTGAACTTTTCACTTATATGAACAAATTAATAGAAGATAAACAAAACAGCTGGAAAATATTTGATAAGATCTCTAGTAGGTATGATTTAATTAATCGTGTTCTTTCATTTGGAAACGACATGAGGTGGAGAAAAAAATTAATTGATCATCTCCCACTAAAAAGTGACCTCTCAATTTTAGATGTTGCAACTGGATCAGGAGATCAGATAATAGCTCTTTTAAAGTCTTATAAAGTAAAACAGCTTACCGGGATAGATCTGTCAAATGAGATGCTTTTGGTTGCAAAGGAAAAACTGAAAAATACTGAAAATGTCACATTTGAGGTTGCGAGTGCTGAGAGTATCCCCTACTCAAATGAGAGCTTTGATGTGGTCAGTTGTTCTTTTGGAATAAGAAACGTAGCTGATGTTGAAAAAAGCATATTTGAGATGAACCGTGTATTAAAAGCTGATGGAAAGCTGATGATTTTAGAGTTTGGAATTCCTAAAAATCCAATAATTAAGTTTTTTCACCTCACTTATTTGAGACATATTTTGCCGATTGTAGGAGGACTGTTGTCGAAAAATTTTTCAGCTTACTCGTATTTGAATAAAACAATAGAATCATTTCCATTTGGCGAAAAATTTTGTGATATTATGCGAAAATTTCCATTTAAGTCTGTTAAAGCCTATCCCTTAAATTTTGGATCAGTAATGCTTTATATAGGCGAAAAATGAAAGTCCAAAAGCATGGGCCAATAGATCCCATTAAATGGTTACGCTCTTATGATCTATATCCTAAGTTCTTTTGGAAGGCGAAAGGGTCTAAATGTGAAATTGCGACGATTGGATCAGCCCTTGAGACTAGTCTGGAGCAAATAGAAGATCATAAAAGTGCTGTTAACGTTGTTTTGAGCTTTGACTTAGATCCAAGCAAATCTCGAGTTTGGATTCCAGATTTTGAACTGCATAGATTTCCTGATGAAGCTTTAATCATCTCAAATAAAGAGCCTTATCCAGAGGAAAGTTCTCTATACAAGCTAAAGGAAAACCAACTCCAGTCATTTTCATACATACCAGACTTCAAGATGTGGGATACGTCAATTACTAAAGCTAAAAAAATGATAGAAAAAGTAGTCCTTGCTCGAAAGCAGACTGTCTTTATGAAAGATGAAGTAAATGCACTAAGCATTCTTTCGAAACTTAGAAAAAAAAGCGAAGATTCATTTCTTTTTTTCTACCAACCAACCCCCTGTGAGGCCTTTTTAGGATCATCCCCAGAAACTCTTTTTGTCAAAAAAGATCAAAAAATTATAAGTGAATCAGTAGCTGGAACCAGAAAAAGGGGTAAAAATGAATCTCATGATTTAAGTTTGAGAAATGAGCTACTTACAAGTAAAAAAGAACTTAAAGAATTTGAGTATGTAAAAAACCACATTAAATCTATTTATGAAAAAATATGCTTTGATTATAAAACTTCTAAAATAAATATCTGCAAGACTAATTGGGTTCAACATTTATATGTGAAATTTATAGGAATGCTAAAGAATGATTATAATTGTAAAGAATTGATAAATCTTTTTCATCCAACTCCAGCTGTAGGAGGATTCCCAAAGAAACAAGCTTTGGATCTTATACAAAAAATGGAACCGTTTAATCGAAATTTTTACGCAGCACCAATCGGAAGAGCTTCTCGTTTTTTTTCAGAGTTTGCTGTTGGAATAAGATCTTGTCTCGTAAAAAAAAATCAAATCGATGTATTTGCAGGAACTGGTATTGTAGACTCTTCAAACCCGCAAGATGAATGGAAAGAGTTAGAAAACAAGTCCAACTGGATTTTTGAGGTTATTTAATGAGTTCTATTGAACTTACAAATGATGAATGGGCATTTCATATAGTAGACCAACTTGTTAAGCAAAAAGTCTATAATTTTTGCATAGCTCCAGGATCTAGAAGTTCTCCCCTCACCCTAGCTATTGCTAAGCGAAAGGATATTAAAGTTCATGTTCACTTTGATGAAAGAGGCCTTGGGTTTTATGCGCTTGGATTTGCCAAGGCTAGTAAAAAACCGACAGCTATTGTAGTCACCTCAGGTACAGCAGTTGGAAACTTATTTCCAGCTATTATGGAAGCAAGCCAGAGTCACCTTCCTCTAATAATAATTACAGCAGATAGACCAATGGAACTTCAAGACTGTGAGGCTAATCAAACAATCGATCAAGCCAAGATATTTCAGGGCTTTGTTAAATGGCAAACTGACATCTCTCCATCAAGCTCAGTTAGTGTAAATTACATAAGATCAGTAATCTCATATGGGGTGTTTAAATCAACCAATTACCCAATACATATTAATTGCAGGTTTAAAGAGCCTCTTTATTCAGTCCCTCAAAACAATAATATAAGTCCTATTCCAACTATTGACTATTTTCCACTTAAAAACACTTTTAGTGAGCAATTAGCTGAAAATGTAATCCAAAAAATTAATAAATGCCAAAAAGGACTGATAATAGTTTCAAAAGCAGATTCAAAATCAATAAACGAGATAATAGAAACTGCTAAGCTTTTGAACTGGCCTATTTACATTGAAGTGCTCTCACGAGCTAACATCTCTAATACCCCAGATACATTTTTATATCATCTTCCATACTTATTAGAATTTTTCCCTGATCAGTTTAGAGATTTAGATTGTGTCTTACAGTTTGGAGAGCGAATTATTTCAAAGAAAATCCTAAATTGGCTAAGCAAAGCATCGCTAAAAAATTATTTTCTGATAACTGAACACAGTAAAAAGTCAGATGAGTTTCATTTGATATCTGACCGTATAATTACTCCATTAAAGCCTTTTGTCGAACAGCTTTCAAAGAGGGTGTGTAAAAAACAAAATGACTTACTTGCTAAAGTCAAAGAGCTAGATTTAATAGTTCATGAAGAAATAAATAATCAAATATCTAAATATAAGCCATTATCAGAACAGTTACTTTATCAACTTTTTAACAGTCTCAAACTATCGGAGTGCTCAGTATTTTTAGGAAATAGCTCTATTATTCGTGATGCAAATACCCTTTTCTTTCCTGATAATCAAAATAGCAAGATATTTGCAAATCGCGGTGTTTCGGGAATTGACGGAAATATAGCCACTCTTTCAGGAATCACAAGCCAGACAAACACTCCTATGGTGGCTATACTTGGTGATTTGACTTTTTTACATGATTTAAACTCAATTCCATTATTAAAATCACAAAAAAACCCAATTACATTGTTTGTTATAAACAACAATGGAGGTGAGATTTTCTCTCAACTTCCAGTTGTTAATTTTCAAATGTATTTTGACAAGTTCTTTAAAACACCTCATAACTTAAACTTTTCAAAAATTGCTGAGTTTTTTTCAATCGAGTACTACTGCATAAGTTCAAGTCAAAGTTTAAAAAAGCATCTCGAATCAATTACCTTTCAAAATACTCAAATAATTGAGCTAAAAGTTGACGCAACTTGCTGCCGTTTTTTAAGAAAAACAATAGATAATTCACTAAAAGAGACCCTATGTTTTCCTACAAAGAATATGGAAGCTCTAAAAACTTCCCCTTAATTTTCTTTCATGGCTTTCTGGGAAATAAGTATGACTGGGAGAATGTTGTCAAGCCGCTGGCAAGTGATTTTTTTTGCATAACTCTAGACTTGCCTGGGCATGGCAAAAGTAAGATTGAAAACAATGCCTCTTTTGAAACTTTTGCCAAAAATTTCACAAAATTCCTAAAAACTAACAAATTGAAAAATGCAACTCTTATCGGTTATTCAATGGGTGGCAGAATAGCCCATTACATTCACGAACATTACTTAAAACAACAAATTTGTATCTGCATAGGATCTCACTTGGGTTTAAATAATAAAGAAGAAATCGAGCGTAGGAAAATTTGGAATGAGGAAATCCTATATAACCTAAGTAATAAAACAATCGAAGAATTTTTAATTTTTTGGTATTCGCAGAAAATATTTGATTCATTTAGGCAATTCAAAATATATTCAGATATTTTAAATTATCGGAAAAATAATAATAAAGAATTTATAAAAAAAGCATTTAAAACCTTTAGCATATTAAACCAGAATATGTTACATCCCGATCCGAAAACATTTTTTTTAGCGGGAAACAAGGACTATAAATATTTAGAGTATTATCAAAAAATAAGGTGCCCCTACCAAGTGATAACAAACGCATCTCATCCAGTACATTTGGAAAACCCAAAAGGACTGATAAAAAAAATAAAGGAGATATTACATGGACAAAGCTAGTTGGAATCAGATTGGAGAGTATAAAGATATTAAATTTCATAAAATGGGTGGGATTGCAAAAATTACAATAAATCGCCCGGAGCTCAGAAATGCTTTTCGCCCTCTAACAGTAGAGGAAATGTCGCATGCTTTAAATGATGCTAGAATGGACACTTCGATTGGAGTTATCATTTTAACTGGTGAAGGGAGCTTAGCTTTTTGCTCTGGAGGGGATCAAAAAATTCGAGGAGATTCCGGTTATAGAGATGAGAATGGTGAACACAAATTAAATGTCTTAGATTTTCAAAAACAAATAAGATCATGCCCCAAGCCACTTATTGCTATGGTCGCAGGTTATGCAATTGGAGGTGGCCACGTCTTACATGTAATGTGTGATTTAACTATTGCAGCAGACAATGCTATTTTTGGACAGACAGGGCCAAAGGTTGGATCTTTTGATGGAGGCTATGGAGCTAGTTACCTGAGTCGTATTGTAGGTCAGAAAAAAGCTAGAGAAATCTGGTTTTTATGTCGAAAATATAATGCTCAGCAAGCCTACGAAATGGGGCTTGTAAATGCTATAGTTCCATTAGAGGACTTAGAAAAAGAAACAATCAAATGGTGTAAAGAAATACTCAACCATTCCCCTCTCGCAATTAGATGTTTAAAGGCCGCATTTAATGCTGACTGTGATGGGCAGGCGGGTATCCAAGAGTTAGCAGGCAATGCCACTATGCTTTTTTACATGACTCAAGAAGGACAAGAAGGTAGAAATGCTTTTTTAGAGAAAAGGAAGCCAGATTTTGAACAATATCCCAGAAGAGGCTAAAAAATGAATTCTAATATAAGTACTTTTAATATTTGGTGGTTAGCAATAAGGCCTCGAACCTTAATAGCCTCAATAAGCCCTGTTTTAGTAGGAAGTTCATTAACATTAAGACAAGGAATGTTCTCTTCTAAAATATTCTTCCTTACATTAAGTTTTGCCATGTTAATCCAGATCGGAACAAATTTCGCAAATGACTATTTTGATTTTTTAAAAGGATCTGATACTAAACAGCGAATAGGCCCTATAAGGGTCACCCAAATGGGGTTAGTAAGCAAAAAAACAATGAAAATAGCTATTTTTTCTGTTTTTTTAGCATGTTCAATCCTTGGTGTATTAATGACGATAGTTGGAGGATATGTCTTTTTCATTTTGGCGCTTTTGGCTATTATATTTGGAATTGGGTATACTGCAGGGCCATTTCCTCTCGCATATAAAGGACTTGGAGATATTTTCGTATTAATTTTTTTTGGACCAATAGCAGTCTTAGGATGTAATTTTTTATATACACATGAATTGAGTTTTACAGCCTTTTTAGCTGGAATAGGACCTGGATTATTTTCCTGTGCTATACTTAGTGCTAATAATATTCGAGACATCGAAGAAGATAAAAAAGCAAAAAAAAACACATTGGCTGTCCGCTTCGGGAAAAAGTTTGCGATTGCTGAATATATTTTCTGTGTTGTCGCTGCGCTTTTCCCTCCATTAATCTTGTATTATTATGAATACACAAGCCCAATTGCATTTGCAAATATTGGGTTGATCTTTCTTATGTTTGAGCCAATTAACAGTTTATTTTCAAAAGATAATAAGCAGATTGCAGAAGCTCTGCCAAAAACAGCGCATATAATGACGATCTATTCATTAATTTTTTCTCTAAGTATCTTAACCTATGAAGGATGAAAGTAAATAAAATAGACTCTATTGAAATATTTAAATATTCAATTCCATTTGTTAAGCCTTTACTTGTTTTCTCAAATAAATTGATAAAACGTGAAGGCTTTATTCTTAAAATAAGTTATCAAAATAAGTACTGCAGTTATGCAGAAGTAGCGCCGCTTTTCAGTATTAGTCAAGAAAGTTTAAATGATGCTTACCATCAACTTATCAATGTTTGTGAGCTACTAAAAAAAAATGAAAAACTCAAGATTGACAAGCTTTATCCTAGTGTCTTATTTGGAGTATTTTCGATTAGCAATTTTTATTATAAATCATTTAGTATCCCTTATTCAGGCCTTATATATCATAAGTTAGATCAAAATAAATTTGTTCCCACTTTGAATATTTACAAAGTTAAGCTTTCAATGCTATCAGTTGATGAATCAGTTTCGCTAATAAAACAATTAAAACGTAATTTCCCTAAACTTAAGCTGCGTCTGGATATAAATCAAAGTTGGTCATATTCTGAGGCAATTTACTTTCTAAATAAATTCATCCCTGATGATTTTGAATATATTGAGGAACCTTGTAAATCCATTGCTGAAACAAAAAAAATATTAAAAGAAACTAACCATAAAATTGCATTAGACGAATCTCTTAAAAGCTGGGACTTAAAGGAGTTTCCAAAATACAAAAACATAAAAGCCTTGGTTATAAAACCAATGCTTACTAACTTTTTAAAATATCTAAAGTGCGATATTCCTTTAGTTTTTAGCAGCTCCTTTGAAACTGGGGTAGGCCTTTTGAACATAGCAAGACTTGCTAAAATGTATTCAAAATCCCCTCCGGGAGTAGATACTTATAAATTTTTAAAATATGATGTCTTAAGAAAACCCCTTCAGTTTGAAACTGAGATGAAATTATTTTTGCCCAATGATTTAAACAAAAAAGTATTAAAACTATGTCATCGTGTGTAATCTTTGAAGGAAAAATCAAACACCCAAATAAAGTAGCAATAGTTTTTGAGAATAGCTATGTAACTTATCTTGAACTTGACTATTGGATAAAGAGTACTCAATTAACAATACAAGAATATAAACGAATATCTTTTGTTCCACTCCCACTTATAGAATCTGTTGTTTTAATTTTTGCAGCCCTTAGAGAAAACATCAAAATATGTCTCTTAAACCATAGAAATCCCCTGAATTATAGAAAAAACATAGAGCATTTTTTTAAATCTGACCTTTCAATTAGTTCACTTGATGACTTGGTTAAGTTAACAGAAAAAAATAAACTAATCCAATCCCCTAGAGCTCAAATAACCAATGAACCTAATTTATACATTCCAACATCAGGAACAACTAGTAAGCCAAAAATTGCCTGCCTTAGCTATCAAAACTTCATAGCAAATGCCTTAGTTGCCAATCAAAAGTTAGGGTTCTCTCAATCTGATACATGGATACTATCCCTTCCCTTATTTCATGTAGCTGGACTTTCTATTTTATTTCGAGCGTTCGTAGCTGGAGCGACAGTAAATATAGCGAAGGACAAAGATTTCTTTAAACTAAATGGTAATTTTATCTCACTAGTCCCAACTCAGCTTAACAGAGTCTTAGATCAAGCCAGTTTATACAAAAATAAGTTCAAATGCATCTTAATGGGAGGTGCGCCCTTAAGTGAATTCAGTTTCAATAGAGCCAAAAAACTTAATTTACCAATAGCAATGTCTTATGGTATGACAGAGACTGCATCTCAGATCTTTATTTCCAAAGACCCAAAGTTAATAAATGGAGTTTTTCATCTGGGATATCAAGATAATCACTGTGACATCCATTTAAATAAAAAAATGGAGCTCTCTGTAAGTGGATCTTCAGTTTTTTATAACTACTACAAAGAAAAAGGCAAGCTGGTTTGTTTTAAGACACAAGACATTTTAAAGTACCATAAAGACTATGGATATGCCTTTTTTGCAAGATCAAATGAGATGTTCATCTCAGGTGGAGAAAATATTTATCCGGAAGAAATTGAAAGGTATATCATGAAATGCAATGGAATTGATGTAGCTTATGTTGTAGGGGTCGAAAATGTAACTTACGGACATGTGCCAGTTGCGTTTATTTTTGGGAAAAACTACGACATAGATGAAATAAGAAAATATCTAAGTTTGAGCCTTCCAAAATACAAAGTCCCAATAGAGTTTTTTAAAATTCCTTTGCAATCTTTTAATGATTTAAAATGCTCCAGAAGGAACTTAAAAAAACATCTAGAAACTAAGAAAAATTTATTTGTAAAATTAAAAAAAATTATTTAAAAATTGGTCTTTTGTAAGAAGATAAATTTCCTATGGAAGAAATGCTGATACTTACATATAATTAGGGTCTTTTTCAATAAGAGTTAATATGGATAAAGCACGTCTTTTACAACGTTTTTTTAATAGAATTTTCCCGCAAAAAGCTCAAGAAACCAGCTCAAAGTGGGAAAAGCTTAAAAATTTTGAAAAAAAGACTTTAGCTAATAATTATTTACAAAAAGGTGAAGCTTATCTTTCAGATGGAAATTTGAAAGCTTTGGAATTTTTTGAGTCGGCATCTTTGCTTGAGCCTGAAAATAGCCAATCCTGGTTTAGACAAGGCATGGCCTTTTATAAATATGCACTCGTTGAGAAACAAGAAAAAGCACTGCAACTAGCAAGTAAAAATTTTAGCAAAGCGCTGACTATCAATCCAAAATTATTTAAGTGCTGGCAGTTTCTAGGAAAAACGCTATGTGAACTTGGGAAATTTCACAATGAAATGCAATTTTTAAATGAATCTAGGGAAAAATTTCAACAAGCTGTTGAATTATCTGAATCAACATCTTTTCAAGAAAAAATTAATCTTTATTGGGACATAGGGCTACTTTGGACATCAATATCAGAGCTTTCTGGAGAAGCTATTGATCTACGAATGGCAATTCAAGCTTTTCATACATCCGTATCATTTCAAAGAATCCCACCTGATGCAGTCTTCTGGAAAGACTTTGGATATACTTATTTGCAAATGGGACTTTTAATAAATGAACCAAAAATGTACTTCCAGGCAATTAAAAATTTTAGGAAGTATATTAAGCAGTACCCTGATTCTTTTGACGGATGGGCACTTTTAGCTCAAACCTATACTCAGCTTTATATTAACACTATGGATGAGCATTACTACAAGCATGCAAATGAATGTTTTCAACAATCGCTGATTAGGAATAAAGAAGATATCGACCTATGGCTATATTGGGCTCAACTGCTTGGAGAGTCAGGATATATTAACAAAGATTTGAAAAAGCTGCAGCTTTCAATTGAAAAATGTGTGAGAGCTTACAATATTGATGTTAAAAATCCTCATGTCATTGCTCAGTGGTCAGAGTCATTATCGCGAATGGGACAGATATCTAATCGCCTAGATTTGCTAACCGAGTCTGAAAACAAAATACTTAAAGCTATAGACCAATTTCCTGATGAAGTGGAAAGCTGGCATGCTTATGGTGTTTGTTTAATAGCTTTTGGAAAATATTTTAATGATCCCGACTATTATGAAATTGCAATTGAAAAGATACGCTACGGCATTTCGGTTGATAAATCTTGTGCAGAGCTTTGGCATTTATTAGGAACTGCTTATTTTGAGATGGCTAAAAGTTTGGAAGACGTCGATCTATTTAAAAAATCATGTGATATACTAGCAAAAGCTACCGATTTAAAGCCTGCTTGTCCTTCTTTAAATTTCGATTACGCAAAAGCCCTATTCAACTATTCTGAATATTCAGCAGATACAGACGCTGCTTTCAAAGCTAAAGAACTGCTGGAAAATATTCTTCAATCTCATAAAAGCGTTCTCCTTCAACACCCAGAGTGGCTCTTTTATTTTGGAAAAACTCTACAGCTTTTAGGAGAACTAACTGATGAGGAAGGTCATTTTACAAAGGCCGTTGAAATTTATTTACACGTACTTTTAGTTGAACCTGACTATCCTGAAATATATTTCCATACGGCTACCAGCTTTTCTAGGATTGCTGAGATTACAGACGAAACAGAGACATTTAAAAGGTCTATCAACTATTTTTTACTAGCTGCAAAACAAGACCCAGAAAATGACTCTGTCTGGCTAGAGTGGGGACTCGCTCTTACTCATTTAGCTGACGCATCAAATGACCCAGAAACTTATTTTTATGAAGCAGAACAAAAAATTATGAAAAGCGGACAGTTAGGCAATCAGTGCGCATACTATCAGCTTGCTTGTTTGTGCTCTCTTACTGAAAGATATGAGCAGGCTATAAACTTTTTAGAAAGAGCTAAGAAGCACGATGCAATTCCTCCTATTGAAGAAATAATGGAAGATGAATGGCTTGAAAACTTAAGATCACAAGAATCTTTTACTCAGTTTATTTCTTACCTTGAGGCAAGTCAAAAGACATCTGAAGAGCTTTAAACTTTCCAGTTTATCTTTTCTATGGTAAAATCAAATCCAAAAAAAGCAGGTTGCAATGGACAAACGATCTATCTTATTTATTGTATTAGTAACTTTTTCTTTTTTTGGAATAAATCAGTATTTTTCAAAACAACAAAAAGAAAAAACAAAAGAATGGATCCAAACTAATACAAAGGCGGAACCGACCACCCCCAAACAATCATCAAGAAACTTTGTAGAAAACGGAGAGCTATATGTCTTGCAAAATGACTATCAGCAACTTGTATTTTCAACTCAAGGTGGATCTTTAAAAGAAGTAAACTTAGCAATTAGAAATTCTGAAAATAAAAACAGCCCAGTTAATAGCACTGAAACCGAAGCGGACATAAAAGAAAATAATCCTGAGAATGATTACTTCCCAAATGGATCTTTCTTTATTTTTAAAGATGGTCAAAAACAACGAATTGCCAGAGGTCAACTTGGCGGTTATTATCCGCTGATTAGAAGAACTATCTATTCAGCAAATGGTGACATTTACAAGGCAATTCCCTCTAAATATTACGCATTAAATATCTTATCCGATGACGGAAACACTGAAAATGCCCAATATCAAGTAACAAGGTTTGATGAAGGAATGATCCAGTTTGAGCTTACACAATCTCAAAGAAGAATTATTAAAACTTTTTACTTATCTAAAAATCCTAAAGCTCCATATGTATTTGATGTTAAAATTCAAGTCAATGGAGATAAAAAGGATCTTTGGTTGAGTTCTGGAATACCAGAAGCTGAACTAATTTCTGGTAAGTTTAATCCATCTTTGAAACTTGAAAAAGACAAAGGGAAAAAGAAAGTAGTTGAAAGCGTAAAGCTTCCAGATACATCTGTTATTATGAGATATGTCGCTCCTACTTGGATATCTAATTCAAATGGGTTTTTTGGATTAATTATAAATCCTTTAGATGAACTTGGACAAGGTTATCAAATTGAAAAGGTTCCAGGAACTACTGCTATACCTAGAATAACACTAATCGACTCTGAATATAATATACATCCTGCAAAAGATTATCCTGGTTATAATTTTTCTATCCCTCTTGGTTCCTCTACCGGAGCAAAAGAGTTCAGGGTTTATGCTGGACCTTATGAAACGGATTATTTAGTTTTAGCCGACAATGTCTACTCTGACAATACCACTGGATATAACCCTAACTATGTTGGAGCCAAAAGTTTCCAAGGATGGTTCTCTTTTATTTCTGAGCCGTTTGCTAAGTTGCTA
The DNA here is from genome assembly GCA_050302075.1 of Parachlamydiales bacterium. Classification (GTDB taxonomy): domain Bacteria; phylum Chlamydiota; class Chlamydiia; order Chlamydiales; family SM23-39; genus JBNLAH01. The sequence continues at coordinate 191,950 of JBNLAH010000002.1, read as the reverse complement.
TTTTTCTTGATGAGTTTTTTCTATAAAATTACTTCATCTTGGGGATTTTCAATTATTCTCCTTACAGCTGCTCTGAGGTTAATGCTATATCCATTAAATTCATGGTCAATTAAAACTACAGCAAGAAGCCAGGAAATAATGCCTTTGACTAAGGCTATTCAAGAAAAATATAAAAGAGATCCAAAAAGAGCTCAAATTGAGATAATGAAACTCTATCAAGAAAAGAAGGTAAACCCACTTATGGGCTGCTTTCCAATGTTTATTCAAATGCCTTTCTTGTTTGGTATGTTTGACCTTCTAAGATCTACATTTGAACTTAGAGGAGCTTCATTTATTCCTGGATGGATTGATAACTTGGCAGCACCAGATGTTTTATTTAGTTGGAACTACCCAGTCTTCTTTTTTGGGACTCAGTTCCACTTATTACCTTTTATTCTTGGTGGAACAATGTATTTACAGCAAAAGATAACAAGCAAGCTACCTAAGGATAAAAGTAAATTAACTGACCAGCAAAAACAACAAAAAACAATGGCTTTGTTATTACCAGCCATTCTTACATTTGTGTTTTATAAGTTTCCATCAGGTTTAAACATTTATTGGATTTCTTCTTCTGCTCTGGGAATTTTGCAACAGTGGTATATTACCAAAAATATAAAAAAGACACCCGCAGTTCCTGTAAGCGCTTACTATTCCAAAAAAGGCAAGAAAAAATAATTGTGTGTCAAAAAGTAAATCCTTAATAAAAGGAGTTTTATGAAGGAATGGGACACCTTTTTGTCTTACTTGGAAAAAGAGCTTGGGAAGTCTTCTGTTGATAAATGGCTGAGAAACTTAAAAATTTCAAGCTTTGACGCTCGAAATCTATATTTAAAACCGGCAGATAGTTTTCAAATATCGTGGTTCAACGAACATGTTAAACCACGATTAAACGCCTTTGTAAATACCAACTTCAAACAAATAAAAGTTCACTTTGATCAGGAAAAAAAAACCAAAAAACAACAAGAAATCGAAGTTTCTCAACCAATCTCATTCAATTTTGATAAAATTGATCCATTTTATCACTTCTCAAACTTCTTATTTTCCGAAAAAAACCTAATTACTCAGAAATTATTCTCTCAATTGACTGGCTTTTGTTTTTCAACTATGACTCAGAAAAAACCAACAATGGCCTATTCAACTTTTAATCCCATTTTTATTTATGGCACTAAAAACACTGGGAAGACTCACCTGCTTACTGCTATTGCAAAACAGTTTATGGATTTATCTTTAAACGTAATGTTTGTAAATGCTGAGACTTTTACAAGACATGTAGTAGCTTCGATTAGAGGTGGATATATGCCAACTTTTAGAAAAAGGTATAGATTAGCAGATGTTTTGATCCTAGAGGATATCCATCTGCTTGCAAACAGAGCTGCGACTCAAGAGGAATTTTTTCACACTTTCAATGCTCTACATACTTCTGGAAAGCAGATCATACTAAGCGCTAATTTCCCGCCTCATTTATTAAGTGGTATTGAGCCTAGGCTCACTTCGCGCTTTGAATGGGGGATTACCTGTTCGCTTGACAAGCTTGATAAAACAGAACTTCAAAAAGCTCTAGAACTTAGACAAAATTTTTTAAAGATCAAACTTAGCGATCAACAAAGACAATTCCTCATGCAGTCATTCAAAACTCAAGAAGATCTATTAAAGGCTTTTGATGTGTTTATTTTGAGAGTAAATGACAACCTTAGCAAGACTGAGCCCAAACAAATGGAAATTCTTTTAAAAGATCTTATAAATGAAACTCAAAAAAATTCAGTTACCCCTCAAAGGATAGTTTATTTAGTTGCTAGCTTTTTTGAATTACATGAACAAAATTTGTTAGAAAAAAATCAAAGCAAGGAATTTGCATATCCAAGGCAAATAGCAATATACCTAATGAGAAAAGATTTACGACTACCCTTCACAAAAATAGCAACAATATTTAAAAAAGATCACTCGACTATTATGAGCTCTGTAAAAAAAATCGAACAAATGAAGGATAAGAAAACAATCGAAGCTATTGAAAAAATAAGAAACGAGTATTAGATGTGTCGTTTTAAGACACATCTAAAAATTAGGTTAAACTTTTTTATACTCATCTGGCAATTTACCACCTGGAATGCCAGGAGCACCTTGAGGAGTTGGCAACTTAAATGGTGCAGGTTCTTTACCTTCTACAATTTTGCCAACAATGTCTTTTCTCCACATATCAGCATTGTCTAAGAAAATTGGAACAAAACGTCTTAATGCTGAAGCATCAACACCTAATCCCATTTCTAAAACACAGTGAATTAAAATTAGCTCTTCTTTAACAGCAACTCCAACGCCACCGCCAGCCATCTGGCCCCCTAATAAAGAACCTTCTAGCAGTCTTTGATAAAGTTTTAGCAATATTTTTTCATCTTTCGGTAAGCCATCTAACAGTGGGGAGTAAAGATACAAACGATCTGAATTTGGTTCATAAGTAATATGAAGGGAGAAAGCATTATCGATCCCTAAAATACAGGTATTGTTTTCGTCGAATTCCAAACCTTCCAGATTCAGCTCTTTGCCAAGTTCCTTTAGATTTGCTTTTGCATTTTCAAGTGACATTTAGGACCCTCCTAGGGAAGTGTTTATTAAAATTGTTCGTTTTAATTGTAGATAAGAGTTTCATTTATGACAAGAATGATTACAAATCATAGAACCTAGAAATTCAATTTTTTAGAATAAAGAACTCTAACGCTGAACCAACCTTCCATTTTTATATCTCATGTGAGAACAGCTTGTGGATGCTAACTCAGGAAACCGCTCAAAAAGCTTTTGCAAAAGCTTACCAGAGGCTCCAGTGCCGTTAATCTCTATAAACTCTAAAAATAAAAAAATTACAGGGGTAAGAAAGGTTGATCCTATTAAATTCTGGAGAAACTTTTTAGAGTAATAACCGTTTAGTAAAAAATTAGAATATGCAATTAAACTTATAGTCAAAGACAAGGAAAAACTACAATTATTTAGAAATTTTCTACTATATGCATTTTTGGGGCTCGCAAAAAAGCTTTGATCAGAAATATTTGGAGCTATGACAAGTCTGTCTTTTAAAACCCTACTAGCATTTTGGGCTACACCATTTTTCTTTCCTGTTTTACATGACTCTAGAATTAAGGTTCCATTTTCATCTAAAATGCTATTAATTTTATTAAATACATCATTAGAATTTGTGTTATCAACTTCTAGGTGTCCTAAACTAAATCCATCTTCAGAGCCATGAGCCCCTATGGAAATGAACTTGATACTAGATTTCCAATTTTTCAATGAATCTACAACTTTAGTAAGATCATGATAGTTATTTATTCGACAAAGTAGCACTTCATGAGTTTTAGATATTGAATCCTGATTATAGGTCTTTGTATTGTTCGCCCGTAAAATTTTAAAAGCTCCATTGGTATCCCTATCAACGCTAGTATAAATAAAGACTGCTAAATTTTTGTTCGCCAAACTAGCTATATTGTTTACTTGAAGATACTGTTTGCAGCTTTTGCATCTTCTATAAACTTCGCCATTTGTAACATCATCGCCACTATTTACTTGTAAATGCTCACAATTTGAATCGCTTGATTTGTTAAATAATTTATTTAATAAATATACCACCCCAAGTCCACATCCGAGCAATATACCACTATCTTCTAGAGCTTGATAAGAATGTAGTGAAGAGTCTGATGCAAAATATTTCTCACCAAGACCAAAAAAAATAGCCAATAAGGTCGTTTTAATAATTGTTTGATGATCCTTAGGGTTAAATTTTTTCAAGGTATCAAATTTAAATAAATTATTAACGGTTATGGTTTTTTTTCTACTTCTCTTTGTAAATATATGATAGTAAATATCTTGAGTCATTCTAAGAGGAGCTAAAAACAGCTCAATAACCAATATAGCTACCTTCTTTATCACTATATTCAGGTTCTTTATCTTCATGAATGACTCATTTAGATTTGGCAGAAAGGTGCTAACACAACTAATGTTCGAGTGGATCAACATAAACAACTAACGAATAACGTCTTATAACAAATCATCTAATTACAATTAATATATTTTAGCTTAATTTACATTTTCTCACTATATAGAAGCTTTATTTTACTAAATATATAAAACAACCCCCTTAATATTATTGCACTATTTAATTCATGAAATTAGTTTTCACAGTTCTTAAATATTGTAAATAAATAAAACATAGATATTTACCTATTATTTCTCCTATAAAGAATAACCGTAATAAAAATTTATTATTATTAATAATTAATTGATGAAAAAAATAATTAAATAATTTAAAATTGATTTGATAAAAAACAAAATAGGGAGGAAAGCCGATATGGCCATTCAATTTATAAAGCCAGAAGCAGCTAAATGCTTTTCTGGTATCCAAGGAGCTTTTTCAGAAGTTTCAAAATCTGATTCAACAACTGCTAAGGTAGCGCTAGTTTTTAAAACAATTATTTTACTACCTTTTTTATTTATTAAAGATTCATTAGATTTGGTAACTAGACCATTTAGAAGCGTAAAAAAACTCTCATATAAAGAACAGCTCTCTTACGCTGTAAAATATGCTGGGTTGAAAGTAAAAGGTGGAATACAAGCAGCCAAAAATTCACCAGCTTTTAAATATGCTAAATCAAAAGCAAAGAATGGGATAAAGGCTGTTAAAAATTTTGACACAAAAAACATTTCTACAACTACTAAAGTAGCTGTATCTGCAGGCTTATTAATAGGAAGCATATATATTTATAAGAATGGAATTCCATTTTATAACAAAGAAAAGACTCTATCAGAGAAACTCTTAAATAATATTTATCCAATAGCATTAGGTACCACTGCTACTCTAGTTAGTGTGATAGGATTATGCCTTCATAGAAAACGTGCAAAAGCTACAAACGCTACCAGTGAGCATAGTAAACCAGTAAAAACTGACAGTCAAAAGCTAGATGAGCTTAAAAAAACAATCAGAAATTTTTATGACACTCATCTAGATATAACATTTGACATAAGTACAGATTCAATAGAGATTCTTCTCAGGTCGAAATACGATAGTTTTCCTAAAATAACGACATATACTGAATTGGTAAGCTTTATTAGAAGTAACAGCGAAACCGATTACAGTAAATGGAGCAGTGATGACGCGGTAGTCGAGTCTGAGTCGACTGCAATGATGAGAACTCTTAAGGAAAAGATGGAAGCCAATTAATTTAATAAAGAATTAAAATTCTAAGCGGAATTAAATATAACTCCCCCCTTTAAAGCGGGGGAGTTTTTATTTTATGGGTTAAAAACAGCTGAATTTTTTCCAGCGATGGTTCTGCGTTTTTACACAATTTTGCTCTAAACGCTTTCTCATTGAATGCTATAACTCTTTATTTTAGAGTTTGATTCACTTTTTCAAACAATAAATTTTTATAAAAATAGATTATCTTTTATATAGAAGATAACTATGTTTAGGTTATCAAAATCAATAAAAATCAAAGAAGGCCATCCTAGACCACTTGGATTGACAAAAAAATCCAATGGGATGAATTTTGCTATTTTTTCGGAGCATGCCACTAAAGTTGTGATATGCTTTTTCAAGCAAAATCATGACAAGCCATCTTTAGAAATCCCCTTAAAAAGTCAAACTGGAAATATTTGGCACATCCTAATTGAAAATCTACCAGAAAATCTTGAGTATGCATACAAACTAGATGGCCCAAAAGACAAAACAAAGGGATATCTTTTTTATCCGGATAGATTCGTGAGTGATCCTTTGGCAAAACAGCTTAACTGGTCAAATGAGTGGTCTGATAAGAAAAAATACCCACCTAGGGGGAAAATACAAATGGAAAAACCCTTTGACTGGGAAGGAGTGGTGAAACCCAACCATCCAATGCAGAACTTAATTATCTATGAAATGCATGTAAGAGGTTTTACAAAAGACAAGTCCAGCGATGTAGAGCATAAAGGGACATTTTTAGCAATGATTGACAAAATACCCTATTTAAAAAAACTAGGGATTAATGCTGTCGAGTTACTTCCTGTCTTTGAATTTGATGAATGCTCAAATCCGAGAATAAATCCAAAAACAAATACTAAACTATACAATTACTGGGGATATTCACCTATTAACTTCTTTGCATTGATGAATAGATATTCAGCAACAATAGAAGGCTTAACTACAGCAGAACAGTTTAAGATGCTAGTCAAAGAGCTTCACAGAAATAACATCGAAGTAATTTTAGATGTTGTTTATAACCATACGGCTGAAGGCGGTGACAAAAGTCATTTAATTAATTTTAGAGGGATAGAGAACTCTGTTTACTATCTTTTAGACAAGGATGGAAATTATTTAAACTATTCTGGATGTGGAAATACCTTTAGCTGCAATCATATTGTCACAAGAGAACACATTTTAGATAGTTTGAAGTACTGGGTAAGCGAAATGCAAGTCGATGGATTTCGATTTGACCTGGCATCTATTTTAACTAGAGACCCTGAAGGAAAACCAATGGAGTTTCCGCCTCTCATTGAAGCAATAAGTCTAGATCCGATTTTTTCAGATACAAAACTAATTGCAGAAGCCTGGGATTGTGCAGGCCTTTACCAAGTAGGATCATTTCCCTCTTGGGGAAAGTGGATGGAATGGAATGGGAAATTTAGAGACTCTGTCAGGATGTTTATTAAAGGCGACGTATTCAAGCAGGGAGACTTTGCTACATATTTTTTAGGATCACAAAACCTGTATGGCAATGAAAGATCCCCTTATCATAGTGTTAACTTCATTACATGTCATGATGGCTTTTCAATGCATGATCTTGTGAGTTATAATCAAAAACACAATGAAGAAAATGGTGAAGATAACAAAGACGGAATCAATGAGAACCATAGTTGGAATTGCGGAGAAGAAGGCACCACACAGGATGGAAAAATAAAACACTTAAGAGAAAAGCAATTGAAAAATTTTTTCTTTGTTTTGCTTTGTGCCCAAGGGACTCCGATGATTTCTATGGGAGATGAGTACGGGCATACAAAAAGGGGAAATAATAACACTTGGTGTCAAGATAGCGATATCAACTGGTTTCAATGGGATCAACTTTTAAAAAACAAAGGACTTTTCCGCTTTGTTAGATCATTAATTGAATTTAGAAAAAACCATTCAGTTCTAGGAAAAAAAGAGTTTGTTGAAGCCGAAAATGTTGAGTGGCACTCAACAGAGCCTTTAAAAGCCACTTGGGATAATCCAAATGGTCTTTTGGCACTAACACTTAAGTCCACCGATGATGATTACCTTTATTTTGCATTTAATCCAACTCCTCACCTAGTTAAGTTTAAAATCCCCACATATGAAGATGGATATAGTTGGTATAGAAAAGTTGATACATCCCTAAAAACTCCAAATGACTTTGAAGAAAACTTAAGTCATAAAATTGAAGAATCTTACCTTTTGAATCCATATTCAAGTATTTTACTGGTGATGCCTCGCTAGATTTCTATAGATTTGAAAAATGCGTATCTGTTATGTTTTGAGGCAACTATTCATTGTGAGGAGACATGCGAAAAAGCCTTTATTGCTTATTAGGAATATTATTTTTAGTTGGTTGCCGTAAAGAAAATGATGAGTTTACTCTTTTCCACGAAGATGGAAGAGCAAAACCTATTGTTGAAATTACACCTGTGATTGACTCTAGCAACTATGAACTATCTTGGAGTTTATCAGAAGAATTAACTGATCTTATCGTCAACGTAACTGCCCAAAAAGGCGATCTTTATATCCCAAAGGGAAAAACTTCTCATGATCATATTACACAAAATCCATTTGGAAATGATCTTGCTTGGGTTAAAAACCACTACAAAAACTCAGAATTTGTTGTCTTTACTGAAATAGTCGAGCACGAAGACACTATTGCAGAAAAAAAGCCAAATCAAGAAATCTCTGACATAAGAAAGCAATCTCATGACTTAAATATTTCCATGAGAGTACGAGTTATTGACTTGAGATATGATGAACCTAAGATTGTTTTACAAGAAATAGTAAAAGACACATTTTATATTTCTAAAAATGTACTACATTCAAATTGTGATATAGTAGTTTGGGGAACTGAAGAGTATAGCAAGTCCCCTATGGGACTAGCTCACATGCAAGTTGTTAAATACCTAGTAGACCAAATTAACGATTATATTTTGCTGGCCAAAAGCAGATAAATGGATCAGCGAATAAAACTTTTAGGTGAGTTATCCTTTTTCTGGGCTGTAATTGCAAGTTTTGTACTGCTTACAGCTTGGAAAAAAAAATTTTTTAAAGTCACTTTTTCTCCAAAAAATAAGATAGTTATCTCCTTTGGACATGTTTTAATAGCTTTTGCTATTTACTTAACAACTGTGATATTTATAACTCCTCTAATATTAAAAGTATTAAATATCACCACGCAAACATACTCCGCCATAAGTTATGTTAGTATTTCCAATATACTCTCTTTTCTCTTGGTTGCTTTATTTTTAGGGATTTACTACTTTAAAAAGTTTAACCTTTTCAGATTGAATATTCCACTATGGGATAATGATTTTTATAAAAATTTGAAAGTAGCTTTTGTAGGTTGGATAATAGTCACTCCCCTAGTTTTGTTTTTCTCTCAGTTCTCTGATTTAATCGTTTCAAAAATTTTTAAAATTGAAAAAATGCCAGACCAGCTTGCTGTTAGCTATGTTAAAACATCGCTAGACAGTCCAATTTATTTTTTTTTAGCATTTTTTACAGTTGTTTTTTTGGCACCAATAGTTGAAGAAACTCTTTTCAGAGGATTTTTGCAAACATGGCTAAAAAAGCATCTAGGACCCATTTTTAGTATTATTCTTACATCTATTTTCTTTGTTGTTTTCCACTTTTCAACCTCTCAAAAAATTGGAAACATTGTAATCTTGTCAGCATTGTTTCCTCTAGCATTTTTTTTGAGTTTCATATATGAAAAGCAAAAGACATTGATATGCCCAATTTTGCTACATGCTATTTTTAATTTATCTAGCATTTTAAGCTTAGCACTCATAAGTAGTTAATTTTTAAGCTAAAATTGGCTATATCTTAAAGCTTTTAAAAGATACATTTAAGATGAAATACCTATTTTTGATATTTACTGTTTTTTCTCTTCCGCCTTTTGCAATAGATCTTTTAGGAATGACCAATAAAACAATGCTTGAAGATTCGATTACAGAGCTAGGATTCGAATTATTTGAAAAAATAGACACGGGCAAAGAAAACACATTTTACTCCCCCTTCTCAATAGCTTCTTCGCTTTTTGTTCTGACTTATGGGTCAAGTAATAACACCAATAAAGAGATAAAAAAAGCGCTTAAGCTCACTCTTTTAGATGAAAAACTTCCCTTAGCATATAATCGACTCTACACTAATCTTTTCATTTCAGAAAAGCCATGTGATTTCTTATTAACTAATTTAGCATTTATAGATTCTAGCACATTAATTTTACCTTCCTTTAAAAAAGTAGCTGTTTCTAATTTTCATGTAAAAATTGAGCAAGGATCTTTTGAAAAAAACCAAAAAAAAGAACTAGATAAAATTAATAAATATATAGCTTCAATGAACGAGTTTGAAATATTGGACATTTTATCAAGCTCGGACATATCAGATTACACAAGGTTACTTTTCATAAACACTCTATTTATGAAAGCAACATGGAAAAGTCCTTTCAATTCATCTGAAACGCAACCCGGCACCTTTTTTAGCCCAAGCAGAAAAATAACTGTTTATAAAATGCGACAAACGTCTGAGCTGCTATATCATGAAAATGCAGATTTTAAAACAATTGCATTACCAATTGCTTGCAAAAACAATAAAGCAGACTTTAAAATGCTGGTACTATTACCAAAAAAGAAAACAGCTAAAATATCGAATAAGATATTTAAGCAGATTGCGAATAACCTCTCATACAATTACCTAAACATAGAAATACCGCGATTTACCATAAATCAGAAATACTCACTAAAAAAACCCTTAAAGGAAATAGGGCTTGTCCAAGCTTTTACAAGAACTGCTAACTTTTCAAATATTAATGACCGTTTGGATCTTTATTTAAATGATATCATCCATGAAAGCTTCTTAAAAATTGATGAAAACGGTATTAATGTAAAAGATGAAGATATTAAAGTTACTGAGTACAAGACAAATTTGGATCGGGAAGCTATATCTTTTAACGTCGACAGTCCTTTTTATATCATAATATGTGATCTGAAAAGCAAAACAATTTTATTTATTGGAAAAATCCAAAGGCCTTATGAGTTCATCTAAAATTCAATTTTTTGGATTGTCTGACATCGGGATAAGAGAGAAAAACCAAGATTTTTGGACTTCTCTTCCAAAAGAAAATTTTTTTGCACTAGCAGACGGAATGGGCGGTCACAATGGTGGAGAAATAGCTGCAAAGCAAGCTATTGAATCAATAAGCGATTATATAAGAGAAAACGTCTATCCCCTGAAAAAATTCAGTCTTAAAAAGAAAATTGGCCTATTAACTCAAGGGATTTACCAAACTAATACCCGCATATATCAGTTAAGTTGTGACCACAACCATCTTAAGGGCATGGGAACTACACTTTGCTTTATCTATTTTCAAAATGAAAAGGCCATCTATGCTCATGTGGGTGATAGCAGAGTATATTTATTTAGGAAAAATCAGCTTATACAACTAACTGATGATCATTCACTAATTCAAAAATGGAGGAACCAAGGCAAAAGCATTAGCTCTAAAAACCACAGGAATAATTACAAAAATATTATTACTAGGGCAATTGGAGCTCAGAAAATAGTGTCTCCAGAAATCGGTCATATCTCAACTGAAGTAAAAGATATTTTTTTTCTATGTTCTGATGGCTTAACCGACTACGTTCCTGAAAGCCAAATTATTGAAATCTTGTCAGGGATTCTAGAGCTGAACACAGCTGTTCAATTATTAATTGAAATTGCAAAATCAAACGGAAGTAAGGATAATATCACAATATTAATGATACGAATAAGCGAATGAGTGATTGGATATATTTAGATAACAATGCAACAACACCCATTGCTCCAGAAGTTGTCGAAGCAATAATAAATGAGCTTTCATACTCTCCATCAAATGCCTCAAGCATTCATCATTTTGGACAAATGGCGAAGGCCAGACTTTCTTCTGCTAGATATAATATAGCAAAAAGTGTTGGAGCACTTCCCGAAGAGATAACTTTTAATTCCGGTGCAACAGAAGCCTTAAATTCATTGATACGCGGATATATCTCAATGTTTCCCAATAAGCAGATTATAAGCTCTAATATTGAGCATTCTTGCATTTATAAAACATTGACTGAACTTAAGGGCCAAGGCAAAGATGTGCTATTTCTAAAGCCTAATGATCAAGGTCTTATCTCACGAGATTTACTAGAAGGATTTTTATCAGATAAAACTGGATTGGTAATCTTAAGTGCTGCCAATGCTGAAACTGGAGTTAAGAATGAAATCGAAGAAATAGCAAGCTTACTATATTCAAAGGGAATTTCTTTTGTTGTTGATGCAGTTGCTTTTTTTGGTAAAGATTATTTAACAATTTATGAAGGCATTTCAGCCATGGTTTTTAGCGGCCACAAATTTCATGGGCCGCAAGGAAGTGGGTTCACATACAAAAAAAAATCATTTAAAATAAGCAATATGATGACAGGTGGTGAGCAAGAGTTTTCAACTAGAGCCGGAACTGAAAATTTACCCGCCATTATGGGTGTTGCTAAAGCAGTTGAATTAGTAGATAAAAACATACTTGGCATAGTTGAGCATATATCAAACTTAAGAAAAACTTTTGAAAGCGAAATTTTTAGAAATTTAAATGACGTTTGGATAAACGGCACAGGACCTAGGGTTTCAAATACATCAAATATTTGCTTTGAAGGAATAGACGGAGAAAATCTTTTGATTAACTTAGATTTAGCAAAAATTGCAGTAAGCCACGGATCTGCATGCGCCTCTGGTGCAATCGAACCCTCTCGTATATTATTAAATATGGGACTATCTAAAAAAAAGTCAAACAGCTCTATTAGATTTTCATTTTCTAGAATGAACACCTTAGAAGAGATCTATAAAGCTTGTGATGTCATAACATCTCAGGTCAAACAAATAAGAAATTTATAAAAGACTTTTCACCAAAATTGTTTTAACTCCTAACAATGTTGATTCAACTACCGTAAATTCATATTCATTTAATCTAATAGATTCCCCTTTAGTTGGTGGGTGTTCTAAGACTTTGATCATCATGTCACTTAAACTATCGACATCATCAATTGAAAGGTTAGCTTTAAATTTTTCATTGAACTCCTCCAAGAGCATAGAACCAGGTAAGGTTCTTTCAACAAAACTGAGTTTTTTTAGAGGTTCATCTTCACTCCTTAAGCTAGAGCCAAAAATAATATCGTTTATAAGCTCTAACGTTACAAATCCAATACCTTTCCCAGATGAGTTAAGCACAATTGCTACACTTTGGCTATTTCTTCTAAATTGATTTAAAATGGTCAGCACGGAGTCCTTGTCTGTTATAAACCAAGGTGGCTTTGAGTAAGTAATAACTTTTTCATCTTCTTTAGCCCTAAGCATATCTCTTGGATATGCTACACCTACAATGTTTTCAACAGAATGATGAAAAATAAGAATAAATGGTGAATACTTCACACTCAGTGCATGCTTTATTTCTTTAAGAGTAGACTCAGAAGAAGATAATTGTGACATCCCTAGTGGGATCATGACCTCACCAGCCACTTTGCTTTTTAATGAAAAGATATTTCCAACAACGGTGTTAACGTCTTCCTTAGGACCAACTTCTATTTCTTCGAAAGCTCTTTGGATCTCTTCTCTGGAAAGAAAGACAGAGACCGTTCGTTTTTGACCTAAAATCCTTGAGAATATATGAGCGATCCAGTCAATTAATATAATAGCAGGAGTTAGAATTTTGCTTGTAAATATAATAATTGGAATACCAAGCATTGCAACATGCTCCGAATACCTTCTAGCGGCAAACATAGGAGATAGTTCTGCAAATATTAAAACCACAATAATCTGAGTTATAGGTGCAATATCTGGGTTCAAGTTTAACGATTCATAAAACCTTCTAGATGCCTCTGATCCAATCTGTAAAAAGGTATTAACACCAATTAGTGTCGTTCCAAAAAGTCTTGAAGGTTTATCCAATAAATGACTAAGCCAAATAGCTCTTTTATAGTTCTTATTTACAAAATAATGCATGCGTATTTTGTTAAATGAAACAGCTGCCATCTCAAACATTGAAAAAAAGCCATGGATGACTATGCAAATTAAGGTAAGTAATAGAAAAAATAACCAGTCACTCATATTTTTTTGATTTTCCTAATATAAATTCGCCTAACTCGATTAGGGTCAGCTGCCAGTACATAAAATAAAAAAAGATCAGTGACATATTTTGTCCCTGTTTTGGGAATATCTCCTAATTGTTCTGTTAGCCAACCACCAACAGTAACAAGATTATTCGGATTTTTGAGATCAACATTAAATACTTCCTCAAAATCGCTGATTTCCATTTTTCCTGAAGCGATAATTACGTCCTCACTAGATTTGGTATATCGAGATTTTTTATCTCTTAAATCGCTTATTTCACCAACTATTGATTCAAAAAGGTCCTCTTGCGTAGCAAGTCCGCAAATCGAGCCATATTCATCAACTACCATTGCTATGCTCTCATTTTTTTTTCTAAGCATTTGAAGCAATGCCCACCCATTCATAGATTCAGGAACAAATAGAGGCTTTCTTAATATTTTTTTCAAATCACTTACATCTTTGATTCCATCTTGATAGAAAAATAATCTCCTTGTTGAGATAACGCCTATGACTTGGTCTAAATCACCATCACATACTGGCACCCTTGTGCATTGTTCGTCGCTTAAAAGGTGAATTAAATGATCTATCTGGTCATTTACATTAAAATACAATATTTCATCCCTAGGCCTCATCAACTCCTTGACAAGCGCTGATTGAAGATCTAAATAACCTTCAGCTAAAAATGTTTCATCAGACTGCAAAACTCCTTTAGCTCTTGAGGTTTTTAAGATAAGCTCGAGCTCCTGTGGGGATATTTTTTCTTCTTTTTTTAAAAAAAAGAAAGTGATCCTTGAAATGTAATTGCAAAGCTTTACTAAAAAATTTCTAAAAGGACCTGTCACCTTTTCTAAAAAATGAACAGGTTTTGCCACCCAATTAGAAACTTTAATATTGCTAGTAAGAGCTAATGATTTTGGAATTACCTCTCCAAACAATAAAGTTAAGATCAAAGGAACGCCTACTTTTAAAAGCCAGCCTGAAAGCTCTCCAAAAATTGAAGAAACAGTATTTTGAACTAAGATATTCGCTAATACGTTTAACATCAACAATGTTACAAGCAGCTTTCTCGGATTTTCTAAGATTTTTGCAATAAGTCTTTTTTTATAGCTTTTGGAGGATTTAAAAGAACGTATCGTAAATGGAGACAGCGAAAAAAAAGCTGTCTCTGTTCCTGATAGAAAGGCACTAAATAAGATTAAAATCACTAATGAAAATATTAAGATGGAAAGGGTCATTTATTCTTTTTTAAAGTGGATTTTCATATAACCATCAGGGACAAGCCCTAACTGCTTCATGAGTACAACCTCAATCCACGAAGGGTCACTTTGAGAACATATTTTAACTTGCAATTCTTCTCTTTTAGACAGTGCAAGATCTCTCTGAGATTCTAAAAAAAAGCGCCTGCTTTCGAGATTGAAAATTTCTTCCTTCTTTTTATTAGAGAAGTGGTTGAACAGTAGAAAGCTGGAAATACAAAATAAGTAAACCCACCAAGATTTAACTACGAAAACTTCCCAAAAATACTTTTTGGTATTTTCATCCATGATTGCTACCCTTCCCTAATCTTTTATATCTATAATTATCCATTTATTTTCAATAATTACAAACAAGGATATGTAATCTCCATTTGATTCATATACTTTCCGTTTCTGTCTGAGTATGACACTTCACATACTTCATCGGCTTCAAAAAAGAGCACTTGAGCAAGTCCTTCTCCAGCATAAATAATTGCAGGTAAAGGTGTTGTATTAGAAATTTCCAAAGTTACATACCCTTCCCATTCTGGCTCAAATGGTGTCACATTCACAATAATTCCACATCTTGCGTAAGTCGATTTACCGATACACAAGGTTAGCACATTCCTTGGAATTTTAAAATACTCAACACTTTTTGCAAGCGCAAATGAATTGGGTGGAATTACACACTTTTCTCCTTCTGTTGTGACAAAAGCATCAGGAGAGAAATTTTTAGGATCGACAATTGAATTATTGACGTTGGTAAAAATTTTAAATTTTCTATCTACTCTTAAATCATACCCATAGCTCGAAGTCCCATAACTTATAATTTTCGAATCACTTGATGTCTTAACTTGTCTTTCAACAAACGGGGCTATCATTTTGTGTTCTAATGCCATTTTGCGTATCCAGCTATCTGATTTTAGGGCCATAATATTGATTCCTTTTTATTATTTTACGAATTAGGTATAGCGTTTGAATTAGTTTCTTGCTAGAATTTTTAATTAGTCAGTGGATAAAAAATGACAGAAAGTTACATTGAATCATCAATTAAAGAAAGTGATGAGCCGTTTGAGTTACCTCTCAGGCCTTCTTCGATAGATAGCTTCATTGGTCAAGAATCGTTGAAAGAACGTTTAAAAGTTTTGATTTATGCAGCTAAACAAAGAGAAGAAGCTTTAGGCCATATTTTGTTCTCAGGCCCACCGGGACTTGGGAAAACTACTTTGTCTCATATAATTTCAAAGTCAATGGGAACTAACATAATTTGTTCATCTGGACCTGTACTTGAAAAACCTGGGGATTTGGCTGGAATATTGACTAATCTAAAAAAGGGAGATGTCTTTTTTATTGATGAAATCCACCGAATTCCAAAGTCAACAGAAGAGTATTTATACTCTGCGATTGAAGACTTTACATTAGACTTGCTAATTGATACTGGACCAAATGCTAGAAGTGTTCAAGTAAAGCTTCAGCCTTTTACTTTAGTTGGAGCTACAACAAAATCAGGATTACTAAGCGCCCCATTAAGATCTAGATTCTCATCTTCTTTTCGACTAGACTTCTACTCATCAAACATTTTAAAAAAAATAGTCACTCGATCTTCGACTCTAATGAATTTGAGAATAGCAGATGATGCGAGCTTAGAGGTTGCCAAAAGGGCTAGAGGAACCCCCAGAATAGCAAATAATTTGCTTAAATGGGTCAGAGATTATGCCCAAATCCACAACCAAGAAGAAATTGACTTGATAACGGCAAAAAATGCCTTAAAGATGTTATCAATTGATAGCTTAGGTCTAGATGAAATGGATCTTAAGATTCTTAATACTATCTGTAAAAATTTCGATGGCGGCCCTGTTGGCATTCAAACTATTGCGATTGCAATTGGCGAAGAGCCATCAACAGTTTCTGAGGTCTATGAGCCTTATCTCATTCTTCAAGGATTATTAAAGAGAACCCCTAGAGGGAGAGAAGTTACAAAATTAGGATATGAACATTTGGGTGTTGCGATCCCCAAAAAATTCAAAAGCGGAGAACAAAATGAAAAGAATATGGATTTTAGCTCTTCTGATTAACCTATCTGTCTTTGCTATCGAAGGTAGGAAGGTCGAGGTCAGAAAGCCTGAAAACATCCAGGTATTGATTGAAAAAGACATAACAGGAGCTATTTTAGAAGTAAATGGCCCATACTATGTATTTAATCCTGAAGACGGAGCTAGAGTTAGCTCAGGACTTTTAGGTAAAAGATTTTTAGTGCACGCACAAAAAGATGGAATCAAGTGGGGAGAAATGTTTCCTGGTATCCACCAAATTTATATCACAGCCAGATCCCCTAAATCAACAATCTTGGTAAATGGAATTCAGTATGAAGGTTCCATAGCCGTGTTCCAGGTAGATAACAAAATATCTATAGTAAATGACATCAGTGTTGAACAGTATATTAAATCAATTTTATCACCCTTGTTCCCATTTCCATTAGAAAGTGAAGTGATGGCTTCCATTGCAATTATAGCAAGAACAAATGCCTATTATCATATCTCAAAAGGCCATGGATCATTTTGGGATGTTGAAGCTAAAAACTTTGGCTATAATGGAGCTGCATTAATCGATCCTACATCAGTCTTATCTAAGAGCATTGACTCTACAAAAAACCTTATCTTGATTCACCCACATCAAGGGCAGAATGTTCCTTTTGCAGCCTGTTGGACAGAACATAGCGCTGGTAAAAGTGCCTCATATAGATCAATTTTTAGAAAAGATGGCAATGCACCTGATAGATGTGTCAAAGTTCCTCATGCAGAGCTTGACAAAGAGGAAACAAAATGGAAGACTACCATTGCAAAAAACCAGCTTGCAGAGTTGTTAAACATATCTAGTGCTGACAAAATCGAACTATTTATTGACAAAGAATCAAACAAGGCTTGTGGGGCCAGAGTAACTGAAGGCAGTAGAATCCATGATTATAACTTTATTGAGTTTCAGAAGCTTCTAGGTGAAAATAGGATAAAAAGCTCAGAATTTAATGTTGTGGACAATGGAGATGTTCTGACTTTCACTGGGTATGGGATAGGACATGGAGTTGGATTGTGCCTTTTTTCCGCCACATCTCTTGCTCAAAATGGAGAAAATGCAGTGCAGATTCTATCTAAGTTCTTCCCAGAAACTTATTTAATGAACTTATCTGCAGTTCCATATAAGAACAAAAATGTAGTTGATAATAGAAATGAAATAAATTTTTTTTAAAGATTAACAAAAATTTCTTGTTTTTGCTACAATAAGCTTAATTGCCGGGGACCATCTGGAATATACCGCTTGAACTAGGTCAGGATCGGAAGATAGCAGCCTTAAAAGTAAAGTATATGTCAGGTGTATATCTCCGGTTTTTTTATTAAAAATTTTCCTGTAGTTTTTACATAGGTTAATTAATGAGACGTGAATTCACAGCTACAGTTTACATCATAAAAGACAACCAGGTTCTTTTGCACCCTCACAAAAAACACGGCAAATGGCTCCCTCCGGGAGGACATCTAGAAGCTGATGAAACACCTCCCATGGCAGCTAAGCGAGAAGTTATGGAAGAGACCGGGCTAAAGATCAATTTCATATCCCAGGAACAAATTTGGATCAATTCTGAGTTTGCAAATAGTTTGGAAAGGCCATATATGTGCTTATTAGAAGATATTAAACAACCAAATCCACATCAACATGTAGATTTTATTTATCTTGCACATGTAAAAGAAAATAAGCCTCCATTGCACCCGTTTAAATGGTTTACGTTTGAAGAAGCCCTTCAACTTACGAATATTTACCCAGATACATTAGATACTATCAAACATCTTGAAAAAATCAGCGCCCAGCTGGCAGGCGCTTAGAATAAAGTTTTTACCATTTCCTTTCATTTCGCTCGAATTTATCTGGGCACTTAGAAGGATCTTTACATCTTTTATATGCCTCTTCTTGCCTTTTATACTCAGGTGTATCTCTATAGTACTTAATTTCTTTTCTTTTGGTAACTCTTGGCTTCTTTTTTATTTCCATTCTTTGATTGTGGCAAGAAGTAATGCTTAGCACAAAAAGTCCTGCCATAATGTAATATACAATTTTCTTCATCCTCTACTCCCTGTTATCAATAAATTAGGTAAGTTATTACCTCTTTTACTATTATTTACGTGTATTGTTATTTATTTTTTTTAACAAGTCTTTTTAATAATTTCGAAAATTCTTGGCTTTTATTTCTAATAAACACGGTTGAAATTCAGACCAAAGCTTTTCAAGTGCTATTTTTTTTATGCAGGAACTAGTTGAGCAATTTCTAAGATGAGGACATTGTTTTACATACTTTACTTTATAAGGACACACACCTTGAAACGAGAAATGTTTTCCAAGAGGCACAAATACTTTACTATCCGTTGGTCCAAAGACACTAAAAGTGACAGTACTTGTTGTGCCTCCAAGGTGTAGGGCTGCAGTGTCTATAGTAAAAATCAAATCCATTTTATCCATGACGTTTTGCAAAACAGGAATTGACATTTTACTTAAAACGTCACAATGTGCACCTATCTGACTTTTTAAATAATTACATTTTTCTTTCTCTTGATCACTACCGTATATAAAGTATAAATGTATTAAATATTGGCTGCTAAATTTTTGCAAAAAGGCGATAAGCGTAGAATCGTCTAGTTCTTTATTTTTTCTGGCTGAGTTCACTGCAACCATAACTTTTAACCTATGATGATTTAGATCAAGTTCTTTTGGCAAATCATTTAGATTGATCTTTAAATTCAAAGGGCCTTTGGCTGAAAAGCTTTGAATATTAAAGTGTTCCTTTACCAACTCTAGGTAATAACTTTGAATATTAATATCTTTCGGAACGTTGTATTTATGTGTAGTAACTAATAGATTTGGAAATTCAGTCACTGACTTCCTACCAAAACCAATTTTTTCTCTAGCTTTCGCAAAAAAAGTTATCAATGCTGACTTGGTATTACCTTGTATGTCAATTAAGGAATCATACTTTTTTCTTCGTAGTTTCCTAATAAACTTAATTAATTTATGCCTATTAAATGTTATTACAGAATCGATAAGCGGGTGAAAAGAAAGTAGATCTTGGTAAGCCTCTTCTACAACCCAATCTATTTCTACATTTGGAAAATGAGCTTTAAGCTCACTTGCTACAGGTAAAGATTGTATTATATCACCTAAAGAAGAAGTTTTAACT
This sequence comes from Parachlamydiales bacterium, assembly GCA_050302075.1. Taxonomy (GTDB): domain Bacteria; phylum Chlamydiota; class Chlamydiia; order Chlamydiales; family SM23-39; genus JBNLAH01. Next base: position 172,104 of record JBNLAH010000002.1, on the reverse strand, counting down.
ACCAGGATTCTATTTATCATTTTATAAAAGAAAATTCATCTGGTGCTGGAGCATTAATTGTCAAAACCTCATCAGTAATTGGGTGTTTAAAAGATATCTCTTTAGAATGAAGGCATAAGCTAGAAACTTCCCTACTTGTAGAGAATTTTCTACAATACTGAAAATCTCCCAAAATGGGGTGACCCAACTCCTTTAAATGCACTCTTAACTGATGTGTTCTTCCTGTAGGCAAAGAAAGCTCTACTAAAGAAAACCCCTCAAATATCTTTAATCTCTTAAAGTGAGTCTCTGCATAAAGACCGCTGTTATTATTTGAAGAGGCCCAGATTGTTTGGCCCTGGTATACCTTTTTTCGAATTAAATGAGATTTAATAACACCGTGATCTTTTGTTAAAACCCCATCAACTAGTGCTATATATTTTTTTTTAATATCTTTTACTCTGAATAAATTCTCTAGTTGCTTTTGGAAGCTCTTATTTTTAGCAATTAAAAGCACTCCCGTAGTATTTTTATCAAGCCTATGTACTAGATAAGAATCAGTAAATATTTTATCTAGATTAAATTGGCTTGATTCAAAATTAGCCGGTTTGTTTATTGCAAAAAAATTTTCATCTTCATGTAAGATACTTAGCTTTGAAGAATTTTGGATTTCTTTAGCTAAAAATTGAACAAAATCACCTCTGAAAACTCTTTTAGAGCCAAATCTTTCTATTATACCGTTTATTTTCACACAGCCTGATTCAAGTAAAGCTTTAAGCTTTTTATTCGAATAAGAAGGCAAGTGCTCTTTTAAAAACCGCAACAAAGAATGTCCGCTAAAAGAGTTTTCAACAAGGTCTGAGAAATTCATTATTTGGTCAACATGTTTACTAACATTCTAACACCATAACCAGTAGAAAACATTGGGCTATAGCCTCTTGACTTATCCCAAAATGCAACTCCAGCAATATCAATATGAGCCCATGGTGTATCTTCAACAAAATAATGTAAAAATAGCGCACCTTGAATCGAACTGGCTTCTCTGCCAGCAGAATTTTTTATATCTGCTATTTTAGATTTGAGCATTTCATTATAAGATAAATGCAGAGGAAGCTTCCAGAGAAGTTCATCGGTTTCTCTAGCTGCTTCGTCAATTTTCTTTGAAACATCATCGTTATTAGAAAAGTAACCAGCAATTTCATCTCCCAATGCAACCACAACTCCACCAGTTAAAGTGGCAAGGTTAATAATTGATTTGGGCTTTAGATTTTTTACTGTGTAAGACAGCGCATCTGCAAGAACCAGTCTGCCTTCCGCATCAGTATTGGTGATCTCAACCATCTTCTTAGAATAGCTTTGATAAACATCACCTAACTTATAACTTTTAGATCCGATTGAATTTTCACAAGTTGGTATTACTACACTCACATTTACTTTTGCCTTAAGCAGAATTAAGGAATACAAAGCACCTAAAACAGTTGCAGATCCTCCCATATCTGACTTCATATCTAACATTGCATTAGTCGGCTTCAAGCTTAAACCACCAGAATCATAAGTAATTCCTTTTCCAACTAGTGCTATCTGGTCTTTGGATGAAGGGTCTCCTTTATAAGAAATTACAATGAACTTAGGCTCGACGCTAGATCCCCTGCTAACAGCTAAAAGGAGATTTAGCTGTTCCTTTTCGATCTGCTTTTTATCTAATATAGTTGTTGAAACTTTTGGAGATAATTCTTCCATTGATTTAGCAACTTCAGCTAATTTTGATGGAATAATATCATCTGCATTTCGATTTATTAAATCTCTTGTAAGATAAACTCCTTTCGAAATTAGTAAAACCTTCTCAAATATTGATTCTTTATCTTTTTCAACTCCTATAATGCAAGCAGAAGAGAGCACTGAAGGCTTTTTTTCTTTAATAGAATCAAATTTTAAATCTAAAAATTCATAACTACTCAAGACTATAGTTTCACAGATTGCAGTCAAAAGCACATCCTCATCTGTACCTGCAATATCTGGAAAAGCTATATTAATAGAAGATATTTGTTTTTTCTTACATGCACTTACTAAGTGATGAAAAGACTCTCTAATACTATATGTATTAACTTTTTTTTCATCGCCTAAGCCTAATAGAACTACGCGCTTTTCAATCCCTTTTTCAGGATATAAGACAAATACTTCATTTTTTCTACCTTTGAAGTCTTCTGAAACAGAATCTATATCAAAGTAATTGCGAACATTTTTTTCATCTCTAAATGCAGCTATAGCTTTTGACTTGTCATTCCAAAATGGCAAAACAATAGCATCTTTTGCTTTCCTTTTGTCTAAACTAGACAGTGATTCGAACTTAAAATGGCACTTCGTCATCATTAAAATCTTGGTTAAAATTACTAGAAGAAAAATTATTTTCATATGAGCTGTTTGCAGCATCAAATGCACTTTCCATTTTATTGGAATTGCTTGTAGGTTTGTTATTTCCCTGCATTGATTGCATAGGCTCTTGTTGTTGACTCGGTCCTTTCTCTCCTCTTCCAAATGGGCTAAAAGAAATACTAGATGCCGTAATTCCTAATGAGATCTGAGGTTGACCATTTTTATCTGTGTATATTTCAGGCTTACTCATCTCTCCAAAAACTAAAAGAGGACTTCCTTTTTTCAAATATGGAACCATATTATCGTACTGATCTCCCCAGATAGTTACACGCCACCACATTGTATCATCAGTGTTTCCTTTTCTAGTTTTTGTAGCTAACCGAAGAACAGTTACTTTTTTACCGTTCGAAGTATATCTAATTTCTGGATCTGAGCCTAAATGACCACCTAAGTGAAGAAAATTCAAAATAACCTCCTAAAAATATTAATTTTGTGATAAAAAAAATTTATTTTATCTTTTAAATAGAAAAATCTACAAGCTTTAACTTTACATCCAATTTAATACGTTTCTCCCCAAGCTAATGCTAAGAATTTACCGTATCAGAATACAAATTATCTTTTCTTTTAACAATGAGAAATAGTGCCCCTAAAATTACCAATGGAATGCTAAGTAGTTGTCCCATATTCAACTCAAAAATCTGTGAAAAATAACTTTGATCTTCTTTAAAAAATTCAATTACAAATCTAAATGAAAAAACCGAAATTAAAAAAAGTCCAATTAGCTTTCCTTTTTTTAATAAAAATTTTTCATTATAACTTAATAAATACAATATAAAAAAAAGCACCAAATAAAAGCCGGCTTCATAAAGCTGTACAGGATGCCTAGGAACAGGTGCGCTTAAGTCTGCGGGACTTCCAAAAGTCACACTCCAAGGAAGACTACTAGGTTTTCCTAGTATCTCTTGGTTGAAAAAATTTCCAATTCGTATAAATGCTGCCCCTAAAGATGCTGGAATACAAACCAAATCTAAGGTTTTAAGCCAATCTAGTTGAGGGAGATACTTCTTAACTTTGCGACTAAAAAATGCCATTGCAACTAGTATGCCTAAAACAGCCCCATGGCTTGCATGGCCCCCGTCTCTGATACGAAAAATTTGCATTATATCTCCTAAATACTCTGAGGGGTTCTCATAAAACAGAAAATGACCCAACCTAGAACCGATAATGGTAGCAATTACCATATAGAATAAAATTTTATCTGCAATGATTGAGGGTTTTTTATTTAGAGACAAAACATGTGGGCTTAACTTTCCATCAAGGGCTTGACGATTTTCTAGTCTAACTTGATCATTATCTCCCCCTAAATCATTTTCATCTAAAGAGTCATTTAGAAACTCAAGTACTTCTCTTTTACTTAATTGGCTTTGAGCGTCGCTTGAAATAGAAAAAAAAGACCTAGCACTCAATATTTTATTTGAAATATCTTTATTAGATAAAATATCACCCCAATAATATTCAGGATAATAACTCAAAAATCTTCTTAAAATAGAAACAAATATCAGATACCCAATTGCAAAACCACTAGCAAACAATAAACCATACCATAATAATGGTAGGTTAATTAAAGGTATTTGTACAATTTCCCTTGAAGGGTTCCAAAAAAAAGATCCTAACATTTCATATCTCCATTAATCAAATAGGATTATATCAAATATGTTAAAAGTCAAAGTATTTACTGTAGGTAAAAATAAAGATAAGTGGATTAATGACTGTATTAATGAATATGAAAAAAGATTAAGTAATAATATTCACCTTGAATGGCTTTTTTTTAAGACCATTACCCAACTAGAAAACTCAGTATTAAATGAAAAATTATTTATATGTTTAGATGTTTTAGGAAATGAGTACAATAGCTTTGAATTTTCAGAAGCAATCTTCAAATTATTTGAAAAGAACAATTCGAAACTATCTTTTGTAATTGGAGATGCTAATGGCCTTACTGAGCAATTAAGAAAAAAATCATTTTGTAATATCTCTTTATCTAAGCTAACTTTTACCCATCAAATGTCTCGGATGATACTAGTAGAGCAATTGTATAGAGCCGATCAAATCAATAAAAATACAAAATACCAGCATTAATATGATATTTTTTTTGAAAATGCTCCCATGGTTAAAAATCTATAACCACCTTTTATTAAAGCCACTCCAATTGACAAGTCTATTCCCCCTCGAATTATTAATGGAAAAGAGAACCACTTTAGAGACTGTCCTAGAACTATCATCATAAAAATAACTATATAGAATTTACCATCATATATTTTAAAGATCGGTATTGGGATCATAAAAGATAAAATTCTTCCAACTATTCTTTTAACTGTTTTTTTTAACACAAATTTTTCCTTTAAATATCCAGCTAATAGTGAAAGCATACACACCGAAATAAAATAAGGTGGACTTAAGTTGGAAATCTTAAGAAAATCAATTCCTTTTACAAAAAGATACAAGCCTATAGATATCCAGAAAACTCCGGTAAAGGCAATATAAAACCAATGTTTCATTATTTACTTAACCTTAGTAAAAATTTTTTTTAACAGTTGTCGACAAAAATAAATTTCATTAATAAAATCCGCTAGATTAACAATTAATGGCAAACTTATCACCTGTCGGAGAAACTATGTACACCCTTAAAAATTTGAGGTTCTTTCTTATCAGTTTTATTTTATTTTGTTCAACCACTTTAACATTTAATGTTACTGGGATATCTATGGAATATGCTTTAGTAGGCCTCTGTCTTGGTATTCTCACCATTTCTGTATGTTTCATTTTCGAAAAATTCCTAAACAAGACAAAATTACTTAGCTTCAATTCTGTTATATTAGGTTTGTTTGTTGGAATTTTTTTGGGAAAATCTTTTAACCTAATTATTGATCAAATTATTCCAGTAAGCCTTAATTCAGTTATTTTATCTAATTTCATCAAGTTTCCTTTCTTCTTAAGCGGTATTTATCTTGGAACTGTTCTAACTGTAAAAAATGCAGAGCAAGTGTATTTCAGCATTCCTTTTATTCGCTTAAAGCAAAATAAAAGTAATAAAAAAAGCATTCTATTGTCATCATCAGCTTTGTCTGATCCAAGGGTAATTGATTTATTTTCATCAGGAATTATCGATCATATCATAATCCCAAAATTCATAATTGAAAAAGCACAAAGCTTAATGGAAGATGAATCTGAAGACCAAAGCCCTAGAAAGATACTTGGTGTATATAAAAAAATTCAAGAAATACCAAACTTAGAAATAGAATTCTCAGATCTAAACTTTCCTGATATGAGCGAAGAAGAGAAGCTGTTTCGCACAGCAAAAATCACCGATTCAAAAATATTGACAGCAGATGCTAGCAGCACAAAAGAAAAATATACTTCTGATATTCCAATGATAAATATTCATTCTCTTTCAAATGCTTTAAAGCCACTCATGTTTGCAGGTGAAAGACTTCAAATAACTATTCAAAGATATGGTAAAGAGCCAAGACAAGGAGTAGGTTATCTTGAAGATGGAGCAATGGTTGTCGTAAATGGTGGCGGAGATTTCATTGGAGAAAAAATAGATGCAATAGTGCTTTCCGTAAAGCATACATCTAGTGGGAGGATTATTTTTTGTAATGCTGTAGAAAAAAACTTAGTTGATCAGTCATACTCTAGCCAGATTTAGACTATATTGAGTTATAATAAAATGGAAATTTATGGCATTGGAAATGATATTATTGAGGTAAATCGAATTTTTAAAAGCATAAAAGATCATGGAAGTCATTTCTTAAATAAACTTTTCACAAAAAGTGAGCAGCAATACTGCAATACATTTAGATCACCTGAAATACATTTCGCTGGCAGGTATGCCGCAAAAGAAGCTGTATCAAAAGCTTTAGGAACTGGCTTTGGCAAAGAACTTAAGTGGTTAGATTTCGAAATTATAAATAACAAGCAAGGAAAGCCGGAAGTTATCTTTTTGGACGATTCTAAGTGGCAAAAAATTAAAATACATATTTCTATTACTCACTGCAGAGACTACGCATCTGCAGTTGCGCTTTGCTTAAAATGAAAATGGAAGAAGATAACTGATAGTAAAAAAGTTAACTTTTTCTGGATAAAGCTTTGCTAAAAGGCGTCTTTGATACTCAAACCTAAGAGTCCCCCATACTCCTGTTCTAAAGCCATATCGAAAAGCAATATCAACAAATTTATATCTTACTTTTCCATATCCTCTAAAGGAATTTATATTGATACTCGTTTTTCTACCATACCCATGTCCTCCAATAAGAAAAATTCCCCATTTATGTTGATCTAAGAAATTCCCCTCAAGAGCCAAAGTTCCACCAACCCAGGGCGATCCTATATTAGCAATCCCAATAGTTCCAAATCCCCATAGACGGTATCTCCAACATCCCCCTTGGTCAAATTCCTTACCTATAGAGAAGTTACCTTGAAAATCAACATTACCGTGGTATGGGCAACTGACATCTTTTAAACTTCTGGAAGATACAAACCTGCCATTTAAGCCTGTTGAAAGAGTAACTGGATCTCCTACAACATCATCAAACCACAAATATCTTGCCTGGAGCGCATAGCTTCTAAAGCTAAATGATTGTCTTGGTGTGTCTGTAAACTCTAAATCAGTGTCAATGCTCCAGTAAGGAGATACAGAAAACTCGAGATCTGAAAATAACAAATGATCATTTGATGTTTTACTAAGTTGGTCAACGGCTCCTTCTACTTTCCGAAAAAAGCTATAAGTATAGCCCGTTAACAAGTGAAATTCGTAGATATCGCCAAACCATGGTTGTTTTTCTAATGAATTTAAAGAAAAACAAATGGATATAGCAATCCATAATGAGCGCATTAATCGATATATCCTTTCTCAGATAGCCATCTTTCAGCATCTATTGCTGCCATACAGCCGGATCCAGCAGCTGTTATTGCCTGCCTATAAATTCGATCCCTTACATCACCTGCAGCAAAAACACCTTCAACATTTGTCTTTGAAGAGTTATCTTGTGCGACTATATACTTATCTGAGTCTAATTTTAGCTGATTATTTAAAAATGCTGTATTTGGAAGGTGGCCTATTGCAAAAAATACCCCTCCAGCATCGTATTTCATTGTATTGCCATTTTGAGAGTCCTTAAGTACTACTCCTCTAACAATATCATCTCCATAAATTTCCGATATAACCTTGTTCCAAAGAATTTCGATTTTAGGATGATTTAAAGCTCTTTCAGCCATGATCTTTGATGCCCTCAGTTCATCTCTTCTATGGACTATGAATACCTTTTTAGCGTACTTAGTTAAAAAAACAGCTTCTTCTACAGCACTATCGCCTCCACCTATCACGAAGAGATTTTTATCTCTGAAAATTGGAGCCGCACCATCGCAAATGGCACATGCTGTTACACCTTTCTGCCAGAATTCCCCATCTCGAGCACCTGGAATATCTAATCTTTTTGCTGTAGCACCTGTCGCTATAATGACTGAATGTGCATAAAAAGATGATTTACTTCCAATAACTTCAAAAGGATGTTTTGTTAAATCTATGGACTTGACATCTTCAGTAAGAACTTTGGTGTCAAACTTGACAGCCTGCTTTTTAAAATTCTCCATCATAGTAGGCCCCAAAATTCCATCTGGAAATCCTGGGAAATTCTCTACATCTGTGGTTGTCATTAATTGTCCTCCAGCAGGACCAGACATGAAACCTTCAAATAGCACTGGCTTTAGATTCGCTCTAGCAGCATATATCGCAGCGGTATAACCAGCAGGACCTGAACCTATTATAACTACCTTTCTTTTTTCCATTTGAAAAAACAACCTCCGCTTTATCTATACTACTAGTTAAATGTTTCTACACTAAATTTAATAGGGTAACTTTAACATGGAGAAGTTCAAAATTCCAGAAAAAAGACGCTTTAGTCTGCTTTAAGAAGCATGTATTATTTTCTACTAAATTTATATATTTGATAACTCGCTAGATCTATTTATTGATGCTTTGACACTTTCTTTTAGCCCGGATAATACACCTAGAGTTTTTAAAACTTCAAGCCCAGCTTCTGTTGCACCATTTGGCGAAGTAGCTGTTTTTATTAATTGATCAATATTCTTCTCTTTTTGAATTAACTTTGCACTTCCAGCAAACGCTTGTGCAGTAAGTTTTAAAGACATTTCATAAGTGAGGCCTTCTTGCATACCCATTTTAGCAATTTCATCAACCATTTTAAGAACAAAAGCAGGTAAGCACCCACATATTCCACAAACAATATCCATAAGTTTCTCTGAAATTTCTACTACCATTCCAAGTGAAGTGAAAAGCAACATCCCAATTGTTTTCATATCAACTGAACAGGAGCTATTGAAACAAAGAGGAATTATACCTTCGCCGATAGAAGATGCAACATTCGGAAGAGCTTTCATAATCATATTTTCCGGACCTAATTCTTTTTGCAGACGTTCTATTTTTGTTCCAGCTAAAATCGAAATATACAAGTTTTGTTTATTTGAATTTACTTTGATCTCATTTAAAACTTCTTGAATGTTTTGAGGCGTCACACAGATTAAGATGAGACGGCAAGTTTGATTAATTTTTGATAAGCTGATCGGTTCAATGTCGAATTTTTCTATTATTTTTTTAGTTTTTACTTCGTCTTTTTCAGCAAAGAAAACTTGACTTTCTCGAATTAAATCGGATGAGACTAATCTTTGAAATAGAATTTGAGCCATGTGCCCAAAACCAATAAAACCGATCTTGTAATTTTCTAAATTCATTGTTTTTATAATCCCTAAAAAGATTTTTTTGACCTACAAAGAAGGATAGACTAAAAGCAAAAAAAAGACCTTAAAAAAACAGGTCTTTTTAGAAATTTTATAATGATTTAATAAATAAGCTTATAGCAATTTCTAAATATAAATCCTGTTCTTGAACTTAAACGTCAGGATTACTGATGCTAAAATGCTAGTTTGACTCTATGCAATTCGTTTTATCAACATGTAACTTAATAGCGAAATCGCCAAAGTTTCTATTTTATGATCTAAAACTAAATTCAAATTAGACACAAAAAGGTCAAAATTAGATTTTTTGTGATTTAATAAAACTGGATATCCAAAATTACTTCTGAACCCATTTTCGCCCATCGCTGCTATATCAGCTAATGCTACAAAAGGAGTTAAACAAATAAATGGTATGAATGCTAATACTACAAAAGCAACTCTTGCAGCTAAATTTAAAGTCCTATTACTGCTCAATCTGATATTTTTAGCTATGTATGTGAAGTTCGACCATAGTTTTTCTGTGTTATATTTTCTGTTATACACTATAAATCTGCTATTATAATTATGATCGCCGAAAAGTAAATTTTTTAATGGCATGTTTTCACCTATATTAATATTGTTTTTAACAAAACTTAAAAAAAAAGATGTTACGGTATTTTATCAGGTCATTTAAGTTAAAAGCAATATTGATATATTTTTTTTAGAACTAATCTGTGTGAATACTCCCCTGCTAAAGCTGAATACCTCTCAAAAGAGCAGCTTTTGCCGCTATTCAAGACCTGCTACAGATAGCCACCTTAGTGTATAGCAAGGACGTGGGGTGAATATCTTGGCTACCTATGTTCCAAAAACCAAAACCTTAAAAACTATTGATACTAATAAATAGAAAAGCTAGAACTTAGAAAATTTTAGAAATAAAAAAAGGCCCTAAAAATAGGGCCCTTTTCTTAAATATTCTAATTAAGATTAACCGAAAACTCTCATTTTCGCCCATTTAAGTCCACTTGCGTGACTTAAATTAAATTCATATACACGTCTACTTAAATCTGCTGCAATTGCATCTTTATAATAATAAGCTGCACCTGAAGCCATAGCAAAACTTAAAGCACCTAGAAGAGCCTTTCTGTTTTTATAAACAAACTGAGCTCCAGCTCTAGCTGCAAGTTGCAATTTACCTGATGATTTTTTTGAAAATCTATTCTTAATTAAGCTATAAGCTTTAGGTAGGTTTTTTGACGCCATAACAGCTATATCAGCAAAACCAGCACCAATAGTTGCAATCATATAAGGAATAAATGCAGCTACAGCAAAAGCTACTCTTGCTGCTGAATTTACCATCTTATTTTTTGTTGGGCTAGCATTAACTGCTAAGTTTTTATAGTGTGCTATAACTCTTCCTGAATAAAGAGTAGATTCTCCTTTTTTGCTTGGTAATAATTTATTAATTCCACCAAGTACAGCTCTTCCTAATGCTGCAAAGTCAGGGTACATTTCTATAGTCATCTTCTTCCTCCAAAGATTTTATTTTTTAAGTTGAATTATAACCATTAAAACAACTTGTTTGTTTTAATTTTATTTTCACTCAAAAGTATAATAAATTTATTATTATTAACGCAATATTTTTTTAATAAAAAAATAAATACTCAATTAAATTTCTTTTAATCTAGCAATTAACAATTGAAAAATAGTTCTTAACTACTAATAGTTAATTACTTAAAAACTTGTAAATTAATAATTTTAATTATTACTTTCAAAGTTTTTGATCTATATACTTGAATCAAATGACTAGATATTTTAATTAACTACGACCCATTTGCTAGATTATTCCATAAGAGCGCAAGGCATAAACACAAGACAGTATTGTAGATATTCCTATAGATCCGACAATAAGCTGATTTGAAAAAGAACTCTCAGAGGCCATATTTTTCTTACCTCCCTTCCATGATTCATAAATCTTACTATATGAGTAACTTACGAAATCTACTATAAGGGTTATATTCATTATTGTTACTACAAGGAAAATAGTTGATACATAAGCTGCTATTTTAATAGCAATATTGACATTTTTGCTACTGGATGGCTCTAAGGAGCTGATTTTCTTTGTATAATTGATCCATAACTTACCAGAAGTGGTTGATTTTATTGGCTTTGGGTTACTATAAAATCTTTGAAAAGGATTAGTAATTCTCATATTTTTATTTCTTTTAGCTTGAAAGCTTAGTCTTTTGTTTAAATTTTAGAAAGTAAAAATCAAAAAAACCTAAAGTGAATATTTGAGGGATTTTTATTCTGAAATTAACTAATATTAATGGCTGATAATTCCTTAATTTGTAAAAATTATCCCACAAAAATGGGGGGAGGTGCCAATAGTGCAAAGTTTTTTTAGAAAGCTTTTTGGTATTTACCCAGGTGAAGGAAAAAAGACTCTTCGCTTTGCTATCCTTGTAATCACTTGGTCATTGGGCGCTACCTGCATATCTACGCTTACAGATGGTCTTTTTATTGAGAATCTAGGTGAAGCATATTTACCTAAGGTATATCTTATTGCAGCGATATCTATGATAACCGGATCTTCTTTGATCTTGGGTCTTTTGAAAATTTTCAGTCCTTATAAGATTCTGATGGGAGTGCTTACGATTGGGGTTATCATAACATCTATCACCGCAACCGCTGCATATTATACTCCGCCTACTTGGTTTTGGTTTGTGATAAAAGCCTTTTCGTTAACTTTTTTAGCAAACTTGATCGCATGTTCATGGGCTTTTATAGATAACTACCATGATCTCCAGGATGCTAAAAGAACCTACTCTATGTATAATGCTTCTTATTTTTTAGGGGCTGTTATATCTGGTCTTCTAATTTCTAATTTCTTGGAAAAAATTGGGATAACTGCTCTGTTTTCTCTTTCTTCAGCTTTTTTGCTATATGCTATTTTTCTAGTGAAGAAAATTGTAAAAAGAGACCAACCAATACACGATGAAACTGTAGAGGGTGTTTTCGCTGGCGACCGCAAAGGAATGTTTTACCTAATAAAACAAATATTTTCACATCCATTTGTATTTTCGCTACTTTGTTTATCGCTAATTATCCAGTTGATCGGCACTACTACTGAATACAGCTATTTATCAAGTTTCAGTAACTTTTTGGGCGGCGCAGATAGTAGCGCTGTTACAAAATATCTAGGAAACACAAGAGCAATTGTTTCAGCTTTCAATATTATTATCGGAGTATTTTTTTATAACAGATTTGTAAAAATAATAGGCTTGAGAAATATTATTTTATTGCCTGCTTTTGCTTTCTTTTTACTATTTGGCAAATGGCTAAATGGAGATTCATTAACCCTTGCAATATTGGGTGTTGTTTCATTAGATGGGATTTCTTATACAATTGAAGACAACAATTACAATCAACTAGTTAACGCAGTCCCATCAAAACTAAAAGCAAAAGTACGTATCATCAATGACTCTTTTTTTGAACCGCTAGGAATGCTAATTAGCTCTTCTTTGCTTTTGTATGCAGATAGCCGGCAATTAGGATTTGTACTTGGCATTATTATGATTATTTTCTCATTTGTAATTAGAGCTATCTACCACAAATATGTATTTATCAATTTAAAAGAAAATGCAGTTCATTTCGACAGAAAACCATTCAATTGGATTTTTGCCAAAACAAAAGAAGAAAGGCAAAAAAACATCCAAAGTTTGATAAAGGGACTAAACTCCGATAACTGTAAAATTAAACTCCTATCTGTAGAGTGCTTACTAACACTTAAAAATGAAAAATATTTAAATAAAATTATAAGTTCTGCTGACACATTTCAAGAAGAGACAAAACTTTTGTTCTTATCACTAATAGATAATTCAGTTTTCTCAAAGCATGTTAAAATATTAGAAATATTAGAAAAATGGTCCCATGAAACACACAACAAGAATCTTGCTAGGAAATGTTCATTATTGCTCACCATGAAAAATAGTTTCTGTCACAAACGCTACCAAGCCGATCTCGAAAGCCCAGACACTTTTAGAAAAAGTCTTGCTATGTTGGCTATTTTAAACAATAAGTTCCTTGGCGAAGGTAAGTTTTCAGAATTAGAGAAAAAAGCCCATATTGAGTTGATCAACCAACTTAGGTCATCAAACATTAATGACCAAATATTGGCCTTAGAAGTATTAAGTAATTTGAAAAGCTTATTTTCATTTGAACAAGCACTTAGCGTCCTAAATAATTTTGACTTTCCAAAAACTCAAAAAAAAGCTTCAGAGATTGTTGCTAAATTTGCAGGGACTGACTGTTCGAAGTTTGCTGGAAAGCTTTTAAAAATATTGAAAAAAAGCAAAGATACCCAAATTAGACTAAATTGTTTAATAGCTCTAGGAAAAATCAAAAACCTCTCTTCAATCTCCGAAATCATTGATCTTGGACTCCATTTCCGTCCAAATGAAATTAGGTGTATTGAGAATGCCTTAGTATCAATTGGTCCAAAGGTATTGCCTGTTTGCTTATCAATCTTGGAAGATACAACAGTTCATGATAAATCAAGGGTTTTAGCAAGCAAGGTAATAGCTAGAATTGACCTTGAAACGCTAAGAAAGTACTTTAAGCGTATAATTCTAACTGAGATCGAAAAAGCTTATTTCTACTTATATAATGCCAGATGCGTACAACAAAGATACCCAAGTTATGATTTATCTTTATTGATAGAAGTTCTTAAAACTAGTTTTCACTCAAGCATCGACTTTATTATTCATTTGCTCGCTGCGGTCGGCTCTGTAGAAGATTGCGAGCTTTTGGTAAGATCTTTAAGAAGTAAGAATGCAAAGATTCACTCTCATGCAGTTGAAACTTTGGAAAATTCCTGTGACAGAAAAATATTCAAGTGGATATCTCCATTAGTTGATAACTTACCTTGGTCGGTTTTCATCGATTCATATACAAGTTTAACAAAGAAAGAACCCCAAATTAGACTTTCCAGCATCTTAGAACAATTAAATAATTCATCTTCGGTGTCAGGTAAATTAATTGCACAAAATTTAACTGAAGTTGCAACTCAAGAAAGTATAGCTCCTGCTTTAAATCTAACACCTATGTTAGACTCAAACTCAACTTATTTATATGAGACTGTTAAAATATGAAAGAACTAAGCCTTGTTGAAAAAGCCTTCTTCTTAAAAAAACATATTCTTTTTAGCAATTTAGATCTTGATTTACTATTAGTAATAGCTGATAAGCTCATCCAAGATGAATACGATGAAAATGAAAAGGTTTTTGCCATCAACCAGGTTGCTAATAGAATGTATTTTATCTTAGAAGGGAAAGTTGAAATTATCTCAAAAGATAAAAGAAAAGTTAGTCTTATCCCAAATGAGTATTTTGGAGAGGAGTCATTGTTTAATGATCAACCGAGAAGCTACGAAGTTACTTGTGTTAAAAATACTGTGTTTTTAACGTTGTCCAGGACAAATTTAATGACAATTATTTCAGAGAGCCCATCACTTGCTATTTCATTTTTAGAGAAATATGCAACAACTTTTACCTGCCGTCATATCAAATAATTGACCTTATTTTTAAAATTTGATTCACAAATATTTTAATTTTAATTGATAATCCCACTTAAAAAGTTTTAGGGAGCTTTTATGTTCTTTGATTATCAGGAAAGTGGTCATCACGATAAATTTTCAGCTTATGAATTTGATAATCCCATGTCATCAGCCCATAGCGTGACTGTTCGTCCCACAGATAGGGAACTTGATTTGATTGCAATGGACATTAAAGAATTATTCCAAGAGAAAATCCTATGGGAGCACCTCCCAATAATTGTAAAATTAGCATTGCCCGATATTGAAAAAAATTTTCCTCATATAACAACTGAAAGCAAGCGTGACTCAGCTACTCACATATTATTTTATGTATTTGAAAATGCCGATTCATCAACTCTCCCAGATACATTTTATAACCCACTATTTAAAAATTTAGCCCCACATTTTGTTAACATAATTATCACCGATTCATTAGATGAATATTTAACCTCAGTTAAAATAGATGGAAACCCTACTGATGAGCTTATCAAAGAGTATGCAAATGATATCTTAGAAACATTTGAAGATGGCTTTGAATGGAAAGATTTAGCTACTATAACGAAACTCGGAATTAGATTTACAAATCAATTCGAAGGATTACACTATGCAGAAAAAAAGGTTATAGCAAAAAAATTTATAAATTATGTAATTGATAACACTGATGCAAAAAAACTACCAGAATACTATGTAGATTCAGTTTTTAAAACAATAAGTGGTGAAACAGTAGAAATTATTATGAATCAGCTGCTTATCAGATATTAATAAGCAGCTTGAAATTTAATTAAGCTTGTTGTTTTTCTTTTTCAATATATTTAACAACGCTTTCAACATTTGTGAGTTTCTCGGCTTCTTCTTCTTTAATTTCAATATCAAATTTTTCTTCGAAGCGCATCATTAGTTCTGTTTGATCTAATGAGTCAGCATTTAAGTCTTCAACAAAAGATTTTTCTAGGGTAACTTCTTCTGCATCGACACCCAGCTGCTCAACAATAATATCAATTACTTCCTTTTCTATTGACATAGGTTTTATCCTCTTCTTATTTAATTAAAAAAAAACATAACTACATAACCATTCCACCATCAACTGGTAGAACCTGACCTGTAATATAATTTGAAAACGGACCTGCTAAAAATAATGCTGCATTCGCAATGTCCTCCGGATTCCCAATTTTCTTCATAGGTATTGAAGCTATGATAGAATCTTTTATGGAATCCGATAATGCTTCTGTCATTGGTGTGTTAATATACCCTGGAGCTATGCAGTTTACGCAAATTCCTCTACTAGCAAGTTCCTTAGCTAAGGACTTTGTAAAACCAATTATACCTGATTTAGAAGCTGCGTAGTTTGCTTGCCCAGCGTTCCCCATCAATCCAATTACTGAGGCGATATTAATAATCTTGCCACCTTTTAACTTCATCATCGGTCTTGCCAAAGCCTTACAGGTGTTATAGACAGATTTCAAGTTCACATTAATTACTTGATCCCAATCTTCTTCTTTCATTTTCATTAATAAGTTATCTTTTGTGATCCCAGCATTATTGATTAAAACATCAACATTAGACCATTTTGACAAAATATCGTTAATTGCGCTATCTACTTCCTTGGTTCCTGAAACATCTACCAATTTATATAAAAACTCTTGAGCTTCACTTGTTCTTTGAGATTCAAGCTCTTTTATAACTGACAAAGCTCTTTCTTCGTTTGTGCCAAATATCGCTATACTAGCACCATTTTTAGCAAATAACTTAGCTATTTCCCTTCCAATCCCGGATGTTCCACCGGTTATAATTGCTTTTTTACCATCAAGTAATTGCATGTTTATACCTTAAAATTTTTAACAAAGAACGCAGTCTGCTTGGTCAACTAAAACATCTAAATCCAACACTGTATCAACAGATAATGTTTTATCTCCAAGATTCATTTTTTTGTTCATTCCCGATAATGTCTTACCACACCCTATCTCAATATATAAATCAACTGAGTCTTCTTTCAATTTGTTGATTGATTGCTCCCATCTAACAGAGTTAGTAATTTGATTAATCAAATTAGAACGAATTTGATCGAAATCATCAACAAAATCACCAACTACATTCATCACAATCTTAGTCTCGCTAGGATTTAGCTTAGCTTTCATGATTTTAGGAGATAAGCTATCTTGGGCACTTTGCATAAGCCCGCTATGGAAGGCTCCATGCACAGTCAAAGGTAGAACTCTTTTAGCCCCGCTTTCCTTTAATAAATCGCCAGCATATTTAACTCCTTCTGAGCTTCCTGAGATTACTGTCTGACTAGGACAATTATAGTTAGCAACCCACACTTGATGCTCTAAAGAAATTGGTGATACTATATCTTCAACTTGCAAGTCGGTCAACCCCAAAACAGCGGCCATTGTTCCTTTTGTTTTTTCACAAGCATCATTCATGAAATATGCCCTGTCTCTGACTAGCTTGATAGCTGTCTCAAAATCTATAATGTTACTCGCACAAAGAGCGCTATACTCACCCAGGCTTAATCCAGCGCAAACATATGGCACTAAATTTGGAATCTGCTGTCTAATAGTTCTTAAAATAGCAATACTGTTAACAAATATTGCGAGTTGACTGTTTTTTGTTTGAGTTAAGCTCTCTAGAGGACCATTAAATATTAAATCAGAAACCCTCCAAGATAGGATATCTTCTGCTTCCTCAAAAGTTTGTTTTGCTATAGCAAATGTATTAAAAAAGTCCTTTCCCATTCCAACATATTGTGAACCCTGTCCTGGGAATAAAAAAGCTATTTTCTTTTCCATTATTTAACTTCTCCTTCATATCTAAGCAATGATGCTCCCCAGGTGAAACCAGAGCCGAAAGCAGTCAATAAAATATTTTCTCCATCCTTAACAGTATGCTCTTTCATAAGTTCATCAAGGGCAATTCCGACAGACGATGCAGATGTATTACCATACTTGTGCACCGTTTCAAAAATTCTGTTAGCTGCTAAATGCTTAAAACGCTTAGCTATTGCATCAATAATTCTTTTATTTGCCTGATGTGGAACTAGCCAGCTTACATCACCTTCCGACATTCCTGCCATGTCTAGGCATTCTTTAGAGGCGCTTTCCATGCGTCTAACAGCATGTTTGAACACTTCGTTTCCAGCCATTTGAATAAAATGCTTCTTTTCTTGAATTGTTTTACTAGAGGCAGGTTCTCTACATCCCCCTGCTGGTAGAATTAGCAATTCAGCTTGCTCTCCATCAGCACCTAAACAGATGCTTTCAACTGAAAGACCATTTCTGTTTAGAGAACTGACAACTGCAGCTGATGCTCCATCTCCAAATAAAACACAAGTAGATCTATCTTCATAGTCAACTATTGAAGATAGTTTTTCAGATGCAATCAATAAAATATTTTTATAAGTTCCAGATTTTACCAAACTATTAGCAAGAGACAAGCCATATAAAAAACCTGTACAAGCTGCTTGAATATCAATACCTGCGGCATTTTTACAGCCTAATTCACTTTGAATTAAACAAGCTGTGCTTGGAAACATATAATCTGGAGTCAGAGTCGAAACTATAATAAAATCAATTTCATCAACAGTAAGGCCAGCATTTTGGATAGCCTTTCTAGCAGCTTTTACAGCCATTGTTGAAGTAAACTCATCTTCAGCTATTCTTCTTTCTTTTATCCCGGTCCTGGTAACAATCCACTCATCAGAAGTGTCAACTATTTTTTCTAAATCATGATTGCTAAGTATTTTTTTTGGAAGATAAGAACCAATTCCAATAATTTTTGCTTTCAATCAACAATCCTTTTGTTTTTATCTTGTAAATTATTATGTTGTGATAGCAATTTTATATAAATTGTGAGTTAATGAAAAGTGCTTTCCTCATTTAGTAAAAGTTTTAATTTATAAAAAAAATAAAATTAGGCTGATTAAGTTGAATTTTCCAAATGAATTAAAAAAAATAATTCAAGTTTTAAAAAAACTGCCTGGAGTAGGTTCTAAAACAGCAGAACGCTTTGCTTTTCACTTGCTTGAGTGGGAAAATAGAGAAATATCTATTTTTGCAGAAGCCCTCAAAGAGCTTTCTTTAAAAATTGAATATTGCGAATGTTGTGGCTGCATTAAAAATCAAGAAGCTTGCCAACTGTGCAATAATGATAGAAGAGACAACTCTATATTATGCATAGTTTCTAATCATAAAGATATTTTTTCAATCGAACAAACCTCGTCATATAAGGGCCTATATCACGTATTAAATAATTTACTATCTCCTTTTGAAGGAAAGGCAATTGAAAGTGGAGAACTAGAAAAAATAAAAAAAAGAGTAACTGAAAATAAAATCCAAGAAATTTTAATTGCCATCGACTCTACTATTGAAGGTGATGCCACTGCTTTATTCTTAAAACAGCACTTAGAAACTACCTGTAAAAAGATTTCAAGACTAGCTTTCGGCGTGCCTCTAAATAGCAGTCTTGAATATATAGATGAAGGAACATTAGCTAGAGCTTTGATTAATCGCCAATCTTTTTAATAACTGTTTTGCTTAATTTTACTCCATCATGTAAGATGAGTCCCTTGACCAGATTTAATAAATAAAAAGAGCTTAGCCTTAATTTATAATCATATGAGATTTACCTACCTTAAATTTATTTTTGCCCTACTTATTACCAGCATTCATTTAACTGCATATGAAACATACGAAGGAAAAACTGTTGGTGAGATTGAAGTTAACATTCAAAATGCCGATGATAATGCAGCTTATGACACAAGGACTATACTATCTAGATTAAAGACTAGAAAAAATGACCCATTCTCTCAACTTAGCTTTGATAGTGACTTAAAGATGTTGTCGGAAGAGTACGACAGGATCGAGCCTTATGTATCGATGCGCGGAAATCAAATATTTATTAAAATAAATTTATGGATAAGACCTACGATAAGAAATATTGAATGGAACGGGAACAAAAGGGTATCTACAAAAAAACTTCAAAAAGAACTAAATATAAAGCCCTTTACAGTATTTAATAGGTCTGAATTCAACCGCCAGTTTAACAAGGTTAAAGAATACTATATAAAAAAAGGCTATTTTGAATCTCAACTAAGCTATGTTGTTGAACCTGTAGAGAAAAAGAATCAAGTAGATATAATAATCGATATATTTGAAGGTCGATCTGGAACTATTAGAGAGATTTATTTTGAAGGGTTCTCAAAGCAAGAAGAAAAAGAAATTAGAGAAGAGATCTATACAAAAAAGTACTACTTAATTTTCAGCTGGCTTACTGGTTCTGGGACATATAAAGAAGAAGTCCTAGAACAAGATAAAATGGGGATTTTAAATTATCTACAAAATAGAGGTTATGCTGATGCCAAGGTAGATATTTACCTTAAAGAAGACACTAGTGGCAAAATAATAATTGTCGTGAAGGCAAGCAGAGGGCAAGTTTACAAATTTGGATCGGTTTCCTTCCAAGGAAATACATTAATTAGTGATAGTGAAATAGAAAAAAGAATACTGATTCATGCGAATGAAAACTATTCTCCAGATAATATTAGAAGGTCTGCTGAGGCAATAAAAGAGTTGTATGGCTCAAAAGGCTATATAGAAGCAAATGTCTATTTTGAAACATGTCTATTAGAAGATAAACCTATTTATAATGTAGATTATAAAATTGAAGAAGGTCAGCAGTTTAAAATAGGCCTTATCCGCATATTTGGGAATAGCTCGACAGAAGATAACGTCATTTTAAGAGAATCGCTTTTGGTTCCTGGCGAATTATTTGACTCTAGAAAACTTCAGGCAACAGAGCAACGTTTACAATCTATAGGTTATTTCAAATCTGTCAATGTGTATTCAGTCCCCTCTTCAGACGAGCTGGGTCTTGGCCCTGAATATAAAGATGTCTACATCGAAGTTGAAGAGACAACTACAGGTAGTATCAGCTTATTCATGGGATTTAGTACAACAGACAACATTAATGGTGGTCTTGAGCTTACCGAAAGAAACTTTAATATTGCCGGACTTAGGCATATTTTCTCTAAAGGCCCCTCTGCTCTACGCGGTGGTGGTGAATATGCTCATATTCGAGTCAATCCTGGTAAAAGGCAAAATAATTACCTTATATCCTGGATGACCCCATATGTTAGAGATACCCCATGGCGCTTAGGTTTTGAGTTTACTCAGACATCTTCTCGCCTACAATCAAAAGACTATGATATAGATACGATCGGATTTTCTGTTTTCTCTTCCTACCCGATAACAAATTTCTTATCTTTTGGTCTTAAGTATCGCTTTAGGAACGCAAAAGCAGATGTAAAAGACCGTGACAGCCAACCAAATAATGATAGATTTGGTAAAAATGAGGGAATAATATCTGCTGCCTCTACCAATCTCTCTTATGACTCCACAAATAGCATTTATAAACCTAGAAAAGGATTAAGGTCTTATCTGGAATTTGAAGTAGCTGGCATCGGCGGAGATTTTAATTTCTACAAATTATCATTTATAAATACTTTGTATCAGCGTATTTGGAGAAAGGGAACTTTAAAATTTAGAGGTGATATTAAGTTTATCGATCCGTTTGGCAAAACAAGTGATAAATATGACCTCTCACTAAGTGAAAGATTTTTCCTTGGTGGAGAAGATTCAGTTAGAGGATATAAACCTTATATTTTGGGACCAAAGGCAGCTAAGGATGAGCCACTTGGTGGTATTACTTCAGCCCTACTATCTGCTGAGTATTGTCAGATGATATTTAAGTTAATGGATGCATTTATTTTTATTGATGCAGGTTCAATCTCCTTTGATAGATTTTCAGCGGCTAAGTTAAGAGCAAGTTATGGAGCTGGAATTCGCTTGGAACTAATGAACCGCACACCTATTATGATTGGTTATGGTAAACCAATTAATCCAGCTAGTGTAGATGATGAAAAAAGATGGTTTTTCTCAATGGCTGGGCAATTTTAAAAAGGAGTTATAATGAAAAAGCACAAAATTCTTATTCTTATGATTTTAGCAATAGCTTTCTCGGGAAAACTAGTAGCTGCTAGTGATAAGTCCGGGCGAGTTGCTGTTGTTAATTTTACAAAATGTATTACAGATTCAAAACCAGGTAAGCACGAGCAAGAGAATCTGGAATATATGCGAAAGCAGATGGCTTCTATGATAGAAGAGTCTGAAAAAGAATTAAAAAACATCACCGATAAACTAGCAGATGCAGATTACAGAGATAGTCTTTCCCCTAAAGCAGAGGAAGAGATTAACACAAAGTACCAAGTTTTGCGTGGAGAGCTCGAAAATTACCAACAAAGGTATTATCAAGTATCACAACAAGCTAGCTATCAGTTAATGCAAAAAATGAACTCTATTATTTCTAAAGCGTCGGAAAAAATTGCAAAAAGAAAAAACTTAGCTTATGTTGTTAACAAAGAAGCTTGCTTTTATTTCATTCCAGATTTAGAAATAACAAACCTAGTTATTGAAGAAATGGATCGTGATTTTGAATTTGAGCAAGGTAAAAAGAAAGCAGTTGAAAGTAAATCTTCTAAATAATGAAAAAGTTTACCTTAAAAGAGCTAGCAGATTTAACAAATTCTAAGTGCGTCGGCAATGAAAATTATATGGTTGCCGGCGTTAATACACTAGAAAATGCAAAAGAATCAGAGGTCTCTTTTTTAGCTAATTTACGTTATGCTGAAATGATGAAGCATTCCAAAGCTGGGGTCTTTTGTATTTCAAAATCCGTTAAAATTGAAGATAATAAAAATTATCTAATATCAAATGATCCGTCTAAAACTTTTCAACAAATTGCGGAAATTATCTTATCAACCACTAAAAAAAGCGGCTTTTCTAATTTACATCCAACAGCTGTTATTCATGAGACTGCAAAAATTGGAAATAATGTAACCATATGTCCCAATGCTGTAATCGATGAAAATGTAGTTATTGGAGACGATACTTTTATTGGTCCACTTGTCTTTATAGGTCCTAACTCTACTATTGGGTCTAATTGCCTTCTTCACTCTCACAGTGTTGTAAGAGAAGAGTGTATTATTAAAGATAGAGTTATTTTACAGCCAGGAGCTGTAATTGGATCATGCGGCTTTGGCTACATTCAAGATAACAATGGAAACAATATAAAATTAGAACAGATTGGTAACGTTATTTTAGAAGAAGATGTTGAAATTGGGGCAAACTCAACAATTGATAGGGCTAGGTTCAAATCAACAATCATAAAGAAAGGGACAAAGATAGATAATCTTGTTCAAATAGCTCATAATGCTGAAATTGGAGAATGCAACATAATTGCAGCACAAACTGGAATAGCAGGATCAGCTAAAACTGGAAAAAATGTTATGATGGGTGGACAAGTCGGAGTACTTGGACATGTTGAAATCACAGATTATGTTTTAATAGCCACTCGTGGTGGAGTAAGTAAATCTCTTACAAAAAGTGGAAAATACAGAGGATCTCCAGCAATACCTATTCAGGAATATAATCTCCAAAAGGCGCACCTTAGACGCATACAAAAATATGCTGATAATTTAAAAAAGCTTCAAAAAGAGATTGAAATTTTTAAAAATTTATTAACACCTCCTTCAAATTGAATATAAGCTCTTTCAGATAACCTTCCCATTTAATATTTTCAAAAAAATATATAAAAATTCCTTGCTTTCCTTAATTTTAATTATTATTAAATGATTATTAGGGAAAAAGGGCTTTTCCGTGATTGATATTTATTACAAATCAATAAGAGATGATTCTTTTAAAAAAACCAATGAATATAAGCCAGGCAGCTGGATTCATATGCAGAATGCCACTACAGAGGAATTATCACAATTAGAACCGATTTTAGGGATTGAATTTGAACATTTAAAAGATAGTCTAGATAAATATGAGATTCCCAGAATTGAACTTGCAGATAAAAATATTCTGGTTTTTACAAGGCACCCTTCTGAAGAAGAATTAGGCTTATATACTGCAACACTTACAATCATTTTGACAGAATTCTATGTTGTAACAATATGCCCCCAAAAAAGTCATGTTATAGATAACATTTTAAAAAATAATCTCCAGCTTGCAACTACACAGAAATCAAAGCTTTTATTCAATATTTTATTAAAAATCACTCAGGATTATACAAATAGTATCAAGCGGGTTCGCTATGCCGTCCTAGAGCAAGAAAAAGAAATTGTGAACATCGATAGCGATGCAATAATCTTACTCACAAAAAACGAAGAGATTTTAAATCAGTTTTTAACATCACTTGTACCGATGAGAAACTTGTTGGAGTCAATTTTAGGCGGCAGATTTGTGAAACTTTACGAAAAAGACTATGATCTTTTGCAAGACTTATCAATCGCAATTAAACAGTCTGAAGACTATTGCCAAGTTAATGTAAGAAGCATCAGATCATTAAGAGACTCTTATCAAATCATATTCACAAATGATGTGAACAAAACTATCAAAAGGCTAACAGCAATTACAATTATTTTCACAATACCAACAATTATAGCATCGGTCTATGGGATGAATGTCGAACTTCCTTTCGAAAAAGATCCTCTAGCTTTTGTTGTTATTATGAACATTGTAATTGTGCTATCTCTTCTATCAGTTATTGTTTTTATAAAAAAGAAATGGCTATAGCAAAAGAGCTGCCGGACTTTCCAAAAGCTTTTGAACATCCTTGATAAACTTTGCTCCATCAGAGCCATCAACTACTCTATGATCAGCTGATAGCGTAATTGACATCGTCTTACCAACTGTCACCTTTCCATCCCTAATAACTGGTTTTTCTTGAATTCCCCCAACAGCTAGTATAGCTGACTGCGGAGGATTTATAACTGCTACAAAATCAGTTATACCAAACATCCCCAAATTAGAAATTGTAAACGACCCACCTTGATACTCCTCTGGCTGTAACTTCATGTTTTTTGCCTTTTGAGCTAATGCCTTAACTTCTACTGAAATTTCATTAAGGCTTTTGAAATTAGCATGCCTGACAATAGGAGTAATCAAACCTCCCTCAACAGTCACTGCCACTGCTATATCTATTGTTTTAAAGTACACAACCGATTGACTTTCAGAATTAAAGCCGGAGTTGATGCCCGGATGATCCATTAAAGCCAAAGCACAAGCCCTAACTACAAAATCATTGAAAGTGAGTTTAACACCCAACTCTTTTAGTTGATTTCGCATCATTACCAAAGAGTCAACATCAACTTCCTGAGTTATGTAAAAATGAGGAATAAAACTTTTTGATTCTTGAAGCCTTTTGCCTATTGCTTTCCTCATCGGAGTTAAAGGCTCCTCTTCATAGCTTCCAGGAATATCTGTTGGTATCTTTTTCTTCCTTGATATCTTTCCTAAAGGTTGAGCTAAACTTAAGTCTCGCTCCATCACTCGTCCATTTGGACCTGTGCCTTTAACTGTAGTTAGGTCAAGCCCCTTATCTTCTGCAATTTTTCTAGCTAAAGGAGATGCTTTAACTCTTTCTTGCAAACCTTCTTGTGGAAATTTAAAGACATAGTCCTTTAGAGGAGGATATGGAACAAAAGAAGGTTGTTTTATGGATACCTGCTCTGCTTCTTTTGCTTTTTCCTCAGGAGCTTCTTCTTCTACTGGCTTTTCAACTTCAGTTTTTTCTAAAGAAGGCTGTTTTAAAGCTTCATAATCCTCAATACTTTCATCTAACGATTCACTGAAAATTGCAATATCTTGATTGACTTTAGCATCTTCACCCTCTTTGACCAATATTTTACGAAGGAATCCCCCATCTATAGCTGTGTGCTCTACTGTAGCTTTATCAGTTGTGACTTCAATTAAAACATCACCAGATTCAACTTTGTCCCCTTCTTTGAAGTGCCATTTTGCGATAGTTCCTTCTTCCATTGTGGGAGATAATTTAGGCATTGTAATAGTAAATGGCATTTTTTCCTCTTATGCTAATAGTTTATAAACAGCTTCAATAATGCTTTCTTTCGTCGGAGTTGTATGCATTTCTAAAATTTTTGAATAAGGTAGAGGCGTTTCTTTTTGACACAACCTAATTAAAGGCGCATCTAACTCATCAAAGCAATGCTCAATTATTTGAAAGCCTATTTCAGCGCAAATACCTGAAAAAATATGCCCTTCTTCAACTAAAAGACACTTATGAGTCTTTTTTATGGACTGGCAAATCGTTGCAATATCCAGTGGTTTTATTGTCCTAAGGTCAATAATCTCCAGTTCAATTCCTTTCTTGGCTAATTCATCAGCTGCCGCCATACACTTTTTTAACATTCTAGAATATGCAACAATAGTTACATGAGACCCTTCTTTAAGAACTTTAGCTTTACCAAAAGGAACTGTATATTCCTTATCCGGAATTTCCTGCCTATCACCATAGTCAAGCTCATTTTCCAAAAAAATAACCGGATTGTTACATCTAATTGCAGTTTTCAAAAGTCCTTTAGCATCGTATGGATTACTAGGTGAGACAATATAAAACCCTGGTAGATTGCCATATATAGCCTCTACACAATGAGAATGTTGACATGACACTTGGGCAGCAGCCCCATTAGGTCCCCTAAACACAATTGGCACTTTAAATCTTCCACCTGACATATAATAAACCTTACAAGCATTAGAGATCAGTTGGTCAATCGCCACAAAAGAGAAATTCCAGCTCATAAATTCAACAATCGGCCTTAGCCCTGTCATAGCAGCTCCGATAGCAAGTCCTGAAAATCCATTTTCAGAAATTGGAGTGTCAATAACCCTCTTTGCTCCCCATTTGTCTAACAAACCCTTAGTGACCTTATAGGCACCGTTATAAGCACCGACTTCTTCTCCTAAAATAAATACATTTTCATCTCTTTGCATCTCTTCATCAATTGCCTGACGCAGAGCCTCTCTCATTTCAACTTCTTGCATTTATCAAACTCCAAAAATTCTTTCATCTTCAGGTGCAAAAACACCCTCTCCCAAGTGGACTGGATCTGGGTCTTTATCACCTTCTGCTTCATTCATAGCTTTTTTTATAAGCTCTATTTGCTCTTTTTCAATTTGCTTTGCATCTTCTTCGGAAAATAGCTGATTTTCAATCAATTTATCCTTAAATAGATGGATCGGGTCTCTTTTTCTTATCTTTTCTAGCTCTTCTTTAGATCTATAAAAACCAGGATCTGATATAGAATGCCCCTTAAACCTTTCAGTAATTACTTCAACTAAAACTGGCCTTTGGGTTGTTTTTGTCTCTTCAAAAATATGAGAAAACCCAGCATGCAAATTAAAGTAATCCATTCCATCAAGTGTATAGCTTTTGATGTTGTAAGCAGGGGCCATTTTTTCAGCAATTGGGTGAGCACTAACCGCTTTCTTAGCTGCTGTTCCCATTCCCCACTGATTGTTCTCAATAACATAAATGCAAGGCAAATTCCAAAGAGATACCAAGTTCAATGATTCATGAAATGCACCTTGTGGGACTGACCCCTCACCTAAAAAACATACAGATACCTTATCTTTAATGTTTTTATATGCTAATGAAAAGGCAGCTCCAGCTGCAATTGGAGTATGCCCGCCTACTATGGCAAAACCACCTAACATCTTATCTGAATATAAGTGCATCGAACCACCTCTACCAAGGGCATTGCCGGTAACTTTACCAAATAACTCTGCAAAAATGTCTTTTGGGGAGACCCTTAATAAAAGAGCTAATGCGTGGCAACGATAGGTTGTTGTATACCAATTATCCTCACCCATTGCTCTGATACATGCAGTTTGAATAGCTTCTTGCCCAATATACGAGTGCATAAATCCGCCAATTTTGCCCTGCTGGTAACAAGATTCCAATCTTAGCTCTAAGTTCCTAATCAGGACCATTTTTTTATAATCTTCGATTAAAACTTCTTTGCCAAGCGACTGGAATACTTTAGAAGTATCGCTTGAAAAAAAATGATAAATTGAGTTTTTCATATAAACCGATTATTGAAAGATTTCCCTATAATTTTTATCTTTAGCTAAATATGTGTAAAAAAGCAAGCTGTGAGGAATGCTAATTTAGACCTGGTGCAAAGGTTGAATGATTTGGAACAATGTTTGGATTATTTGTTGTTGGAACCGTATAATAAGCACAATCATCATTATGTACTTGAAAACATCCAGTAGTAGCAAATATCAAAAGAACAAACATTAAATATTTCACAAACTTTTCCTTTTTACACCAAATGAAAGAACAATATACCACAAGTGCATCTAAATTTTGAAGCAAAACAAGCTCCAAAATTTCTTGTCATTGATTTTATTAAAAAAGTGTCGGCCAATTATCAAATATCAGTTGCTTGTTTTAAATTCAGCTCTCATGCTACATTTCCCTCGTTGCTCTCTGGACTCAAATTGCTCTTGATGGAAGTCTTTCAGAGTATTCACAGATATACTAACTAAAGTGTTTTATATGAATAAAAGATTTATATTTTTTGATACCGAAACTACTGGTGTTAAATCTGACAAGGATCGAATTATCGAGATTGCAGCATATGACGCGTTGAACGAAAAGTCTTTTTCTTCTCTTATAAACCCCGAATGTGAAATTCCGCTAGAAGCTACAAAGATCCATAACATTACCAACGAAATGGTAAAAGATGCCCCTACTTTTAAAAAAGTAGGTGAAGACTTTATCAACTTTTGTAGTGAAGGAGCAATACTTGTAGCTCACAATAATGATGCTTTTGATAGGCCTTTTTTAGAAAATGAGATGAACCGTTCAGATTTACAGATCCCAACTTGGGATTACGTTGATTCATTAAAGTGGTCAAGAAAGTATCGTTACGATTTACCTAGACATGCTCTACAATTTCTAAGGGAAGTTTATGAAATTGAAGCTAATCAAGCTCATAGAGCTCTTGACGATGTTATCGTTCTGCATAAAGTTTTTGTAAAAATGATTGGTGACTTAAAGCCTAACGAGGTCTTAGAGTTAATGAACCAATCTAATACAACACGAATGCCCTTTGGGAAATACCAAGGAAGACCATTAAAGGATGTTCCGAAGGACTATGTAAATTGGTTAAATGAAAAAGGATTCTTTGATAAAAAAGGAAATGAAGAACTTAAAGAAAGTTTTTCTAAATTAGGAATGCTATCATGTTAAAGATTGCAATTATAGGGTGTGGTTATGTAGGTCAAGCTCTAGCAAGCCGCTGGAAGAGCTTGGGACACCATATAACCGGGACAACAAGGTCGTTTGATAAGTTAGGCAATATATTAAAACACTGCCAAAAAGCTGAAGTTCTACATTCCACTGATGCTGATAAGCTATCCCAAATAGTAAATGAAAATGACGTTATTGCTCTAACTGTTGCAGCAGACAACCCAGAAGACTATGAGAATGTATATTTAAGAACTGCCCAAAATTTAAAAAACTGCGCTAAAAACAGCCCTTTAAAAAGTTTATTGTATACCAGTTCAACTTTTGTTTATGGCGATCATAATGGAAAATGGGTAGATGAGAGTTCCTCGCTATTGAATGAAACAGAGCCTGGTAGGATTTTAATTGAAACAGAGAAGACACTAACTTCACTACAAGATCTAGGTTGGAATGTTCTAGTTTTCCGATTATCAGAAATATATGGACCAAATAGGAATCTTTCTGAAAAAGTAAAAAAATACCAAGGATCAATTTTATCTGGCCAAGGTGATAACTATACAAACATGGTCCACTTAGATGACATAGTTGAAGCTTATACTTATGCATTAAATCATAGACTTCGTGGCATCTATAATTTATCAGATGATGAACATACCATACGTTCTGAATTATACAAGCAAATATCTGATAGGTTTGGCTTCAAACCTATAAAATGGGATCCTTCGGTAAAAACACTCAGAAGTGGTAATAAAAGAGTTTCAAATCACAAGATTAAATCTGTGGGATACACTTTCATTCACCCAAAGAGAATTATCGACTGATGTTTTTTGGAACACGGTTAGCTTCTTTTAAAGTGGCTATATCCTGCCTTAGTTTCTCAAAATTCTCCTGACTTTGGCTACTAAAGTACTTCTTTGCATCTTTAGAAAGGATGCTTTCTTGTTTTCGAATTCCTTTACGATCAATACCTTTAGCTATTACATCTAACTGATTTAACTCTTCGATTAGTGAGTCAAAGTAGTATTTTCTCATTTTAGGATCATCGTTCTTTTGAAGGAGCTCAAAAGAAGCTTGAAACCTCAGTAAAGCCTCATCGAGCTCTTCTTGAAGATTAGTGATTTTTTTTGGAGCGGATCCCTTCTTTCTCTCTTCTAAGCCCATCAAAGCCTCCTAAGATCATTTTTTAACAATTGAAAATCTTGAAAAATTTTAGGTGCCAGTCCTTTTGTATTCGGACGGTCTAAAAAAGCATTGATATCAAGCTTTAGCTCATCTGCATGATCTAGGACATTGCCACCAATTTTTTTTGACAATGAGAACATTTCAGCTAAAAGATACTGAATTCTAGGCTTTATTTCGTAATTATCAGGATTACTAGAAAATTGACGAATTAGCTCTACTAATTGATTCAATTCTTCATCGAGCTTCTCAAAATCATCCGGTTTAAATTCCTGAGCTGTATCTTTTTTAGACATTAAACCTCTCCCCCCGCTATTGCTCATTATCTCGAAATCAATATTTTTTTTAAATATTATTTCAGATTATCTCGACTTTTCTTATGAAATGCCAATTACATCTAGGGATATAGCACTATTTAAAGAATTAAAGGCTAAATAGATAGTTAGGATACACTTAAATCAGCTTCTTTTACTTTATGAAAAGCATCCCACATCTGCTTAAATGCTGGACATTCATTTAACAACTGTTCTTTAGTGCCTTCTGCTATTTTAACTCCTTGGTCAAGATAAATAATTTTATCAGCATGTTCTATAGTTGATAAGCGGTGGGCTATAATAATTTGAGTAATAGAGCCTTGAAGAGCTTGGACTGCTAGCTTAATTTTATTTTCACTGATAGCATCTAAAGATGATGTTGCCTCGTCCATGATTAAAAGTGGGACATCTTTAATTAATGCCCTAGCTATAGCAAGCCTTTGTTGCTGTCCTCCAGATAGTGTTTTTCCAGTTTCTGCTATTACCGTGTTATATCTATCTGGCAAGTTAACAATAAATTCATGTGCATGTGCCTTTTTTGAGGCTTCTATAACTTTTTCAAAAGAGAACTTATTGCCAAAGCAAATGTTTTCTAAAATTGTGTCATAAAATAAAAAAGGTCTTTGAGGTATAAAAGCAATCTGCTCTTTTAGTGACTTTTGTGTAAAATCTTTAACTGATTTCCCATCAATGGAAATTGTCCCTTTTTGTATATCATAAAGCCTAGGAATTAGCTGTACTATTGTTGACTTGCCTGCACCAGTCGGCCCTACAATAGCTACTGTCTCCCCTTTTTTAACAGTAAAACTTAAATCTTTTAAGATCCACTTGTCCGTATATTTAAACCATACATTGTTAAAAGAAATTTCATTTTTAAAATCTCTTAATTCAATAGCAGATTTAGAATCAGTAATTTTAGGTTTCATATTCAAGACTTCAAACATTCTTTCCGCTGCTACTATTCCTTTTTGAATATTTGCATTTTCTTCTGCAAATTTTTTTACAGGCTCATAAAATAAATACAACATTCCGCAGAATGTGATTACTTGCGAAACAGTCATTCTCAACGTATAAAACCCAAAAAGCAATATGACAGCAAGACATGTGGTTGTAACAGTGTGAAGAACCGGCCTTGTTAGCAATGAGTACTTTGCATTTTTAACTTCTAACCTTGCCATCTGGTTATTTTGTTCTTCATACTTTTTTAATGAAAACATCTCCATTGCATAAATTTTGATAGTATGAATTCCCGATAAAAAATCTAAAAGTACAGATGTAAAACTCTCCTGCTTTTTTTGAAGTTGTCTTGTTACGTTTTTAATTTTTTTTGTAAAAAATATTATCGGAAAAATTATAAAAGGAATTCCAACAAAGATTATTAAAGAAAGCTCCCAAGAAATATAAAAACAACAAAACAAAGAACTGAAAACCGCGAATGGTGTCTGTAAATAATTTACCAACATCGAGTTTAATGAAGATGCTATTTGACCTGCATCTCCAATCGCTCTTGATGTCAATGACCCTAAATTGTATTCATTATAGAAGCTAAGTGGGAGCGATTGAATATGCTTAAAAAACTGATGCCTGAGATCCCTTGTAATCCGAATCGAAAGAATCTGAGTCATATATCGCGCCGTAAAAAGGTTGACAGCTTTAAATATCGCTACAATAACTAGAAAAAAAATCAAAACCGAAAAGTTCTTCTCAAAGTCCAACTTCAAAGAGAGCTTTCTTAAAATGTGGTTAACAGGATTGGAATCTCTTTTTTTTGACATGTAAATGGCAGTATCTTTTTTAGTGACATACCCTTTTTTGTCTTTGTCAATATCATCCCATTTATTAATTATTTGATTTAATTCAACTTGCTCAGCTGTCCGAACTCTGCCTTGTTTTTTTTCACCGAACATTGAAAAAAAGTCAGTGGAAGTAGTATTTGTCATCAAACCAAGTGAAAACATCTCCAGCTGATTTGAAATAGTTAAAAGAATCAAAGCAAGAAATGTAAATATAGCTAAGCTAATATGTTTACTGCTTCTGATCGCTGCTTGTATAAGTAACTTCATCTTCTGTGAAAAACTCCCCCATTGAACGAAATTTCTGAAACCGTCTCTTTAGTAAATCCTCGTTAGGAATATTTTTCAACATTTCAATACTTTTTATAACAAAGCCTTTTACATTTTCATAAACAACTTGAGGGTCATGATGTGCTCCTCCAAGTGGTTCTGGAAGTATTTCATCAATGACTTTGAGTTTTAAAAGATCTTCAGAAAGAAGTTTTAAAGCATCTGCAGCCTGTGCATTTTTTTTAGAGTCTTTCCAAAGAATTGAAGCACAACCTTCAGGTGAAATCACAGAATAATAAGAATGCTCAAGCATTCCAATCACATCGCCGATCCCCATTCCAAGAGCACCGCCAGAACACCCTTCACCAATTAATAGCACAATAATTGGAACCTTAATTCGGAACATTTCAAGCAAGTTTTTTGCAATTGCGTATCCTTGACCTCTTTCTTCAGCACTAAAACCTGGATATGCCCCTTGGGTGTCTAATAGTGACAAAATAGGAATGTCAAATTTAGCGGCAAGCTCCATACACCTTAGCGCTTTACGATATCCTTCGGGGTGAAGCATCCCAAAATTTCTATGAATTCTGCTTTCCGTATCTTTTCCCTTTTCTTGTCCTATAATCATAAATTTCTGGTTTCCAATCCTCCCAAAACCGGCAATAACAGCAGGATCATCCCTAAAACAACGATCTCCATGAATTTCTACAAAATCTTCACAAATATTTTGGATAAAGTCGATTGAGTGAGGTCTCATCTGGTGGCGACAAATTGCAACCCTATCCCACGGCTGTAGCTTTGAATAAACGTTTTTCTTTAGTCTCTCGATTTTCTGTTCCATTTTTTGGATTTCTTTTTCAGACCAGAGCTCACTTTTCATGTTTTTTTCTTTTACAAGCTTAACAGTATTTTCATGTTCAGCTATTTCCTTTTCATGAGGAAGTAAAGTTGTATTTTTATTATTATTCTTCATTTATTTTCCTTCATTTATTTAGGCGAGAAATAGAAAAGTTTTCTCTCTCTTTCCCTGGGAGAGTAGCATTTTTGAAATCATCAACTATTTCAACTGTTGTTGGCTTAGTGATAATGATAGAAAAAAGCTCTTCAATATCTTCAGAGTTTAAACGGATACATCCATCACTGTCATATCTTCTAATATGAGATCTATCTTCAACTAACTTGCCGGTTGTTGGGTCTTTATGCCATGGTGATCCATGTATTCCATATCCTTTTGCACTATCAGAACACCCTTCTATTTCCTTTTCGAATGGTATCCACCTTGTTCCAAAAACCTGAAGCATTTCAACTTTTTGATCTTGGAAATACCCCATTATTCCTTCTTTATAAATTGCAATCTTACTACCAAGTAAATATTTACCAGATGGAGTTAAGCATCCTGATTGTTTTTTAGGTTCTTTTCTTCCAATACCAACATCATAAATTTTTAATAAAACCCTTTCATTTCTTTCTGAATCAACGCAATAAAACCACATTTTGCACATTGAAGTATCAACTAGAAGATAAAAAGACAGATCTAGGTCAGTTCTAATTACGTTAAAACGGTCTCCCGGAGATATGTTTTGTGTGAAATAATCTGGTTTTCGATTTAAGCTCCGCGCTATAAAGTGTCTCGAAGTAGAATAATGAGATGCATAATCTGCTATCCAAGCAGGACGTCCTTTTAACCAAGGAACCCTAGATGTATAAGTTATTGTTTCAACTATTGGCAGTTTAGAAGAGTCTGTTGCAAAAAGCCTTCCAACTAAATCAACTTTTGGAAGGTCGGCTACCTCTTTTTTCTCTAAGCGAATAGGTTCAGGAGCTTCCTTTTCAATTAAATCATTTACCAGCTTATCCTTTACTACCTTCTTTTCTGGTATTGGAATTTTCTCTACTGGATTTTTTGAGATCTCGACCGGTTCTGAAATTTCAGTATTCTTGTTTTTTTTAAATAAAGACATTATTCCAATTGATACAAATAAAAAGATCGCACCAACTAAAATTATTTTTGGCTTAGACAAAGTCTCCTCCTTAAATACGGGAAAAACTCAATTATGATGTAATATGGAAATTTTTTCAAGTAAGACTAAAATTAGTTTTTTTAAAGTAAAAAAGTTTTTAATATGAGATAATTAAAGATTACTTAGCAATAATAATTATTATTTAACTTCATTTAAAATATTTCTAACAAAAAATGAAATATTTGAAAGGTGAAAGTTTGAAATATTGTAAATTTTATTTAGAAATGCCAGAACTCGGCTCTGCCTTTGATTCTTCAATTAATTTTTTCATCTTTTTCCCAGGAGTAAATTTAACAGCTTTTCTAGCCGGAATAACTATTGGAACTGAGGCATTTTTAGGATTTCTTCCGACTTTTTGCTTTCTTTCGACTATCTCAAATACACCGAAGTCACGAAACTCAAGTCTATCACCTTTTGACAAAATATCTGTCATTTCATCTAAAAAAGCTTGTACCACATTTCTCACTTCATTAGGATGCATCCTATGAGTTTGAGATATTTTTTGAATAATATTTTTCTTCGTTATCGTCGCCATCCCTGTCTCCTTTCGACCACAATCTTAGCTTCATTGTGTTGAGATCACTATTTTCGCACAAGTTGTTTATATAAATTTTTTTAATTATTGAGAATTTTCAAGTTCAATCAAATGTTTTTTCTTCTTTCCAATGCCTATTAAAATATACTTTCCCTCTATGAAATCTTCGTTAGAAAAAAGAAAATTCTCATCTAAGATTTTTTTATTGTTTACGTATGCTCCACCACCCTTAAGTAGCCTAAGAGCCTCAGATTTGCTCGCTGCAATCCCGCAGATCGCGGCAACTTCAGTGAACTTTTTACCTAAAACATCCTCTAATTTATAGGTAGAATGAGGCATGTCTTTTGCTATTTCCTTAAGAACATCCCCTGAAATTATATTTTTTGAAGACGAATATACCCCAAGAGTTACTTTCTGAGCTAGGTCTAACCCTTCTTGAGAATGCACAAACTTTGTTACATTTTCAGCCAAGATTTTTTGAGCAGTATTTGGGACATAGTCGTCGGAGCACATGCTTTTTTCTATTTTTTCAATTTCTGATAAATCCAGAAATGTCATCATTTTTAATAGCTTGATCACATCTTTATCCGATACTCTATAGAGATATTGATAAAAATCATACGGAGAGAGTTTATCTGCACTAAGCCAAATAGCCCCACTTTCTGATTTTCCAAATTTTTTCCCTTCTGAGTCGACTAAAAGAGGAAAGGTAAGGCCATAAGCTGTTGCTTTTTTTTGTTTTCTAATCAAGTCTATTCCCGCTGTGATATTTCCCCATTGATCACTACCGCCCAATTGAAGTTTGACATTTTCTTTTTCAAATAAGTAACTAAAGTCGTAACCCTGCAGAACTTGATAACTAAACTCTGTGAAGCTCATACCTTCTTCACTTTGGATTCTAATTTTTACGCTTTCTTTCGCTAGCATAGGACCTATCCTGAATTGCTTGCATACATCCCTTAGAAAGGTAACAACAGACATAGAGCCGTACCAACTGTCGTTATTGATTATCTTTACAGTACCATCAGGAAATAGATTTTCAAAAAACTGTGAAATGGATTTAACGTTATGAAAAATAGCATCATCACTAAGCAGAGGGCGTTCGTAGCTTTTCCAAGAAGGGTCGCCTATTCTTCCTGTAGCTCCTCCTATTAGGGCAATTGGATGGTGTCCAAAGCGTCTGAACCATTCTAAAACAATAATCCCAACTAAATTGCCTAAATGCAAAGAATCCGCTGTCGGATCAAAACCAATATAAAACTTAGTTGGATTTGACAGCACTTTTTTAAGCTCTTGGGAAGTTGTATCTTCAACTAATCCTCTTTTTTGAAGATGATCTAAAATATTTTCCATAACTATTACTTAGCATTTTTTATAAATAGGCTATTATGGATTGTAATTTCAATCAATTAATATGTGAATTTTAAAAATTTGATTATTTTTAAAAGTTTAAGATCTTTTTTTTTGTTGGTTTAAAAAAATTAAGCTTTCTGGTTTAACAAAACTTTAATCCTTTCCCTTTCTCTATGAAATTGCTCTTCTATCTGTCTTCTGTACTCTTGAATAGCTTTACTGTCAGGAGCTGAGTCTTTATTTTCATTGAATAACGCCATACATTCTCTATCTACCAGCTCTCTTTTTCCTGTAGCTAGCCAGTTTCTATTAGACTCTTTACATCTTTTTACTTCTTTTTCTGTGAAGTTCGCTTTCTCTTTTTCTAGCATATATTCGATTTTTTTTATCATTCTAGTAGTTTTTGGGCTAGGATCTTCACAGTTATTAATCGTTCCTCTACAGGTTCCTATTTTTTTATCTGTTGGTGATAGATTATTTCCAACATTAAATTGTAAGTTTTCTACTTCACTTCTTGAATCATTACAAACGCTATTTGGCATAATTTTACTCCTAGAACCTTTTGTTAGAGTAATAAATACAAATTAATAATTCCAATGAATTTTTTCTTATGATATTTTTTGACGCATGTCACATGATATAGCTAAGAAAAATGCAGCTAAGGCAGCAATTAAATTTATCAAACCTAATACAATTGTCGGATTGGGTAGCGGGTCTACATCTGAGTATTTTATTTCCTACCTGATTGAAGAAGTAAAAAATGGACTCAATATTATCGCTGTCAGTAGTTCCAAAAGATCTGAAGAAATTGCCAAAAAAGGAAACATCCTAATAAAAAAAATCGATGAAGTCCCTCAAATCGATATTACAGTTGATGGAGCAGATGAAATTGATGGTGAAAAAAGAATGATAAAAGGCGGCGGCGGTGCTCACGTAAGAGAAAAAATCCTAGCCGTTTCAAGTAAGGAAATGGTTGCAATAGTTGATGAAACTAAAGTCGTAAGCAAATTAGGGAAAAGAAAATTACCTGTAGAAGTGCTTCCTTTTGGATATACTCATGTGAAATCCACTTTAGAGAAAATGAATTTCTTATCTTCATTCAGAAAAAATGAAAATAACTCTCTTCTTATCACTGATAATGGAAACTATATTTTAGATGTAGATATCTTTGACTCAAAAGATTCTCCTGAAAATATCCATTCTAGAATTAAAGCTATTCCAGGTGTTGTAGATACTGGTTTTTTCTTTAACATAGCAAAGCGTGTAATCATCGGTTTTGAAAATAGAGAAACTAAAATTATTAACTAGTATCTCATATTAAACTTATTACTAGCTAATTTTAAAATTTCAGCAACAGCCTGTTCTGCATCAGCACCAATTGCTTCAACTTTTATTTTAGATCCTTTAGAAGCAGCTAGCATCAAAATTCCTAACAATGACTTAGCGTTCACTACGTACTCTCTAAAATAAAGCTGTATGTGAGATCTGAAAGCTGAAGCACATTTAACAAGTTCTGTAGAAGGCCTTGTATGAAGGCCTTTTTCATTAACTATTATAAATGTAGCTACAGCTCTGTTGTCTCTCATATTGATCTTTACTGAAGTTAAAAGATGAGGCGAAACCCGTAGAATATTAATACTTCAGCCGTAGTTTTTTTACAATAATTTTTAAATGGAGCCTATTTTAAACTCCTCTCCTTGAACTATAGTTTCTAGCGAATCTAACATACTATCAAAATCATCTAAAATAGCATTTATTGCACTACTTTGGAGCATATCAACCCCAGCTGTTTTTAAAAGGTCAAGCGGATACTTACTACCACCAGATTTTAAAAATGTCAGATAATTTTCTCTTGCATTAGGAGATGATTTTACTTTTTTAAATAAAGCAAAAGCTGCACTAATCCCCGTAGAATATTGGTAAACATAGAAATTATAATAAAAATGCGGTATCCTAGCCCACTCAATTGAGATATTTTCATCGATAATAATATCTTTTCCAAAATAATTTTTGTTCAATTCTAAATAACTAGACTTTAAAAGAGATGGGGTTAGTGGAACTTGTTTTTCTACTAGTTCGTGCATTTTTAACTCGAATTCAGCAAACATCGCCTGTCTAAAAAAAGTTGTCCTAATTCCTTCAACCCTATAGTTCAAAATAAAAGTTTGAATTTTAGGATCTTTATACTTTTTCATTAGATGTTGAAGTAAAAGCTGCTCATTAAAAGTAGACGCAACCTCAGCTACAAAAATTGGATACTGTGAATCTTGAAAGCTTTGGTTTTCATGACTAAGATAAGAATGCATACTGTGGCCGGCTTCATGAGCTAGAGTTAAAACATCGTTTAGTGAGCCGTGAAAATTCATAAGAATATAGGGCATGCTATCATAACATCCGCTAGAATATGCCCCGGAGCGCTTTCTAGCATTTTCAAAAGGATCTACCCATCTATCCTCTAAAAGCCCTTTTCTTAAAACATTTTGATATTCATCTCCAAGAGGGGCTACAGAGTCTATAACTAGATCACAAGCCTCTTCATAGCTCCATTTAAGGTCAACTTCTTCTACTAAGGGAGCATATAGGTCGTACAAATGCATCTCATCTAATTTCATTATTTTTTTTCTAATTGAAACATAGCGGTGCAAAGATGATAATTTTTTACGCGTTTGCTCAATCAGGTTATGATATACCTTGGGGTCAATATTATGGGCGTTAAGAGCGCAGTTAAGGCAGCTGTCATATTTACGGGCACGCGATATATATAAGTGATTCATTAACTGCCCTTGAAGCAATTCAGCTAATGTATTTTCATATTCTGTGTAAGTAGAATGCAATACCTCGAATGAATTTTTTCTTAAGGTTCGGTCTCTATTTCTTAAATAATTGGAGTAAAGCCCATTGGTAAGCTCATGTTCTTTGTTATTTGAGTCTTTTACTTTTTCAAATTTAAGGTCAGCGTCATTAAATGCACTAAATGCTTTATGTGCTGCATCTAAAGATTTAGAGCTAAGGGCTAAAAGTTCTTCTTCTTTAAGCGATAGAGTATGTGGTTTTAAGCGATAGACTTTCTCAAGAAAAAATAAATATGGTCTTAAATTATCATCTTTCAAAAAGTTTTTAAAAACCTGGTCTGGTATTTCAAGAATTTGAGGCTCAATCCAAGATGTTTCAAATCTAAATTCATGCGACACAGCTAAAATTTTACCATAAGCATTTTTTGACTTGTCATCACCTAGATCCTCATCTAATCGTAAATGAGCATAAGTAAACAATTTTTCAATTAGCCTTTCTATAGTGAAATAATAATTTAACAGCTTTGCAAGTGTTTGAGCTGACTCTTGCAAGCTTCCTTTTAAATTATTAATTTGAGGCCATTTTGGAAAGTTTTCACTTGTGGATAATTTCTTAAAGTCATTTTCCCATTCTTCCCATGATAAATAAAGTTCATCAACATTCCACATCATTTCCGGTGTTAAATCTTTTCTTTCTTTAATCATATTTTCTCCTGCTGCATTATTGATTTAATACTAATGATTCTAGCAGTTACTTGAAAGATTTTCCTTTAATAAAACTTGTTTAGCAATCTATAACTTGTTTTGCTAATTTTTATTGCAAAAAAAAAGAAAATTTTGTATGGTTTTCATGAAAAATTAAAACACAACCTAACTTAATTGGAGGGTTTACAATGACTCAACAAACTCAAAAAAAAACAACTTTAAAGCCACTTGGAAATAGAGTATTGGCTCAAAGAACTGAACAAGAAGAAGTATTAAAAGGAGGAATTATTCTTCCTGATTCTGCCAAAAAGAAACAAGAAAGTGCAACTATAGTTGCTGTAGGTCCTGGCAAAAGAAAAGATGATGGATCATATGATGTGATGGACGTCAAAGTCGGTGATCAGATTCTAATAGATAAGTATGCAGGTCAAGAAATCACAGTTGATGATGTCGAATATATTATTCTGAAAAGTGACGACATTATAGCAATCATTGAATAATTTATTTTCAAAAAACAGGAGAAATTAAAATGGCAGCTAAAGATATAAAGTTTAAAGAAGATGCACGCCAAAAGATAGCAAAAGGTGTTCGCACTCTAGCTTCTGCTGTAAAAGTAACACTTGGCCCTAAGGGTAGAAATGTTGCAATAGACAAATCATATGGAGCTCCTCAAATCACTAAAGACGGTGTAACTGTAGCTAAAGAAATCGAGCTTGAAAATAAGCATGAAAATATGGGCGCTCAAATGGTTAAAGAAGTTGCCAGCAAAACTGCTGATAAAGCAGGAGATGGAACAACTACAGCAACAGTCCTAGCTGAAGCTATCTATACCGAAGGTCTTAGAAATGTTACAGCTGGATCAAACCCAATGGAACTAAAAAAGGGAATTGAAACTGCTGTAAACTGTGTTGTAGAC
Organism: Parachlamydiales bacterium; assembly: GCA_050302075.1. GTDB lineage: Bacteria > Chlamydiota > Chlamydiia > Chlamydiales > SM23-39 > JBNLAH01. Next base: position 131,374 of record JBNLAH010000002.1, on the reverse strand, counting down.
GAACTTCAAAAAATGAGCAAACCGATCAAAGACTCTAAAGAAATTGCACAAGTTGCAACTATCTCAGCTAATGGAGACCAAGAAATCGGTGAGATTATCGCAAAAGCAATGGATAAAGTAGGAAAAGATGGAACAATTACAGTTGAAGAAGCTAAAGGCTTTGAAACTGTCTTAGATGTTGTAGAAGGGATGAACTTTGATAGAGGATATCTATCTTCTTACTTTGTTACTAACTCAGAGACGCTAGAAGCAGAGCTTGAAAATGCATATGTCTTAATTTTCGAAAAGAAAATTTCTTCAATGAAAGAATTCCTACCTATTTTACAAGCTGTCGCAGAGTCAGGAAAACCATTGTTAATTATTGCTGAAGATGTGGAAGGTGAAGCGCTAGCTACACTTGTTGTAAACCGCATTAGAGCTGGCTTGAAGGTTTGCGCTGTAAAAGCTCCAGGCTTTGGAGATCGCCGTAAATCAATGCTAGAAGACATTGCAATTTTAACTGGTGGACAATTCATTAGCGAAGAAATTGGAACAAAACTAGAAAATGTTACAATTGACATGCTAGGAAGAGTTAAAAAGGCAATCATCAAAAAAGAAGATACTACTTTAGTTGATGGAGCTGGTGAAAAAGCTAAAATCCAAGGTCGTGTAGATTTAATCAGAAAGCAAATTGAAGAAAGCACATCTGATTATGACCGCGAAAAACTACAAGAAAGGCTTGCTAAGCTTACTGGTGGAGTTGCTGTAATTAAAGTTGGAGCTGCAACAGAAGTAGAAATGAAAGAGAAAAAAGACCGCGTTGATGATGCTCAAAATGCTACTAAAGCAGCTGTTGAAGAAGGTATACTACCTGGTGGTGGTACTGCTTTCATACGTTGCGTACCAGCTTTAGAAAAAGCAATTGCATCCCTTAGTGGAGATGTGAAAATTGGAGCTGAAATAATTTTAAAATCACTAGCCTACCCACTAAAGCAAATTTCAGAAAATGCTGGAAAAGAAGGATCTATTATCGTTCAAAAGGTCTCTGAAATGAAAGATGGAGATGGTTATGATGCTAGGTCAGATAAATTCGTCAATATGCTTGAAGCTGGTATTGTAGATCCAATGAAAGTCACTAGATCTTCAATTCAGTATGCTGCATCAATTGCTGCTCTGCTTCTCACAACAGAAGCCATTATTACTGACGAAGAAAAAGAGGAAAAAGAAACATCTGCAACAGCAGGAATGGATTATTAATTACTCTTCCATAAAAGGCATCCTTTCAAGGATGCCTTTATTTTTTATCGGTAAAAGGCGAAAAAACTTTATCAAGAACCTTTACAGGTTGCTTTATTAGTTCTTTAATATAAGTACCTAGATTTGCTTCATCAAATATTTGCTCGATCAGTTTCTCTGTTGGGAAACCTTCTTTACTACTAATATTTCTAAATTCAAGTCGTGGGATCTCTTTAATTTTTTGCCATGAGGAAAAAATTCCTTTACCTCTAACGCTAACTGATAAATTTTTTATAACAAGGCGTTTGATTACCATTTCTTTTGCATCTTTATCTTGATTATCATCAACTGTGGCAAGTATTTGACTCCAATTGTTTCTAGATCCGCTAGAATTATACAATTCAATACCAAGAAACACATTATTCAGTTCTATGTCCTCTATTACTCCTGGATCTGCTCTTAGCTCTTTCCACTGATAGCCAACATCTATATTCTGAGCTGAAAGGGCGGTATTTGTCCTAGCACCTATTGGATTATTAATTTTAAACTTATTTATCTTCATTCCACTTGTTGAGATACTGACAGATCTCATTGAAACATTTACACCAAGCTTATGAGATAAATATGATGAAATAATAGGAGCCTTTAGCAGTAAAATTGCAACTATTAAAGATAAGACCGCAACAACAACTATTCCAGCAGTTGATAAATATATCTTCTTCCTCATTTATTGCTTCCCAATTTATACACTTTCTTAAGCTCTTCATAACTACTTAATTGATTAAGTTAAATATAATCCTTTTTCTAAAAGAATTTTTTCTTATAACAAAAAAGAAAAGGAAAAAAGATGAAAAGAACTCTCTTCGTTAGCATCTTATTAATTATAAGTACTGGATTCTTTGGCTGGACCTATAAAAACTTACTATTTGAGAAACTGCTATCTAAACAACTAAATAATATGCCTGTACGTCTATATAGCCTTGATTTTTCCAAAAACTGTATGACTCTAAAGGATTTGTTTATTGGGAATGCTCCACAATCAAGAACTAATATTTCCTTTGGGGTAGAAGAGATAAATATTGACACATCATTAAAAGAAATTACAAAAAATCCCTTAGTTATTGACTCTATTTCATTCAAAGACACCTTGATTGCTGTTGAATATTTTAATGAATCAGGCACAAAAAATAACTGGCAGCTTCTTTTAAGTGATACTAGCCCAAAGTGGAAAATCAAAAAAAACTATCTAATAAAAAAAGTAACAGTTGAAAATATTGTAATACAAGTGACTGACCATAATGGAAAAGTTGTTAAATACCCACCTATTAATAAAATGGAGTTCTTCAACATAAACCAAGAGCTTGGATTTCCAATTAATAAAATAGACAAGATGATATTTAATACAATTGTAAGAGCTGTATTTAGCAGATTAGGACTTGACAACCTTTTAGATGACACAAAGTCGGATCAAGTCATTGCACCGCACATTAGCTCAAATTCTAAGAAAAACTCGGGAAATTAATTCCCGAGCACATACGCCTTAGTGATTTTTTGAGACTCCAAAGGTCTATCCCTAGAGTCAGTTTCAGATTCACTAATTTTTTTTACGACATCATATCCTTTGGTTATCTTTCCAAAAATTGTATGCCGCATATTTAACCAAGGGGTTTCAGCTGTTGTGATGAAAAATTGAGATCCGTTTGTATTTGGTCCTCGATTGGCCATCGCAAGCAGCCCAGGCTTATCAAAAGCTACATCTGCGATAACTTCATCTTGAAACGGTTTACCCCAAATAGACTCGCCACCTAGGCCAGATCCTTGTGGATCACCTCCCTGAATCATAAAGTCTTTAATAACTCTATGAAAAATTGTTCCATTATAGTAGCCCTTATTAACAAGTTTAATAAAATTTTCACATGCCTTCGGAGCAACATCTGAAAACAATTTAATATGAATGCTACCACAAGTAGTTTCTAAAACCACGGTTTGATCATTTTTTGCAGACAACGTAACACCTAAAGTTAACATTAATAGAAAAAATATTTTTCGAAACATGATATCTACTCTTCAAAGTCTCTATCCATTACAGTTTTTCTCTTAGCTTTTTCAGCATTTTCTATTGCCTTATCACAAGCATTTCTAACAATTTTTGTTAGCTCTTCCATAACTGCAGCAGATGTGCTAAAGCCTTTATCTTTAATGTATGATTTAACTTTACTAGCAACTACAAGTATTTCAGACATGGTATCCTCCATTTTTTTTTGAATTGTTAGAACTATTGTGCTATGGAAAAGGAATAAAGGAAAAGAAAAAATGCAAAAGATATACATCTGCAGGCATGGTGAAACTGAGTGGAATGTCACAAAACAACATACTAGCTACACAGATATCCCTCTTACTGAGAATGGAATAAAGCAAGCAAACTTGTTAAAAAACAGGCTAAAGGATAAAAAATTTTCAGCTGTTTTAACATCCCCTTACAAAAGAGCAAAAAAAACTTGCGAGCTTGCCGGCTTTGAAGGAACTGTTGAAAATGATTTAGTTGAATGGAATTATGGTGATTTTGAAGGGCTGACTACAAAGCAAATCCAAGAAAAAATTCCTGGTTGGAGTGTATTTAAATATGGGTGCGATGGTGGTGAGTCTGTTGATGCTGTAACTAAGCGCGGACATAGCATGGTCAAAAAATTATCAAAGATAAAAGGAGATGTCATAATTTTTACCCATGGACATTTTTCAAGAGTTATTATTGCTAGCTGGCTTAACTTAACAGCTAAAGAAGGAAGATATTTTTCTTCATCAAATGCTTGTGTTTCAATTTTAGGATATGAGCATAATGAGCCAATTTTAAAGCTGTTAAATGATACCAGCCACCTTAAGAAGGATTATCACTAATTTCCTTTTTTTTAGCTTGAGCCTCTTTTAAAATCCCTGCGGTGATAGCAATTTTCATAGCTTTATCAACAGTCATATTCAGCGGAGTTAATTTGGACCTTTCAACAAAAAAAGTATACCCGCCAATCTGGTAGCTGAAAGGAATATATACAGCAACTTCTTTGCTTTTGCCGAGTTTAGGGTCAATTTCGTCTAAATTTTCACGAGTTACAAATCCAATAATGCTAAATCCATTAAAATCCAATAAAACTACCTGCCCAAAATCCTCTTTAGAATTTGCCCTAAAAAAGCGCATAAGTTCTGAAACTGAATTATATAACGTTTTAACCAATGGAATGTGCTTTAAAATGTCCTCTCCAAACTTGTAGACTTTCTGAATTAAGAAATTGTTAATGATCATTCCAATAAAAAATATTAAGACTAGGGCAACTAAAACACCCAACCCAGGAAAATAATACTGGCCAACTACTGCTTGAAGCGGCACTTTAAAAATACTTTCTAGTGCTGAAAATATCCAAACAAGCAAAGCGATAGTTATTGCAAGTGGCGCTATTGTTATTAATCCCCTGACAAAAATATTCTTCATGATTTTCTTCCCTGAAATGGGTCTATTGAATAGACCAATGTTTCCTTTGTTTTTCCTGATAAGAGAATTTTTCCAAGCGAATCTGCTGCATATTCATCTTTAATTTTTTCATATATTTGTTCACTTATCAGAATTTTTAATTTCTTTTCTTTTGAAAGCTCGACTAGTCTTGATGCAGTGTTGACGGTGTCTCCAATTGCTGTGTATTCCATTCTTTTATCAGACCCAACGTTTCCAACAACAGCATCACCTGTGTGTATCCCTACACACATTTTTATCTGCGGTCTACCTTCTTTTAACCATTTTTCTAAAAGGTCTGATAATACCAGATGCATTTTAATGGCAGCTTTTACAGCTTTTATCTCTTGAGAGGGATCAGAAACAGGAGCTCCAAATTCAACCATAATCCCCTCTCCGATGAATTTATCAATCGTCCCATCAAATTCGATTATAACATCTAACATGTTAGAAAAATAATCATTTAATAAAGAAACGACATCTTCCGGCTCCATGCTTTCGGCGATTTTGGTAAATTGAGGAATATCAGAGAAAAGCATAGTTACTTTTTTTCTTTCTCCTTCTAGCTTGATATCTCCTTTTGAAGATAGTATTTTTTCTAGCACTTCTTTAGAGACATATTTAGCAAAACTAGATTTTACTTTTTCTCTTTCTTTTAAGCCTTCAGTCATATGATTAATGGCACATGCAAGCTCATTGAACTCATCTTCAGTATCAATAGTTACTTTATGATCTAGATCTCCTTTACCGATTTTATTCACATCATCTTGGAGCTTATGCAAATTATTAGAAATGATCTTTGAAAATATAACAGCAATTATCAAACTCAATGCTGTCGCTGAACAAAATGCAACAAGCCCTAACAAGAGCAAGTCCCATAGTTTATCAGAAATATCAGTAGCTCTTACATTAACTCCGATTGTTGCCAAGTAGTTGCCTTCATTATCATAAACCGGAGCATATGCAGATAAGACTTCTCCCCAATTATCTTTAATGAAATTCCCAGGAACATAATAGTTTCTTAAGTTATAAAAAAGGTTTTCATTTCCGTGGTACTTTTCACCAGGCAAAACTGATACTTTGGGATCGAATGTCGAGTCAATTATATACTCTACATCTTGGGTTTTATTATTTCCTGGCCTCAATAGATAAGTATTAAGTAAATAAACATCTTCTCTCCGGTTAATATTACTTGCTAAAATGAGCTCACTTTTTAATTTTTGAAACGCGCTGCTATCAGTATCTTCTGGAGATCTAATAGAATCTATACCTTCTACATCTATTAAAGCAGCAGTGGTAGAAGCTATTGATAAAACTTTGCTTTTCAACTCGTTAAATAAAAAAACTCTGTTTTCATAGTAAATAAAGCCCGTGGTAATAAAAGTTGTGAAAAAAATTATCCCAATAAAGCTAATATATAATTTCGTTAAATAGTTCATAGACTTCCCTTAATTGACTTCTAGCTGAAAAAGGCTTTTTTTTAAAGAAAAGGGGCTTTTCATTCACAAATAAAGGGATTTAATCTATTAAGAAAATTAAGGTAGAAAATGAAATCAGAAGAACGAGTACAAGCTCCAAGCTATTTATCTCCAGAATATGTTATACGTTCAATGTATGATCATTCTACTAGGTTTATTTTTGAAATCCCACCTACTAAGGTATTTGTTTTATCTATTATGGGAGGGTGTTTTGTATCGCTCGGAGCATTATTATCTGTTCTTTTATCTGCTGGAGTAAGCTCAATAGGGCCTGCAAAGTTACTCGAGGGGTTAGGTTATTCATCTGGGTTTTTCTTTGTTATTTTGACCCACTCTGTTCTATTTACTGAGGCTAATGTGCTTCTACCAGCAAGTATCTTACATAATCCAAAGCCCAAAATTATTAATGGAGCGCTTAGGATGTGGGTAAAAGCTTGGACTGGAAATTTCTTGGGAGCCCTAATTGTTGGATGGCTTATACATAATTCTCAAGAATATGCAGAGGATGTTAGAAATCTTTTAAGAGATCTAATCAGCGAGAAAATGAGATATTATAGTTTAGGAGGCTTTAACAGTTGGCTTCAAATTGTACTCTCTGGAATTTTAGGAAACTGGATAGTTGGAATGGCCGCATTTTTTGGAATGATGTGCAAAACTGTTATTGGTAAGTTCATACCAATTTTCTTGGCCGTTACTTTATTTACAGCTGCGAACTTCCAACACACAGCTGCAAACATGGGGCTTTTTTCAATTTCAATGGCAGTTGATAACGAGCCTGGATGGATAATTGCGCTTATATGGAATATTTTACCAGCCACCATAGGAAACATTATTGGCGGGTCTTGCTTTGTAGCTCTGCCATTTTGGTACGCTTTATCTAAGAAAAAATAACACAAAGCAATAAAATTGTTTTAATTTTTACTCCAAATTTAAAATCAATATCTATACACTGCGACATTCAATTAAATTTTTATGATATGTCGCATAAATATAAAATCATGAAGTTAATAGAACTTCAAACTAGGCAGAAAAACAACCGACTTTTGTCATTTTTTCTAAATTTAAAGAAAAACATAGATCAACTTGGAAATGAAAAAATTAAAATACTTCAACTTATTTGGGATGTATCAAAAGAGGCATTTTCTTTTGAAAAGTACTTGGATGCTGCAATAATTCTTCTCAACCATGTTGATAAATCATTCATTGAAACGAGAAGTAATGAATTGCTATTATGGCTCTTAGAAAAGTTATTTAACTCTAGAGATATCATATCTTCTAATTCACGGTGCACTCTTCAAACTTTTAGGCATACGATTACATTCCCCTTTAGAACTAAAGAAGTTCTTAGTTTTTTTATTGAAATAAAGAACTGTTCTTTAGACCTCGATACTCTTAAGAAAATAATTTTAGAAAACTATGATGGTATCACTTTTGTTGACGGCTCTTTTATTTCTATAGTTGATCAAAGTGATAAAACTGTAAAAGCCTATCTAGAACTGCAAAAAGAAACTATTTTTTCTGAAAATGAAGTATCTGTATTTAAAAATACCATCCCACAGATTATTACGAACTTTTTAAGTAAACCAAAAGTTCAACTTGTAGTTCCTAGCAATAGAGAACTATTAATCAAAAGTTTTCAGTGGATTATAAAGGATTTAAAAACGAAAGACCTTCCGCATGTTTTTATTGATTTCAGCATACAAACTGCAAGCAGCTTCCATTTCTCTGCTCTTATCTGCAGCGTCAGAGAACATAAGGATGCTTCAATTCGAAATAAGCTAAGCCACCAGGATATTCATGTCGAGTACACAAATACACTTGAGGAGAAAAAGTGCCTTAAAGAAGGGGTTGTTCTAACTATAGAAATTGCAGCTACCCCCTCTTTATCCATTATAGATGCCCGAAAAAAGAGTTATCTCCTCATTCAAGATTTGATCGGTCCTTTTCGTGATATAAATGGAGGGCTTTTAGAACAAATTGAATGCAATTTCAACCTTTTTTGTTCTGAAATAAACGCTCCAGTTGAAGATCTGAAGAGCTTTTTTTATGGAATTGTTCCTCAAGAAAGGCAGGCTACTGCCCCTATCCAATTGCTAAAAAAAGCATATATTTCGATGAACCGAAAAAGTTCAAATAATGAAATAGATTATTTTGTTGAAGAAGACAAAGACACATTGTGTATTACTGTCAAAACTACCCACGTAGAATTTGAAAGGGAATTCAGACACCTTCTACTTTCCAAATTTCCGGAAACGCTTATTGCCTCTACCTACACTGAGGGCATCTCCGTAATAGGTTGCATTCTTCAAAAAAATGATCATAAAAAAAATGAGCTGCTAAAAAATTTAACTTTTTCATTTTATAGACATTGGAGAGAGAAAAAAGAACTTAAGCAGGTTCTTAAGTTAGGTTGTACTACAGAGTTTTCATCATTTGATCCAAGAATTGGGACTGAAGAAGAATCAAGTTGCCTACTTAAAATGCTTTTTGAAGGTCTTACCAAAATTGGTGCAAATGGGTTCCCTGAAAAAGCTCTAGCTAAAAAGATCGAAGTTCTAAACTCAGGTCTTTTATATCGCTTCCATTTAAGAAAAAGTTACTGGTCAAATGAAACGCCAGTAACAGCTCACGACTTTTACTATAGCTGGGAAACCAGCCTGAAGCCTGATTTTTCATCTCCTTTAAGCTATTTATTCTATCCAATTAAAAATGCAAAGGCTATTAAAGAAGGAAACATGCATTCATCTAGCCTTGGGGTTAGAGTAGTTGATGACTTTACTCTAGAAGTCGAACTTCAATATCCTTGCCCTTATTTTCTAGAGCTGTGTGCCCACTCTGCTTTTTCACCTATTTGCAGGTCAGTTGATATTAATAATCCTAGCTGGCCAAAGTCTTTGGGAACATCTTACATATGTAATGGGCCCTTCATAGCAGATAAAATTAATAGCAAGGAAATTGTCCTAAAGAAAAATTTTCTATTTTGGGAAAAAAAACGAGTTAAGCTAGAGAAAGTTATTATCTCAAGTATGACAGAAGAAGAGTCTCTTTTGCTATTCCAAGAAAGAAAACTTGATTCTCTACTTTATCCCTTTTGTAAAAATAAAATTCTTAAATTCCAAAATCTTATAAATCTTCATCAAAAAAAATGCACAGCCGAAGTGAGATACTTCAGCTTTAACTGTTCCAAGCTTCCATTTTCAAATAAAAAAATAAGAGTAGCTTTTTCATTAGCTATTCAAAGAGAATTACTAGCAAATTCTTTTTCTAATAAAGCTACACCTCACTACTCTCCATACTCACCCGAATTTAGTCAACTTAGTCTGACTAAAGCTGATGAGGAAAACCAAGTTCTTGCAAAAAAACTTTTTTTTGAAGGTCTTGCTGAGCTAAAGTTAAATTCTGAGATATTTAACAAAGAATATATATATGCAACACCACAATCTCAAGGAATTGAAAAACTTATCACAAAACAATTAAACAATCTTTTTGAAATCAATCTGCGATCTTCTTTAGTTGATGCATCAAAGCTCTTTTCACTTATTAGAAAAAGAAAAATTAATATTTATATCTACGCCTGGATGAATAGGATTCAAGATCCAAGTTATTTTCTCAGCAGCTTTTCTTCTCCCAAAAATATCACTAATTTTCCTTCTTGGAACAACCAGAAAATTAATTATCTAAATCAGTTAATTCAAGAAACCTTCGACTTAAAAAACAGAAAAGAGCTTCACTATCAGGCTGAGAATCTTTTGTATCAGGAAAAGCCAATTATCCCACTTCTCTCCATTTCTGATTATTCTTTAATTCAGCCAAATATTTATGACATTTATGTAGGAAATTCACAAGAATTTGACATACGATATTGTTACAAAAAATAGAGCTTTTAACTAAACTTCAAATCAAATATTCATCAGTATGTGACTCAATAGTGGACTTAGTAAATTTCTCTAAATTAGGATAATGCTTAGCTGTTCCATTACTTAATCTTGCTATATAACCATTTTTTTCATCAGAAGACTTGATTGTAAAATGACGAATTCCTCTTTTATGCACCATATAAAAATCGTTTTTACTGTCTATACAGGTTTCAAAAATGAAAAATGGATGGTTTGCCTCATGCTTAAAGCTAACAATCTCCTCTTGACTCAATTCTTTTGGAAAGCTTCCTATAAAATATGGATGCAATTGAATGCTCTTGGCTAGATCTTTTTCTGTTGGAATCATATGAGAAGGATCAAAAAACTTAAGTCCTATATGATAAGCTTTCAGATTTTCTTCATTTTGGAGAGAGTACATAGTAACAATTTGGTAACCCCCTACCTTTTTGATTATATTAGAGCTAAATATGATCTGATTAGCATGGGACTTTTCTTTTTTGATTACATTAGTTTCCTTTGCCTTAAGATTAGAATAACAAAGCAAAGCTGCAACAATGATGGTTTTAACTAAAGCTTTTCTCATTATCTACCTTTTTTTTTTATTTAAGGAATAACATCATGCTTTTATCTTAAAAAATTTCAAACAAAATCTTTTTGAAAAGATTCAATTTGAGATTTTTTATAAGTTCTAAATGATTTAGTGAAATGAATTAAAGGAGTGACTATACATCCTATCCATGAGATCACCCAAATCTTATCCGGGCCTAAATCGCCTACTTTGAATGCAAGATAAAAGGGCAGATAGATAGCTAAGAAAGTAATCAGTATAGATGCCTTGAATAAATATGATGTCTCTTTCATAGCTATAATGAGAAATATACTTGAATTAGAAATCCCCTCTACTAAAAAATGAATCCAAAGCCAGTAACACGCTAATTGTAAAAAGTTTAAAGTCGTTGAGTTTGTTATTTTTTCACCAATAATCGCCTTTATTACGTAGTAGTTATAGGAAACAAAAGGAATAGATAATAAACAAAATGCAATCACTAAAAGTATTAGTGCAGACCTGAGACTTTTCCAAACATATTTCCAATTATTTTGTCCTAAGAAATAGCTATAAAAAGTTGTGAGTGCTTTTAAGATTGACTCACTGATAGTAGAGTTTAAAATACAAATTGTTGCCCCGAATGAGATTAACATTACGTAATCTGAACCTTTGCTTGCAGCAATATTCATAGCAATTGCCCAGAAAAGAAAACCCACCAGCCTAGAAAGTGCACTGGTTATTCCAGTTCTGGAAATTTTTTGAAAGAGAGAAATTCTGAAGTGAAAATCTCTTGTTTTGTATTTTTCCTTTAACGGATGATTAATAAATAGAAAAAATAAAATACAACAATAAACAGTTTGTGAAATTAGAGTTGCAATAGCGGCTCCTTTAACTCCCAAAGGATCAATTACACCATGGATGCCATTGATTAAATAGTAGTCTAATATAATATTTAGCAAATTTGCGATAAGAGCTGCTATTGATAAGATTTTAGTTTTTCCAAGGCCTAATTGAAAAGAAGCTAACGTAGCTCCTAGCGGAAATAAGAAATTCCCAAAAAGCATTATGTAAAAGTAAGCTTTTCCTAAAGCTTCAACTCCTGTGTTTGAAAAATAAAACTCAGAGGCTACAAACCCTATAGGAGTAACTACAAGAAGTGTCAATAAAGACCCCCAAATCATCTGCCATGTATATGGTCCAATATTTTGAACAACATTATTCCCTAAACACCTTCCAATAAAAACTTGGCTAATCGAAGAGAATCTTATACAAGTAACTTGAAAAGAAAGAATTAAATAGCTTGCAAACCCTACAGCATTGAATGCCTCTAAAGAGAACCCTGCCAGAAAATAGCGATCAAAAAAAAGCATTAAATTAGAAGAAATCAAAGAAAAAAATATTGGAATTGATAGTAAAAAAAGCTCTTTGACGCTACCTGAGGAGTTTTTTGTAAGTGAGTTATTTAACATAACTTAAATAGTCCTCATAATTTTTTTTAGAAGTTATATTTTAGGCTAAAATTAAAAGCTAATAAAATTTCCTAGATGGAAAAATGCTCTCTCACTTCCTTTATCTGCAGATGCAAAAAATAATATAGTAGTTAAAAGCTTTAGTAATGAATGGGGGGCTTGCTATCTAAATAAAAATTTGAGACCGCTTTTAAATAAATTAAAGCATTTCGATTTTGTTTCTTCTATTTCATAGCATGGGTAGTTAAAATCAAAGTCGATAAAACTACCCAGTCTTATGATACAATCCCTAAGATTTATCCATGGAAAAGCACAATAATCAATGAACCGATTATTGGATAGTGCAAGGGACTCCATCCTTATAATCGTCTCTTCTAAATCCTACACAAGAATCTTCTTGTCTAGAAACACTTAAAGGAAGGGAACGACTACTAGTAGGAATAAGAGGCTCTGTTCTAGTTACAGGTGCAGTATTTCCATTTCCATCAACTGGAGCTGGCCTTACAACAAAACTTGAGGAGCTATTTTTTGAGACTATATCCAAGTCATAACTGCTTCCAAATTCACGGGTAAAGCTATTAACAAAATGCTGACAGTTATTAAAGACTACATTATATGTTCTATTTTCTTTTTCCATGAACTTTATCACTTTATTTACGGTAGTTATCTCTTTAGGTTCAAATTCATGGATTTCATTATGAACAGCTGATTCACTTCTACAAACTGATTTTTTCACCGACGCATTTGCACCTTCCTCATTATCCACGATGATCAATTCCAAACTTTCTTTACCTGATACAGCTACTAACCATACGATTGAAGGCTTTTCATCAGATGCTGGCTTTTCAGCAGATGCCGGCTTTTCAGCTTTAATCACCATCCAGGGATGTTCTATTGCCATGCCAGTAAGAGCAATTGTAAAAATAGAACCTACTGCAGACAGTAAAGAACTTCCTAGTTGAGTAGTATTGCAAATACATTTATTTACAACATAATCGCGATATTCATCAACTCCATATTGAAGTGGAACTGATTCAGCATACCCATCAATTCCAGTTACAAGTGGAACTGATTCAGCACTTGATTTGTAAATTCTACAAACTATACCAATAGCAGGAGCTACCATAATACTCTCCTTAAGTATTCAAATTATAAAAAAAAGGAACAGAGTAAGTATTTAGCTGTTAATTTTCAATTGGATAAAAATGCTGTATTGAAGATGGGGACTCAAAGTCGCTGATATCGTGACTAGCTAGAATCCACTTCCTCTAGGAACGTCAGCACCTCTACTAGCAATAAGAGTATATCAATTTATATAATCAGGCCCATAAAGGTTTTTTACTTCATAGGGCCAAGGTGACTTTTTATTGATTTAGCTCTAAATAGCGTGCATATCTATAAACGTCAACAACATCACCGAAAAATGGCTTTTTGTTATACATGCGAACTGTCATTTGATAGGCATCTTCAACGTTGCTTTTAGATAAATATCCCAACTTGACATTTTGGTGAGCAATGTCCCTTTCCATAACCACACCAGCATTTGATACGCTTATATCTTTAGTATTTAATATTTTGAAATATCTAAAACCTTTCGACTTGGCTAGCAATGTAGCTTTTTTCAATGCCTCTCTGTGAGCCTTAGTGTCGCCTGGAGATATTAAAATTACATACTTATCTAGACCTATTGATATTTCTGCTCTTTTTGTAAAAGATTCCGGTCTTTTTTTAGGACACTCCCTACAAGAATTTAACAGTAAAAGACTTAACACAAAAAAATATGAAATTTGCTTCATAGAAAATACTCCTTCCCACTTATTTTTCTATTAATTATTATGTTCTCATGTAAAATTATTTTTTTAAATAAAAATCTACCCCTATGAAAAAACGTACATTTTTATCAATTGCCCTAATCGGATTTCTTGTTATAGGAATACAACAAATAGCTAAGACTAGCAAAAAAGCTTCTAAACTAGATTTTGTAACATTAGAATATCAAGGAGAATTGGGAAATAAACTATTTCAAACAGCTGCAGCTATTGCTTATGCTAAAGATAACAACTTAAGGCTTATACTACCTAGAGAGTCCCGGTCTTCAAAGGGTCTTAGGAAGATATTACCCAAGCTAGATTTTGGCAAGGCACCTCAAAATACTGAATTATTAGAAGAGAAAAGCTCTCCATATGTATATAGTCCATTACCTAAAAAATCAAACTGCTGTCTAAAAGGATTTTTTATATCAGAAAAGTACTTCAAGAAATATGAAAAGGATATCAAAGAGCGTTTTGCAGCTTCCAAAAGACTAAAGCTCTCTTTGCAAAGAAAACACCCTAAAGTATTCAACCACAAATGTTCTGTAGCGCTTCATATCAGAACCTTTGCAAAAGACCTTGGAGACTTAGGGAATAAGCTATACGAAACTTATCCCCCACCCGATCTAAACTACATAAAAAAAGCCATGTCTTATTTTCCTGATGATGCTCTATTTGTTGTCTGTTCTGATAAAATATCTTGGTGCAAAAAGTTTCTCAAAAGCATCCCCAAAAATTTTTATTTTGTTGAGGGGCAAAAAAACTTTGAAGATCTTTATTTAATGTCTTTCTGTGACCATATGATCACTTCGAACTCAACCTTTTCTTGGTGGTCAGCTTACCTAAATTGCAACCCGAATAAAAAGATTATAGCAAGATCACCTTGGATTATGAGAATCGAAAGTAAAATAAGCGATATCGTTCCTAGCGACTGGATTGTAATCGAAGGCGATAAAAATCCTAAATTACCCAATTTTTTATGAACTGGTTATTTCTCTTTGGCAAAAGCAGAGAACACTTTTGGATTAATTTAGCTTATTGAAATAACTTTCAATTTCAACTAATCCTACTTTTCGATCTTTAAGCTGGCCTGATGTATCAAAAATTAAAAGAGTTGGCATAGAAGAAATTTTATAGGTATTTGGCAAGTCTTTAACATCATCAAGATTAGCCTTTAAGAACTTTCCTTTTGAAGAATACTTTTCTGACCATTTTTCAAATAAAGGTGTTAAACGCTTGCATGGTGGGCACCAGCTTGAGTAACAATCAAGAAAAACAACAGAATTTGAACTACTTAACTCACTAGATAGCTGTTTAGTATTTTTTATCTCTACCACATTCGCAAATGCAGAGCTTAAAAATAACAGGCAAATGATAACCTTCTTCATTCTATAAAAGTCCTCTTTATACTAAAATTTAATTCTACTTAATAAAAGGTTTTCAGTGCAACTTTATTGGCTTCAAGTTTTAAGTAATTATAGAACTACTTTTTTAAATTGTTTCTTCAAATTTCTAAACCTTTTTGACACTGCGTATTTTTTCTTCTTTTTAATACCTTTTATCTGGTTCATTGTTTCTAGCAAATGGGGAGTTAGGATTTTATATTTGGCTTTTACAAATGCTTTAATAAATTTTTTATTAAAACAAACATTCCGTGTACCTAGACCATCAGATATTGATCCAAACCTTGCATTAGTAAACGTAAGTGGATTTAGCTTTCCTAGTGGAGCCGCACAATATTCAATGCTATTTGCCTGTGTTTTAATGTTTTATCACAGAAAACCTTTCTCAAAGATCCTTGGAGTCAGTTTTATTTTATTAATGGGCTTTTCTAGGCTGTACTTAGGAGTTCATTATCCAATCGACATTCTAGGCGGTTGGATAGTTGGTTTTCTAATATTTTTGATATTTAAAAATAATATTTTAAAAATCGAAAGAAAAATATCTAGCTCGCCAAGACCATATCTAATGTCATTGATAGTAATAACAGCTATAATCAACATCCTAATTTTTTCAAAAAATATCTTACTTATCAGCTCTATGTTACTATTTGCAACTGCTGGCATCTATCTATCGAAAAGATATAAACTTTATTTAAATGATAACAAAAATTATAAAATAAAATTTTTTAGATATAGTATTGTTCTCTTGGTAATTATTTTAATAGGTATATTCTTTATAAATGAAACTTATGTAAATCTTTTTTTAACAACAAATACAATTGCGCTTTGGATCACCTTATTCGCAAGTCCTATAATAAAAAGAATTAGATATTTGAAATAATAAATAACAACCAAAGCAAAAAAAAGTCTTTTTATTTAATATATTTTTAAGTAAAATAAACTATAAATTAACAATATTAAAAAGTATTTACTTTAATATGACAACACCAATAAATAAAAATTTAATTAATTTTCCAAAGCCAAGCGCTCCAAAAGAAAATTTACAAATTTCTAAGATTCAAGAAATTTCTGTAAAAACTCTTTATGCAATTGGCCTGATTTTTTCTATGGTTTCTTTGAACCTTTTTCTAGCACCTGTTTTTATGATGGATGCCACAGCTTTATCTGTCGGAATCTCTATACTTTCATTTAAAGGTGCGTATGATATCCATACGAAGGGCCAACTGGAACTACCAAAAATAACCTTAAATACAGGCGTATTTCAAATTGGACTAGTTTAAGTCTCCTGTACAATGGGGACATTTTTTAGCCTTGCTTGAAATAATTAAAGTACAATAAGGACATTCTTTATTTTTAGGCGACTGACCTTCTTTGCTCTGTAGTTTTGCGATAATTTTTATCAGTAAAAAAACACTCAGGGCAATAATTATAAAATCAATTAAAGAGTTAACAAACAAACCGTAATCGACTGTTACAGCATCAGAGCTTTGCGTTGCTTTTTTTATAACAATTTTGAGATCACTAAAATCTACTCCACCAATAATTACTCCAAGTGGAGGCATTAAGATGTTTGTTACCAAGGTATTTACAATTTTAGTAAATGCAGAGCCGATAATAATACCGACTCCCATATCTAAAACGTTACCTCTGTTAATAAAGGCTTTAAACTCATTGATAAAATTTTTCATTACACTCGCTTTTTTGCCCATTTAGAGATAAATTGAGCCAAATAATTTTTAACAATAGCTGATGGAATAAAAATCAAAATTCCATAATATAAGGCATTTTCTAATCCAATTGAAACTGCAAGCCAACTAGCTCCACAAATGTAAATAATTGCTTGACCTATTGTTACCGCCATAAATCCAGAAATTTTGCTAGATAGCATAGAAATTACATATGCGGCAATTGGAAACCCTACAAGATATCCAGCTTTATTTGATAAAAACCATAAAGTGCTTTCCCCATAGCTCAATGAAAAACCTAAAGACTCATATCCTAAATATAATAAAGTAGAGAAAAGCGCAATTTTAGGTCTTTGAGTTAGAGCAATTAAAAAAATTGCCAGTGTATGCGCTGTAAAACTTATTGGATAGAAGGGAATTTTTATATCTGCTAAAAAAATTAATAAGCTTCCTAAAAAAACCCTAGCAAATGAATCTAAGTAATTATTAACCTTCGTATTTGTCTGTAAAGTTTTTTCCATATTCATACCTAATTTAAAAAAACATAACAAAAATATAGCCGATCTTTAGTAAAAATATTAGCTTTTTTTTAGACATTATTAAAAAAATAACCTAAAATTTAGGTCGCTCTCCTTTTCTAAGAGTTAGAATAACGTATAAAATCGAACTAGTTATTAGGTAATTTTTTTATGCTTAAATCTTTATTTGGCAACAAAAATATAGAAAGAGTTTTACTATTTCTTTTAGTAAATGAAAATTGTTATGCACACCAATTAAGATATTTACTAGACCTTCCCCTAACTCCAATTCAAAATGCTTTAAATAGACTTGAAGTTGGCGGAATATTGAAGAGCGAGTCAAAGAAAAAAAAACGAGTATATAGTTTTAATCCGAACTGTGAACTGATTCAAGAGATAGAAGCCCTTTTGAGAAAAGCATATGCAAACTTACCTGTGGAAGAGAAAAAAAAATATCACTATGTCCATTCAAGTCAAAAATCAGAAAGTAAGTATTTTGACAATCTTTTAACCAAAGTTTGGAAACACTTATCGACCGTAAGTCAAATGAGCATACATTTTCAATTAAAGAAAAATAACTCCATAGCAGCTTCAAAAAAAGGAAAGGGGTCTGTGAAGGTTCTTCAAGAGTCTAATAAACTGACATTTGAAGAAAAAGGTGTATGGACTGAAGATCAATTAAGTTACCATAATAAATACCGTTTTTCTTTAAACAGATATGAGAATCTAATTACTTTAGAACATTTGAGGTTTGGAGAAAACAATCCGGTCTTCTTATTTCATTTGATGCCTACTAAACAAAATATACTAGAGTCAATCAACCCACACTTGTGTAAAAATGACACCTACTTTGGATGGCTAGAAATAACTGAACTTTTCTTGCGCCTTCATATTCGCACAATTGGCCCGAATAAAAATGAAAAAATTGAGTACGCTTATCTATAGCGTACTTTCAGATGCAAGCTCCTTTGTGCTTTTTTTTAAGAATTTGCAAAGTCCTAGTGAAAAAGCACCGTTACCAAAAACATTTGCCCCGGTAATCAAAGGATCAAATAACACATATAGTGCTGTTATCAAAGAAAGCATAGTCCCATTAAAACCTAAGTATTTCTCTAAAATTGGCAGCATTATTAAAACTCCACCACCCGGAACAGCTGCAACCGAAAATTTCGCAATTACAAAGTATATTGCAAAAGTAATGCAGCTTAAAAAATCTGGCAGGGGCAAATTAAAGCCCTTCAGTATTGCAAATGCAAATATAGTTATAGCAAAACAATCACCGATTAAATGAATATTTATTGTTGCTGGAACTATAGATTTTGCTAAATCAGACTCTCCTGAGTTTTTTTCTACAGAAATTATTGTAAATGGCATTGCTGTTGCACTAGACATACTTGCCATTCCAGTAAGCACGCCTGGTAGCATTCCTTTTAAATTATTAAAAAAATGTTTAAAGTTAAAACGGCAGACAGCTAGGTAAAAAAATCCAATATAGACTATCAGCGACAGGAAAATTATTGCAAAAATTTTAAAATAACTTTTTACGATATTTAACATAACTTGATCATGAAACATCTGAATTGAAAATCCTATGATGAACATTGGAACTGATAGTAAGATCAATTTAAAAAAAGTACTCACTGCAATGTCTACTTTGTTAGTGACCTGCTCTAACCATTTAAAGTTCAACCTGCCAAGTATTACTCCAGATATCAAGCCTAAAAACATTGCATAGCTATTTGAGATCAGGCTAGGAAGTTCTATTAGAAAAGCAGGATTCAGCTTCTTGACTGACTCAGGGAATGTCAATGCCATATCAAAGTTATAAACAAACGCACCAATGGAACATGCTATCAATGTAGAAGCTAAATTAGATAAGCATACAGCTAGCAAAATAACTAAAATTGCCTTAGAAGATCTCTTAGCGAGCTTTATTGCCGTCTTAAACAATAATCCGAATATCAAAAAAGGAAGTACGAAGATAATCACAGACTTTATTAATAAGCTAATAGCATACAAATAAGATTTTACTTGATATGGAATCAGCTGATGAGTAATCCCAATCAATGAAATTGCTAAAAGCAAAAGAACAGGCATTTTTTTTAACATTTTTACAAATTCCAGGTTAAAAAATTAATATATAAAAGCATTCCTCGTTAGGTAGCAGTAGAGACTTTAATTAAGAGCTAATATTGGTTTTAAAAACTATACGCAAAGGTGAATAATAAACAATAATTAAATTAAATAAAAAGAAAAGTTTTTTATTTAAATTAGAATATTTTTTGCGATAAAACTAATTTCTGATAACATAACTCCCCTTATTAGGAGGGTATATGAATAAGTTAATAGCTACTATATTATTTTTCTTTTCTCTAAATCTCTTTGCAACTGAATTTGAAAACTTGAAATATCAAATCCCATTTAAAAACTGGAAGCTAGATAAAGAGGTTAAAGATAAAAGAAACAACTTGCGCCTTTACTGTCCTAAAAATAGCAAAAATCTTGATTTTTTTGGGATCAACATATGGACTCCTAAGTCTAATATCCTAAAGCAAAAACGCGATAACTTAAGAATAGCAATTAATGGTCTTAAAGAAACCTACCCAAACTCCAAGATAACATTCACAATTTTAGAAGATAGTCCATCTTCACTTAGCTTAGAACATAAAGTTACTACTGATAACTCCCAAACTTATGGGATATACAAGATAATAACTAATAAAGATGAAATCATATGCATTATGTACGGTACAGATAGCTTAAGTTCATTTGATGAACAAAAAGAAAAATGGATTGAGGCTATTAAAGGAACCTACATAGAATCAGGCAACAGCGCCACTTGAGTTCTTTTTATTAGAAATGGTGGCAAATGTATTTTGTAAAAACTTAGCAGCTGAAGATAGATTATAAGAATCCATTACGCCATTTTTTCTTGTAATGTCTGTAATACCTAACTTAGATGTTCTTCCAAGATCCCATTCAAGGTGACCTCTAACCCACGTCCAAAAAAAGACAGCCTTAAGTTTAAAACCTTCTAAAATTGTCAAAACTTTCTCGTAATAATCCCTTTGAGCCTTATTGTCTAAGCTAAAATTACTATCTCCACTGCCCCATACATTTGCATCAGCACCAATTTCAGATACAACAATTGGATGGCCTAAAGCTTTGGCTTCATTTAATGCCTTAACAAGTGAATTCGGATCATAACTAGGGCCAAAACTCATCATATGATTGTCAGGATTGCATGTTGTTCCAGCAGATATTCCCAAGCCCTTCCAAACTAAATTTGAGACTTTATTCCCCGGGTATTTCATTCCCTTGTTAAAACCAACTTTAAGCTTTGGAAAACCATAAAATTGAACTCCAATCCAATCCATATATCCATTATTTTTCTTAAATTCCTTTTTAGGGATCGAATATTTAATATTCGCAAGGAAAGGAATTTGAAAAGAAAAAACCCCATTTTTGAAGAAATTGTAAACAGCGTAATGAGTTATTTTGGAAAGGAAATAGCAAGCTATCCTTTCTATAAAATTGCCACCTAGTGGCTCAAATTTAAGCCATTGATGTGTAATTCCAATTTCTAAATTAGGATTATACTTTTTAAGAATTTTGTACAATTCGGTATGTGCTATCATTAAATTGCGAGCAACTTTTCCAGCTAATGGAATATTTCCTACAATTCCAGGAGGGTAAACACCTCTTATGTAGCTTTGAAAAGCAAAAATACCAGGCTCATTGAATGTCATCCAATTTTTCACGTTAGGAAAGCGCTTTACTACTTCCTTAGCATAGTTTACAAAGACTTCTACATTCTCTATCTTTGAAAAGCCTCCTAACTCTTCAAACCATTGAGTATGGACAAAATGATGCAAAGTGACATAAGGTTTGATTCCATTTTTTATTAACTCATCAATAAAATCCTGATAAAGTCTAATTGCTTCAAAATTAAATTTATTAGGCTTTGGCTGGATAACTGACCATTCTAAAGAAAATCTATAGGCAGTTACATTCATGTCTTTTAAGTACTTAATAAACTGTGATCTTCCTTTTTTACTTATAATATCAGTAAAGAAGCTTTCATATTTACCATCTCCAGTACCTTCTATTCGATTTGGATTCAGCCATTTGTCCCAATTAGAGCCCTTTTTAAAATTACTCACAGGACATGCTCTAGTTCCTAGGCCAATAGTCTGAAAGTGTGAGTCAGCAAAACCAATATCATCAGGCAGTCCATAAGCATCAACGGGCTTATGCTCAGAAAACTTTTCAACATTTCTTTTTCTTTCAAAGAAATAAGAATATATTGCTGTAAATGGCATCAGAGCAAAATAAACTAAAGATGTAAGTGAGCTTGCAACTATATTGGATATTCTTGCAATTAGTGGAGCTTTTTTCTCATATAGTTTATCTTTTTCTCTTACATAATTTGTTGCTGGTAAAAGCGCCCTTTCTAAACTCAGTAAGTTCGCTGTAAAAAAAGTTGTAGACATAATTATAATAAAAAAAACAATATCTATATTGTAGCATAATAAAAGACTGTAGAAAAGTAATTTCATTGTGTAAACTATTTATTTTAATTCTGCACTTAAATTAAATAATTTATTTAAATGGTGATTTAAGCTTTAAGTTAGAATAATCAAAAACTTATGAAAAAATGGCCCCTTCTACTTCCAGCATAACGCAACAGCCCCCTAGCGCTTCAAGCTTAGGGTTAAAACCTCCTCTTAAAAGAAAACTGATTGACCTGCAGCCATCTTTGACAATTTTAGACTAAGTGGCAATAAGATCTACCTTGTTGATTTTATGGAATCTGATATCGATGACGACGCCCCCCACTCCTTTAATTAAATGTACGCTAAAGCATTGGTGTAGTGGAAATATTCATATTTACAATTTCAGATATCAAAGAAGAAGAAAATTCAGACATGTACTTTGCATTGCATTATGATATCAAGGCATACCTAATCAAATAGGAGCTTGCAGAAAATTTAAAATAAGAAGCCCTATACCTAGGGCTTCTTTAACAAAAAATGCCCCTAAGCCCTAATAGAGCTATTGTAAAAAGATATCCAGACCCTTGAAACTTTTCTTAAATCCGGCAAAGATTGCCAATTGTTTGATTTATACATAAAAATTTCGTTTCCTAGAATATTTTCATGTTCTTGCAAGTTTTCTTTTATAGTTTCTACTGCACCGGGATCTACATTATTACCTCTACTGTGATTTTTAAATTCTATAATAACACCTGTAACCTTGTGAGAGAACTTTAGATGCCCGCTTTTAGTCTTGTGCTGAAACCAAACGCTAGATTTAAATATGTTTCTTACTCTATTTAGTTTAACTGAGTATTTCCCAGAATCATCATTTTCTTCAGTTCGCACCTCTTTTAAAAAACTGATTTCCCCTTGTCTTCTAGTTGCATTATTAAAGCTTTCCACTAGAAGATCTTCACGAGCTGCTGAACTTAATGTACTTGGGTTTATTCTCATTTAATTATCCTTAGTTTAAATTGATTATTACATTTATAAAAAGCTAAGCCAAAATGCAATATTTACCCATTTACATCAACGCGAAAGTTAAAAATTTAATCAATGTTGCACAACAAAACTAATTTTAGCATTTACCCTATAGCTAGATATTTTCCCATTTTCAACATTTGCTCTGATCCATTTAACATCAATTTGTTTAATATCTTTAATAGTCTTTGAAGCTTCTTGAACACCAGAGCTTAAAGCTTCTTCAACGTTTTTCCCCTCACAAATAACTTCTACAACCTTAACTATAGACATGCGCCCCCCCTTTTTCTTCCTGATAATCTATTCGATTAGAAATTGTAAATTAAAATAACCAGGTTAAATTTTAGCACTCTAAGTGAACAACATAATAAAGGCCATAATAGCCATGCCTAAGTCTTCTACCAAAGTAACTGTAGAAAGAGGAACTTCTAGAATAGACCCCATACAAGGACAGTAGATGTCCAAACCATTTTTAAGAGCTTTAAAAACACCAACGGCACCAAAGCTCATAATCAAAATTGTGGCAATATTAGTAAATATAGGAACAAAAAAAGAGAAGTAAGCAACTCCTAATAAAAGTTCAATTAATGGATAGAAGTAAGCGTAAATGCGACTTTTTTTAGCCAAAATGTCATACATTTGAAACCCGTCAGCAAAAGACTTTGGACTAAAAAGCTTTAAAAGCGCGAACTGGCAAAGAAAAAAGCCCATGAAGTAGTGCATCCAATTGTTGTAAGATCCTTTTACTCCAAAAGTCAAAGCAAAAGCAGCAAGAGTGCTCACAAGTAAAAGTGCAATCAAAGGCCAATAGTCTAAAATCGACTTTCCTTTTTGCTTAGAATCTGGTTGGCTATCTTGATTCATACCTTTATCCACGTTTACCAATATCTTTTTCATAATCTTTTAAATGAATTTCATCTACTAAAAACCTTTTCCAATAAAGCTTAGAGAAAAAAGGAAGGTTAATAAATTTGCTACATTGATTTCGAATCCAAATTTTTAAAATTGAAGACGGAATAAAGGATTTCACAAATTCCTTTGCTATCTTCTGTCTTTTTTCAACAAAGGGTTTGAAAAATTTTTCATAACTTTCAAATGCAACCGTATAATCTCCATTAGCTCGGTATAATTCTCCTGCTAAAGTATATGCTCCGGCCATAGATAAAGAAGCTCCTTGCCCAGAAAGAAGAGAAGGACAAAAAGCTGCATCACCCAAGAGACAAACTCTTCCTTTTGACCACTTATCCATTTTAACTTGGCTAACTGAGTCAAAGTAAAAATCATTGGCACTATCGAGTCTTTCTAGTAACTGTTTACAAATCCATTTGTCCTTGCTAAATACTGATTTTATGATTTCTTTTTGAACGGCCGCACTTTTTTCATTTATAGCACCTTGTCCTTTAAATATAAAAAAGGCAGATATTTTGTTCTCTCGAAGACTATAAATAGACACTTGCCTATTTGGTCTCGAATACATCGTATATTTTGAAGTAAAGTCTTCTTTTAAGAAATTATCAAGGGTAACTGAACAAACGTAATAACCTAGATAATCTTCAAATAGCTCAGATTTTCCAAAACATTTAGCCCTGATATTTGAATGTATCCCATCAGCTCCAATTATCAAATCAAATTTCTGAATATTTCTATTTTTGAACGTTACTAAAACTTTGTCATCTAACATATCTAAGCCTGTTATAGTATCATCAAAAATGTAGTGCATATGCTCTTTAGTAATATCATAGAGGACTTTGGCGAAATCACTTCTTAAAAAACTAAGCATCCTACCATCAATAGTTTCTATTAACCCCTTTATATCTATAGCTCCTTTCTTATCTCCATTATTGCCTAGAAAAACAAGTTCTTGGACTGAATAACTAATCTCTTTTAAAAAATTAATGATCTTCATTTTTTCAGCAGCATCATATCCAGCTCCCCAAAAATCAATCATATAGCCACCTTTTCTAGGCTCTGGGTAAACCTCTACTATAGTCGGATTAAAACCATAATAGCGAAGCCAGTAAGCTAAGGCAGGACCTGCAATACCTGCACCTGAGATCAGGATATCAGTGTTTTTTATATCACTCATAGATCATCTTTAAACCTGTTTTTGTTATTTCTCCATCTGGTGTAGTCAAAGCTATGGTCTCTTTAATACGATCTTTTTCCAAAAAGCCAAATGGAATAAACTTCCCCCAAGAATTTTGCTGAAAAATTTGATCTTTGTACTCTGGTTTCTGGCCGCAAGGCCAGCCATAGGCGTACCAAAATAGCTTTTTCGAAGGCTGCAATATTTCAGAGCTTACAGTTCCCCATGGGAGGTTTTCAGATCGGTAGTTGTCTTTTTTTAAAGTACCATGATTACAAATTGAATACCCCCAGCCATCTAAAAGTGGATTATCTAAAGGGTTTTGTAAGTTATTTTCATGGTCAGATAAGATTTGTTTTAAAACTTCAACACTAAAATTACCTTTAAATTTTTCTGCTAATATTCTTCCCCTTTCAAATCTACTTGAATTATTGTTTTTTTTATTTGTTATCAGTGATTCAGGCATATTGTATTTAATAAAATCAGGTGACTGATAACAATTTACGGCCATAACAATACCGGACTGTCCTTTAGAGTAATGATAGTTAACAGCTGTGCCATAGCTTCCGACTTCAATATGAGCTAAGCCTCCATAATTATCTGCTAAAAGTACTGAATAAGCTGGAAAAATTGCTTTTTTTTCTGAAAAAGCATTTATTGCATCTTCAACACTTTTACAATTTTTCATAATAAACTCAGTGACATCAGCAAAATTAGTTGCATTGCTGGCTTTTTTTGTGTTTTTATCTTCAAATACCATGGCACTTGTGAAGGCTAGTCCAGATTCATTTATTCCTCTTGTAGTTTCATTTAATCTTGCAAAGTAACCTCTTTCCTCTAAAGTATGCTCAGATGTTGATGTTAATTCAGTTCCAATATGACTCAATTTATTCTCTGATCTCACAACTTTCATAAAAGTTCTAACATCATAAGGATCATCACTGACGCTTCCTAAAAGAGCTTCTGAGTTTTTTGTAAACTTTCCGCTAACACCAATAAGAAAACAACCAATAGAGAATTTAGACATGAAAATACCTTATTTGCAATTAGCCTAAGGTTAGAATCTTTTTTTTATAAAAAAAACGGTTTTTGTTCATAAATCAGTATGAATTGACAATATCTTGTTAAATAGCTATGCAAAAATAAAAACCGAATAAATTGCTATGAAAAGAAAAGCTTCAGAACCATACATCTTGTGGTTTCGTGAAATAGGCATGAAAGACATAGATCTTGTTGGCGGTAAAAACGCTTCTTTAGGTGAAATGAAACAAGGCTTAAAGAAAAAAAAAGTACCTATTCCTGATGGGTTCTC
Organism: Parachlamydiales bacterium; assembly: GCA_050302075.1. Taxonomy (GTDB): domain Bacteria; phylum Chlamydiota; class Chlamydiia; order Chlamydiales; family SM23-39; genus JBNLAH01. Next base: position 104,954 of record JBNLAH010000002.1, on the reverse strand, counting down.
TATCACTTCTTATTCTTACAAATATGTTCTTGAAAAACATGGTATATTTAAAATCTTAAGAAAATTACTTCATAATCTTGATCCCTCTAAGACAACTGAATTAAAGAAAGTTGGACAAAAAGCAAGAAAACTCATTATGAGCTGTAAGTTTCCTGAAGATTTACAAGACTCTATTTCCGAAGCATATAGAAAACTATCAGCAAGGTATAAAACAAAAAATATAGATGTAGCAGTGCGCTCTTCAGCTACAGCTGAAGATTTGCCGACAGCAAGCTTCGCAGGTCAGCAAGAGACTTACTTAAATATTTCAGGCGAAAAGTCTTTACTTCAAGCCTGTAAAAAATGCTTCGCATCACTTTTTACAGACCGTGCAATTGCATATCGCTGTGAAAACAAAATAGATCATTTAAAAACATATCTTTCAATTGGAGTACAAAAAATGATTCGCTCTGATTTAGGAAGTGCAGGTGTAATTTTTACTCTCGATACAGAAACTGGTTTTTCGAATATTGTTACCATAACTGGAAGCTATGGACTTGGAGAAAACATTGTCCAAGGAACAGTAAATCCAGATGAATTTTATGTATTTAAGCCAACTTTAAAAAAGGGATATCACCCCATAATAAACAAGGCTATTGGAAGTAAAGAGAGCAAAATCATTTATTCCAAAAAAGGAGAAAGCCCTCCAATTAAAAGAATAAAAACATCTTCAAAAGAACGAGAAAATTTCTGCATCAGTGACCCTGAAATCCTACAACTTGCCAAATGGTCGATCGACATTGAAGATTATTATAGTAAGAAAAATAAAAGATGGACACCGATGGATATAGAGTGGGCAAAAGACGGCAAAACAGGAAAACTATATATAGTACAAGCTCGCCCTGAAACAGTCCAATCAAGAAAAGATCTCCATATTGTCGAGGAATATAAACTTGTTCAAAAAGGAAAGGTCTTAACAACAGGCAAAAGCATTGGGAAAAAAATTAGCTGTGGCAATGCACATATTATTCATGATGTCAAAAACGCAGCAGCTTTTAAAGCGGGTGAAATTCTTATTACAGACATGACTGATCCCGATTGGGTTCCTATCATGCGAAAAGCAAAAGCAATTGTAACAAATAGAGGTGGCAGAACATCTCACGCAGCTATAGTAAGTCGAGAACTTGGTCTTCCTTGCATCGTTGGCACTAATAATGCAACACACGTTATTAAGAACAAAACCCCTATCACAGTGGACTGTACTCAGGAAAAGGGATTCATCTATGATAAGTTTCTAAAATTTAACATAAAAAAAATTGACCTTAGAAAATCCTCAAATCCCAAAACCAAAGTCATGATCAATATTGGGTATCCTGATGAGGCTTTTACTTTGAGTTTTCTACCGAATGATGGAGTTGGACTTGCTAGAGAAGAGTTTATTATCAATGAGCATATCAAAATCCACCCAATGGCACTTATCAAGTTTCATAAAATCAAAGATCCTAAAATCAAAAAAAAGATCAACGAACTAACAGTTGGCTATACTGATAAAAAACAATTTTTTATAGATAAGCTTGCTATGGGAGTATCTATTATAGCAGCTGCTTTTTATCCAAAAGATGTAATCTTAAGGTTTAGTGACTTCAAAACTAACGAATATGTAAACCTTATTGGAGGTGAATATTTTGAACCTAAAGAAGAAAACCCCATGCTTGGATGGCGTGGAGCATCCCGCTATTATAAAAAAGGCTATAAAGAAGGATTTGAGTTAGAATGCAAAGCCATTAAAAAAGCTCGAGAAGAATTTGGCCTAAAAAACCTAAAAGTCATGATACCAGTCTGTAGGACCATTGAAGAAGGGAAAAAAGTCCTTCAAGTTATGAAGGAAAGCGGACTTGAAAAGGGTAAAAATAAGCTCGAGGTTTATGTAATGTGTGAAATACCCAGCAACATAATCCTGGCTGATCAATTTAGTGATATATTTGATGGATTTAGTATCGGCAGTAATGATCTTACCCAAATGGTCTTAGCTGTCGATCGTGACAGCTCACTTGTATCTGATATCTTTGATGAAAGAAATGACGCTGTTAAAAGAATGATAAAACTAATAATAACCACTGCAAAAAAACGAAAACGTAAAATAGGCATATGTGGAGATGCACCATCTACTTATCCTGAATTTACAAAATTTCTTGTGGACTGCGGGATTGATAGCATTAGTTTAAGCCCAGATGCAGTAATGCGAACTAGACTTGTCATCTCAGAGCATGAAAAGTCTCGTTAAAACAAGGAAAAAATCTAAATAGATTCTGATAACACCAATTTTTAAGAAGTAATTTTTTTTGTTTCATTCGAATAAATCAAATGCCTAAAATTTTTTACTTCATCTTCCATCTTAATATCCATAATGTCTAACGGAACAATATTATGAGGTTTCTCGATTTGAAAATACCGGATACACTTATTGGCTTTTTGAGCTATTAGAATTTCAGATAGAACTCCATTTGATATAGCGTCAAATACCCAAATTTCATCAGATCTCAATACAAGAGAATTATTGGATTTGCGAACAAGATCTCGATCAACAGTGTCTAGAAGAAAATAATCAAATATCATAAAAGGATTTAAGGGTACCTTACCCTTTTCAATAACAAATTGAGAAATATACATCCGATAATAAAACAAATGCTTTGACATTGCTGTATAAACAAGCTTCATATCTCCATTTAGCTCAAGTGCATTATGATCAAACTTCATTTAACAGACCTTTTTAAAACTCTTAGCTAGAATAGAGAAAGAAAATTATTTCACCAACTCAAATTTTTGGGGAAAAACTCTCGAACCAGTTCCTCATAAAATGGCTTAACCTCTTCAATATCTAACGGTTCATTCACTTTTGAATAAAGAAGAATTTGATAAAAAAACCTCATGATGCCAGCCTGCAGAACTACTAAAAACAAGGGAAAAGAGTTCTTTAAATTAAAGTAATTAAGTAAATGTTTAATAAATAATAACTTATGCACTCATTAATAAACTGATTTTAAATAACTACATAAAAAGCTACTTTCTATAAATTATCTGTGTTAAAATACCTTCCTTTTAAACGTATAAGGAAGTTATATGGGCTTGGATGAAGTTTTAGCAAGGGGTGGATACTGGCTTTATTATCCAGCTAGAATATTAGGGCATTCAGTAGAACGAGTTTCCCGTCCATTTAAATATAATCAGCATGGATATGAAGATTCTTATTCTGCTGAACTCTTCAAAAGAATTAGATCATGCTTTAGTGCAGCTATAGCTCTGCCTGCAGTCATTGTTAGTTTTCCATTAGCTACAGCGCTATTTACTATATCGCACCTGCTACATTTTAACCCTATACAGTTTACAACTACTGAAAATCATGAGATAAAAGACAAAAATGAAGATAGTAAAGCTCACGAAAAGACTAATTTTTCTGTTCTTTTCTTAAATGTTTGTCTTCAAGGTGGGCCTTTTGCTGCACTTACCGGGGAAGTTACTTCTCTTCATGAAAGATTTGATAAAACTTATTCATCAAGGGTAGATGCTATTGTTGATTTCGTAAAAAACGACTGTAATGCTCCTGATGTTCTATGCTTTTCAGAAGTTCACGACCTATCTGCTATCGACAAATTAAAAGAAAAGCTCAAGAAAAAAGGATATTCTTATTTTATTACTGATATTCCAACTCATCCTATTTGTATCAATTCAGGACTTTTTGTAGCTTCCAAGATGAAAATTGGTAAGCGTAAGTTTGTACCATATCCTTTAAAACACAGATCGGGTGTGCATTTAGGAGCTTTGCAAGGCTGTATGATCTTTGATCTTATGGATGAACAAAATCAAAAAATAACTACTATTGCATCTACTCATTTAAATTACGGAAACCGGAAAAAAGACCAAGAATCAAGAGACGCACAATTCAATCATATTTTTGAAAAACTTGTTGAAGGAGAGACAGCTCTTATAGGTGGAGATATGAATTATGAATACCAAAATGATATTGAAAAGCTAAAAAAATTTGCAAATAACACAAAACTTACAAGCTTAGTTTCTCCATATACTAAAACCACTAGAGTGACATTTGAGCAAGGTGGAAATATTAGGGGCCGCACAAAACCCAAAGAAGTAATAGATGCTGCCTTCCTAAGTTTAGGTAATAATGAAAAGTATAATTGGGTAGCTGAAACAATAAGACCTAGATTAAAGAATAACAAAAAATTTGTTACAGATCACGATGGTGTTTTAGTCAAAGCTACAAAAAAATGAATATTTAATTTTCTTTTATAAATTCTCACCAATGTAAGTCTTCTGGGAAGTACTCTCGAACCAGTTCTTCATAAAATGGCTTAATCTCTTCAATATCTAACGATTCATTCACTTTTGAATAAAGATCATACTGGCTAAAAAGCTTTAGCCATGGAAGCATAGATTGATCATACTCATTTGTTAAATGAGTATATGCTCCTTCTCGATGCAGTGCATAAAAAGAGTGGTAACGAATAATATAGCTAGCCTCATTAGGAAGATAGCCCTTTGTAACTTGGTATAAATATTCATCGTGTCCCCAAGACATAAGTAGAGCATCCAGCCCACAGTGAGGAGTATAAATACCACATTTAGTCTGATACTCAGGAATCAAGTAATCAGTATTTTCTCGAAAGTATTCAGGAAAAACCACCCGATCAGAAAATTTACATCCAACAGGAAAGGTATCTCCTACAACCGCCCATTGGGGCTCTCCAAAAACAGTTAAAAGCTTTCCCAAGTCATGAATCAGGCCTACCAGGATTAGCCATCTAGGATGCCCATCTCTTCTGATCGCTTCAGCAGTTTGAAATGCATGAGTAGTTTGATTTAAATGAAGGTCTGGATCACTTTCATCTACTATTTCATCTAAAAGTCTCATAGCTTCCCAGATACCCATTTTTCCATGGCAAAGAGGTAAATACGTTTTCTTTTTTTCTATGACAAAACCCACCGTTTGCATTGTATGGTTTAGATAATAAAATTCTTTTATCTTAAAAGAAGCATTTTCAGTGTAATTTCTATATTCATCCTGTGCTTTAAATGGTGAAACTTCATCGCTATGTAATAAACAACACAAAAATAAAAATAGAAATTTAAAAAGCATAAGAAAACCCCTTGACTTATGAATCATAAAATCGATGTAAGAAAAATAATTTTCAATATTTTTTTTTAAAAAAATATTAAACCTACTTAAAATTATCTTAATCAATTCTAAAAAAATATCTACCTTATTGAACTTATACATAACACTTTAGGTAGATATCTAAACCTAAAGCTAATAAGACTGCTAAACAATTATTGAAAAAAAATACTTAACATTTGATGATATATTTTTTTTAAATAGTCAGAAATTTATCTAAAGTTAACAAGCTGTAAACCGGTAACATATGCCATGCAAACTTGTTCATCGTTTAAAAGCATAAAGATTAAAGAGACATCATTATGAGATTATTTTTTTTTATATTTACTTTTTTTATAACATGTTTTCAAAGCCTTTGGGCCCAACTTGAGTGGTCTTCTCCTATAACTATATCTGATGCTGGTTTCAACTCTGAAACGCCTCAAATTGATATGGATGAATCAGGCAATGCTATTTGTGTCTGGAGACAACAAGATGGGGCAAATTTCAATATTTTAGCTTCTCATACAACAGATTATGGTGAATCTTGGTCATCACCTCAGATTATCTCTCAGACAGGAGTAAATAATCAGACACCTCAAATTGCTATGGATACTTTAGGTCATGCTGTTGCTGTTTGGAGATCTGGTAACACAGTGCAGACAGTGTCTTCTTCTGATTATGGAGCCACCTGGTCTTCACCACAAACGCTTTCTGCAGGTTTTGCTTTAGATCCGGAAGTAGTAATAAACTCGCTTGGAAATGCGATAATTGTTTGGAGAGAGATTTCAGGAAGTGCTCGGATAAAAGTATCCTATTCATCAGACTATGGAACAACCTGGTCTCCTGGTGTGTTTATATCTTCAACATCTTCATTTTCACCAAAAATTGTACTAGACTCTACAGGTAATGCTATTGCTGTTTGGCAACAAAGCGGAGCATTTAGTACTATTGTAAGATCCTATTCTTCCAACGCCGGAGTTTCTTGGTCACCAGCTTTAACCATATCAGAAGCTACAAATAATTCTGAGTTTCCTCAAATAACGTTAGACGAAAATGGAAACTCTGTTGCGCTCTGGCGTCAACAAACTAACGATACAGTACAAACGGCTTACTCCTCAGATTATGGAGTTTCTTGGTCTTCAGTTCAAACTCTTTCTAATATAGGTGAAACTGTTCAAGATCCTCGAATTGCAATGAACTCATCTGGAAATGTTATCGCACTATGGCGCCAACTGAATAGTTTTCCTGATTATGACATTCAAGCTACGTATTCTTCTGATTTTGGAGCTTCTTGGTCTTCGCCATCTGCTATATCTGACACAGGAGAATCTGCCATAAGGCCTAGAATCGCAATTAATGACTCGCTTGCTATTGCTGTTTTTCAACAATCAGTGGGAACCGACACTGGAATAGTTAGTACTGATTCTTCAGATTTTGGCGTCACATGGAGTCCTCTAGATACTCTATCAGATCTAGAGTTTATTGCTATAATTCCAGATATCTCTATGGACAGTTCAGGAAATGCGATTGTTGTTTGGTCTAGATCAGATGGAAGTAACACAAGAATACAAATATCTTATGAGCTAAATTTACCTCCAGCACCTACAATTTCTGGATCTAAGAAGAAAGAAATTTTTCCTTTACGTATAGATCTTCAAAACGTTATCACTTGCAATCCTATATCAGAGCCTGGTACATATAAGCTTTATGATAATAGTTCACTTACAAATCCTATAGAAACTCTTTCAGCTACAAATTCTACCGTATATTTTGTTGATCACTTACAAAATAGTGGTGTATCAAAAACTTATTATGTTACATGGACTAATGAATCAGGAGAAGAATCGGAACCAGCTATTGTGACTATAGAATGATTAATAGCCTTATTACTACAGATAAATTATGTATTTTTCTTTTGCTTAATATTTTTTTCACACATGATTTTTATGGAAGAGAAATTAATACAAATCAAAGGAGTGTAAGGCAAAAGAGTTCCATAACAGAAAAACCATGCAATTTAAATAACTCATGGAAAATCAAACCATCATATTTACTTTTCCAAGACAAAACCTTTAGAAAAATTCTGGGAAACGGTGATTTTATGATTAGTACAGAAGTTGATTTTTCTATTGTTATGCCTCTTTATTTCTTTGCTGAGTTAGGCTATCTTCGTGCAAAAGGTTATTCAATACCAAGCCACATACTAGTTTCTCTTCAAATGATACCCTTTTCTTTAGGACTAAAGGGAATTTTTCCCATTAAATCTAACTTGTCATTATACATAAAGGCTGCGCCCAATTGGATAGGTCTTAAAGAAAACAGTGATTACATATATTTTAAACATGGGGTGTTCAAATATACCTTTGGAGCTACATCTGGGGCTGGCTTACTCATCCATGTATACGAAAATTTTTCCCTCGATTTGTTTACTAATTTTATTTACGGAAGAAAAAGTTATATAGATAAATACAGTAATATAAGAATAAAAAGATACTTTGGAGGATTTCAATTTGGAGCTGGATTATCTTTTTCTTATTAAGAATAGCTTTATGAAGCCACTACTATATATTATCCATTCCATGGTTAATATGGTTTTAAAGAGATAAAATAGAAATTATTATCACTTATTAACAATTAAACAGTTTAAGGAACTTTATTAATGTCTATATCTAGTCTAGCCCCAATATCAATGACTTCTTTATCTCAACATTTAGAAGAAAAAAAGCTAACCAATATTCCCAATATATTTAAAATATTTGAAAGCAGAGACTTTTTCCACAGACATCTCGCTAAAGAACGTTTTTCATTAATTGTCTCTCCCATTTCAAAACTTGTATTAATCCCTATCAGTTTATCTATTAGCCTAACAACCTATCTAACTTATAAAGTTGGGCTTAAAACTATCTCAAGTAATTTATTAAACTTTCTAGATACCTTAACTTCCTATGCTGCATCTGACAGCTCACTAAAACCTCTTGTTAGAACAATGAACAAACCCCAAGAAATGACTTCAGATGAATTATTCAATGAAGGCATTTCTGGTGTTTGTGCTGGATCTTCTTTATACTTTAATTACCTCTTCACGACTTTAATTAATAAAGCGGATATTCCACTAAAAGAACTTCTAGTAAAGATTGCAAATATATTTGTAAAAGGAGGACCTAAGGAAGCTAGAAGTATTCATCTTAAATTTGGATCAATTTTTACTTCTAGAAGTACAAATAAATTTTACCAGCAGTTTAGTCCTCATCTTTTATCTTTAATTCCGGACGACAAAAAATCAAAATTAAAAAATGGGACAGTGGTTTATAAAAATATAAATGACATCAGAAAACTAGCTAACGAGCCTCATATCATTAGAATATTTAACAGTTATGGCTTCCATACAATGTCTCTAGTAAAAATATCCGATGCTGAAGCTTTCATTTTTGATCCGTACATAGGTCTTTTTAACTTTGAAGGAGAAAATGTTCCTGAGCAAATTAATGACTATTTAAATAAAGCTTATAGATCTGACCATCGGTATTATTATTATAGAGATCTTAGAGCAAAACAGGCAGCAAACTCTAAGGACGAGGTTGTGCCCTCAAGTTCTGAAAAGTTCCATGCTGAAATTATCCCCTTCTCTTCAAGTTTAGCTTCTCCTGAATTTTTTCCATCAATTCCTGGGAAAAGTCAAACACTTACTCATTATCCACGAAATACATGGGGAACATTACAATACATTAGAGATTACATAATCGATTCAATAAAAAGCAGCGATCTTGCAAATTTTTTTGACAGATGAAAAATAACTAGTAAGATATATATATCTAGCTAGTTATAACATTTGATAAAATCTTAACACACTTGAATACTAAAAAATTTTAAATCAACTAAGTCTTTGCTGTCTCAAATATAAAACAAACCACAGCATTGAATTATGCCATCAGGTTTTTAATATAAATTAGTTCTATAACAAAGATTAAATCGGGATCAAAAATGATAACTGATAAAGATTATGCCATTTTTTTTCATGATGATAAATTGCTTACAAATGGGGAAAAAATTTCATTTATAATGCCATTCAGTGAAGTAATTCATAATGTAACTCTAGATGAACAAAATTATTTTTTTCTAGGCAAGTTTGAAGAAAAAAATATATTCGCAGTTACCTTAAATTTAATGAGCACAAAAGCCGGTTTTTCCTTTGTTCCTGCTCGCGATGCGCTTAAAATTGCAGATATCAAAACATCCCAATTCATCTGTAGAGGAAAACAGTTACTTCACTGGAATAATTCTTCTTTATATTGCGGGCATTGCGGCTCTTCGACTAAATTAAGCCAGACTGAAACTGCAAAAATCTGCCAAATCTGTGATAAAGTAATTTACCCTACTGTATCGCCTGTTGTTGTCGTTTTAATTGAACGAAATGGCCATCTTTTGCTAGCTCGTTCACCACATTTTGCTAAAGGCTTGTACAGTGCTTTGGCAGGGTTTGTTGAAGCTGGTGAATCTTGCGAAGAAGCCGTTCACCGAGAAGTCAAAGAAGAAATAGGAATTAAAGTAACTAACATATCATATTTTGGGAGCCAAGCATGGCCATTTCCAAGTTCTCTCATACTGGCCTTTCGAGCACAGTATTCAGAAGGTGATCTCCAACTAGATAAAAATGAAATTGAAGATGCAAAATGGTTTAAAATATCTGAATTACAAAAATCTAAAGAAATTTTTCTGCCACACGAGTGCAGCATTTCTAGGCATATCATTGATTCTTACATAAACGAGATTGAAACATAAAGTTATTTTGCATTTGAACAAGTTTGGTAGCTAGGTAGCGTGCCTTAGCTACTTTAGCCCTAATATTTTCTACCCTCGTTCAGATTCTTAAAAAAATTATAAGTTTAATTTTCTAATTTCTGATATAGATAATAAAAAATTTAACTTATTGTCCAAAAGGAGGCCGAGTATGAAAGATGATACCCCCAAACCAACTACAAATGATGCGGGGATTCCAGTTTCTAGTGATGAGCATTCTCTTACAGTCGGGCCTGATGGACCTATTTTACTACAAGATCATTACCTTATTGAACAGATGGCCAATTTTAACCGAGAGAAAATTCCGGAACGCCAACCACATGCAAAAGGATCTGGAGCTTTTGGACATTTCGAGGTAACCAAAGATGTTAGTGGTTATACTAAGGCAAAAGTATTTCAACCAGGCAAGAAAACTGATACGTTAATAAGGTTTTCAACTGTAGCTGGAGAACAAGGAAGTCCAGATACCTGGCGTGATCCTCGCGGCTTTGCCTTAAAGTTTTATACTAGTGATGGTATCTACGATATGGTTGGAAATAACACCCCTGTATTTTTTGTTCGAGATCCAATGAAGTTTCAACATTTCATTCGCTCTCAAAAACGGAGGGCTGATAATGGATTGCGAGATAATGACATGCAATGGGACTTTTGGACTCTTTCACCTGAGTCCGCACATCAAGTGACATGGCTTATGGGAGATAGAGGCATTCCAAAGACCTGGCGACATATGAATGGATATTCAAGCCATACATATATGTGGGTCAATGCAAAGGGAGAGCGTTTTTTTGTGAAATACCACTTTAAAACAGACCAAGGGATAGACTTTCTAACTCAAGAAGAAGCCGATCATTTAGCCGGCGTTGACTCTGATTATCACCGCCGTGACTTATTTGAGTCTATTAAAAGAAAAGATTATCCAAGCTGGACTCTTAAGGTACAGATTATGCCTTTCGAAGAGGCTGCTACATATCGTCTTAACCCGTTTGATTTAACTAAGGTTTGGCCTCATTCTGATTACCCACTAAACGAAGTTGGCCGACTAACCCTTAACCGCAACCCTACGGATTTTCACACAGAGATTGAACAGGCTGCTTTCGAGCCAAACAATATGATTCCAGGAATAGGTCCAAGTCCTGATAAGATGCTGCTTGCCCGCCTCTTCTCTTATTCTGATGCTCATCGAGCACGCTTAGGAGTAAATTATAAGCAGATACCAGTAAATCATCCAAAATGCCCCTTCCATAGTTATAGCAAAGATGGAGCGATGCGAGTAGAAAACGTCTCAGATCCTGTGTATGCCCCAAATTCAAAAGGAGGGCCTAAAGCCGATGGAAAGCGCTATCCACATCTAGAAGTATGGGATGCAAATGGAGAATTCGTGCATGCTGCCTATACATTAAGGAAAGACGATGATGACTGGAGTCAAGCAGGAGATTTAGTGCGAAAAGTCATGGATGATGCACAGCGTGATCGACTGGTCTCAAATGTTGTTGGACATCTTAAAAAAGGAGTATCCACTCCCGTTTTACAGAGAGCTTTCGAGTATTGGCATAATATCGATAAGGATATTGGAGAGAGAATTAAAAATGGTGTAAAGCCTTAATGCAATCGAAGCTAATCTCAGTTGTACGAAAAAAATCGTACAACTGACTTAAATTTTTGCTACTGCATTGCGATATATCTATTATTCTTTTCTAAAATTATTTTCGGCATAAATTGTCATAGCTTTAAACATGTAGTCACTAAAAGATTTATTTCGTTCATCAACATCTCCTTTAGAAAATGAACACAACTGATCCCTAATAGCAGTATAGACATTATATGAATTGGTATCTGGATATACAATTTTTAGTACCTCCCATTGCTCCCCTATTATGTTTTGTACTTCACTAGAACTTTCATCTAAACCCTTCTCAAAAGACTCGCTTAGCTTTCCCAAACATAGTCCAAATCGCTTTCCATACTCTTGAGCTGTAAAAATATTTTGTTGCTCTGATTTTTTTAAAAAAACATCATAATATTTATCCCCAACGCGAAGTTTGAAGTTATCCTTAAACTCCTTTGCTTTTTCTTGCATATATGATTCATCAAAGTATTTAACATATTCTTTTTTATTCATTTGCTCAAAATGAGCTTCTATTGCTTCTGGTGTTATATCCATATTATTTTCCTTGTAATATTTTATTATTGAATCAACCATCTGAAGGCTAGACTTCAAACGATCTTGTTCTTTTCGAAGAATTTTTTTCTGCATAACAAGAATATTGATCTTCTTGTAAATTACTTTTTCATCTATTAGAGATTTTATCTTGCTCAAACTAAGTCCAAGCTCTTTTAATGATCTTATTTGAGATAAGCTAATAACTTCTTTTATACCATAGTAACATCTACCATTTTTCATCCGTATTTTAGGAACAAGAAGACCAATTTCATCGTAATGTCGAATAGTTCTTACACTTACACCTGCAAGTCTTGCTAGATCTTGTGTGCTATACTCCATAGTTTCCTCAATTTCTTAAGCTGATAGAATAAAACGTAACGTAACGTAACATAAAAGAATAAAAATTCCTCCACTGTAGCATCCCGATTGCCAAGGCAGATTGAAACATGTCAACTATTGTGCTCTGAAAAAATTCTAAATATCCAGTCTAGCTATAAGGTTTTCAGGTGAGATTCTAAAGCTTGAAGAGTTTCTGGACTGATATGATGTTCTATTCCTTCCACATCTCCTGCTGCAATCTGCTCAGGAACACCTAACTTAATTAAGAACTTAGATAAGATAAGGTGCTTTTTTTTAGAATAACTAGCCATATCTCTTCCTTTTGGTGTCAATTCAATCGCTGGATGTATATTATCAACTAAATATCCATCCCTGATCAATTTTTTGATGATCTTGATCACATTGACATGAGAAACTCCCATTTCTTTCGCTAAATCGCAGATACGCACCTTTCCATGAAGGGTCACTAAATCTGCAATCATTTCTGTGTAATCCTCAGCGACCTCGTAAATATGCTGAGTTCGCGTTTTTTTGAAGTGAAAAGCTCTTATGTTTTTCTTATTCATTTCTCGCCATTGTGACAAAATTTAAAAAAAAAGTCATTGAACTTTCATTTAAAAAAAGGAGTTGATAATGTAACCGTGGTTACAAAAAAAAAAGGAAAAAAATTATGTCACTACACATTTATCCACAACCTACAAATTCACTACAGCTAGAGCCGCTTGATATTTCGGTAAAGCAAACTGACGAAATAGATGAAACAAAATTTACGTCTTATCAATTAGAACAAAGATTATCTCCTAAGTTCAGAGATAAAAAAATGTCTGCCAGAAAGTTCACTTGTTTAGTCAAAGACTTATTTTATCATGAAATGAAAACAAAACCATGGGAGACCCTAGCAAAGAGTATGCTTTCTCTTGTAGGTCTAAGTACAATTTATCCTGCAGCTATTGGTTCTTGGGCCTGCCTCAAGACTTTTCAAGTAACTCCTTTAAGCGAACTAGAGTCTTCAGATCTTCCAGTAGCAATGAGTGCCTCTCAAAATATAGGAAATACCGGAATGGCAATTACCTATATGGTACAATTGCATGAATTTGTATTCCACCCGATTACTGGCCTTTTTAAGCAGACATACAACAAAAAAGTTTGTGAAGAGATTAGGGCTTATTATAGCGATGTTTTAGAAAAAAATAAACTGAGTCCAATAGAGGCCAATTACCTGGTTGAAAGAATAAATAAGGAATTATCTGATTATAGTGGACTACCAATGTCAGCTAAGGTTGATGTAAATAACGATGTAACTGAACTCCAAAGCGTTATTGATGCTTCTATAGAAAAGCGACTGTCTACTCGAAGAATCATCCATCTAACAGCACGTCAAATGAAAGAAGATACTTTTTCTAGCTCAAAAATCGCAACAAAGATCATTACAACAGTAACTTCATTGGGCATTCTAGGTTTCTGCTGTGTAGTTTTAGGTATTGGCACTTACGGCTGCTATAAACCTTTTGATCTCCAAAGTCCTTATGATTTAGCATCTTCTGATTCAAAGAAAGTTGAAAATGCAATTGCTAATTATGCGAATACTGGACATGGTTTAGAGTATGTTGCTACAATGGCACTAATTTTTTTTAAAACTGTTAAGCTTTTGATTGGAAAACACCATCGAAAGGTAGTCATTAAACAAGTAAGAGATGCCTATCAGCCTAGCTTTGAAAATCCTGAATTGTCAAAAGATACAAAAGATTTACTTCACCAACGCATGTGTGTTCAGATTAAAGCTCTTGGCTCTTGAATGAAATCGCTGCGCAATCTTCTAGCTTTTGTGAAAGTTATACAATAATATAGAAAAAAAGCTCTTTTCCTATTCCTAAAGAAAAGGGCTTTGTAGTTATCTCTTTTTATTCAAAGTTCATTGAACAATACGTCAAGTATTATGCCAAACAACACTAAATAGATCGTGGCGTCGATCCTTGAGATTAAGGACAGATCCATGAGTTCTTGACTCATAGAGAGATTCTAAGTTAAGGTCCGCTAAAATCAACATCTCTGTATTTGGTGTGCTATCAGCAGCCACTCCATCACGAGAAAAGATAAAATCACAAGGAGACAAAATAGCGCTTTGAGCATATTGAATGTCCATATTTTTGACTTGTGGCAAGTTGCCTACATTCCCGGCAAGAACAACATAACATTGATTTTCTATTGCCCTTGCATGAGCACAATAACGAACTCTCAAATATCCTTGCCTTTCTGCTGTGCAAAAAGGAATAAAAATAAGATGGGCTCCCTGATCTGCTAGATGTCTTGCAAGTTCGGGAAATTCCGCATCATAACAAATTAAAACCCCAATAGCACCACAATCAGTAGGAATGACATGTAGTTTGTTTCCGCCCTCAATCTTCCACCAATATTTCTCATCAGGAGTTGGATGGATCTTTGCTTGTTCATATACATTTCCATTCCGAAGAAAAACATAGGCTATATTATGAATACAGTCCTTTGCTATTTTAGTAGGATGAGTCCCAGCTATAATATTAACATTATATTTAACAGCAATCTCGCTAAAAAAATGTTTTAGCTCATCAGTATATTCCGTTAGCCTTTCAATTGCCTGTTCGGGCCTCACTTTCTGGTTATCAATTGAAAGCAATTGCAAGGTAAACAATTCCGGAAATAAGATAAAATCAGCACGATAGTCATGCGCTACATCAACATAATAAGAAATGATAGATTTGAACTCCTCAAAAGAATGAATTTGCCTTTGCTTGTACTGTACAGAGGCAACTCTAATTATTTTAGAGTAAATGAGCTCGCCAGATTTTTGTAATGTCTCCTCTGCGCTTTTTTTAGGATTTTTCCAAACCATGTGGACTGCATTTCCCATAGAATTAGGATCTGATGGAAGATAATTTTTAAGAATTCCTAACGGTTTGTATCCTTGTCTAATCTGAAAATTAAGCACAGGATCTCTTATTTTTTTATCTAAAACAGCCTGCAAATACCCTTCCGGGGTTTTGCATTCTGCGATCTTTTTTTTAAGAAGAGGCATTCTTCCTGCAAATACAATGCCCTTTAAGTTCTTCTTTATACAAAGATTCTGCCGCGTTTTATAAAATCGCTCTCCAATACGCATTTTTCTGTAGTCGGGATCGACAAAAACATCTACGCCATATAAATAGTCCCCTTTAGGATTGTGTGTAGAACAATATCCATTTCCTGTAACCTGCTGCCAGGTATGTTTTTGTAATGCTTGACCTTCAAAGACAATTATAGAAGCGCAATAGCCAACAACTTGTCCATTATATTCCGCTAAAAACTGTCCTTCTGGAAAATGATTAATGTGGCCAAAAAGCTGCTCTTCAGTATAGCCGTTTTGATCCCCATATACTTTGTTGGAAAGCTCTATGATATGTGGAATATCTTCTAAAATAGCATTCCTAATAATAAGAGAAGATTTTTTCTTCATGAAGTTTTCTTTGTTTACTTTTTACTCATACTAATGACCCACTTTTTATGCAATTGACATTCGACAATGTTCGCTTAGAGAGATTTTTGAATTTCTTTACAGCTTCTTCATAAATTAATCGTAATAATTCATTAATTTAGCGGCCTCTATTTACATGTGAATGTGTAATTCGATATCCATCAACAACATACTTTTCTGCCGTGCAATAAAAGATAAGGGTGACAAAATAACATTGCTCCCATATCAATTATTTTCTTTAAAAGAAATAAATTTTTTATTACTGTCTAACTCTTTTAAAAAAAATAATAATAGGAAGTTAAAATGGCAGCAGCAATATCAAGAGAAACAGAAATAAGAATTCATTCAGATCGCAGAGAAGGTATACCTATAAGTGGTGATAAAGTAATATCTGAATCAACACTTGAAAATTTAGCAATTTTTATTTTGGATAATAATTATGAGCTAGATTATGACAGGCAAACACTTAGGAATTTGAAAATTACCCCCCTTACATGTGATGAAATTAAATTTGGAATAAGACTTATTGAAAATCATCCATTGATAGTAGTGATAGAGAATAGAGAAAATAAAGATATATCTGGACAGATTAAAATTACAATGGAAAGAACTATTTATATTAAAGATTTGCATCGATTTGGTATTGCAAGTGATAGCGGTCTGGCCCTTGGCAGTTTGGAAGCTGGAGCTTCAATAAAAATTATTACAGTATCTAAAAATGCCTGGAATGCACTCAACAGGTATAAAGCAAAGTTAGAAAGAGACTCATACCGTCCTACATTTAGATCTATTACATATCAAGGGTCATATCAACCTTTATTACATCGAGAAGAAAGTTGCTGTGAAAAATTATCTAGCTGTATTCCAGATAATTGCTGCCGCTCTAAAGTTATTTGCTATATTGCCTGTTTAGCTATTTTTGGTGGGGCTATATATGGCATATCCCTTTAATGAAGCAGCAAAGGTTGTAATTAAAATTAAATAGGTAAAGCAAATACATATCTATCTTTGATATAAAATTTAAAAAACCAACTAATAATCAATCAGTTAATTTTAACCACTATGTCTATAAATTATAGACATAGTGGAGGCAATCCAAAATATAAATCTGGATTCACCCTGGAAACTCCCCCTTTCGATATCCCTTTAAGATCAAGTCAAAGTTCTTATTTGTTCTCTCTAACGCCCCTGCGCTTGAATAGGTTCGAAATAGTGGGATATTGATCCCAGAACTTTCCATTGTATCGTTGAAGCTTAAATTCAAATTCCCGCTAATGACCTTGACATGATGAAATATAGTTGGATCTTCCCCTTCAGAAAATAACTGGTCCCAATCAGCCCTTAAAATACATGGAAGATAAAAGAAAATGATTATCCAAAAAGATTGCATCGCTACCTTCCTAAAGAAAATTTTGAAGTTAGCCCTTCCCCTTCTCACTTTGAATGTAAGTAAAGGTAACTTTTGATATACTACCTTCGTCTAGAGCCAATAAACTTTGCCGTTCTCGCTAAAGGCGTTTATTTATGTAGTATAGTTAAAGACGTAAGATGAAATTAGATAAAAATGAAAATAACTACCAACTAGAACAAAAAGATGCCAAATAGCATGAAAATAGTGATATTTCTGATCTAGGGCAAAAAATAGAAAACCAAATGTATAAAATATTCCACCAGTAAAAAGCAAAGCCAAAGCATATACTGGAAGACTTGCAACAAGCGGTTCGATAGCAAAAATAATCAACCATCCCATCAAAAGATAAAATATTCCAGATAGAGCTGGATACTTATGACCATAAATAGATTTAAAAGTAATGCCAATAAAGCAAAAAGAACACTCAATACTGAATAAAGTCCAGCCTAGATTTCCTTTTAAAACTAGCAAAGAAATCGGCATATACGTCCCTGTAATTAGCAAGTAAATACTGATATGATCTAGTCGTTGAAGAATCTTTTTAGCTTTGTTACGACAAAGGTGATATAATGTAGATGTAATATAGGTAGCTAGAAGAGATGTTGCATAGAAAATAGAACTTGCTATATGCAAAATTCTTCCATTTTTCACTACTTCCCAGACCATAAAGATACCTCCAATTAAACTGAAAATGAAACCAAAGCCGTGGGTCAGCGCATTAGCTATCTCTTCTTTATGGGTTTGAGATGTAAAAGTGTCTTCTTTCTTCACAAACATAAAAATTATTATAGGTATAACAAAATAAATAACCAGGTAAGATAATTTGGTTATTTTGGTAGTGTTTTAAAAAGTTAAATTATTTAAATTTTGGGATGTTAAATTTTATTTATTATAAGTCGTAATCCAGCATTAAAGTCATCTTCCGTACTAATTCCCCCACGATTAAACTCATCTACAATAGCTGACAAAGTTGGAAAGTCTTTTAATGTGTCGTGTTTAATATTTTCCATTGGGCTTGAAGACTGTTCTTCTATTGTATAACCAAAGGTATAAGTAATTGCTGTCATTACAACATTATGTGCTTTCATTAAGTCTAATCCTGCCTCAGTAAGAGAACGAAGACTTAATTCAATCAACTTTGCAAGCGTCTTTGCTGGAAAAAGATGAGCGCCTGCAACAACTCTTGCCCCATCATTATATTTAAGCATAGCTTTTCGAAGTTTATTCATTGTTTTTTTTAGCCAATCTTGCCAAGGTTCGCTGATATTGCAAATGTTTAAATCATCGAATTCCTTTTTTAAAATAGCTTCTGCCATGTAATCAATGAGTATGCTTTTGCTTTCAAAATACCAATATAATGCTGGTGCTTGCATATTAAGTAATTTCGCCAATTTTCGAAGGCTTAGATTATTAAGGTTGTCCTCATTGAGTAGTTTAAGAGCCGCTTCAATAATTTTTGTTTGCTTATCATGTTTTTTAGATAAAAACTTGCTTTTAGCTTCATTTTGATTTTTACAAATTTTAGATTTTTTACTCTTACTATTTTTTTTCTCAAATATCTGCATAACTGTCTTGTTTTTAAATATGTAAGAAACCCTATCACTTGACGAAAATATTTAACAGTGTTAATTTTTATCAAAAAACTTAACAGTGTTAAGGAGATATTTGAAAAATGACTATCAAATTTGAAAAAGAAATGCTCGAATGCACAAAGACTGAAAATTTTGCAATTGAAGCTTATGGATTAAAAAAAACATTCGGAAGCAATAAAGCAGTAAATGGAATCGACTTAAAAGTTCCTGTGGGACAGATTTGTGGAGTCCTTGGTCCAAACGGGGCAGGAAAAACAACTACAATGAATATGTTAGCAACATTGCTAAAACCAGATGAAGGAAATGCTAAAATTTTCGGATATGATTTACAAAAGCAACCGCATATTATTCGTCAGCTTATTGGAGTAACAGGTCAATATGCTTCAGTAGATGAAAATTTATCAGCAATTGAAAACCTAGTAATATTTTCTCGTCTTCTTGGCCTTAGCAAAACCCAATCTCGCAAAAAGGCAGAAGAACTATTAGAAGAATTTAGCTTAATTGAAGCTGCACACCGTCCTATCTCTAAATTTTCTGGTGGGATGCGAAGAAGACTTGATTTAGCTGCAAGCCTTATAGTACAACCACCTCTTATTTTTTTAGATGAACCAACAACTGGATTAGACCCTAGGACTCGAAATCATATGTGGAATACAATCCGCCGATTAGTTTCCAGAGGAACAACTATTCTATTAACAACTCAATACTTAGATGAAGCCGATCAATTAGCTGATCAAATTATCGTGATTGATCGTGGCCAAGTTGTGGCTAAGGGAACTGTTGAAGAACTAAAGTCCTCAGTAGGAATTGCTTCACTAGAACTTAGGTTAATTAATAGAGCTGATGAAGAAGCAGCTAATAAAATAATTAGCAAGACGCTCAATATTAATCAGCAAGTATTAGACAATGGCTTAATAACAGCTCCTATGTCAAATCCCGACAAAGCAACTGATTTGCTTATAGAGTTAAGAAATGCAAAAATCCAGCTATCTGAAATTAGCGTTAAAAAGCCAACTCTTGATGAAGTTTTCTTAGCAATTACTGGGCATGTCGCAACACAATCAAACGGAGAATCAAATGAATAGCAAAATCCCAAACGTTAATAGAAATCTTGTTAATCACAATAATTTTTATCAAATAATTTCCCAATCACTGACTATGGCTTATAGAGGATTACTACTGATTCGTAGGAATCCTGAAAAACTGCTTGATGTAATTTTACTGCCTATTTTATTCACACTTATGTTTACCTATCTTTTTGGTGGGGCAATTGCAGGAAATATTCAAAATTACCTTCCCATTATTATTCCTGGAATTTTAGCGCAATCAATTCTCACAGGATCAATTGCAACTGGAGTACAATTGCGTGAAGATATGGATAAGGGTGTATTTGATCGTTTTAAATCTCTGCCAATCGCTCGAATAGCTCCTTTAGCTGGAGCTTTGTTATCAGATACTGTCAGATATGTTATTGTAACAATATTAACATTTGGCATGGGATTTCTTATGGGTTATCGACCTAACTATGGATTCATAGGAGTTATAGAAGCTAGCTTGTTAATAGTATCATTTGCATGGTGCATTAGCTGGATTTTTGCGCTATTTGGAGTTATTTCTCGTTCAGTTACTACAGTACAAGGAAGTTCTATGATGATTCTCTTTCCTTTGACATTTTTATCAAACGCTTTTGTTCCAGTAAATACTCTTCCAAATTTGCTTCAATGGTTTGTCCATCTTAATCCAGTTACGTACCTTATAAATGCTATTAGACTACTAGTTGATAGTGGAACCATTGGAAAAGATTTTTGGATGACAATAATTGGAGCGATTGTAGTCGTAGCAATATTTGCACCTTTAACTCTACGGGCATACATGCGCAAAACATAATAGATTTAGAATTTAAATTTTTTTATTTTACTGACTTTTTTCAACATGGTTGCCATTGTCATCATAACTAACATACTCCCGGCAACTAAAGCATATGGGGGTTCTGAGGTTTGGCACTTTCTTGCCTCTGTCCTCGTTGGATCAGATACCCTCTCCAACACCTTTGTCTATTATTGGAGAATGCCTTTATAGCTTCTTTTGCGAGCCATCTTTTGAATGGCTCTGCTTTGGGAGACGGTATGGATTGAATAATGAGAAATATAGTTTCGGTATTAGCTCAATTCAACTTTTGCTTTCCGCCTGAAGTATTAATAAAAAAGGGGTTACAATTTGTCCCCACCCTTTAGAAAGAAAGACATCTCTTTTACTCATTTTCTTTATATAATCACTAGGATTAGCTGATCCTGTTATAATCTCAACAATGCCACTTACAACAAAAGATCAAGCTTTATTCTCTTCCTCCTTGTTCACCAGAATACAATCCTATCTAGCGATTTTGGGAATGTTTTAAGTTGCAGGATCAGAACCAACAATCGACAATTAAATTTATGATTTTATATTTCGCGAATGGTATAAAGAAACAATTAGAAAACATCAACTAAACCAAGGATGAAAAATGGTAATCCAGGAAGAAGTCAAATTGCCAGCAAAAGAGACAGCGGAAGCATGGGCGAAAGAAACATATGAAGTATTAACTGATCTATGGGATGCAGGGCTTAGAGATGCCGCCAGTAAAAAAGGCTGGTTGTGGGGAGACTTTTGGAAGGGCGGAAATACGCTCGATTCTGTAATTAACTACTATTCCGTTTTGAAACTCAAGAGAGAGTACAAATACATAGAAGATAGTTACAATTACTTGTTCAGCAAGTTGCCCTATGGTACCGGTCACTGGCGTGACGATTATGGATGGTGGGGCAATGCTTTCGTCAATGCATTCAAATATATTGACTCCGACAAGGATGCATCTGGATTGCAAGAGAACTGTAAAGCTGCTGCTAAACAATGCTGGGAGTGGTTGTACGAAAGCGCAAAAGACAACAAGAGCTATACTTCCACTTGCAACAGGTCTCTGTTTGGTGAGGGGTATGCTGCCTGGAATGGTGGTGACGCAGAAGCCTACGACAAAGAAAACGGCCAGTGTCGTGAAAATCCAGGCGGAACCTATCAATACAATTGTGTTCCAAATTCCGTGACAAATCTAGGCTTCTGGGCGCTCTCCAATGGAATACAGGAGTTTCTTGATTCGGATTTAAAATATCTTGATTCGATGAGAGACACATTTGATTGGCTGTATACATACCAGAAGCCGAGCTCATCTCTTTTGCTCAATAAAGCTGAACTGATTTTTGAGACCCCGAATCCCTGGGCGCATAGAGATGCGCATTTCAATCCCGATAATCCGCGAGGATGGTGTGTTGATCCTCAACGCGCCTGGACAGCTGATCAGGGGGTATTCCTCTATTGTGCGCTAAAGACACTTAAAAAGGAAGCTAACCAGAATACCACTCGAGCCAAGGAACTTACTTATTTGATAAAAACCATACTTTGGTCGTTGGTCATGAAGGGAGTGATTAGCGACAACTACGTTCTTCACGAGTTTCCTACTGACCCGGAAAAGATGCAGGATAACAATGCGTCCAATTTCAATGACAACTATTGCACAGGACCAGGTGTTCTGATGCGCTATCTGGGATATTCATATCCAATGATTTTCGGATTCGACCCGAACTTCCCTATTCAGACAAAAAAACTGATCGTAACAACAGCTGCCAGAGCATGGCAATGTAGGGACTCCAAAGGTATTATCCGTTGTTGGCATGAAAAAGACATAGAAAAAACAAAATACTGGAGATTCTATAAGCTGAGTTCACCCGCAAGGGAGCTATGGGACTTTGCGTTCCAGACAGCTGCACTAGATCTCTTTGTAGCGCAACTCCGCCTGTATTGAATATATCGAGGTGTTTTATAACCGCCAAAGATCTCATTCAGCAACAGGATATTTACTGTCTGAAGAGTTTGAGAATTGATGGAAAAATATTACCCAATGTAGCTTAAATCAGTTAAGACATCACGAGATCCCTCTCATGGATCACGGAGACAATGCTAATGACAGCTTAAAAAAAATGTGTTCCCATTATCCGAAAAAAGGTTGCAAGATCACATCTAGATAGAGTTATTGATTACGAGCAAACTTAAAGAATATAAAAAAGTAGTTAAGTTTTGAACTTAACTGCTTGCAATAGAAAAACTCCAGTTACTGGTTACATTACGAACTTTTCAATGGAAATGCTTCTATAAAAAATCGACTTCAGTGCATATATTTAAGATTTACAAGGATCGTATGCGGTCAAGAATTTCCCTTTTGCAAAATTAAGAATTTTTTGATCACAAGTAACTAAAACCGCATTTTCTTCTATTGCGGTTGCTATTAATAACCGATCTACAGGATCTCCATGAACATCCCCAACTAATCTTGTGCTATAAATAGCTATTCTAGGAGTGATCTGGCTTAGTTCTAATCTTGGGATATCTAATGCTTGTTCAATCCAGTCTAACACATCCATATCAATTTCAATTCGTTTCTTTTCCACTAACATTCCCACTTCCCAAATAGACATAGGAGAGATTAAAATTCCCTGCATTGATGACGCTTTTTCAAATGCCGTTTGAAATGATTTTAATAGTTTTACATCTCCATTCATGGCCCATACCCATATATGGGTATCTAACAAAAGTTTATGTTTTTTGAGTTCTTTAAGAATCGGCATCCCAGACCTCATCGATCGGATCTATAATGTTTTTTATAATATGAACAGTACCTTTTAATTTACCAAAAGCTTTCTCTTCTTTTTCATCAATAGGTCCTAGCTGAGCTATAGGAATATTTCTTTTTGTAATCGTAATTTTTCGGCGTGTTTTTTTCACTCTTTCCATGACCTGAAGACACTGAGCTTTAAATTTTCCTGCTGGAATTTTTTCTGAGGACATCTTCCTACCTAATTTGTTTATGGTCATATTACCATGGTCATTAAATCAACTGCAATTAAATTTGTAATTAATTAATAATAAGCTTTTTAGAGATTAATTTTTTGGATGATGAGTTGATACTGAAAAAAGACAGAATAATTGTCATAAACTTTTTTGAACACAAAAACAAATAAATAAAATGGCTAGAAATAGAAAATATCAAGACTTCTTGATTGAAGAACTAAAAGACCATGATGAAGCTGTTGCCTATCTCAACGCTACCTTAGAGGAAAGCCTCAAAGGTGACGAAGAGTCTCAGCATCTCTTTCTTTTAGCACTTCGAAATGTGGCAGAAGCACAAGGTGGCGCTGGCAACCTAGCCAAAAAAAGCACACGTAGGAAAGAGAAAGTCTTTATAAGACTCTTTCTGAAAAAGGTAATCCTAAATGGCATACGTTAGTTTCTTTAGTTATTTCTCTTAGATTGAATTTGATGTTATCCTAGAAGCAATCCAGGAAAACCATCTTTTTAGATATATTTTTAAGAAATTAACCCGTGTTGTTTTCGATAAGGTTTTGTTTTTTTCAATTCTTTCATTTAGAGACTCATAAACACTTTTTAATATTTTTTTTGATTCATCACTAACCTTTTTGATATGTAAATTGATTTTACTAGAAATAGCTAAAAGTTTTTCACAAAGTTCATTCAAGCATTTATTATCTTTTGATATGTTTATGATGTTAAACTGTACATGACCTAAGTCTGCATGTAATCTCATACTTTCTCGACTTAAAGAATTGTTTGTATCAATAACAAAGTCATATTTTTCAAGTAAAGTCGATAATATAAAAAGTCTATCAACTAACAAAGAACAACGATCATCAAACATTTTGATATATGTTTTAAAAAGTTCAGGGTTAAAATATGAATCAGGTAGAAGTTTGTGATAAGAACGTACCCATCCTAAGTTTTCTTGAATTTCTGTAGTTTTCTGTTGAATTTGATCAAATGCTTCTTTATTTAATGAGTCTTTTTGTTGATGAATTGAATTATTTCTATCCGCTATTTTTTCTTTTACATATTGTTTTATAAAAAATTTATGACCAAGCCAAAAACTAAACGCTGTCTTAAGATATGGAAATAAAAAGTTATAAATCTCTTTTAAAACTTCAAGAGTCAAGGTTAAAATCTCCTTTTTAAAAAGATTAGCAAAAACACTAACTTATCTGAACTTAAAATCCATTATGGACCTGGCATAAGAATTTATTATGGCAAGATCGGAAATAAAGTAGTACTACTCCTTTGCGGCGGAGACAAAAGTACACAAGCAAGAGATATTACTAGAGCAAAAGAATATTTCGAGGATTACCAAAAAAGAAGAGAAAATTATGACAAGAAATAGAAAATACCAAGATTTTTTACTCGAAGAACTAAAAGACCATGATGAAGCTGTTGCCTATCTCAACGCTGCCTTAGAGGAAAGCCTCAAAGGTGACGAAGACTCTCAGCATCTCTTTCTTTTAGCACTTCGAAATATGGCTGAAGCACAAGGTGGCATTGGCAATCTAGCAAAAAAAGCACATGTAGGAAGAGAAAGCCTTTATAAGACACTTTCTGAAAAAGGCAATCCTAAATGGCATACGTTAGTTTCTTTAGTTGCTGCTTTGGGGCTAAATTTAAGGCTGTCATAGAAAAAATTCATCTAAATATTACTTTTTAAGAGGTTTATTTAAATTTTAATCTAAAGTGGCAAATCCTTCATTCCATTCAGATTTATCAATAATGTATTCATCAATAGAGAAACCATTTAAGTGATCCTTAAAGCCAGGTAGTTTTCCATGATCATCAACTGCTTTTAAAGCTTTTTCTTTTGAGGAAAAAACTCCAAGTAATTTGACATCTTATTCTCCACTTTCAAACTCATGCATGATATAAAATGTATACTTTTTTTTAAGTCTCTTATTCCCATGATCGATCTCCCCATTTCTTAATTTTATTAAATTCTGTTTTAAGGCCTTTGCGATAATTGCCTAATCAATATTTTTCATCTAACAGGCGTTTTGCAAAGTCATTTCCAGATTCTGATTGATAGGCTTATTGCCTCTAGCCCAATCTGGAACATCCTTTGATCCTTTTTTCTCATCAATTCGCGGTTTTGGCTTTTTATATTCATCTTTTTCTTTTGATTTCCATTTCTTATCTTTGATTTTTTTATCTAATACATTTCCAATTTCGTTAACTATCCAAGAAGCTGCTCCTGCCGCTATAGTTGTTACTATCATTTCTGTTATTGATGCTCCTCCCCAAACAACTATCTGTTTTGCTCGCGAATGTTGCAGTCTGCGTTGGATGACCTTTAAGCCTAACTATCACTTGAAACCTGGTTTTGCCATTTTTATCTTCTCGCTCATTAATCGTTGCCATTTTTTTCCTCCGCAAACTTTAATAAATTTCTTTACGCAAAAAAACTTTATTTATGATCACACGATAGAATACAGCTGAATATAAGAAATGGTTATTCGCTTATCGGACTTTTTAGGTTCCGAATAAAAGCATTTTTTATACTCAAATTGTATAGTTTTGAAAAGAGTGTAGCAATTTTGAAGCATCAAGACTTAAAGGCATAAAAAAAGCAGTTAAGTCTTGAACTTAACTGCTTGCAATAGAAAAACTCCGGATGCAAGATTCGAACTTGCGACCAATTGATTAACAGTCAACTGCTCTACCACTGAGCTAATCCGGATCAGAAAGTAATTTATTTTAAGAATTATGAGAAAAAAATGCAAATTTAATTTCTGCATATTTTAAGCTGGTATGAAAAAAATTAATTATGGAAAAGATCAAAGGCCACATCGAGCATATCGTTTATGTTCACCCTGAGAATGGATTTACAGTTGCCAAGCTTAAAGAAAGCGACAAACAAGATATTGTTTCTGTAGTTGGCTACTTGCCAGCTTTGCAACCTGGAGAAACTTTAATTTGTGAAGGAACATGGAAGCAACATCAAAGACATGGATGGCAATTTGAAGTACAAAACTATGAGACAACATACCCAGCGGATGTGGTTGGTATTCAAAAATATTTAGAATCTGGATTAATTAAAGGAATAGGACCTGCCTTTGCAAAAAAAATTATTGATAAGTTTGGCTCTAATACTTTGCAGGTAATCGATGATGAACCAGAAAAACTTTTAGAGATTCCAGGAATTGGAAAAGGTAAGGTGAATCAGGTTATTGAGTGCTGGAATGATCAAAGATCGATAAGAAAAGTAATGATTTTTCTAAGGACATATGGTGTATCGCCGGGGTATGCTCAAAAAATTTATAAGCGTTTTGGGAATTTAAGTATAAAAAAGGTAAGTGAAGATCCTTATCAATTGGCAAAAGAAGTTACAGGCATTGGATTCAAAATGTCTGATAAAATTGCAAAAGAGCTCGGCTTTGAAAAATCATGTCCAGCAAGGTTAAAAGCTGGCATAGAATTTTCTTTATGGGAGCTTATGAATGCTGGACATACATGTTATCCTGAGGATGACTTGGTAGAATATGCATCTGGTATGCTAGAAGTAGATGCTTCTTTTATAAAAGAAGAGCTTTATGTTCTTTTAGAAAATGAGACTTTAGTCAAAGAAAATGGCTTTATTTGGCTTAAGAATTTTCACACCCAAGAAGAGCAAATTGCAAACGAACTAGCTCGAATTCAAAATAGTAAGCCTGAAGTTGAAATTACACAAGTTGATGCTGCAGTAGGGTGGGTTCAGAAAAAGCTAAACATTCAATTGGAAGAAAAGCAAATTTCAGCGCTAGCCAGATCAATTAAAGAAAAACTACATATTATAACTGGAGGTCCTGGTACCGGTAAAAGTACTATTACCAAAGCAGTACTTTCAATAATGGAAAAAAAGACATCAAAGATCTTACTTGCTGCACCGACTGGCAGAGCTGCAAAAAGACTTTCTCAAATTACCGGAAAAAAAGCATTTACAATTCATTCAATTTTAGAGTTTGATCCAGTAAATTTTAGTTTTAAAAGAACTAAAGAGAACCCCCTTTCATATGATATGATAATTGTCGATGAAGCATCGATGATTGACACAAACATAATGTTTCACTTTTTGTTAGCCTTACCAACTTCTGCTAAACTGATTTTCATTGGTGATATTGATCAGCTGCCAAGCGTTGGAGCGGGAAATATCTTAAAAGATTTAATAGCCTCAGGGAAAATAGCCGTTACGAGATTAACCGAAATTTTCAGGCAGGCTGCAAATTCAAAAATAATTGTCAATGCCCATAGGATAAATCAAGGCGAATTTCCTTACTTAACGAATGCTAAGTGGTGCGACTTTCACTACTATGAAGAAAATGATACTGAAAAGATCCAAGATAAGATATTAGAGTTGGTGTGCACTACTATTCCTAATGAAAAGAAAATGGATCCCTTAAAGGATATTCAGGTGTTATCGCCTATGAAAAAAGGTCCTATTGGAATTGAGGCTTTCAATTCACTACTGCAAGAAAAACTAAATCCGTCAGACCGGCCTTTTCAGCGAATGGGGAAGAGTTTTCACCTAAATGATAAAGTAATGCAAATCCGTAACAACTATCAGAAGAAAGTCTACAATGGTGATATTGGAAAAATTATACAAATTGACACTATTGAGCATTTACTTTTTGTAGACTATGGATCAAAGATAGTCGAATATGATTTCACTGAACTAGATGAGATAGTTTTAGCCTATGCAGTATCGGTTCACAAATACCAAGGTAGCGAGTGTCCTTGTATAGTAATGCCTATACATACCTCACATTTTAAACTATTGCATAGAAATTTATTATATACGGCAATTACTCGAGGTAAAAGGTTCGTTGTATTAGTTGGATCAAAAAAAGCGCTAGCGATTGCTGTTAAAAATAATGAAGTACAACTTAGGTTTACAGGGCTTAAAGAATTTATTGTTAAAAGAAGCGTTAGTCCTCAATAATGATTGCCTTATCGATATCAACAGGTACTTCATAATTTGAAGCTTGAATCAGTTCATCTTCTCTAGCTTTCATTGCATCATGATATGAAATAGGATTTTGCTGTAAAAGTTTTTCAAAAGAAACGCTAGGGTCTTCTTCGAGTTTTATTATTCTTTTTAATACATATACGCCACAGTTAAAAGCATCATATTGTTCTTTTTTTATGTTTTGGATGAAATTAAAATTGCGATATTCTTTTTTAATGATTTTAAAGACATCTTTTAATCTGTAATCTGCTAAAGACCACCCTTTAGAATCATAAAAAATAATCTCTCTTGTTGTCTTGTTCACAGCAAAGAAAACAATGTGGTCACGAAAATATCCAGAAATAGTATATGGAAGAAAAATTACAGGCTTATTAGAATTTATTACATTTTCTAAGCTTTCTTTTCCAATTTTTTGATTTATCACCTGTTGATCCGTATACACCAAATTATTGGTTTCTCCGATATTTTTTAAAATATCAAAGGAGTTGAGCAAATTACCTTTTTTAATTTTATTATCGCTATTCTTAAAAAAGCTTTGAAAAGAGCTTGATATAGATCTCCAAATTTCTAAAATCCTTAATACTAGTCTTTTAAAATGCAAATCCGCTGGAGTTCTATAATTTATATCATTAGATGTCACTGATCTTGATATTAAAGTAACACTCAAAACTAATTACCTTTTTTAAATTAAAATTATTATACCATAGTAATTATTAATTTAAAAATTGTGATTTTTTTATTTAAATTTAATATTAGATGCTAATAACTAATAATTAGTTGTTTACTAAAAAAAGCTTATTTTTTCGAATTTTTAAGCATCTTTAAGCATTTTTTGATAAGTTTTCTGAATGATACTCAGTTTCAACTGCAAAGTTTTCTCTGGCAAATCACAGCTTTCTAACCATTCTAAACGATACAAATCGGTATGCACTTCATTCTCTTGATGTTGAAGGTATTTGTCTAAAGAACTCCAAGGCTCTTCAAAAAGCTCTGCATTCTGAACAAAGCTTTCAGGCCATATTCCATTTTGAACGCACTCATTTTGGATATTATATGCATCAATTGTAGTCTGGTATTCAAACTTTTCCATTTCCCTAGCATAATCATCCATTGGCATGGAACATATTCTTTGTCTAGTTATGGAAATTTCATCAGCTTTATTTAAATTAAGAAGCTCAAATAATAACGAATCTACCATTTCAGCTTCTTGCATTGTTAAAGTTGAAACAAGTATTTCTCTAACTTCTGGAATAACTGAAGCTTGATGAGTACCTTGATCGCATTTTATTGCAAAGTTTCCATTTTTTTTATTACTATTCCATAGTTTTCTAGAAACACTGCACTCTTTAATAGCTTGTATTCCCTTATCTAATAAATCATCACACCTTGAGCTTCTAGTAGTTAACTCTATACTATAACAAGAGGCTAATAACCCAATGGCTATAGCTGCTACTATTTCGATTTTTCTCAAGCTACTTGTACTTTCATTATTCTTTTGTTCATATTTAGTTTTAGGAAATAGCGCATGCAGAACACTAGATAATTTATTAAAAATACAACTCATATTTTTTACCTAATACTTCTTATGGCGAGTGTTTTTTCCTATTTTAGGAACTAGTTGGAAAAGTTTCGTAGTACCAATTAACTCAGAAAAAATAATAGTAAATTAAAATATTTTAATTAAATTTAAAAGCTATAACCTAAATTGAGCACAGGTCAAGATTAGCAATTTTCATACCATTCTTCAATAAAGGCGTGGTTCATTGCCTCATTTAATGAACGTTCAATATCTACAATTTCTTTTTGGTATCTAATCATATATTTAACAGCAAGCTCAATAAATTCTTCACCTCTAGCATTCTCTAATTTTTTTATTTCAGCTCCTTGAAAGTTTCCTTTTATTACGCTTAAAATAACTTCCCGCTCTCCTAATGAAGTAAGCTTTGTTACCACTTCTCTTGCCGCCAGATTTTCAGATATAAATTCTTCTGACCAGTACCCATCTTTAACACAACTACTTGTCATCTCATCAACAATTTCTTCACACTGATCTAAAAATTTACCTTGTAAACGAGCATATTCACTAGGAAGAAAATTACATCGTTTTTTTCTTAATATAATAAAATCTTCTGCATATAACCACATAGAGAACTCTCTTAATATAGCTACCATATACTTTTCTGGAAGTTGGGTTTTAAAATTTGCTGAAATGAGAAGTGTATTATATTCTGAGTTAAAAATTGCAAGTTCAGGTAAGTACTCAGGTACGCAAACAATATTTATATCTCTTTTTTCTATTAATCTGTCTAACACTCTAGAAAATGGGCAATCAAATATATTTTTCAGTGTTTCGCTAACCCTCTCACTGCACTCTACTTCTTCTGGAGTCTTAGTTATTGAAAATTCAGGTTGTAAAGGCGTTTTCATTCTTACTATCCTGCCAAAGTCTACTACATTTTCAGAATGTGCAAAAAATTTGGTTGCACCAGCATTTGTGATCAACAAACCCAAAGCTGCTAACCACATTAAAGGACGCTTAACAGCACTCGTAACATTATAATCTCTTTTTCCTGATACTTCTGACGAAGAATTATTATTAAAAAAATCAATGCTAGTTCCTTGAAAGACAGATCTAATAAAGCTCATGTTTCACCTATAAATAAAATTAAACCTATTAAATTAATTAAGGGTAATGAAACGTACTTTATTTAAAAAAAAAAATCAAATTTTAATTTTCTAAAAATAGAATTTTGTTACTTTTCCAATTAGTCAGATAGGAATTTCAACAAAATTTAGAAGCTAGTCTATTTTAGTATTAATAGACCAACTTCAAACAAATCTATAACTTAAATTAGATACAAGTCAAGACTGGCAGTTTTCATGCCACTCTTCAATTAAGTCTTCAGTTCTTATAAGAGGTATATTTTCTTTTTTCTGTAATCTAACTAGATATTTAACAGCAAGTTCAGCAACTTTTTCACGACTAGCACTCTCAAAATCTTTTAATTCATCTTCTCTAAGTGTACTTTTTAAAAAGGCTAAAAGGTCCTCATATTCTCCTGATGCAATATACTTTGCTATCAGTTCTCTTGCCGCTAAATTTCGATATAAAAATTTTTCTGGCCAATATCCTTTCTCAACACAGCCATTTAACATCGCTTCAGAAATTTCTATAGACTTCAGAGAAACTTCCTCTTTTAAATCAGCATATTCACTAGGAAGCAAATCACATCGTTTTTTTCTTAATATAATAAAATCTTCTGCATATAACCACCTAGAGAGAGCTCTTAGCATATCTAACATATACTTACTTTGTGGAAATTGAGTATGTTTTCTATAATTTGCTGAAATGGTAAGTACTTTATAATCTGGATCAAAACCTAAAAGTACAGGTAAATCACTAGCTACACAAGCAAAACCTACACGGTTTCTTACTACATCTTTAGCTAAAGCTCTAGAGAGTGGACAGTAAAAAATATTTTTAAGCACCTCTTGAAATCTTTCATAACATTCAACTACTTCAGGAGCTCGAGTTATTGAGAATTCAGGCTGTAAAGGCTTTTTCATATTTGCTACTCTATCAGGGGCTACTACATTTTCAGAATGAGCAAAAACATTGGTTGCACCTGCATTTGCGATCAATAAACCCAAAGCTGTTAACCATATTAAAGGACGCTTAACAGCTCGCATAATATTATAATCTCTTTTGTCTGATACTTCTGACGAAGAGTTATTATTAAAAAAATCAATGCTAGTTCCTTGAAAGACATATCTAATAAAGCTCATGTTTCACCTATAAATAAAAATTAAACTTATTAAATTAATTAAGGCTTATGAAACGTACTTTATTTAAAGAATAAAATCAAATTTTAATTTTTCAGAAAAAAAAAGATTGAGTAAATCAAAGAAAAAATACTAACAAACAACACTACCAGGTTTTAGATTTTTTATTTCTACCAATTCTAGGGCATTTTCAAAACCTGCAGCCAATATCATCCCATTACTTTCAATTCCCATGAGCTTTACAGGCTTAATGTTGACAACAACTACAACTTTTTTACCTAAAAGCTCTTCTGGAGAATAATGTTTTGCTATTCCAGAAACAATTGTTCTTTTTTCAAAGCCTAGATCAACGGTGAACTTTAAAAGTTTGTTACTTTTTTCAATTTTTTCAGCTGAAAGTATTTTAGCTACTCGAAAATCTAATTTTTCAAAATCTTTGTATTCAACAGTTTCTTTTAAATCTTCGAACTCTTCAGGGACTTGTTTATCATCCATTAGTTTAGATATCTCTTCCATAATTTCTTCATCCTCGATTTTACTAAAAAGGGTCTTAGGAGTTTTTAAAATTTGCTCTGATGATAAGTATGAATTTGCAGCATTGTCCCAACTTTCTTCAGAAATAGAATTAAAGAATCCTAGCATTTTCCAAATTCTATCAGCAGATTCAGGGATAATTGGATAAGCCAGCAAGGCCAAATTTTTTATGCACTGCAAGCTGCAACTAATCACAGTCTTCATCTCATCGATTTTATTTTCCTTAAATAGCTGCCATGGCTTTTTCATATCGAAATAAACATTACCAGCTTGGGCTAATTCCATTAGAAGCTGAGATGCTTTTTTTAGCTTAAACGAGTTATATGCTTGGTAGGCATTATCTGTTATTTTCTTTATTTGGTTTAAAAAGTGTTTATCCGTCTCGGCTTTTGCCTTAATAGAGGGTATTTTACCATCTAACCTAGTCATAGCGAAAGTTAAGGTTCGATGAATAAAATTACCTAGTTTTCCTAGAAGGTCACCATTGCATTTTTGTTGGAAATCTTTCCAACTAAAATCAGAGTCAGAGTTTTCTGGAGCTATCGCTGCTAAATAGTACCTAATTTGGTCGCTCGTGTATTTTTTGAAAAAGTCATTTAAATCGATATACCAATTATCTGATTTAGAAAACTGCCTTTTTTCCAGCATTAAAAATTCATTAGCTGGGACATCGTAGGGAAGAATGTAGGGCAAGTTTTGCCCCATAAGCATAGCTGGGAAAAATACTGTATGGAACGGTATGTTGTCTTTTCCAACAAAGTGAACAAGTCTTGTATCATTCTCTAGCCAATATTTTTTCCAAAGATCAGGATTATTTTGTTTTTTTGCCCACTCTTTTGTCATGCTTACATAACCAATCGGAGCATCAAACCAAACATAAAAAACTTTGCCCTTAGCATCATCTAAAGGAACTGGAATCCCCCATGAAGAATCTCTTGTAATCGCCCTTTCTTTTAAATCATCGATATATGACTGAGTAAAGTTCATTACATTAGGCTTAAAATCCTTTTGAGCTATCCATTTTTTTAGTCTATCTTTGAATTTATCGAATTTTAAATACCAGTGAGCACTAGCTTTTTTTATAAGTGGTGAGCCTGTGATTTTAGATTTTGGATCAATTAAATCTATCGCCTCAAAATTAGCTCCACAAGATGGACATTCATCTCCTCTTGCATTTGGACAACTACATTTTGGGCAAACACCTTCAACGTATCTATCAGCTAAAAACCGTTTTTCTTTTTCAGAGTAAAGATGGTCTTCTATTTTTTTTTCAATAAATCCATTTTCATATAAGTCTTTGAAAAATTCGATAGTTGTTTTTGCGTGCTCTTTAGATGTTGTCCTCGAAAAATGGTCAAAGGAGAAGTTAAGTTTCTCGAATAGTTTTTGATTTATTGAATGAAAATGTTCGACATGTTCTTTTGGAGTCCTATTTGCAAGTTCAGCGCTTAGCGTAATAGCAACCCCATATTCATCGGATCCACATATATATACTACATCACTACCTATCAACCTTTGGAATCTTGCAAAGCAATCTCCAGGGAGATATGCGCCTGCAATATGACCAAAATGTAAAGGGCCATTCGCATAAGGAAGCGCTGAGGTAATAAGATACTTTTGGTTCATGTTAAGCGTTACGCTCTTTAGCTTTTTTGCTAACTTCCTCTAAAATCGATTTTAATGAACCGTCATTTAATAAGTCTTCTTCATTTTTGATGTAATCTCTTGCAACTTGAATTGCAAAGTTTGTCATCTGAAATCTATCTGAAAACTGTTTTCCCAAGTCTTCATTTGTTAAGTTCACATTTTTCATTTTTTTACTCATTATTTTTTGTTAACTTTATGCTCTTCAGCTATAAAAATTGACTTCAGAACTTGATAGGCAACTTCTAAGTCATCATTTATGATATGATAATCAAACTTTTTAGCTTCATCTATTTCTTTTTGGGCCCAGCTAAGGCGTTTTTGTATCATCGCTTCAGTTTCTGATTTTCTTGAGTGCAATCTATATTGTAATTCCTGGATTGTAGGCGGACTTATAAAAATAGAAGTAAAGCCGTATTTTCTTAATTTTTTTGCTCCTTGAACATCAATTACAAGAACAACATGGTTACCTTTTTCTTGCAGCTCAGATACAAACTCTTTTGAAGTACCATAATGATGGCCAAAAACTTCAGCGTACTCCAGAAAATCTTTTTTCTTGATCTTCTCTTTAAACTCTTCTTCTGAGATAAAAAAGTAATCTCGGCCATTAACCTCATTTGTCCTAGGCTTCCTGGTTGTATATGAAATACTTTCTACAATGCAGGGAAATTCCTTCTTTAGCATCCCTACAAGAGTTGTTTTTCCAGTACCTGCAGGAGCACTAATAATAAAAGCTAGTCCGTGGTTTAAATTTCCTAATATTTTTGGCTTAATCATTCAATATTCTGAACTTGTTCTCGAATTCGTTCTAATTCGGTTTTTACTTCTATAACACTTCTTGAAATAGCTACTTCACTAGACTTTGAAGCAATTGTGTTTATTTCCCTAATCATTTCCTGGATTAAAAAATCCATTTTCCGGCCAACTGCATCATCATTTTGCAAAATTGCGCTGAATTGATCTATGTGTGATTTAAATCGAAGAATTTCTTCAGTAATATCGATTTTATCACTATAAATAGCTATTTCCTTCAAAACTCTATCATCTGGAGCATCTGATTCAACAAATTCATTTATTTTTTGTAAAAGTCTTTCTTTAAATCGCTCAGTTGCAGTAGGCGCACACTTTTCTATCAGTTGAATTTGCTGAGATATGCATTTTAACCTTTTTGACATATCCTTTGCAAGAGTTGTCCCCTCTTTTTTCTTCATTTCAATCATCTCATCTAAAGCTGTGTTTATTCCCTTTTTAAGAACTTTTCGGATAGCCTCTTCATCTTTAAAATCTTTAGTGTTAAACAACAGTTGACTTTGGTTTGCTAGAAATGGAACATTTATTTGAGATGTATCAAGACTTAATTTTTTTGCTGTTTTTACCCATGAGTCTAAAAGCTTTGAAAGCACTGTTTCATCTGGCAAAAGGTCTTTAAGGTCTTTAGTGTCCATTGACCTGGTTATTCTAACAGTCACCTGCCCTCTTCTTATTTTTTCAGCTATCCATCGTTTTATCTCTATTTCATAACGTAACATTTCTTTAGGAAGGACTAAAAAAGACTCTAGGAACTTGCGGTTCAATGATTGAACCTCGATAGTAAATTTGCCATATTTAGAAGAGATGCTAGATCTCCCATAGCCTGTCATGCTTGTCAACATAAAATCCAATAAAATTATTTTAAATAAAATTATAATTGATTAGTATCTCTACGGTCAACTAATACAAAAATTTGAAATGTCACAGTACAAAGATCATTCAAAATTTAACTGCGCCATGCTACCTCTTTTGATAGGAGCAATTGTATTTTCATTTAATCCGCCAATTAAAAATGTTATATATTTTTCCTTGGCTTTTTTATATGGAACTTTTTTTATGAACCCAGATTTAGATTTGGCAAAAAATATAAAGCTACTTTCCCTAAGAGGATTTTTCTCAATTCCATTTCGATCCTATTCTTATATTTTTAAGCACAGAGGAATCTCTCATTCTGTGTTATTTGGCACAATAACTAGGGTTGGTTGGCTTTTTTTATTCATTTTGGGTGTCTTATATATTATTTACAAAAAGAGCGTAACTCAAAAGGATTTAATGCTTTTCATAAATACATACAAAGAAATACTACTCTTTGTTTTTTTGGGGCTTTTTACTGCAGATTTAGGACATTTGCTTTTAGATAAAAGACTATTCAAGTGGAAGCGTTAGCTGATTGTGTTGTGACATTGATTTTATTGGTTCAAACGATCTTCTATGAATCTGGCATGGTCCGTGTCTTTTTATTTCATCTAAGTGCTGTTTTGTTGCATAGCCTTTATGTTCACCAAATGCATACTCGGGGTATTTTACCTGCATTTCATCCATAATTTGATCTCTAACAACTTTTGCAATTATTGATGCTCCTGCAATTGAAATAGAGTTTTCATCTCCTGACACAATCGCCTCACCTCTGATCTTAATATCTGGCATTCTGTTTCCATCGATTAAGACATAGTCTGGACTAACCTTTAGGGTCTCAACTGCTTTTAGCATCCCGAACATTGTAGCTTGCAAAATATTCAAGCGGTCAATTGTTTTTTCATCAACCACGATATATGAATAAACTATATCAGGATTATTTGTAAGAATATCAAACTGAAGCTTTCTTTGTTCTTTTGTCAGCTGTTTACTGTCGTTAAGCTCATTTAGAAAAAAAGACTTAGGTAAAATACATGCAGCAACTACTAAAGGTCCTGCTAAGGGTCCTCTGCCAGCCTCATCTACACCAGCAATCTTGCTATAACCTCTTTCACTGAGCATGCTTTCAAAAATGCTCATTTGCCTTTGCCTCTCGATTTCATAAAAACTACAATTTGAATTCACTGTCATATCTACAAGTTAAAGCAAACTTGTATAACGTGATAAATGAAAATGTTACAAGATAAAAAAAACTCAATTACCACAAAATGAAAGAACTTGCATGTGATAACTGAGTTTAGAAATTATTTTTCAGTTGTTTTTTGCTCAGGTTTAGATTCCTTTTCGCCTTCAATTTCTTTTTCTACTTTCTCTTCTGTCTTTTTAACTTTTGGTTCAGTCTTGACAGCTTTTGATTTTGGAACAATTCGCTCTTCAATTTTCGCTGCTTTTCCAGATGCTCCTCTGATGTAATTTAACTTAGCTCTTCTTACCTTACCTTTTCTTACAACTTCAATTTTTGCAACATTTGGACTATGAAGTAAAAACAACCTTTCCATACTAGAACCATAAGCATTGCGGTAAACGATAAATGATTCGGACAAACCTGATCCTTTACGAGCAATTACAGTTCCAGAAAATACCTGAAC
Source organism: Parachlamydiales bacterium (assembly GCA_050302075.1). Classification (GTDB taxonomy): domain Bacteria; phylum Chlamydiota; class Chlamydiia; order Chlamydiales; family SM23-39; genus JBNLAH01. Next base: position 66,881 of record JBNLAH010000002.1, on the reverse strand, counting down.
TCTTTCTTTTTGCCCCTCAATTATTCTAATATGGACTTTTACAGTATCCCCAATTTGAAAAGAAGGTACTTCTTTTTTTAAGTATTTTGATTCATAATCCTGAATTAACTGATTCTGATTCACAATTTTTCTCCTTAATCTTTTTATTCGACACTTGCTCTGCTTTACATAGAAGATCAGGGCGAAGCTGACGAGTCTTTTTTAATCCTTGTTCCGATCTCCACTTATCTATTCTTTTGTGGTGACCCTTTAATAAAATCTCTGGAACTTTCATTCCTTCAAATACTTCTGGTCTAGTGTAATGTGGAGCATCAAACCTACCTAATTGAAATGAGTCTTGATAAGCAGCCTCCTTATTGCCAATAACCCCTGGAATAAAACGGGAAACGGCATCAACAAAGACTAATGCTGCAGGGCAACCACTTGTTAATACAAAATCACCAATGCTCACTTCAAAATCTATATACTTATCAATTATACGTTGGTCGATTCCTTCATAATGTCCACATACTAAAATAACATGCTCATACTCAGCGTATTTCTCACAGGCTTTTGCTTCTAGTTTTTTGCCTTGAGGAGACAGATATATTACAACTCCCTTTTCACTATAAACACTCGAAATTGCATCTTTTAATGGGTCACACATTAATACCATTCCAGGGCCGCCACCATAAGGTCTGTCATCTACTGACTTGTGCTTATCTTTTGCAAAGTCCCTAATGTCGACTAAATTAACCTCTAATAGTCCCTTATCGATAGCCCTTTTTAACATGCTTGTTTTAAAAGGACTTTCGAAATAGTTAGGAAATAGAGATATAATGTCGACTCGCATTACTTTTTACTTTTTGCTTTAAGGCGCAGCTTCTTATCTTCTTTTTTCTTATTAAAATTTGAGATAACTTCAGGTGCAGCACGCTTAATCAAAGCTTTTGCTTTTTCTGTCATTTCAGCTCCACGGTCAAGCCAAAATTGAACTTTTTCACTTTCAATACTTAGGTTTCTTTCATCCCTTAAAGGATTGTACCATCCTAATTTCTCAATGTACTTACCATCTCTTGGATTTTTTTTATCAGTTACAACAAGTCGGTACGTTAGCGCATTGCTTCTTCCTTGTTGTCTTAATCGAATCATTAAGGCCATTTCATATCCTCTAGTTGTTTTTTAATATCAACGTTTCCTCCACCAAAGAGGGACTTTTTAAAACTCGGCATTTTTTTCATAAACTGCTTCATTCGTTTGAAGCTTTTAATAAGTCTATTTACAACATCAATAGCAATACCAGATCCCTTTGCAATTCTTTTTCTTCTGCTATGAATCAGTTCAACCTTTTCTTCCCGTTCCTCTTTTGTCATAGATAAAATCATAGCTTCAACTTTTTTCAGCTCATTATCTGATACATCAAATTGAGACATTGAAGAAAAGCCTGGGAGCATTTTAAGCAAACTTTTAAGAGAGCCCATTTTTTTCATAGCTCTCATCTGTTTAAGATAATCATCAAAAGTAAAGCTAGCCTTCTTTAATTTCTTTTCAAGTTCAAGGCTTTCTTTTTCATCAATCACACTCTCAGCTTTTCGAACCAAATTAATTACATCGCCCATTCCTAAAATTCGGTCTGCCATAGATTTTGGATTAAAAATCTGAATATCATTGATTTTCTCTCCTATACCTTCAAATTTCAGCGGCTTTTTAGTAACTTCGTAAATAGAGATAGCAGCCCCAGCTCTAGCATCGCCATCTAGCATCGTTAAAATCGATCCAGTTATTGAAACTTGTTTGTCAAACTCAGCTGCAGTTTTAACGGCATCTTGTCCAGTAGTGGCATTTGCAACAAAAAGCACTTCTTGAGGATTGAAAATATCTTTGATGTCTTTAAGCTCTTTCATTAATTCATCGTCGATATGAAGCCTTCCTGCAGTATCTGCTATCACAACATCAAATGCTTCTTTTTTGGCCTTTTCAATTGCTTTTTTTGCAACCTTTCTGGGATTTTTCTCTCCTTCAATAGAAAAAACTTCAATATCAACTGAGCTGGCCAGTCTTTTTAGCTGCTCGACAGCCGCAGGTCTTTGCAGATCGCATGCTACGAGCAAGATCTTTTTCTTTTTTCCATTGATCTTTAAGAAATTAGCTAACTTAACACTATGGGTAGTCTTACCTGAGCCTTGCAACCCACATAGCATTATGCAGCTAGGACAAGCGCTAAGGCTTAGCTCTGCTTCATCCTGCCCCATAAGCCTGATTAGCTCATCGTGGACAATTTTTGTAAATTGTTGTGCTGGTTTTACTGATTTAATTACTGTCTCACCCAAAGCACGCTGCTTAACGCTCTTAACCAAAGCAGATGCAACAGAATAATTTACATCGGCTTCTAAAAGCGCAAGTCTCACATCCCGAACAGCTTCAGATATATTCTCCTCGGTCAGCTTTTTAGTGCGAATAAGTTTCTGAGTTAGTCCCTGAAATTTTTCAGTAATTGCTTCAAACATAATTAAACTTAAGTTTTCTAACTTAAATAGAATAATCTAAAAAATCATTCTATTTCAAGGAAAAAGAACCTGTCAAGCCCAGCTAGATCTCTTTTAAGCCATTTATTACGGCAAGGAACTTTTTCAAAAATTTTATTTACCATCTCGCCCTGAGAGTGTCCTATTTCTAAAAATACCTTTGCGCCAGGATTTACATAGTCTAAAATTTTATTTGCAATTTTTTCATAGAACTCTAAGCCGGACTTTCCACCGATCAATGCAAGTGAGGGTTCTTTCGTGTTGTTAACTTCTTTAAACTCACTTTCCGACAAATATGGAGGGTTGCAAAGAATATAATCCGCTTTCAATCCTTTATATGGATCGAACAAAGATCCCTTTAGGAAGCTTACATCAACTTCATTAATTTCAGCGTTTTTTTTTGCTACATTTAATGCCGCTTGGGATATATCAGATGCATATACATTTAACTTGGGAAATTTCTTTTTTGCTGAAACAGCTAGGCAACCACTTCCACAACAAAGATCAAATAAGCACTTTTCGGCTACATTAATTGATGAATCAACAAATAAATCCATCAAAAGCTCAGTTTCTTGCCTAGGGATCAACACAGATGGATCTACTTTAATTGTACAGCCATAAAATTCCACTTTCCCCACTACATACTCAACAAGGTGCCCTTTCAGTATCAAATTGAGAGCCCTTTTTATTTTAGTGGAAAGAGCTGTTTCGATAGCTTTTTCATAAAAATAAAAGAGGTCACACCTATTTATATTGAGAATATTAGATACTATTTCTTCAACAACCATTCGAGGTCGATGCAATTTCAGGCCTTTCAGTTTTAATGAATATTCCTGAATTAGATCTTCAAATGTTTTCACTGAGTTTTTTTTGATAATAATGACCTACCAATGAATTAGATATATCTTCAAGATCACCTTCCATAACCTTATCAAGGCTATAAACCGTCAAGTTTATGCGATGGTCAGTCAATCTATTTTGCGGAAAGTTATAAGTCCTAATTCTTTCTGATCTATCTCCTGATCCAATTTGAGATGACCTTAAGGAAGAAATCTCTTGTGCTTTTTTTCTTTGCTGTTCTTCAGAAACTTTTGCCTTCAGCAGTCTTAAAGCTCTTTCTTTATTTTTAAGCTGACTTCTTTCATCTTGACAGCAGACGACGGTATTAGTTGGAATATGAGTTATGCGTACTGCAGAATCAGTTGTATTAACATGTTGTCCACCTGCCCCAGAAGCTCTGTAGGTTTCAATCCTTAAATCTTTATCTTCAACTAATACTTCTTTCTCATCAGGTTCTAATAAAATTGCAACAGTTATAGCTGATGTATGAACTCTTCCTTGTGTTTCTGTATCTGGAACTCTTTGTACTCGATGAGTCCCAGCTTCAAACTGCATATTACGAAAGACATTTTTCCCACTAATTCCCATGACATATTCTTTATAGCCACCTAGGTCTGATTCTGTACAAGATATATGTTCATACTTCCACTTCATATGGTCGCAAAAATTTTTATACATTCTCACACAGTCACCCACAAATAAAGCAGCTTCATCTCCCCCTGTCCCAGCTCTGATTTCTAAAATAATATTTCGATCATCTCTAGGATCTGGAGGAACAATTAGCGATTGCACTCGAGATAAAAGTGTTTTCTCTTTTTTTTCTAAAGTTGCCAATTCCTCTTCAATAACTGCTATCATTTCAGGATCGCTTTCAATTCTGAGCAACTCTTGATTTTCTTTGATAGCGTTTTGAGTAAACTGATAGTCGTTCCAGCTTTCTTTAAGTAAAGAAAGCTGGGAATACTCTTGAGTTAGTTCTTTATATTTTTTTTGATCTGAAAGAGTTTCAGGTTGCCCCAGCAGCTCTTCAGTAGATTTAAGCCGCTCGATTAGCTGCAGGACTTTTTGCTTCATGAGAAATTATTTCTTTTTGGTTTTTTTTGAAGTTTTTTTCTTTGCAGCTTCCTCTTGCTTTTCTATCTCTTTCTTACCTTGCTCACGCTTCATTTGGTAACGCTTAGTAAACTTATCAACTCTACCTTCAGTATCTAAGATCTGCTTACTTCCAGTAAAAAAAGGATGAGAAGAAGAAGAAATTGATACTCTATGAACAGGATACTCCTTTCCTTCAAAAGTTTCTGTTTGATCAGACTTCAATGTGCTGCCAATTAAATGCTTTGTGCCTGTTGACGAATCGATAAAAAGAATTTCTTTATATTCTGGATGGATATCATCTTTCATTTCTTGCCTCTTTAATGGAAATATCCCTTATAATTTACTTTTACAAGATAATAAACTCAAGATTTTTTGAAAAAATATAGGATCATTTTATTATTTGAGTTATAATTTGCTCAAGATTACAAGGTAAAGTATCAAAAAAGATGTTTAATAAATTCACCTTATCTACCGCACCAAAACAGTTAAAAAATCTCTTAATCACAATTGTATTGTTTTCTTTAGCTCCATGTATAGTACATAGCCTAGCTCCTTATTTAGGACTTTCTTTAATTGGTTTTTTAGGATCATATTTTTGGCAACCGGTCACTTTTCTTTTTATGCAACCTAACATGCAAGAAATTTCTTTTAACTCTATCCTACAATTACTTTTTTACATTTTTGCAATCTACACCGCAGGTTCGGAAGTAATATGTCGAAAGGGCATTAGATCTTTTTATATCTTATTTTTACTACCAGGAATTATATCTGGACTATTCCTCTTAGGGTCAATGTTTCTATTTAGCTCCAGTTATATAGTCTATGGACTTGCAATACCTACATACAGCTTACTTACCGCTTATTTAATGCTAGAAGCTAATACAAGAATCTTAATCTTTCATTCGATGCCTGTGCAAATTTCGAAAGTTATTTTGGCTGTTTTTTGTATACATTTAATTACAATTGCATCAAGTATTTCACTACTAGTTGCCTTCGCTCATCTACTGGCGGTTTCATTGTCCTATATATACTGTCTATGGGCTTGGAAAACTCACAGTCCATTTGCTAAGTTATTTAACTTTGAGAAAATAATTATTAAAAAAGCGCATAAAGCAGAATTCTATGACTTTTCTAGCGGTTCAAAAATGTCAGACGCTCAAATCGTTGACGAAATCTTAGATAATTCAAAAGAACAAGGACTAAATAGAAAAGATAAAGCTAAACTGAGAAAGTTCTTCAAAAGAAAAACCTAATCTTTTTTTAAAACAGCCTGAATCGCACTAATAGTTGCAAGAACCCCATGAAAAACCCCTTCTTCATATCGGAATAAGGGATTATTCTCCAAAACGGAATAATCATTTGGCTGAAGGATATCTTCCTCGGTTATATTTGGAACAAACTGTTTAGCAAAATTCATCAAATGTTTTTTCTGATGAATCTCAAGCTCTTCTAAAAGGTTTAAAATATCACTGAGCTGTTTTTCTTTTTTCATAACGTACTTTTTTAAAAAATTGTTTCATCAAAAAAGATGCATCATCCTGTAAAATGTCAGATGTAACCTCGATTCTATGCATCGGATGCTTTAAAGAAAAAAGGTCAATAAAACTCCCATTCGCACCAAGTCTAATGTCTTTTGCAGCCCAGACTAATCGCTTGATTCTCGCTAAGAACATCGCTGATGCACACATACCACATGGCTCTAGTGTAGAATATAACGTTGTTCCTTCAAGCCTAAAATCATTAAAATAGCTATTAGCTGAAGTAATGCAAAGCATTTCAGCATGAGCTGTTGCATCCTTTAAAAGCTCTGTTTGGTTATGTCCCCTCGCAATAATTTTTTTGTTGTGAACAATGACACATCCAACTGGGACCTCACCATCCTTAAATGCCTTTTTAGCCTCTTTTAAAGCCTCTAACATGAACAGCTCATCTAGCTCTTTTTGAGACATTTCTTCATCAAATAAACTTGGATACATAGCTTTAAATATTTATTTTAACAAATATAACATGAAAATTTACATTGTTCAAGTATGTCTAGATCTATCTAGCAAAAACTCTATAATCTTTTATAGATTCTTTGAACAAATTAACCTTTGGTTCAACTTTAATTTTCCAAAAAGGCTTGAAAATATTTTGACGAGCCCAAGTAAAGGCCTCTGATGTATAGTCAAATACTACTCGAGCAGCCATAAGCAATTGAAAGTAATTCCAAACTATTACTTTTTTAATGATTTTAAAAAGTGGACTTAGAAAGTTGTTAAAAACTGACTCAGATATCTTACCTACTGAATTGTTAACAAGACATGGAAAATCAAATAGAATTCCTTTCGGAATTTTATAGAAGAAAAATTGAGCTGGAGATACTCCAAAATAAATCATCCGACTCCCGATATCTCTCACAGCACAGGCTGTTATTTGAAATTTATTAGAATTAGTAAAAAAAGCAATTGTTCTAAGCGAAGAGCCAAATGAGTATACAAAAGAGCCATACATAATTGTGGTATAAATGCTAGAAAGAGCCACAATTGCCCCTGCAGCAACTCTTTTAATTCTTTTTATATTATCACCAAAAATGACATTTTTAGTGTTATTTACAATCAAATCATGTGGATTCTTTACTAAAAGGTCATATTTTAAGGCTTTTGAAAGGTCTTTTACCATTTCAAAGCGAGAAGAATAGGTATGCCCCCACTTCTCTTGAGTAGTTTTGATTGCTAATGGATTAAAATGTAGCATTTTACGTGGTAATTCAATAAAAACAATTAATTATTAATTATTCATAATTAGGAGTCAAGATTTGAATTAAAAGTTTTCTTGTAAAGAAATTATTTGTTTTTAGTTATTTAAAATCTATTTTTTACCTAAATCGCTGTATTTAGGGGTTATCCATTGATCTATTTTAGACATTGTTATATAATAGCTTTAGGTTAAAAATTATTCAAAAACCAATCAGTTGGAGAACTACATGCATCTTGACAAAGGCACTCAAGAAGAAATTACAAAAAAGTTTCAATTACACGAGAAGGATACTGGATCTGCCGATGTTCAAATCGCGCTTCTTTCAGAACGTATCATTGAGATAACTGAACATCTAAAAGTAGCTAAAAATGACCACAGCGCTCGTCTTGCGCTACTTAAACTTGTGGGACAACGAAGAAAGCTTTTAGAGTACTTAAACTCTACAGATACAAAAAGATATCAAAACTTAATTTCTCGTCTAAAATTACGTAAATAATTAAGCTTTAGCCGCACCTTTAAGTAAGGTGCGGCTTTTTTTTTTGGTTTTCAGTGGATCATTAGAGACCAGAAAAAAATTTTAAAGCTGAATTTTCTTTAATTTTTTTTTCTGTTTTCTATTTTCTTGCTAAAGCCAAGCATTATCTAATAAAAACAAACACTAAGGAGATTTTTGAATGAGTCAAGAATCAACACATGAATCTATTTCAGTTAAATTAGGAAAACAAACAATAACATTTGAAACAGGCAAGGTTGCTAGGCAAGCTAATGGGTCTGTGCTTTTACACTGTGGTGAAACAACAATTCTATCAACAGCATGCGCTTCAAGTACTCCATTGGAAGGAGTTGACTTTCTTCCACTCAGAGTTGACTATCAGGAAAAATTTTCATCTGTAGGGAAAACCCTAAGTGGCTTTATCAAAAGAGAAGGAAAGCCTACAGAAAAAGAAATCTTAGGCTGTCGATTAATCGATAGACCTCTTAGACCTTTATTTGAAGAGGGTTATTTCAATGATACTCAGGTATTGTCATTTGTATATTCATATGACGGAATCAATATGCCTGATGTATTAGCAATATGTGCAGCTTCTTGCGCGCTAACTATTTCTGACATTCCTCTAAAAAAGCCAATTGGTGGCGTTCGCGTAGGTTACATAAATGAAACTTTCGTAATAAATCCATCTCCAGATGAGCTAAAAACTAGTAAACTAGATCTTATTTTAGCAGGTTCAGAGGATGCGATTTTAATGATCGAAGGTTACTGTGATTTTTTAACTGAAGATCAAGTAATAGAGGCAATTGAATTTGGACACGCAGCCATTAAGGAAATCTGCCAAGCTCAAGAAGAATTCAGAAAAAAAGTAGGAAAGCCTAAAAAGACTGAATTCCATATTGTGTCTAAAGAGCTTATTAAAGAAGTAGAAGAACTTGGAAAAGAAAAAATCAAAAGCGCTTTAAAAATATCAGGCAAAAAAGAAAGAGATGACAAATTAAAGGAAATCTCTGATGAAATTATTCAAAAAATAAACCCTGATGATGCCGAATCTAAATATGAAATGAGAGATCTTCAACATGCTCTAAAAAAATTAAAATCATCATTAATGAGAGAGATGATTTTAGTTGAGAAAGTTCGAATAGATGGCAGAAAACTAGACGAGATCAGAAAAATTTCGATCCAACCTAAATTCTTACCTAGAACACATGGTAGTGCTTTATTTACTCGAGGAGAAACTCAATCAATTGCTGTCTGCACCTTAGGTGGCGAGACTATGGCGCAAAGATATGAAGATCTACACGGAGAAGGCGCCCACAGATTTTACATGCAATACTTTTTCCCTCCATTTTCTGTTGGTGAAGTTGGAAGGATGGGCCCTCCAGGTAGAAGAGAAATTGGTCATGGAAAACTAGCAGAAAGAGCTCTGAGCGCAATATTGCCTGAGCAAGCTCTTTTCCCTTACGTAATTAGATTAGAATCTAATATTACAGAATCAAATGGTTCATCTTCTATGGCATCTGTTTGTGGCGGATGTTTAGCTATGATGGATGCTGGAATTCCAATATTGAGGCCTGTTTCTGGAATTGCAATGGGCTTAGTTTTAGAAGAAGACAAGTTTGAAATTTTGTCCGACATATTAGGAGCAGAAGATGCACTTGGTGATATGGATTTTAAAATCACCGGAGACAAAGACGGGATAACAGCTTTCCAAATGGACATAAAAGTAGAAGGAATTACTTCGACAATAATGCGAGCTGCTTTGGAACAAGCGAAAAAAGGTAGAGTTCATATCCTAAATGAGATGCTTAATGTTTGCCCTAGATCTCAAGAAAAACTATCTGTATATGCCCCAAAAATAGAGACTATCCAAATAAGACAAAACCAAATTGGAACTGTAATTGGCCCTGGTGGAAAACAAATCAGAGCAATTACAGAAGAGACCGGTGTTCAAATTGACATTAGTGACGATGGACTTGTCAGCGTTGCATCTACAGATGCTGAGGCAATAGAAAGAGCTAAGGAAATTATCATAAACTTAGTCGGTGAAGTTGAAGTTGGAAAAATCTATAGTGGAACTATAAAAACCATTACTGATTTCGGTCTTTTTGTTGAAATTTTCAGCAAACAAGGGCTTTGTCATATTTCTGAAGTTTCGCACTCTAGAATCGAGAACTTAAATGATTTTTACAAAGTTGGCGATAAAATCGATGTGAAAGTCTTAAATGTCAATGATAGAGGACAAATCAAGTTAAGTCACAAGGTGCTTTTAGCAAATAAATAAGCTAACAAGGCCGCTTAAAGCGGCCTTTTTTATATTAAAAATTCTAAAAATATCTAAATAAGTTATTCACTTTCAACCTGTGAATAAATAATCACATTTCTCATTAAATCGTAATTAGACTTCATTTTGAATTTGGCTACAAAGACCTCCTATTATTGAACTATGGGAGTTTAAAATGATATCTCTCGCGTACTTGCCACTCTCACTTAATTACTTAGGTTAATTAACTAGCTATTAATTTTATAAATCATTAACAACTAAATACTTAAATAAGTTTGATTTTTAATCGTTTAAAAATCATCAAATAAGTAATTAACAAGCAATAACTTCGGTTTTTATATATAATTAACCTTTAATCATAGTTAATTACAAATTGTTTTAAAATTAAAATTATGGTATAATTTTTATTATTAAAATAATAAGGAAGGAAGTTATGTCAGTTTATCATTATGATCGATTAGTATCATTTATAAATTATTTTGATAGATGCAAGTCTAATCTTGATAAAACCAAAAAAGTTAATGAAGATTCCCAAAAAAGATTAATTAATCAAGTTGCTTCAAGTATTTTTCTTATTGAAAAAGAAAGAAATTGTATGCCTAATTGGGATAGAAGCCAGTCTAAGCAAATAAAAATAAGATTAGAACTTTGTGATGGAGCTGTTCACAAACTTCAAGATATCTCAAGAAAAATTAGTTCTAAAGCTTCTGATTCTAAAGTTAAAACAATCAAAAATGATTTAGAATTAATTTTTGAATATTTTTATGCCTGCTTAGAATGTTTTAGATCAGGAGTACCTTTTGATCATACTGATTTAGCTGATATTGAGGGAATTATTGGACAGTTAGATTATGAATTAGGAAAAATAAATGAAAAAGATAAATATTACTTAGGACTTTCTGAAATCCGTAGAAGAATATCGAATTTTAAAGATAGACTGCAGGATTCATCTGAATTTGTAGAAAGATATTCTGAGGATATAGATGCTTTAAATAACGATGAAAATAGAGAAATTCCAGTAGATCTAGAGCCAAGTTCAGTTATAGCTGAAAGCACAGATTTAGAAGAAGAACCAGTACTTAGAGAAGATGCGTCAATATCCATTCCTGCTGCTGTAGAATCTCCAATAAATCCAAGACCAAGTTCAGTTGCAGATAGAAGCACAGGGTTAGTAGAAAAACCAGTGTCACAAAAAGATATCCCATCAATTATTAATAGTTTTGAAACAAGCTTAAAGAAATTAAACCAAAAAAGATCTTATGCGGAATTGGAGAGTGAAATTAGAGAACTTGATAATCAAATCAAAAAATATAACGACTTAATGCAGCAATTTCCTTTATCTGTAGAGCAGCTTGCAAATGCAATACGTATGCTTGACGCAGTAAAATCTAATTTAAATAAATGCAAAAGAAAGTTGGACTCAAAATTCTTATTTATTAAGAGCGTAGATCAATTTATTATTGAAGATAATGGAAGGGTCAGAATTTCCAAAAAAGGAAGTTTTTTTGCTAGAATCAAACTTATTCTTAATCAGCTTTTTTCTAATAGAGACCTCTCTTAATTCAACAAAGCTTATTTCTTAAAAATATTAAATCGGTGTGCCATGGTAAACAACAGTTCCCATGGCCACTAAAAATCCTTAATTATTAGATCAGTGAATAGGTTTGGATTAAATTAATCCCATCGAAAAGTTCTGAACGCATCTCCTCACCATTATTGATAAATCTTGAAAAAGAATGCATAAAAACTTAGATAGCTTCAAATAGCTATAAAAAGGTTTTAAAGATACCCAAACTCGAAAACGATCTAATTTTGATAAGATTAGGCATTCCTATATACTGCATTAGCTAGCAAACCAGCTCCTACAATTAATCCCGCAAAGGTAATAATTTTAAGAATTGCTAAAATCGGCAGAAAAGTTGTGTAGGCAGTATTACTAAATGTAAGACTGTGTTTAGATAAAAGATTCACCATCGATGTGGTTGCTGCTACATTAAAAATAAAAGACAGAATGCCATCTTCTCTGAAGAAAGGCGCAGTAACTTGAGAGACTAAAGCAAAGGTACCGCCAACAATTGCAGCAGTCATAGGAGGAACAGAACCTACTATAAAAGCAGCAGCCCCAACTACTATAGCTTTTCCAGTTATTGATGATGTATTAATAGAATAAGTCATAGTCAGTTCTCCAAAGGTAAAAAGAGGTTAATTATAAAAGTGGAAAAATTATAAATCTATTAAAATAAACAATTCATAAAAACTATATTATTATAATATCCTCTAAAAAAATGAGATCAATGAATAGATTTCGATTAAATTTATCCTATCGAAAAGTTCAAAGAGAGTCTCTCCACTCCCCAATCACTAAGCTGGAAAATCTTTAATCTCTCTATTTCTTATTTTCCAAGGAGACTGATGATATATAGTCCACCCAAGCATTGTTTGAAATTCCTTTTTCATACTGCATCATTTTTAAAAACTTCTCAGGATTATATGATTCCGAGCCAATACACATTTGCTGCTCATGACGTAAAGAACCATTACTAAGTTGTATTACAATAGAACGACATACTACAACATCAGTAATTGATATTTTATCATGACTATCAAATAGCCCTTTTATATATCCAAATGCTTGTTCAAACTGAAAAACCTTATTAGAGCCTAGGACACTAAATTTTACTTGTGCATATTCGCTTATTATTATTTCTGCATTTATAGTGGATACTGTCATATGAATCCCTAAAAATTCCTTTTTTGCCAATTTTTTCAATAAAAAAATATAGAAAGAAAGAGATTTCATCAATTATTTTTTTAAAAAAAGTATTTAAGATGTCTCAATAAAAATTTCCAGCTGTTGTAAACAATCTCAAAATATATAAATGATTTAGTTATATCAACATGCATAAAAACTATTTAATAAATCATTTAATCACTCCCCAAGAAAAGTTTTTTAATATACAACCTCTAAACTGATTTATTTATTTTCAAATTAAATTAATTTTAACATTTTTTACAAAACTAATTAATTTGATATAATATACCCCATATTAAAAGAGAATAATTATGAATAAAATTTCAAATATTAAAGAACCTATTTATTTTCATAAAGATTATCGAAATGATTTATCACATCAAAATGACAAAACAAAGCTCTTAAATAAAGCTCAACGTGTTGCTTTAGTAGCTCTTCCTTTTATTAGTCTATATAAACCCTTTGGAAAAACTTTAGCAATCGGAACAAGTGCAGCTAGAACGTTTACTTGCTCAGTTGAGTTATTATCCTCTATTAGTGATGGAGATATCTATAAAGTTGGTAAATCTTTTCTAAATACAACCATAGCTGTTTCTTCTATTGCAGGAACTATTCTTTTGCACCCGATTGGGATGTTAATCACAACAGGGCAAGACTTAGCTTTAAATGGATATCATCTTTTTCAAGCAATGACAAGTGGCAATAAAGATAAGATCATTCAAGAGACTCTTCAACTTGCAAATAACATTTTCTATTTGTTGACCATGACAAATGGCTCTTTGGAGTACAAGGTTCTTTCTCTTGTCTGTCAGGTTATTTTAGGAGGTCATTCTTCAATTAAAGAACTCAAGAAAGGAAATTACTTAGAAGGATTTGGACATTTGGCAATGTGTGCTATAAGAGTTAACCAACTCACCCCACATATCCAACTCTTAAATACCCTTTATCAATATAAAAATAATCCAGATGGACTTCCTGTATTACATTATGCAGTAAAAAAGCAAAACCGCGGAATCGTCGAGTATTTAATTGAAATTTGCGGAGAAAAGGTAAATCAATATGAAAAAACTCAAGATAGGACTCCTCTTCACTTTGCTTCAGAAACTGGCAATACTAGCTTAATGAAATATCTTTTAGAAAAAGGTGCTTCAGTTACAGCACTTGATTATCGTGGACATTCTGTATTTCATTATGCAGTCAACTCCAATAATCCTGATACCATCAGATTACTTAGAAAATACACTTCTGACAATAAACTTCTAGCTTATCAAAAAGGAGGACCATTTCAACAAGAATGGACACCGCTTGTCCAAGCCTGTTACTTGGGGAAAAATGAAATGGTTAAAGCTTGTATTGAGGCTGGTGCAGATGTTTCGGTAAAACACAATGGTCTATTCAAATTAACAGCCCTTCATTATTCAGCAATGGCTTGTAATGCAGACACAGTTAGACTCATTTTATCTAGTGGTACTTCGTACGAGGATCTATGCTCTCCCCATCGACTTCCCGTTATATATGCGGCAAAATATGGAAACTTAGAAGCTATGAAGTATTTTTTTGAAATTGATAGTTCATCTAAGCTACAAAAAGATAGATTAGTGTTTGAAGCAATGACACAGCAAACAAATCAAATTTTTGGAAAGCAAGGAAAACTAGATTGCATTAACCATTTAATGCAATTGGGATATGTTAGTGAAGATTCCGTAAGAGATGGTGTTAAAACTAGTTTTTATGAAGCAATAGAATTCGTTATCAATAAAGGATTCCTTCAAGTAAATAAACCCCATTATGGTTATAGCTTTTTATCTTTCTTTGCGCATGAATTTACAAAAGAAGGAATTGATATCTGTAAATTATTAATTGAAAAAGGAGCTGATATTCATGTTTTAAATGATGTAGGAAGAGAACCCATCCATCAAGCAGCTGCTTCTTTAAATTCCTATGCAACCACTCTAATTGATCTGTTACTCCAAAAAGGAGCTGACATTAATACCTTGGACTCTTCAGGGATGACTCCGCTGGATTATGCTTTTGCCTGGAACCCTAAAATTTATGATTACCTAGTTAAATTAGGAGCAAAAAGAAGTGGGATTAAGTTCTATTGGGAATAATTGTCTTATTTGATAGCTATTTATTTGTTTAAGGATTTCATATCAATAACAAAGCGGTATTTTACATCACCTTTTTGCAATCTTTCAAAAGCTTCATTGACTTGTTGAATATTGATTAATTCAATATCGGCTGTGATATTTTTTTTGGCACAGAAATCTAAAACTTCTTGAGTTTCGGCAATACCCCCGATATTGGATCCAGAAAAATGCTTCCTTCCATTCACAAGGCTAAATGCATTCACTTGCAGTGGTTGAGCGGGCAGCCCTACCAAGACAAGTGATCCATCAACTTTCAGCAAATTGAGATAAGCATTCACATCATGATTTGCCGAGACTGTATCTAGAATCGTGTCAAATTTTGATTGATTTTTCATTTGTTCGTCATCTTTAGAGACAATTACCTCGTCTGCCCCTAATCGTTTGGCATCATCAATTTTAGACTGTGAAGTAGTAAATGCAACAACATGAGCCCCCATAGCTTTTGCAATTTTAATTGCCATATGACCTAGACCACCTATACCGATAATTCCAATTTTTTTTCCGGGTCCTGCTTTCCAATGTTTTAATGGCGAGTAAACGGTAATTCCAGCACAAAGAAGAGGAGCTGCCGAAGGTAGATCTAGCTTCTTTGGAATATGCAAAATATAACCTTCATCTACAATTATATTTTCTGAAAAACCACCAAAATTTTGACCTCCCAAATGCTTATCAGGAGAATTAAAAACAAGCGTCCAGCCATTTTCACAAAATTGCTCATTACTTTCTTTGCAATACTCGCATTGTCTGCAAGAGTCCACGATACATCCCACAGCAACCAAATCACCAATTTTAAATTTAGAGACATCCTTGCCAATCTTTGATACTCTGCCTACTATTTCATGTCCAGGAACGATTGGGTATGTGGTATTTTTCCATTCGTTTTGTATTGCGTGCAAGTCAGAGTGACATATTCCGCAGAAAAGAATTTCTATTTCTACGTCGTTAGAAAGCAATTCCCTTCTCTTGATATTCATTGAGTGCAACGATTCTTCTAAAGTATCTTTTCCGTAAGCAATTACATTTTTTGTTTTCATATTTTTAAAATTTTACCTTGTTCTTGTAAGAGATTAGTTAAAATTAAAAAGCCAGAATTGTCAATGCTTGAAAAATTTAGCCACCCTTCTTAGCTTATTATTAAAGCTTTGAATTCTTCAACAGCTTTACAATCAATTTAAAATTTTATAAACATAAAATTTTAGCAATCTGAGTGTTTTCAGTGAAAATATCAAGCTTAGTTTTAATTAGTTTGCTTTTTTATAGCTGTACTCAAATATGTGTTCCCAAATGCGAACCGAATAACCCTTGTAGAACGGATATTATTTCTTCTCAATATGATTTAAGCCCTATATTAGAATTGGATGAAAATTGCAATGAAGCTTCTAATTAAATACCAGGTGCCTTTAGCACTAGTTCTTATGCTTTTTTTAGCAGGTTGTAGCGTTAATACTAATCCAAGTACTGAATTTGAAAGTGTTAAGCAAGACATTAAAAATGAGACAAGCATTTCAATTGCTAACACATCTAGAGAAAATATTGACTTGGTGAGAAAGCATATTAATAAACTATTAGAAAATGAGTTAACTGAAGACAATGCGGTTAAGATAACCTTGCTAAACAACAGAAAACTTCAAGCAGAATATGAAAAAATTGGCATAGCAAAAGCCAATTTGGCTCAAGCTAAGCTTTTAAAAAATCCAATTTTTTCTCTTTCGTATAAGTTCGCAACTGAGGCCAATCAATTTGACATTATCAATATGAGCCTTTTTCAGAACTTTCTAGATGCACTTTTGACCCCCTCAAAAAAGAAGCTGGCAATGGTTGAACTCGAAAAGACAAAATCTTTTGTAACCAATCAAATACTGCAGACAATAGCAGTCACAAAAAATGCATTTTATAATGTCTTGTTTACAAACCTTACTTTGGAATTAGAAAAAAAAATACTGATTGCAAAAGAAGCTTCTTATGAATTTGCAGAGGTACTATTCGAAGCTGGAAATATTAATGCATTAGAATTATCAATAAAAAAAGCAGACTATTTAGAGGCAAAGCTAAATATAGCTGATATAGAAGTTGCATTAATTGATGCCAAAGAAAAATTAAATCAAGCATTAGGACTTTATGGAAAAGATATTAAATGGAAGCTTAACGAAGCATTTGAAGAGAAAAATTTGCATGAATTAAAGTTCGATAACTTTGAAAATAAGGTTATTTCTAAAAGCCTAAAATTAAAATACAACCAACTACAGATGATAGCTGTTGCAAAAAAATATGGGATTGACATCGCAAACACAGTCTTATCAAATTTTACAATTGGCCCTGATTCTGAAAGAGAAGACAATGGTGTATGGTTTGTAGGCCCAGCATTTTCTATTGGCATTCCTATTTTCGATTTTGGTAAAGCAGTATCTGCTGCTGCACAAGCAGAGCTATATCAACAATGGAATAACTATACATCAACAGCAGTTAATATTAGATCTTTTGCAAGAATGGCCCGTATCAATTTTTTAAATAGTAAAAGAAAACTCAACTATTATCAAAAGGCTGTAATCCCCCTAAAAGAAAAAATCTATCAAGAGACTTTTGATCAATATAATGCTATGCAACTAGGGGTGTTTGAGCTGCTTAAAGTCAAATCAGATGAGCTAACAGCTCACATCCAAAAAATAAAAATCGAGAAGGATTTTATTTTTTCAAAAATTGAGCTGGATTTACTGCTAAGTGGCTCTACTTTTAAAATGTGGGAATAGTATGAAGCTAATTAAATTACTGACAATTTTGATAATTATTTATTCTACTATAGTAGCTGACTCAACTTGTCACAAACCTAAATCAGCTTATGAGCTCCCCTGGTCAGGATCTAAAAAAAAACACACACCATTATCCCAATTCAATAAAGACTATACACCTTGCATTGTTCCAAATGGCACAAAAGCCCATTGCAGAGTTAGAAATAAAGTAAAAATATTTCATTTAACAGCTGAGCCGATTGTCTGGGAAATAGCAAAAGGGTTAACAGTCAATACATGGGGTTATAATGGATCTGTCCCGGGCCCTGTTATTGAAGTTGCAGAAAATGACAGAGTAAGGATTTATGTGACAAACAAACTTCCAGCTCCAACTACAGTTCACTGGCATGGAGTATTGTTACCATGCGGTATGGACGGTGTAGCAGGACTTACTCAGCCAGCTATTCAGCCAGGAGAAACATTTTGTTATGAATTTACGTTTCCTAATGCTGGGACATTCATGTACCACCCCCATTATGATAATATGACACAAGAAGGTATGGGGCTTGTTGGAATGATAGTTGTTCATAAAAGGGAAAAAAGATGCGAAAGGCCTGATAGAGATTTTGTCATTATGTTACACGAATGGCTTATTCCGGTTGGAACCAAAAGGCCAGACATCTTTAAGATGGGCAGTTTCAACATTTTAACTATGAATGGAAAAGTAATGCCATACACAGAACCATTAGTTGCAAAATTTGGAGATAAAGTATGGATACGCTATGGAAATTTGAGTGCTATGGACCATCATCCAATTCATTTGCATGGTTATTCATTTAAAACTATTGGAACAGATGGGGGTTGGATTGAAAATAAGGACTTTATATTACCTGAAACTACCGTGCTTGTACCAGTTGGTAGTGTTAAAGTTACAGAATTTTATGCCAATAACCCAGGTGATTGGATATTTCACTGTCATATGACTCATCATATTATGAATCAAATGGGTCATGACATACCAAATGTTCTAAGTGCAAAAACCAAAAAAATAGATGCTAAGATTAAACAGCTTATTCCTGAGTATAAAACCTTAGGAAGAACTGGAATGAGAGACATGACAGAATCTGGTAGACCAATCCCCAAAAACAGTATCCCTATGCTTGGATATAATGGGCAATTTGGAAACACTGTAATTGGTGGGATGGCTAATATTTTAAGAGTTAGAAAAAACCTAACTAGCTATGAAAATACTCAGCCTTATAAATTCCCAAAATGTTCTATGGTGAAAAAAGCTTCAGAAAAGCAAATGGACATAGATGGTATAAAACCTTAAGCACTTTCATTACGAAAGTGCTTAAGGTGATCTGTTAAGATAACCCAGGTTCAGGATTTTCTGGCCTTTGAACATTTTCTTCACTAGGTTTTTTTTCTGGTGGTGGTGGTGGAAGCTTTCTATGAAGCTCATCTTGTGCTTTTAAACGCTTCATTTTCACTTCTTCGTCCCACTTGTCTTGCATGATTTCTTCAATGTCTTTTGAGTCTAATGTCTCAAACTTAATGAGCATAGCTGCCATTAGTTTAACTTTCTCTTCATTGTCTTTGACAATTTTTAAAGCAGTTTGATGACCTTCTTCAATCAATCTATTAATTTCATCATCAATTTTCTTAGCAGTCTCTTCAGAATACTTTTTCTCATGATAGCCTTGAATACCTAGATACTGACCAGACTCGGTATTTTCATCAAAAGAGACAAGGCCGATATTCTCACTCATCCCCCATTCACATACCATGGCACGAGCCAGTTTTGTAGCTTGAGAAATATCGTGTTGAGCTCCTGAACAGTAGTCGCCAATAAAAATTTCTTCTGCGGCTCTACCCCCCATTAAAACAGCCAACTGGTCTATAGCCTCTTTTTTCCAGTAACTAACTCTATTTTTCTTTGGCATAAAGTGAGTTGCCCCAAGTGAAAAACCACGTGGTATAATTGTAACCTTATCAACTGGGTCAGCATTTTTGACAACAAGCCCTACAACTGTATGGCCGCTTTCATGAAAAGCTGTTGTTCTTTTTTCCTCTTCATCCATTTCAAGGCTTCTTCGTTCTTTACCGTAGCGCACTTTATCTGAAGCTTCTCTTGTCTCAACAGAAGTAACAGCTTTTCGGCCATGTCTTGCAGCTATAAGAGCTGCTTCATTTAAGATATTTTCCAAGTCTGCTCCAGATGCTCCTGGTGTTGACCTAGCTATATCCATAAGTTCAACAGAAGAATCAATCTTTATTTTTCTAGCATGCACTTTTAAAATCTCATACCTGCCTTTGATATCAGGAAGGTCTAAAGTAACCCTTCTATCAAAGCGTCCAGGCCTGAGCAAAGCCTTATCCAAAATATCTGGCCTATTAGTTGCAGCCATTAAAATGACTCCTTCTTTTGTGTCAAAGCCATCCATTTCTACTAATAATTGGTTTAATGTCTGCTCTCTTTCATCATGACCTCCTCCAATACCTGCTCCCCTATGGCGCCCAACAGCATCTATTTCATCCATGAAAATGATACAAGGGGCATTCTTTTTAGCTTGATCAAACAGATCCCTAATTCTAGAAGCACCAACTCCTACGAACATTTCCACAAAATCAGACCCAGATATTGTAAAAAATGGTCTATCTGCTTCACCTGCCACAGCTTTTGCAACGAGGGTTTTACCTGTTCCTGGAGGGCCAACCAATAGGACCCCTTTTGGTATCCTAGCTCCGAGTGCTGTGAATTTTTTAGGATCCTTTAAAAAGTCTACAATTTCTTGTAGTTCTTCTTTTGCTTCTTCAGCCCCAGCTACATCTTTAAAAGTAGTCTTATTCATTTCCTTAGTGAGCATTCTAGCTGGTGATTTTCCAAAATTCATCGCATTTGAACCTACGCCTTTCATCTGCCTAGAGAAGAAGAAATAAAAAAGTAGAATAAACAAAATAATGGGTAGGAACGTGATAATATGGCTAAAATAATTTCCTGATTGCTCTTGTGTTTGGAACTTATTTTCTAAAACAAGGTTCCTCGGTTGATCTGGGGCTTTAAAATAAAGACCTTTATTCGTCGAGAAATTGTCCCATTCTTCTTTAGCTTTAGCAAACCATTGCTGAAAAATCTCAGGATTTTGCTTTTCTAATGCCGCTGTAGAAACCTCTTTGTTATTAAAAAACCAGATGAAATCAGCAACTTTATCTCTAGCTCTTTCTAACTGAATAGAATTTTCTGTAAGCTTATCACCTACATTTTGAAATGAAATTAATTTTTCAATATAGCTACGAACACTTCTAGTTTGAATGAGTCGAACTGAGTTGTCATATGAATTTAGTTGTAAAGCAACAGAATCAAGCTCAGCTAACTGACTAGAAAAGGACTTAAGTTTTTCAGAAGGACTTGATTTAGAAGATAGTGTATTTGACACTTCACTTTCAATGCTTTGAAGCTTTCGCTTCATTGCTTCACTGCCGATGCCGAGGGCCGAAGATCTGAACATTTGAACTTGTTGGAATAAATCTCGTCCAAAAGTTTCAACTTCATCTCCTGAAACTCCCTGAATCCTTTCTTTTAATGATTTTAAATTAGGAATTTCCAAACTTGGGATGCTATAAAGCGTAATTGAGTTATTCTTATCAGGTGTATTATAAGGGGAACCTACAATAGTATACCCACCTTCAGGAATTGTGAATCCAGTGATAGATAAAAAATATCTCGAAGCATTTTTGACATTTTCTTTTAGCTCTGAAATTTCCCCATTTAGATTTTTTTTCTCAATCTCAAGCGAATACTGATTGTTTAAAAGACTTAAATATTGATATCTGCTTTCGCTATCTTCAGTTAAATTCTGTTTAAATTTACCTGAAAATGTTACTAAGTTATTCGAATGTGCAATCATTTTATTTTCATTAGAATCTAGCATATCTAGATTTACTAGATGTTCTAATTGACGACTAAATGATACCTTAGCCTTATTGGCACCTGAATATGAAAATACCATCATAATTAAAACAGCAGCAAATAAAAGAATAAAAAAGCCACCTGGAAAGCTTTTTTTAGGTTTTTGTTTCATCTTATTATCATTTGGCACTTCGAATACCTCTCATAGGGGTTATCTTTAATTTGTTGTTTATATTGCCTTCTATAACAGAAAGAGAATAAATTTTACCCTTTTTTAAAAAAAATTTCGATTAAGAAATTAAATTACAATATCTTAAATGATTATTTTCCACTCAAAAAAACTAATAGAAGGTTCATTGAACATTATTTTAGAGTCTAACACATCCTGAATAATTTTTCCATTTCGACATAAAATCGGAGCTTTTCTCCTTAAAAATGCTGGTATTTTTTTTCTTTCCCACTTACTTAGAAGCTTTTGCTGTTCGGTTTTATGTATATCCTTAAACCATTTAATATCAATCTCTTTGCTTGGAATGGGGCAATGTATCGAGCCTTCCCAAAAAAATTTCCAGCCAATTCTCGGTTTTTCAAAAAAATTCTTGTCCCTAAAATGGAAAGAGCTATTTTTTGTATCCATTTCGTTTTCTCTAACAAAAAACAGAAATCCTCTATCGGCTATAATAGTCTTTTTTTTATAAAAAAATTTCTTGTTAGCAGCCTTTTTCTCTAAATAATTTAGCAACTCAGCTGTAAGAGAATGGCTTGTCGATTGGACTTCTTTTTGAAAGATCCTGCTCAAAATATAATTTTTCTCCAGCAGGTGCAATTTTGATATTTTGTAAAATTCGTAAAGATTTCCAAAAGGACTCTCAATGCTAGGCAGTGAGATATCTTTTAACTTTTCATCTAAATATGAATTTAATAGCTCAGACCTTTCTGATAGTTTGACCAAATTGTTTTTTATCGATTTACCAAAGTTTTTTTCAATTAATGGAAATAAACTACCTCTCATTCTAGCTCGTAGAAATTTATGATCATAATTTGTTGGATCATCAATTGCAGAAATATTATTTTTTTGTAAAAACTTTTGAAGTTCTACTTTCGAGATATTTAACAATGGTCTAAAAAAAATAGTTGAATCATAGTTAGATACTTGCTTCATGCCACTTAGATTTTCTAGCTGAGCGCCCTCAAAAGTTCTTTTAAGAACTGTTTCTGCAAGATCGTCGCCATGATGCGCTAAAAAAATTGCTTCAAGGTTATGTCCTTTAGCAATTGAAGAAAAAAACAAAAGCCTTTCCTTTCTAGCTAAATCCTCTAAGTTACTTTTTGCTTCAGTTTTTTTAAGTGTATGCCTGTGAAATCTAAAACCTAGCTGCTTTATTTCACTTTCAAGCTCATCGGCCTGTGCCTTGCTTTCTTCTCTCCATGAGTGGTCTACATGAAGCACATGTAGTTGCAACTTAAGTCTTTTTGATAGTTTTATTAAAAGGTACAGTAAAGCTTTTGAATCTCCTCCACCTGAATACCCGACGCCATAGCTAGCATAAACCTTACAATTTTTTCTCAGAAAATTAAAAACGGTGTTTTCCAAATTTTGCATTGATTATGTATTCTTAAATAAAAGCCGTAGCTACAATTTTACAATTATTAAGTGTTTAGGGCATGCCTTTATTTTGGAAATACATCTTAAAAGACTTTTTCAAGGTTTTTAATTTATCAATTTTTGGTTTTAGCTTTCTCTTACTTTTGACCAGGTCAAAGGAAATCGCGAAGTATGCATCAATTGCATCTACGTTTAAAGATGTTGTATATTTCTTACTAATTCAAATACCGCATATTCTGCCATTAGCTATTCCTTTGTCCTGCTTTATCAGTGCTTTTATAGTAATTAGAAATTTATCTTTAACATCAGAAATTACTGCATTTCGAACAGCTTCACTATCTATAGCACAAATTTTAACTCCAATTCTTATAAGCTCTATTTTACTTGCTTTTCTAAATTTTTATATTTGTGCGGAGCTTACTCCCAAGTTGAGATATAAGGCACAAAATTTTTTAATTGAAAGAACATCAACAAATCCAGTTAACTTACTAAAAAAGCAAAAACTTCTAAAAATCAAAGATTCCTTTATAAATTTTAAAAACATTGAAGATAACCAATTAAATGACTTAGTTTTCATCACCTACCACCCTTCCTCTAAAAAACTTTTAATGCTTACTGCAAAAAATCTGACAATCACAAAACAAAATTTAAATGCTGTCGCAACTACTTTAGTGTCCTCAATAAAAACAAACGCAGATCAATTTGACCATTTAATCATTGAAAATCAATTACAGCTTTCTACGCCCTCAATAGAAATAGCTTCAATGATGAAAAAAAATAAGAAGAAATTATTGCACACATTTTCTTCTTTGAAGCATTTGAAAATGCAAAAAAAAGACGCTAAAACCTCTAATGTTTATTACTCTGAGTTATACAGAAGAATTTCTCTTGGCATATATGTTTTTCTGTTCTCTTTCATAGGAGCCTCTTATGGACTTTCTATCTCAAGAAACGAGCAAAAAAAATCATTTTTTATTGCTATTTTTCTCTTAGGTATAATCTTGACCTCATACTTAACTGCAAAGCATCTTAGAATGCACCATAATTATGTTCTTATTATCTACTTATCTCCGATAATTTACATAACCTATTTATGCATCATAAATATTAAGAAGATATCTAAAGGAGTTAGCT
Organism: Parachlamydiales bacterium; assembly: GCA_050302075.1. GTDB lineage: Bacteria > Chlamydiota > Chlamydiia > Chlamydiales > SM23-39 > JBNLAH01. The sequence continues at coordinate 42,648 of JBNLAH010000002.1, read as the reverse complement.
AAGTTATGGCAATATGGGCAAAGGAACTTTTCAAAAAAGTCCTAAAAAAACTACTTTTTATATTTTTCTCTTTAATATTTTTATATGTCATAGTTGACTTTTCTATACATAGTACGCGCTTTTCCAGTGCAAGTATAGTAACCCTTATCAAGTACTATTTATCTCAAGTATCTGATTATTTGGATATATTTTTGCCGGTTTCTTTTTTAATATCTATTGTAAGAACACTTACAGAAATGAACATCAATAAAGAGCTTTTAGCTCTGTTTTCTTCTGGACTTTCTAAAAAATCTTTAATCAAGCCCTTGTTCGTAATAGCATCCTTATTATCTCTCATTTGTCTTCTTAATGCAGAGTTTGTAATTCCAAAAACAGCTTATTTTATGAACGATTTTCAAAAGCAGTTTTTTGCAAAAAAATCTAAAAATGCCAAGAAAAACGTTCATTCAATTTTTTTAAATGACCAATCACATTTAGTTTTTTCTAAATATGACTCGCAATCAAAAGTTTTAGAAGACATTTTTTGGATAAGAAATTTTAACAATATTTTGCACATCGAAAAGATTGAATTGACATCTCCTCCGACCGCTTATTTTTTAGATAGTTTGACTAGAGAACAAAATGATCGACTAGTTAAGAAGTACTCTTATAAAAAGAAGGTTTTAGAAGACTTATCTATTACGGAACAAGAACTTTTAGATCTTTTTATTACACCTGATAGGTATCCCCTGACAAAGCTTTTGGTAAGTAACAAAAACGAATCTCTAGAAACAATCTCAGAGAAAAGCTCTTTAGCATCACTTAAAATAATCTATTCACTGACTTTTTTTTTAATAGTCATTTGCATTTTTCCATTTTGCATTCATTTTTCAAGAGACTTTTCTCCACTTTATGTACTTTCTTTCTCTATCTTTGCTTTTATTTGCTTTTATGCAATGCTTAGTGCTTTATCAATATTGAGTATTAATCAGGTATTTTCTACCTTTACTGTTTTATGGGTTCCCTGCTTTTTTTCATTACTAATAGGATTTTATGGTTTTTTTAGGAAACAAACATGAATAAGTATCAAAAGTCATTCGAAAGCTTGTTTAAAAAACATGAGAAAATTGTAACTTTAAAAGGTATTTTGAGCCTTCTCAATTGGGACCAAGAAATATATCTTCCGCCTGGGGCTATCGGTGTCCGCTCGCATCAAACAGCAGAACTTACAGCCTTAATACATAAAATGAAGACCCAGGCAAGTTTTAAGAACAACTTAGAAGAGCTAATCAGCCTAAAGACAGGAAAGCTAAAAACACAAAAGCTAACAGATATTCAAAAAAAGACACTTGAGTTAATGCGAGAAGACTATGTTAAGCTATCAAAAATGCCCTCATCATTTATCCATAAAATTTCAAAAACTTCATCCTTAGCGGTAAACGCTTGGGCCGAGGCAAGAAAAAAAAATGATTATGAAATTTTCTCTCCTTTTTTGGAAAAAATCATAGGTTTCAACCTCCAAAAAGCTGACTATCTTGGATATGAAGATCATCCATATGATGCGCTGGTAGATCAATTTGAGCCTAAAATGACTACGAAGAAACTACACTCTTTTTTTCAAAAATTGAAACCTGCCATTAAGGATATTTTAGATAAAATTCAGAAAAAGCAGGAACCTGACACATCATTTTTAGCAGGCCCTTTTCCGAAAGATAAACAAAGGGTCTTGGGAAATGTTCTGTTAGACCACTTAAAGCTCGATCCAAGCCACTCTAGAATGGACGAATCAGCTCATCCTTTTTCAACAGGAATCCATCCTAAAGATGTCAGGATAACTACAAGGATAGAGAAAGATCTCTTATCTAACATCGCGTCAATTCTTCATGAATGTGGACATGCTTTCTACGAGAGAAATCTACCTGTTGAATATTTTGGCTCCCCGATTTGTGATTCTGCTTCACTTTCTTTACATGAAAGTCAATCGCGATTTTGGGAAGTGTTTATTGGTAAAAGTTTTTCATTTTGGAAATTTTTTTATCCGTTTGCCCAAAAAAATTTCCCAGATAGCTTAAAGACGATACCCCTTCAAAAATTTTATAAGGCAATGAATAAAGTCTCTCCTAACTTAATCAGAGTTGACTCTGATGAGCTGACATATTGCCTGCACATAATCCTTAGGTTTGAACTTGAGTTAGAGATGCTTGAGAAAAAGATTAAAGCTAAAGATCTTCCTGAAGCTTGGAATCATAAAATGAAAGCCCTTTTAGGCATCACGCCTAGAACAAATGCAGAAGGTTGTCTACAAGATATTCATTGGTCATTTGGAGAATTTGGCTATTTTCCTACTTATGCACTTGGAAATGTGATAGCAGCTCAACTTTTTGAAACTTATACATCATTGAATAAAACTTGGGAAAAAGACCTAGAGGAAGGAAACCTAGACCCAGTTAAGGGTTGGCTCAAGACTAATATCCACCGTCATGGCAGGTATTATTCAATGGATGAAATAGTAAAGATGACAACTAAAAAACCTCTATCGATAACCGCCTATATTCAATATTTAAATAATAAATACGAAAAACTCTACGCTTATTAAAGATACAAATAATTGCATATTTTATTCATAAGCTGCTATTTGAAGCTTATGAAGATATACTTATTTGCAATTATTTTTTATATAATATGTCCCATATTTATCTTTTCTCATGATTTCAAATATTTCCAAATTGGTCCTGTATTTGGTTATCGCCAAGAGGAAATCGACTTTGGGATCCAGTCTCCATTAATCGCAGACCCCAATGCTACTAGAGAAAATTTTGATACTTTCCATGTTTTTGAAATTGGTGGGAATATGGAACTTTTGATCCCCTGTAGAATACTTTTGAGAGGAAAATCTACTGTCGGATTTGGAAACTGCTCGCATGCGATAATTGAAGCTAGAAGAAGAATAACAGATTTTTCAGGGGCATTCGTAGTCGAACAAAGGTTTCAAAGCAGATACCATGCAAGCTCACAAACTTTAGAGTCTTTTGTAAACATTGGCTTTCCTCTTAAAATATCACCTCTAACATTAGTGGCCTATTTTGGATATGGCTACGATAGAGAAAATATAACCAGAAAGTCTCCCCCGATTTTTAACACCACAGAAAATGGGCTTAATTTTAATTTTAGCCCAACAAAAAATTTAGATTTTAAGTATTACTCTCCACTTTTTGGAATTGGGTTTCACTTAAGACCTAGCCCTTGTGGTATGTTCAAGCTTATGAGTGAGTATCAGTTTTACTGGGGTATATTAGATATTTCCTCCAGTTATAAAAATGAAACTAGCAATACCACTGATTTTATTATCCAAAAAGAAAACTTAAGCCTAAAAAAAAGAGGTTACTCACACCGATTTTTCATACAAGCACTGTTAAATCTAAAATGTCATCTTAATATTGGTCTAAAGCTGAAATATCAATATACCAGTGCAGACCCAAATGGTGCGCATATTTCTACCTCATCACAAGAGTTAATTAGCAGTAACTTTACTAATCAACTACAAAATGAAAGAGTTCCTTTCAATAAATTTGTCTGGCAGTATCTAGGCGGTGAAATATTATTTTTATTACAGTTCTAAAAAAAAGCCCCCGGAAAAAATTCCAGGGGCTTTCTTGATAAACAAGGAGGAAGAATTAACGTTTAGAGAATTGGAATCTCTTACGTGCTCCAGCAAGACCGTATTTTTTACGTTCTTTCTTTCGTGAATCACGTGTTAGAAATCCTAACTCTTTAAATCTTTTATGTAAATCTTCATTTGACTGAACTAAAGCTCTAGCAAGTCCAAGTCTAGTAGCTTCAGCTTGTGCATGCATGCCACCACCTTTTACATTAACAAGAATATCAAAATTTTTCATTGCTTCAGCTTTTTCTAAAGGCTTCATCAACTCATTTCTATGATATTCTGAAAAAAAATATTCTTCTATTTTTTTGCCGTTAACCTTCCAGCTACCACTACCTCTTCTAAGGCGAACTGAAGATATAGCCGTCTTTCTTCGTCCAGTGCCAATAAAATCTTGTTCCATTATCTCACCTAAATATTAACTGCTTGAGGTTTCTGTGCTTGCAAGTCATGCTCAGCACCTGCATATACACGAAGTTTTTTAATTTGACTTTTTCCTAATGGTGTTTTTGGTAACATACCTTTAACAGCATTAAAAATAATCCTTTCAGGATGCTTTGCTAGCATTTCTTTATATGGAATTTCTTTTAGACCGCCAATATGCCCACTATAATGTCTATACACTTTTTGGGTTTCTTTATTTCCAGTCACTTTGATTTTTTCAGCATTAATAACTACAACACCATCTCCACAATCGACGTTAGGAGTAAAGTCTGGCTTGTGCTTACCTCTAAGGATTTTTGCGATCTCTGCTGAAAATCTACCGAGTGTCTTACCAGCTGCGTCGAGCAGGTACCAATTTTTAGTTCTAACTTTCTCTTTCGTTAAGAAAATAGTTTTATGATTATGATTCATCGCTTGATTTTCCAGTTAAACAAAAGCCAAAGGATAGCGAAAAGCTATGTTTTTTGCCAATATTTTTTCCTATTTAATCAATTCTTGAAAAAGATCGTAAATTCATCTAAAATTGGCAGCTTATTAACAATATTAAAAGATTTAATATGAAAAAGCTAAAATCCTTTTACGTTAGAACATACGGATGTCAGATGAATGAGCTCGACTCTGAAATAATGATTGGACAACTTGCAAGCCGTGGATTGACTCGAACCTACTCTGAAGAAGATGCTGATCTACTTATCTATAACACCTGCTCCATAAGGGATTTAGCTGAAAGAAAAGTCATGGGAAAACTGGGTCAGTTAGGTAGAGGAAAGAAAAAAAACTCTATAATTGGGATCACAGGATGCATGGCAATGGCAAAAAAAGAATCGCTTTTTCGAAAGTTTCCCCATCTCGACTTCGTTGTCGGAACAAACAACATTACAGATTTAAACTCTGTTTTAGATGAAGTCCTATATACAGATAAACAAATTTTGAAAACTGACAATAAGTATGAAGAAAATCTTGACTATATGATAGCCAAGCGTGATGACAACTTAAAAGCATACGTTTCTATCATACGCGGTTGTGATAAATTCTGCACTTATTGTGTAGTTCCTTATACAAGAGGTCAGGAAGTTTCCAGGCACCCTGACAGCATAGTTGAAGAATGCAAAAAATTAATTGACGATGGGTATAAAGAAATTACCTTGTTAGGGCAAAACGTTAATAGTTATGGTAAAGATAAACCTGAATGGAACTGTCTTTTTCATGACCTATTATATAGATTAGACCAAATTAAAGGTTTATATAGAGTCAGGTTCATGACAAGTCATCCGATCGATATCACCGAAAATTTAATGTATGCTATTAGAGACCTTCCTTCCTTATGTGATCTAATACACTTCCCTATTCAAGCCGGTTCTTCAAGAATATTAAGAAAAATGCACCGAATATATACAAAAGAGCAATATTTAGAAAAAGTAGCAAAGATTAAGGAAATTATTCCCAATGCTTCCCTTGGAACCGATATTATTGTAGGCTTTCCAACTGAAACTGAAGAAGAGTTTCTTGAGACCTACAACGTTTTTAAAGATATTCGCTACTCAGTTGCATTCATCTACACCTACAGCCCAAGAAAAGGCACACCAGCTATGCGCTGGAAGGATGATATTCCTCAAGAGGTTAAAGATGACCGTCTTCAAAGGCTAATGGAGCTTTATAATCAAATTGGTTCAGAGCAAAGACAAGAAATGCTAGGCTCAACTGTTGAGGTGCTAGTAGATAGGTTTAACCGCGACAATGAACATCTAAGAGGTAGAACTTCTTGTTGGAAAAAAGTTATTTTTAAAGGCCCTGAAAGTTTAATTGGAACTCTGCAAAAAATAAAAATCCATAGCTTTAGTCATCAAACTTTAGTTGGAGAAATTGTCAATTAATTTGAATATTTCTAAAGTTGATCATTAGATGAAACCAACCCACAGCATCTTTTAGACTTGCCTTAATCGAGATGAATTAAAATAAAGTTAGTTAAGTTATTGAGTTTCCGCAATTTTTGAGAGAAATGACTTAGATTTTATTTTTCATAGGAATTAAGCTACAAAGGTAAATGGATTTTATCTGTTTTTTTATGAACTTTTTATAGTTTTATTCATTATTAAAAATAATCCCCGTAGTTTTATAATAGCTAATGTTTGTTGTTATATTGTTTCATGGCTTTGCAGCTTGAATTTAATAAAATATTTACTTAACCTAAAAATGGGTATAAATATTTAATTACAATGAGTTTAGAACCTTTTAGCGATAAATTTTTCAACGAATTTTTATCAAGTGATGAAGATAATCTTGAAACTCTTTTGGATCGACTAAGAAGATTCATTAAAGAAATAAAACCCATTGAAGCTGAGAAGAATTTTTCAAGAAGAAAATTAAAAAAAATTTTCAACTATGATGCTGAGTTGCAAAATACCAAGATTCCTTATGAAGGGACGTCAACGGATGAAATCATAGCCGAATTCAACGAAATGATTAGTGGGTGTATCCGCCCTCACAGTCCATCCACAGCATTCAATATAATGCCATCTCCTTTGTTCGATATTGCTGCCGCGTTATCAATACTTAATTTGTATAATCCTAATGTTTTATGGGACTTTCCTTCAGGGAACCTATGCCTTTTTGAAAAAAAAATCATAAAAAGTTTAGGGAGGTTAGTTAATTGGGAAAAACCTGATGGATTTGTTGTGACAGGTGGTAAGCAATCATTAATGTATGCAATTAAGTGCGGCATAGGACGTGTTGAAAAAAATTCAACATGTGAACTTGGAGACATGGTAGTTATATGTTCTGAATTGGCTCATTATTCGATTGAACATGTTTGTCATTTTTTAGGAATTAGCAAGGAAAACTGTGTTAGGGTAAAAGCTTTAAAAACTGGAGAAATGGATGTCAAAGCTTTAAAAATGACCCTTGAGAGTCTTACAAAGCAGGGAAAATATATTGCAGCAGTAATAGCAGTTGGTGGTGGAACAGTAAATTTAATTCCTGATGACATCCTTAGCATAAAAAAAACACTACAAAAATTTAAGAACAAATTTACTTTAAATTATGCCCCTTATCTTCATGTTGATTCAGTAACTTCCTGGTCATGGCTTACTTTCAATATGAGTGATAAAAATCTTTGGAAAAAAGAAAATAGTTCTACAGTCGTTGATAAGGTAGAAAAAGTTCTTAATAAATTAAATGACATAGAATTTGTGGATTCTTTTGCAGCAGATTTTCACAAAACTGGCTTTTGCCCATATGCAGCGGGGGTCTTCATAACTAAAAATAAAGAAAATTTGTCTGGACTGTCTTTAGCTGATGATGCAAAAAACCAAACCACTTTTTTTCAAGAAGAGATGCATAAAAAAACTTTGGAAAATTCAAGGTCTGCCGCTCCTATCGTATCTATATGGCTTACTTTAAAAAAAATGGGCTTTGAAGGCCTGAAAAAATTTGTATTATATCAGTTAAATGTCTGTGAAAGTTTTAAAAAAATAATAAAAGAAAAGTTCAGCACTCACTTTGAAATTATTAATGAACATTCAGGGGGATGGGAAATTGTAATAAAACCCCATTTTAAACATCTTCTATCATGGGATGATTTACAAACATCTACGAAAAAAGCTCAGAAAGCATATAAATTACAATGCCTAAAATTTTTAAACAAATTATGGATTGATCAAATTGACAAGTCTAATTTTTCTCTTCCATTATTAGGATATATTAAAAGTTACTCGCGCAAAGGTTCTTATGAAAAATCTTTTCCAGCTCTATTAATTCACCCCTGTTCGCTGCATTATAATGAACAAAAAGTTGAAGAAATGCTCTTTAAGCTAGTAAAAGTTAAGATTGATTTTGACAATGAATTAACCAATGAATTGGATAATTCACTAAAAAAATTACAAGAGATACTGCCTCCAAAATAGAAAAACTAATGGTAATATTCTTTAAGTTTTCCATAAGAAAATAACGAGCAAATGACTCCAAATAAAGTTATCCACACAATACTATTGAAATTTCCTGTGATATTGATTAATAAAAATGCGATGATTGTGCTAGCTCCGCCAATTACTCCATCTGATATATTAAAGCTTAACCCAACACAAGTAAATCGATCTGACGTATGAAAGATATTAGATGTAATATAGGGCCATAAAGCTGTAATGCAAGTAATGCAAAGAGCAAAAAGAGAGAGCATCCACAAAGTTAGGGTCGAATCGATTTGATTCAATTTAAAATATAAAGGAACTAACAATATTAAAATACCAATTGAGGCTATTATTAGCATTTTCTTTACACTTATCCGATCTCCCAAATAACCGAAAAGAGGTAAAGGAATTGTCATGAGAGTTAAAATAGTAATCAATGACAAAAGATTTTCTACATAGTCTATTCCAAAACTTTTAAAAAGGTAAGTTGGGAAAAGTATAGAAATAACATGAAAGCCAATAGTAGGTAAAATACCGTAAAAAATTGCCAATGTAATTTTTTTCCAAAATGCTGCAACTACTTTCCAAATAGTTTTTTTCGTCATTTTTTGATGAATTTGAAGATCGAGAAATAACTTTGTTTCATGAAGCTTGTATCTTAAATAAAACCCGAACAAACCAATTACTCCTCCAAACAGAAATGATATTCGCCATCCATATTGAATAAGAAACTCATAGGGTAAATATTTTTTTAAAAGGAAACATTCAATAGCGCTCAAAATAATTCCGATCTGATTTCCCACCCCAGCAAAACTGGTCATAAATTTTCTGTTATGTACTGAAGAACTTTCATAAAGATAAATAAAAACAGCAGGCAACTCTCCCCCTGAAGGAAAAGTTTGAAGAATTCTTATTAAAACTAAAATAATGGGAGCTAATATGCCCACTTGAGAATAGGTCGGAATTAACCCTAACAAAAATGTTGGAATTGCTATCATAAAGATAGAAAGAATAAACACTGGTTTCCTACCAACACGATCCCCTAATCTACCAAAAAACACCCCTCCAACAGGTCTGAAAATAAATCCTAGAGCAAAGAATAAGATTGTATTAAACAAAGCATAATCAGAATTTTCTCTAAAAAATAATTTCGATATTATTGGCGCCCAGAAAACGTAAAGATATATATCGTACCATTCTAAAATATTTCCCAACGTCACAGCAAATATGACTTGCTTTTGACCTTTAGTAAGTTTTTGGTGTGCAACGGAATTCATAAAAGGGTAATACTGTTATTTAGATATTTTAATTTGTAACAAATAGGTTGATTAACAGAAATCTCTTTCTGAAACAATCAACTCTTCATTATAAAGATCTATGCATCCCTGATATAAAAATGCATTATATATCAAATGAGTGCTCATTTGGATATAAATATCTGATATTACTTCCTTTTCCAGGGGAAACTGTGAAGATTATTAACTGAAAAAATTATTTCAACTTCTCTTCCGTTTCGATATGCTTTAACTTTATACTCTTAATCCCCTTTTTTATAAGATGATTTAAAAATAGACCCCCAATTAATCCTAATCCTAACCCTAAAAACCCTAAGCTAAAATAACCTAAAATAGACCCACCTAGAATACCGAGGACAGAATAAAAATATCCAACTCTATTAATTGTTTGAATTCCGCTTTTCACGTTTAATTCCTTTATTTGCTCTTATTTAGATTTGAATATCAAAAAATATAATAAAGTTTCAATTGTATAAATATAAATTTAGATCTGTAGCCTAAGTGAGAAAAGATCCAAATATTTGAAAGTTCAGATTTTGAAGTGATTCAGGATATTCTAAATACAATACTTTGGATTCTAATAGATTCAATTTAGTTTAACAGTAGATTTATGAGGTTCTTAAAATTCAAATTATCTTATATCCGTTTGATTATAAGTATCATTAATTAAATCTTATTCTTTTTAAGAGTTAGAGTTAATCTATCATTATAAAAAATTAACCTATTTAAAAACTTAACCTTTAGGTATTTATACTTTAATTAATATAAAACTAATTACTTTTAAAATAATTATTTGATATAATAGTTATTATAGACAGTTATTTTTGGGAGGAAAGAAATGTCTTCAATAACAAACGAACAAATAATTAGTAGCGGGAAAATATCAGCTACATGTTTAGGTCATGTTGACACAAAAAACTTAGTATCTATCGATGGAATTGATAATCAGGCATATAAATGTAATGAATGTGCGAAGAAATTGATCATTAATATGTTAAAAACCATGCCAGCATCTGAACTTGAAGGAAGAAAAATTAGAATTATTAACAAATCAAGTGAGAATGGCTCTATCATTGAAGGTAATTTATTCGTTAGATGTCCTGTTACATTTAAGCTTTTAGTAAATGGATTTGTCTCTTCAAATATTTTAGAAAAATAAAAAATTACGCCTAAGGTCTTTTATGGCCTTAGGCCTTTTGATTTGTCAGCCAATTGTTTTCAGACCAAATCTTAAACCAAAGTTCAATATCAGCATTTTTCATAAGTTTCGCAGGGAAGTCTTGAAATGCATCTTCAATGCTAGAGCCCCTTTCAAAAGCTTTTAAAAGTAAATACTCTCCTTTTGATAGCTTAGAGTATTTTACCTTGTTATAGTCTCGATATAAGACTGTATAGAACTTTTTGCTTTTTGAAAGCCTTGGAAAATCATTCTCAAGCCAGTAATTTGGATCTTTCTCTAAAAATTTTTCACGAAAAGAAAATAAATCAGCATCTAACTCAAAAACTCTTACAAAAGGTTGTAAATAAATTTTGGTCTCTTTGCTAATGTTTGAGATTTGATCAAACTCTGGAGCGAAAAACAACTGAAAATATGCAGTATCTATCACTGCTGCATAGTATATCAGTTTTTTATCACTTTCGTCTTGGTAGTTATCTTCAATCCACTTTGGCAGCATTTCACCTAGAAAGTTAAGGTCCCATGTATTTGGTGGATACTTGATTAAATATGGCGTTGCTATTTTCACCTCAAATAGATCATCCCCAAACAACCTTAAAACAAATGGGAAATCCTCTTTTAAAAGTTCAAATAACCTAAGCCAATATTGCATTTTATAAATACCTATTCTTTGATCTGAGCTTAAGAACTTGTTTGGAGTAATTAGCCTTTTTGCTTCTTCTTTATGTTTTGAATCATCAATTGTTGGAATCCCCTTCTCATCTATGTCGATAATTGGAGTTGTAATTACTTTACCAAACCATTTTTGAAGAGTGTAAAGTCCAATCGGGACTTTTGAATCTATTTTTGGCATGTATTTAGATCTTTTTGAAATTTTTTTGCTTTCAGAGCTTCTTTCCAAGTATCTTCAAAGGAAATAAAATTAGCGTCCCACTCTAAAAGTGTTGAAACTCCTCCAGTTAATGGATAAACCTCAGAGTAAATCTCCCAAACTTCATCGCAAACATAATTGTCATGTGTGTCAATTAGATAGTCACCTAAATTTGAGTGACCAGCTAAATGGATTTGAATAGCTCTTTCAAGCGGAAGATTTTTATAATAGTCTTTTGGATTAAAGTTATGATTTTTAGATGAAACGTAAATATTGTTTACATCTAGCATCATAAAAATGTCAGCACCTTCAATAACTTCTCCATAAAAGTCCCATTCTTCCATTTCATCTTCTTTAAAGCTTGCATATGACGATACATTTTCCAAAGCAAAAGGCACTTCTAGAAAATCCTGGATAATTTTGGCTCTTTCAATAACATACTCCATTGTCTTTTTGGTATAAGGCAACGGAAGTAAATCATGGTAATGTGAGCCGGGAACCCTTCCCCAACAAAGATGATCTGAGATCCAAGGTGTCTTTGTTTTTTGAGCTAATTTTTTCAATTTTCTTAAATATTCAAAATCAATTGGATCTGGGCCACCTATAGAAAGGCTAACCCCATGTTGCACTACTGGATAGTGGGCTAATATTTTTTCTAAATTATCTTGAACTGGTTTAGAATCATTCATATAGTTTTCACTAATAATTTCAAACCAATCGATTTTTGGTAAGTTTGCAAATATTTCAGAATAGTGAGCAGGTCTAAGACCTACTCCTATTCCTAAGTTTGGAATGTTTTTCATCGTTTTATTCATTGTTTAAAAAGATGACTCATAACGTTTTTTTGCATTTTTATCAGCACTTTTTAAATCTTTTCCTTTATTCATAGAGCTATTTCCACATCCCCCCGGTCCAGCACATGAATTATTGTCTTTGCCATTTGTATTTCCTGAGCGACATTTGGAGTTTCCCTTGCAAGATGCATTTTCCTCCGTATTCGCATTGCACCCATTGGATCCTGAACAACTATTTTGTCCTCTACAGGTATTTTTATCGCCGCTATTGCACTGGCTCTTGCTTCTACAAGAACTTTTTTGTGAATTATTATATTCTTTTGTTTTAGCTCCATAATTTCCGTTGCAACCTCTTCTATGTCTACGACGATTACCACAGTCTTTCTGTCCTCTGCACCTATAGCCTTTGCAATTCCTCCGATACATTGTAAGTGTTTGGTCCAACTCATCAGAGTCTTGAGCAGCTAGGCAGGCCGTCGATGTCAGACCGATCAGGGCTAATTTAATTAAATCTTTTTTCTTCATTAACATCTCCTTGCATCAATACATATACATAATCTGCAAAGTAGGGTTAAAAAAAATTTTTGTCCAGTGATGTCTTAAAAATTTAAAGAAGCGAAATAAATTTTTCTTCGCTTAGAATTGAAATATTTAGTTTTTTTGCTTTGTCATATTTGGAACCAGGATCAACGCCTAAAAGGACATAATCTGTATTTTTTGATACTGAACCTGTAACTTTACCACCTCTTTGCTTAATTAACTCTTTTGCTTCATCTCTTGAATAGTTATCAAGCGTCCCTGTAATTACAAAAGTTTTTCCAGCAAAAAGATGGGAAATATCTCTTCTTTTTCTAACTTTTTGAATAACCACGCCATGTTTCAAAAGCAGATCTATTTCTTCCAAAGAATGTGGACTTTTAAAAAAAGCAACAATTGAATTAGCCATTTTCTCACCAATTCCTTCTATGGCAATTAGCTGTTCAGCATCAGCTTTGATTATGTTTTCAATAGTTAAGAAATGGTTAGCTAAAAGCTCTGCCGTCTCTATTCCAACATAGGGGATTGAAAGTCCCATAATAAAGCGTGATAAAGGACATGATTTAGACTCTTCTATGCTCTTTAAAAGATTTTTAATTGATTTTTCTTTAAAGCCCTCTAATTTTGACAAACTGTTCTCATCTAAAAGATAGAAATCTGAGGGTCTTGAAACTAGCCCTTTTTCTACAAGTTGTGTAACTACTTTATCTCCCAAGTGTTCGATATCAAGAGCTTGCTTAGAAGCATAAAAGATGAGAGTCCTCAATCTTTGTGCCTCACAGTTAGGATTAGTGCATCTCGCTGCCACCTCTTTTTCTCTATGGACAATCTGACTATTACATGATGGGCATACTTTTGGCATATGCCACTCTTTTAGTCCTTTTTTTCTTTTTTCTTTAACAACTTGAACTACTTTTGGGATGACATCTCCACCTTTTTCAATAATAACGTAGTCACCCACTCTAATATCTTTCTTTTTAATTTCATCTTCATTGTGCAAAGTCGCTCTCGATATAGTGCTACCTGCAAGTAATACAGGATCAAGTTCTGCGACAGGTGTTAAAACACCAGTCCTCCCCACCTGCACGCTTATTTCGTTAATTCTAGTCTCGGATTGCTCAGGGGCATACTTATAAGCCACAGCAAATCTTGGATGTTTTCCGGTTACACCTAATTTCTGATGCAAAGAAAGGTCATCTACTTTAATAACTATTCCATCAATTTCAAAGGGAAGGTTTTTTCTTTCGGCAAGTATTTTATCAGAGAAAGCTATGATGCCATCCAGATCTTTACATTTTGCCAAATGGTCTGGACTAGCTGTTGGAAGTTTCAATTCATTTAAGTATTTAATTGTTTCATATTGTGAATTCTTTAAATTACCTTCAGCAATTGCATAGCACACGATTCTAAGTTTTCTTTTAGCTACTTCTTTTGAATCTAACAACTTTAGAGATCCTGCTGCTGCATTTCGTGGGTTGGCCCAAAGCTCCAGTCCTGCCTCTTTTCTTTTTAAGTTAATTTTTTGAAAGGACAAAATATCCATATATACTTCTGCCCTAACCTCTAAAGAAGCCGGGACATTATTACCTTTCAAAACTAATGGCAGTCCTTTGATTGTTTTGATATTAAATGTAACTTCATCTCCAACACGTCCATTACCTCTTGTGAGAGCCCTTACAAGCTTTTTATTTTCATAACGAAGAGATACAGCTACCCCATCCATTTTTAGCTCACAAGAAAATTCAATCTGTTTTCCACTAGTTAGTTTATAAATTCTATTGATAAAATCACTTAATTCTTCTTTTGAGTAAGTGTTTGCAAGCGAAAGCATAGGGGCAGCATGCTCCGATTTTTTGAAACCCTCTTGCAAAGCTTCACTGACCCTTTGGGTGGGTGATTCAGGGTGAATTAAAGAAGGATGACCTGCTTCAAATATTTCCAAAAGTTTGAATAATTGATCGTATTCAAAATCGCTTATAGCAGGTGTATGCGTATCATAATAAAGCTTATCATATTCAATCATTTGGTCAACGAGATCATTATACTCGCTCTGGTTTTTTAAGCTTTTCTGCATACAACCTCAAAAATCATTGTGGCCATCGGAGCTAGATTTATCTCAAACCCCTCTGAGTTTATTTTTTCAATTTTAGGATTACAATTATTTGACCCACCATAATACGACATATCTGAGTTAAACACCTCATTTGCAGAATCGACTCCCTTGAAGTTAACAAAATATTCTCGTCTATTCATTGGTGTGCAGTTATGAATACAAAAAAATGCCTTTTCAGATCCGTATCTAATGTATGAAATAATTGACTGATCAGCGTCGTTTACTTCAACCCATCTAAATTTATCTGAGTTGAAGTCGTATTTCCAAAATGCATCATTTTCAAGATAAAGTTGATTTAAATCTTTTACCATTTGTTGCAATGCTTTGTGCTCAAATTTATTTAATAGATCCCAACTCACTTGATCTTTACAGTTCCATTCGCTTCTTTGTCCAATCTCGAGACCCATAAATGTAAGTTTCTTACCTGGGTGACATATCATATAGCTGTATAAAAGCCTAACATTGGCAAACTGAGTCCACTCATGAGAACTTAGTTTGTCAATTATGCTTTTCTTTCCATGGACTACCTCATCGTGAGATAGAGGAAGTAAGAATTTTTCAGAGTATGCATACCACATGCTAAAAGTCAGATTGTTATGCTTGTATTTACGATAAATTGGGTCACTGGAAAAGTAACTAAGAGTATCGTTCATCCAGCCCATTTTCCACTTTAAGTCAAAGCCCAGCCCTCCGTCTTCAACGCTTGTTGTTACTTTCTCAAAAGAAGAAGACTCTTCGGCTATCATTAACTTACCTTCACATCTTTTATGAATTATTGAATTCAAGTGCTTAATGAATTCAATAGCTTCAATATTGAAGTTTGTTCCATGGATGTTTGGAGTCCATTCATTTCCCCTCCTTCCAAAGTCTAAGTATAAAAGAGAAGCCACAGCATCAACCCGAAGTCCATCTACATGCATTTCTTCTAACCAAAAAAGTGCGCTAGCAATTAAAAAATTACAGACCTGCTTGGAACTATAATCAAATATTGACGTTGACCAGTGAGGATGAGTCATCATTTTTGGATTTTTCTCTTCGTATAGAGGAGTACCATCAAAGTAGTTTAAAGCAAAATCATCCATTGGAAAATGCCCTGGAACCCAGTCTAAAATAATTCCAATGTTGCAGCTGTGCATATAATTTACAAAGTACTTAAAATCTTCAAAACTTCCATATCTTGAAGTTGGTGCGAAAAAACCGGAAACTTGGTAGCCCCAAGACTCGTCCAATGGATGTTCCATTACTGGAAGTAGTTCTATATGAGTATAATTCATTCGATTGCAATACTCAGCGAGCTCATGTGCGTAGCTACGATAATTGTCAAATTCAAGATCACCCTTTTTTTTCCATGAGCCTAGATGAACTTCATAAATATTAATTGGGTTATTTAACCCTTGCCCTTTTTGCTTCTTTATCCATTCACTATCATCAAATACAAATTGATCTTTACCATTGACAACAGCTGCTGTATTTGGCCTTAGTTCATACTGTACTGCAAATGGATCGGTCTTAATTCTTCGATATCCTTCTTTAGTAAAAATCTCATATTTATATTTCTGATTAGTACAGTTAAATGGGATAAAAATCTCCCAAATACCGCAGTGCTCATGCTTTATAAGTGGGAACAGCCTACCATCCCAATTATTGAAATCAGCAACTAATGAAACTTTCTGGGCATTAGGTGCCCAAACACGGAATACTGTTCCTTCAACTCCATTTAAATCTATTATATGTGAGCCTAATAGCTTATATAGCTCGTAGTGAATCCCATAATTAAATAAGTGAATATCTAGTTCTCCTAGAAGACTATCAAAATCATAGGGATTATGCATTTTTTTAAACGGATATAAAATTTGATAGTCTGGGCTGTCGACATCTTGTGAAACAGAAAGCTCAAATAGCCCTCTTTCATCAATCCTAGTTGCTTTTTTAATATCTTGGAAAACTTCAACTTCAGCAATATTATGGTCTGGTAAAAAAAACCGAATTACCTTTTCATTTTTGTTCTCAAAAATCCCAAAAATATCTTTTGGATTAAGGCATTTATTGTCTAAAAAAAGCTTAAACTGTTCTTGTATCTCTGTAATCATTTTTTAAAACGATCGAAAAAATATATTTTACCACTTTGAAGTGGAACCATCTCATCTGCTTTATATAATTTTCCTTTGTCTTTAAGTGAGTTTCTTACCCTAAATGAGACTATACCCTTTTGTAACTTAAAACATATTTTATTATCAGCTTTTGCACGTAGTTTTAATTTTTTTATTGTTTTTTTACTCCATTCCATATCAAGCACTCCAATTTCATCGCATTGGATATTGATATATCTTCCGCAGGTTAAATTCTTGGGAAGGCATGGGAGAATATGCATATAAGATCCATCCTGCTCAAAGAAAAGCCTTTGAATATACTTTGCTCCTTTTTGTAGTAAAATAAATGGAGAAAAAGAAAAAGGACTGTTTGCTGTTATTCCCAGATGGTTTTGAGGAAGACTTACTGGACACATGATCCCTTTGAAGTTTGAAGAAAATAAATTTAAAAAAGCGCTTTCAATGTTTGCTCTATCTTTATTTTTTATTCTCTCCTCAATTTCTCTAATTAAAGGATGGTCTTCTGGTGGATTTTTTTCAGGAAGCAAAATACCGAGCTTTAGCCAGATTGGGAAAATTTCTCGAATATCTGAGCGTCTAATAATCAGATCCCAATCTTGCTTTTTATTTGCCCCAAGTGAAAGCCTTTCTATATCTTTTGAAAAGCATCCTATTGAGGAAACTTTAATGTCCAATGTCATTCTATCTTGCTTATAAAGTACCCTAATCAATTTTTCATAGACTGAAATTGCTATCCCTTCTTTAAAACATCGGTTAAGGGCTAGTTCAATCCCCTCACTTGTGGCAAAGATCTCAAAACGAAAATATCCCCGCCTCTCCATGCCAAAAACATAGACTCTTCCTTTATCTAGATCCTGGACACAAGTAAAATTCTTTACAGGCCCTTCAATATCTAGTGTTACCTCACCGGAATTTAATGACTCTAAATCAATAAAAGATAGTTTACATGGATAAGCTCTTATCCCCCATTTTGTACCTGGTATCAAACATAAGGTACCTGGAGTATGTGTAAATGGCTTAAGAGGATTATTTACTGTAATTTTCACTGACAACCTTACCTAAAAATCCATCGGGAGTATTTTCAATCAATTCAACTTGAGCTATATTGTTGGATCTTAAGTTGCCCATTGGAGTCATTACTCTTAAGAAATTATCTGTATGTCCACTAATGAGTTCAGGGTTCTTCTCATCTATCGATTCAAACAAAACTGGAAGAACTCTACCAACAAATTTTTCTCTAAGCTCAAATGACATTTTTTCTGCATGACGCAATAGACGTTGTTTCCTTTCAAAAACGAGGTCTTTTGGGATTTGGTCTTTATATAATGCTGCCCTTGTCCTTGGTCTTATGCTATATGGGAACATATGCACCTTGGCAAACTTAATATCTTCTATTAACTGCATGGTCTCTTCAAAATCTTTCTCACTTTCTCCAGGGAAACCAACTATAACATCAGTTGTAAAGGTGAAGTCTGGATTTAGTGAGGTTAGTTTTTCACAGGTATCTAAAAACATCTGGACTGTATATTTACGGTTCATCCGCTTTAAAACCACATTTGACCCCGATTGTAAAACTACATGCATGCTTGGACAAGTATTTTTACAGTTGATAATAGCATCAGCTAAATCGTCATCTACTTCATCAGGATCAATAGATGAAACTCTCAACCTTTTCAAGCCATCCAAAGCATCGATCTGACGGATTAAGTCCGATAGCCTCAGGGCAGGTGTCTGATTACCATCAAAATCCCCTACGTTGATCCCTGTTATAACTATTTCTTTATAACCATTTTTAATAAGATCTTTAGCCTCTTGAATAATTTCATCTAAAGTTTTTGATCTTGAGCGACCTCTGACGTATGGAATAACACAATATGTACAAAAAGAATTACAGCCGTCTTGTACTTTTAAGAAAGCTCTTGTATGTGCCTCAAAGCGCTCTATTCTAAACTCCGGAAGATTCTCTTCTTTTGGGAAAATATGTGAAATTAAATTTTCCTTATCAAGATTTGAGACTACCTTAATATTGGGACTTATCTCTTCGACGGCTTTTTTTTCATTTTCTACCATACAGCCTGTAACGAAATGTAAAGCATCCGGATTTTCATTTACATATTGCTTGATCTTCATCTTCGATGATTTATCGGCACTGGCAGTCACAGTGCAAGTATTGACTATACAAATATCAGCATGTTCATCTTCTTTAGCCTCTTCATATCCAAGCTGACTTAACTGCTTGGCATATGCTTGAGATTCATACTGATTTGTCCTACAGCCTAAGGTGTGTATCTTAAATTTTTTTTTCATGGCAACAATAGATAATAGTAATGTATTATGCCATGAAAAGAAGATCGATTTCAATAGATCTTGTAAGAAATAACAACAAGTAAATTTATGATTTTATCAAATGGTATTCCGGGCGCTGAAGATTTGACTTTTTCTGGGGCTGTAACTTCTTTATTTTTAATTTTAAATGCTGTCGGTCAAATCCCTTTGTTCATCTCAATACTTTCTCCTTACCCACCAATACGTCAAAAAAAAATTATTATTAGAGAGCTAATATTTGCTTTAATAATTTTGATGCTTTTTACCTTCTTTGGAAATGAAATTTTAAAACTGCTTGGAGTTACTAGATTTGTTATTAGCATTGCGGGGGGATTTCTTCTATTATTAATTTCTTTAAGTATGATCTTTCCCTCTGATAAAGGAACAAGTGGCCTCCCTAAACATGAACCGATGGTCGTTCCCTTGGCAATTCCTGTAATAGCCGGCCCTGGGAGCATTACTTACGTAATGCTTATGGCTCATCAAATTCAAAATGATTTTTTAGTTACAGCAATTGTATTTCTAGCCTGGATTCCTTCCTTATTGATATTGTTAGCAGCTTCGCATATTAAGAATTTTTTAGGCGAAAAAGGACTGATGGCCATGGAAAGACTTGGGGGGATGATTGTCTGCTTAATAGGGATCCAAATGCTTGTGACTGGCATTATTGGTACAATTAAAGAGCATTTCTTTTAAGAGACAATAAATTGATGCACAGCATGCTCTAAATGAGCTGGGATTTCTACCTTCATTAAAATATCATTACCGATGTATTCGATATTAATAGTCCTACCTTCTTTTAGCAGAGAACTTATAATTTTATAGTGGCTTTGTGGAATTTTCAAATCCAAGGTAACCCTTAGTTTAGAGATCATTTCTTCCATTTTTTCTAATAACTGATCCAAATTTTGCTTTTTAGCAGCAGAAATGCTTACATTGTGCGGGTATAAGACCTTTAATTTTAAAATATTTTGTTTGGTTTCACATTCGTCAATTTTGTTGAAAACAGTAATCGTGGGAATTTTTTTAGCACCAAGCTCTTCTAAAATTTTTTTAGTCTCTTTTGATTGTTCGATAGCATACTTACTTGAAGCGTCAATTACATGAATCAAGATATCAGTTTTTACAGCCTCTTCCAAGGTGCTCTTAAAAGCGGCTACTAGTGTAGTTGGGATTTTACGAATAAACCCAACTGTATCGATCAAAAGTGTCTTTTGATTGTTAGGTAAGTAAAGCTGTCTTGTTGTAGTGTCTAAAGTTGCAAATAACTTATCTTCAACGAGCACGTTGTCAGCTGTAAGCGCATTAAAAAGAGTTGATTTTCCTGCATTTGTATAACCGACGATTGCGAATATTGGTATGGCCTGCCTTTGTCTAGATTTTCTTTGCAGTTCTCTTTGCTTTCTTACATTGATAATATCTTTTTCTAATTTACTAATGCGATCTCTTAAGAGTCTTCTATCGATTTCTATTTGCCGCTCTCCAGCACCTTTTAAATAAGCTCCTGTACCGCCACTTACCCTTTGTCTTTCTAAGTGGGTCCATAATCTTTTTAATCTAGGGAGCTGATATTTAAATTGTGCCAGCTGCACTTGTAGCCTGGCTTCTTTTGTCCTAGCTCTTTGGGCAAAAACACCTAGGATTAACTCTGTACGATCTATGACAACCCGTTTAAAGAATTTTTCCAAATTTCTTTGCTGTTGAGGTAATATTTCATCATCAAAGATTATAATATCTATTTTTTCATCCTCAGCAATCTGCAGAATCTCTTCTATCTTGCCTTTTCCTAAAAAAGTTGAGGCTTCAATTTTACGAAGAGGAGCCATGATCTTTTTGACAGTATTAAGACCATACGTATCGCATAAGCTTTTCAGCTCATCCAAATGCTCTTGAGATGTTTCTTTGTCCCTTGAGGTTTTATAGGTACCTATGACTATAGTCCGATTACCTTCTCTGTCTGATAACCTACCTTCACCAAGCTTTCTTCTTTCCTCTTCAACCACTTAAATCTGCCTCAAAATAAATTTTTTGTCCGTCATAGCCACAAGCTATGTTTTTTGGTAAATAGTTCTTAGCTGCCGTATATTCTACTTCATGTGCAATATGAGTTAAAAAAGTCTGTTTGGCATTTACTTTATTTGCAAACTCAATTGCCTCATCTAGATTAAAATGAATAGGAGAGCTTTCAAATCTAAGGGCGCTTAAAATTAAGGTATCTACCCCATTCAAGTAATCAAAAATAGTAGAATCGAATTTTTTTATATCAGTTACATATGCCAAATTTCCAAAACGAAAGCCGTTCACCTTTGCAGTTCCCTGAAAATAAGAAAAATAAATAATTTTTAGACCTAGAAAATTTGCTACACCACTATCTTTTTCTAAAACATGGTAATCAAATTTAACACTGAAGGACTCTTTAGGCTTTATAGATGAGAAAATGTAGTTATAACGGTTATTTAACTCACTTAAATTATCTTTGGAAAGTAAACAGGGAATTTGGGCCTTTTGTTTTATGTTATAAATTCTAAGCTCATCGATTCCAGCGATATGATCAAAGTGAAGATGAGTTAAAATGAGTCCATCTAAATGGTCAATCTGAGAGTTTAGCGCTTGCAATCTATAATCTGGACCGACATCGATTAAGATATTTTTCCCTTTTGCCTGAATTAGCGCAGATGTTCTCAACCGTTTATTTTTTGGATCTTTTGATTTACAAGTATTGCACTTGCAACCAATGACAGGTACTCCCATTGAAGACCCAGTTCCTAAAAGAGTGAATAAGGCTTTCATACAATTATATTTTTATCTAAGGCACTATTGTCTTTTATTGCATATGCCAACTTTTTTGCTAAGTAACTATGATACAACAAACCCCTAGATCCTAAGCAAGAAAATAACCAACTATTATCACCAAGTGGCATCACAAGTGGAAAATAGCTTCCTCTTCGCTTTATTCTTATCCCGGCCTTTGCGTCGATAATTTTAAGTTTCTCAACTAAAGGAAAAAAAGTTTTAATGCGATCAATCACTTTATTTACATTTGCATCAACTTTAGTATCTTGGAAGTCATGCTCATAAGTTGCGCCCAACAAACACATTTTACCAAATGTAGTTATATGACCATTTCCACAAACGGAAAGCTTCAGTTCAGGAAGATCATCAGGCCATTCACATATCAACATTTGTCCTTTAATTTTTTCGTATTTAACGGATTTGTCAACTAAAAGGTCTATATCGTGCCCAGTGCAAAAAATCTTAATATCGTAATCTTTTAAATCTTCTTGATTTACCTTTTTTTGAAAAAAACTAATCCCCTTATTTTTGAGATCTAAGAATAACCCTTTTAAATACTCAACTGAATTAACTGTAATAGCATTTTTGATAAAGATGCCACTATGATTAACCAAGCCAGAGAATAGCTCTTTAACTTGATTTACAGAAAGATACTCAACTTCATCATGAGCTAGTGCAACTTTCTGAAGTGTGCTGTCAATCTCTTCATTTATCGCTAAGCGAACCAAGCCTTCTTGATAATACAACTTTTGCTTGATATTTTTTTGAGCTGACTTCAGTAGTGGTAGAGCACATTTAATTGCATCATCTGCATATAAGCTTTTCTTAGCGCTTCTACCTACAAAGCCGTGCATAAGTCCAGTAGATGCCCCTGAAGTATTTTCTCCTATTGGACTTTTATCAAACAAATCTATTTGAGCCGATGGGAAGGCTTCTCTAAAATGCCAACAAGTTGACAGCCCGCTGTAGCCTGCGCCAATAACTGCTATTTTTTTCATTTTTTATAAAAGAGTTGGTGCATTTCAGCTGCAAAGTTAAAGAAAAAGATAGTAAAAGGAGTTAGCATAAAACAAATTGGCAAGCTTAAAAAAAATGAGCGTACTGGATCAATGCTAGCAGGTCTATAAAATGAATAAATATTAGTAATATTTAAAGTTATAAATAGCATTAATGTAATTATTATAAGTGGCAAAACTCCTATAATAAAAGCTAAAAAATTACTAAAAAAATTTGTTCTTAGTCTCATGATTATGCTCTTAAAAATTTTCAATTTCTGGTCTTTTTTCAAACCAACAGAAGGAGTTACAAAAAAAAGAATGCATACATTGATAAAACATAAAAGAACTAAACAGAAAATGAGAGCAAAAGGAGCAAACGCCAAAACCGAGTCAAAGACAAATCCAAGCTTAGGTATTTTTGAAATAAAATGAAAAATGCCTAGTAATACCCATAAAAGCAAAAAAATCACTACGAGCGGAAAAGATAAATAAGTTGCCCCTAACATAATTTCTAAAGATCTACCGAAAATCTTAGTGATACTTAATTTTAAATTTTTAACTTCATGATAATAAATTCTAATAAGAAAAACACCTATGGCCAGCAAAATCCCCGAGGCTACAAAAATTGATAAAAAAGCTAAGCTAACTTGAATCCAAGGATCATTTAATGAGATTGCTTGTCCAAATAAGAAAATTATAGAGCACAGAACAAGAGTTGGGAACGCAATCAGAAACTTTTTTTTAGAAAAGCTAAACTGCAAAGCTCTGTTAAATCTTTTTTCTATTTCTAAAAATGACATCATTCAAGCAATTATATTAAAAAATCTAGATAAAAAAAATTAAAAGAATCAATTTTTTCAAAATATAATAAACTCAGAGCAGCTCTGATATCATATCTCTTTCTTCTTTTAGCTCTTTTTCAGTTAGAGCTATCTTTTCTTCTAAAAATTTATCTATCTGAAAGTTATCTATTATTTGAATTTCACCTCTGTCATTAGTCCGACAAGGAAAAGAGAATATTAGATCGGGACTAATGCCATATGGATTATTATCAGATATTATGCCCAGAGAATAACAATCTCCAATAATTGTTGTATCAAGTGTTGATTTAATCGAGTCAATCGCAGCTGATGCAGCTGATGCAGCTGACGAGCAGCCTCTTGCATTTATTATCTCAGCTCCCCTTTTTTGAACCTTTTCCACAAAATCATTTTGAAGCCACTCAAGGTCATTCAAAAAATCAACATAGCGAACATTTTGAATTCTGGCATTTACAAAGTCAGGGACTTGTGTAGAGCTGTGGTTTCCCCATATGGCTACATTTGAGATATCCTTAATTGAAACATTCGCTTTCTTTGCTAACTGATATTTAGCCCTATTTTGATCTAGCCTGGTCATGGCAAAAAAATTCTTTTTATCTATATCAGGTGCATGATGCATTGCAATTAAACAATTTGTATTACAAGGGTTGCCTACAACCAAGACTTTCACATTTCTATTTGCTTTGACGTTGATAGCTTTTCCTTGAGGGACAAAGATCTTACCATTTTCTTTTAAAAGGTCTTTCCGCTCCATTCCCTTTGACCTTGGCTTTGCTCCTACCAATAAACAATAGTCAGCTCCTTCAAATGCTTCATCTGGATCTACTGAGATTTTGATTTCTTTTAGAAGTTCAAAACAACAGTCGTTTAACTCCATTACAACGCCTTTTAAAGCTTCTTTAAAAGAAGGTACTTCTAACAAAGTTAATGAAATCGGTTGGTTTTTCCCCAATAAATCCCCATTTGCAATACGAAATAGCAACGAACAGGCAATATTTCCGATAGCTCCGGTAACAACAACTTTTTTCAAATGCATAAATGCTTTCCTAAATCTAAATTAACTATAGATATAACTCATTTACAGAAAAATTGTCGAAAGGCTTTTTAGAGTATCCACTGATTTGACCAAAATTAAACTCATATTGATCTCCCTTTCTTTAATGAACTCAGGTTTAATTAAAAAATTACTTTTCTGTTAGATTTTAATTTAATCAAAATATAAGCTGCTAAAAAATTTTGATCAGCAGCTTAGGATGACAATAAACTCGATCACAAAATACCCCGCAGGTGGAGTAAGAGAGCTTTTCTCTCTTTCAGTACCAATATTTTTTTCAGTCATTTCCTCTAATTTGATGCTTTTTTGTGATCGTTATTTTCTTTCTCAATTTTCATTAGAAGCGTTCAAGGCAGTAGGTGTTGCTAGTTATTTAGTTCTTTTGTTTCAGATCGCCTGCATCAGGTTTTCTTCAATTAATCAGATTTTTGTTGGAAGATGTCTAGGAGATAAAACAGTTCACAATGTTGGGCCTTATACTTGGCAGATGATCTGGGGTTCTTTACTTACCTTTTTCGTAATAACCCCTGTAGGAATTGCAGCTTCTGAGTTTTACTTTACGAACATTGAAAATGGAAGCTTAGGAAAAACTTATTTTTTGATTATGCTATTTGGGAATTTTCTTTTTCCTCTAGGAGCTACCTTAGCAGCTTTTCAACTAGGCCTTGGAAAGACTAAAATCTTATCAATAACTGCTCTTATTTCAAATTTTTTAAACATTATACTAGACTACTACTTGATTAATGGAATATCAAATCTTTTAGATCCAATGGGTATTAAAGGAGCGGCAATTGCAACTTTAATCTCTCAAGGAACTTACTGCGCTATTTTATTTTTCCTATTTATCGACCACCCACTTAAAAATGACTACAAGACAAGAGATTTTTATTTTCGCCCTGCTCTTTTCAAGGAGAGCTCTTTAGTAGGTTTTAATAGTGCATTTGCTAAAATCATAGGTCTTTCGGCTTGGACTATTTCCATAAATATTGCTGCAAGTAAGGGCGGCGATTACGTAACACTTATTTCATTCGGATCTACTATTTGTATATTGTTTTCTATCATCAGTGAACCGATATCAAAGGGACTAATTATACTTTTTAGTTATTTCTTAGGTCAGAATAATTGGAGATATATTCTGAAAAGCTTTAGATCAGGAGTGATTCTCATGACAATGGCGTTTGGATTGCTGACCATTCCTTTTGTCATATATAACCGTTTATTAATAGAGGTCATAATTGGCACAAGTGTCAATGAAACTACTTTGGGATTTCTTCGGTTGGGTTGCTACTGGCTTTGGATTTATTTTCTAATAGAAGGGATTAGCTTTTGCTTCATAAATCTTATTATAGCAATGAAAGAGACTTATTTTTTATTAAAAATAGCCCCCCTATTCTCATTTTTAGCAATATATCTGCCTTTTTATTTATCATTTAAAATAGGAAACCTAAATCCAGATAAGATTTGGGTGATTATATGGATAAATTATGTAATATCATATTTAATATACTCTCTTAAAATTTTTAGATTATATAAAAAATCTCAAGAAATCATCCTTCAGAAAGATTCCATTTGAAATTTTTGTGACAAATCAAGATATTGTTTTTCCAATAAAATGGAGCTTATTATGAAAAATGCTTTAATAAAGACACTAATAATAGCAGCATTACTTTTTTGCTCTAATTCAAGGGCAAAAGCAAATAATTGTATAGTCACATTAAAAAAGGCAAAGATACAAGAAAGCTTTAACACAAGCAAATGCAACTACAACCATCAGCTTGCTCGAATGTATGGCTTACAAAATAGAGAGAATTTAAAGGCCTATCATGTAGGTTCTAAATTTTTTAACCCTTATCATAAAGTTCCGACAGCAGAAAATCTAGCTGATAGCATTAAGTCTCACCAATATTTTATAGGCATCTTTGCAAATGAGCCTAGCTACGATGAATATATCAGCCTAAAAGCTAAAGTAAAGCATCCGTTCTTTATTTTAGAAACATGTCAAAATGAAAGAAGTGATTTTTATATGGTGCACTCAAAAGGAATTCGCCATTTTTCAGTTAAATCCTTAAACAAGGTTGATAAAAACAGCATGGCTAGTATAGATAATGGTGGTCTTCTAGATTATCCTGATTTAGATTCTTTTATTACGTGTACTCTTAATATCCGATGTTAATAGTCAGGTAGTAAAAAAACTAAAATTTTACAAAAGGACTTCACTTAAGTTTTTTAGATGAAGTCTTTTTTTTAAGAAAATAATAACCTATTATTTTTTGTAACAATTACGAATATCAAATGATTGTGAATTTCCAACATTTATATCAAAAACATCTGAGTGAACTAACGAACAAGTTGAAGTAGAAACAAGCGGAATAATAGGCTTTTCATCATAAAGTATCTCTTCAGCTTGCTTGTGGAGGTTTTTACTTGTTTTCAAACAAGAAGTTTTTTGAATTAGTTGGTTTAAAAAATCTATTTCTTCACTGCTCCAACAAGTAAAATTAATTACATTACCTATTGATGAAAAAGAATTAAGAAAGTAGCTTGGATTCTGTATCCTATTTGTCCAGGAATAAATATAGAGACTAATTTGCCTATTACGAATCATTGATAAATATTCAGATGATTTAACCACAATCGGTTTAATGTTTATACCGAATAGATCATTTAATTGTTTTGCAATAATTTTTTCAAGACCTCGAGAATAACTAGTTGCGTAGATTTTTTCTTGGTTAAATATGTCTGGTGTTAGTTTCATCTCTTCAAGAGCTTCAAAAAAAAGTTTTCTAGCAAGTTCTTTGTTTTCAGCTTCACTTTCTTTTAGATTCAACTGACTAAACTCAGGTGAATAAGGAGCATAATAAGGATGGGACCTACTTGAAAAGGCGTTAGCTAATTCTTCTCTTTGAATAGCTAATGAAAATGCCGATCTCATTTTTTTATTTGAATAAATAAATTTTTCACAATCAAAACTAAAATATCTTATCTCTGTGACACATTTTTTTTCTTGGACTTTTAGAAAATTTAGTAAAGATGCGGATTGTTTTTTGCAAAAAGGGTAAAGTAGCGCATCAATCTTCTTTTTCTGAAAAAAAGATAGAGATTCTTCTTCAAACATATTAGAGATAACAATTTTTTCAAGTTTGACTTTTTCATTTTCCCAGAAAAAGTGATTCCTCATTAAGACAATTTCTTTGCTGCTAAATACCCCCATAGAAAAAGCTCCATTACATGGATATGTTGCACCTAAAGACTTTGACCAGCTAGGGTTATCGATATCGACTGATCTACAAACTGGAGAAAAAGCAGAATGTGCACAAAGTTCTAAAAAATATGGACAGGGATATTGAAGCTTCACTTCTAAAGTCCTATCATCAATTACTTTAATGCCAAGCTTTGAAGAGGGTAGCCTTCCCCCTTTAACTGCTTTAGCATTTTCTATCGGGTAAAATAAGTAGCTCAAAGGAGACAAAAAATCAGGCTTTAAGCTAGTTTCCCAGCTATATGCAAAGTCATGAGCCGTTAATGGCATTTCATTTGACCAGTAACTTTTTCTTAAATGAAAACGATATATAAGTCCCGATTTTGAAATCTCAATTTTCTTTGCAATTGCATTTTCAGGTTTTCCATTTTTGCCAATTTTTGTAAGTCCCTCAAAGAGCATTTTTAAAAAACAACTAGATTCTTCTTCTGTTCCAATCCTTGGGTCTAAGGATGAAAATGAGACAGTACAACCTAGTCTAAGAACCTGCTTAAGTTCTTTTTTTTCTTTCCAGTGTTTGTAAAATGAAAGTGTTAAGCTTTTAAGCAACTCGCTTTCTAATTTCTCAGTTTGAAGTGCGCAACTTATAGTGACTATTTCATTAGTGATAATAGAGGCTATAAGCACTTCTGGAAACTTACTCAGCACGAGATGCTTGAACTCCTTTTCAAAAGCTAAGTCAATTGTCCTAATTGTAATACAAATACTGTCTTTATCTTCTTTAACAAAATAATCTATTTCTTTTTCAAGCTTTCTTCTATTCATTGAAGCATATACTTTTTTCAGTAATGAAATTGAAGCTGTCGCTTGCCTTTCTTGAGGATATATCCCATAAAAAAAGCTTTCTAAAGTTTTGATAGGAGCTTTTATTTCATCGCAAAGAAGCTTAAAGTTCCTTTCGACGGTTTCTAACATACCCCCATTGAAATCACGAATAGGGCCGAGAAGGCTTTCAATAAGAAGGTATGTTCTCTTACGAGCTTCTATAATAGATAAAGCAGTTTCATTTGCAATTTCAACAGTTAATACAACTCCATCTTTAAGATAGTTTTTTGCTTCTAAAGTATTCGAAGCCTCAATGTGTATATCAGGATGCTTTAACTTCTTTTTAAGATGCTCTTCATTAAGTTCTCTAGGAGCGCAAATGAGAGCAGAGAACTGAAAGCTACTTTCTGTTTGCTTACTAAAATCTATAAAAACTTGAGGGATATCTTCTTTATTTAGATCATTTACAACCCATTTAAAGCTCTTAAGTAAAAGTTCTCGATTACTTGGAACAATTAATTGTGATTTTGGCCTTCCTAAATAATCTTCGATTATTTTGGGAAGGTCTTGTTGAAAAGAAAATACTTCTTTTTCTGAGAAAATATTTTCCTTTTGAACTTCTAAATAGATTTTTGCAGTGTTTTCTTGTTGGTCGATTATTGATAAAAATGATCCATTTACTAAGGCAATATCTTTGTAGTTTTCTAAGACTAATTTTTTAATGGTGTCGATATCTAAAGAAGAGTCTCTAACATCAATAAAAAAGCCAAGAACTTCCTTAGACCTAAATGGAAACTTTAGTACGTGCCTTAATGTATAAAGATTGCAGCTCCCCTTGAAAGATGCTTGAGAGTAGGACAATTTTTCTAAAAGCCAAACCAATAATTCATCACTTCTTGTCTCTATGAATGATTTATTTGTGAAACTTAAAAGTTTCATAGTAGCGTCTAGGTAGCTTTCAAAATAAAAAGCATCATCGTTAAGGTTCCAAAGTAGTTTAAAAACTCTGAGCTTTTCACTCCCAACTTGATTGATGGCTTCTCTTATATTAAAAATAGAGAAGACTAAATTACTTTTCTTTTTTTTAGGAATTTTTTCCATAGCAAAAATTTAGTTAAATGTCGCAGTGTATAGATATTTATTTTAAAGATGGAGTAAAAAATTGATTAGAATGTGAATTTTTTATTAAGCAGAATCTTAAGATTTATCATATGGAGTCGTTAAGTATTTTTTCCCGATAAGATTCCATGAGTTTGACCATAAACCTTAAGTTATGAACAGATGCTAGCGTGTATGCTGTTAACTCTTTTGCTTTGAACAAATGATGCAAGTATGCCCTTGAATAATTTTCACATGTAAAACAGTCACATTCGCTGTCTAATGGAATAAACTGATCCTTGTGCTCATTTCTTGTAATTTTCAAATTACCTTTACTTGTCAAAATTAAAGAATGCCTCGCAGCCTTTGTTGGATATGAGCTATCAAAAGTATCAACTCCAAGAGGAACTCCCAACCTTAAAGATTCCAAATCCCCCATACCAAGTAGATGGTTTGGTTTTTCATATGGTAGGTTTGGCATGGTGAAATTAAGCATATTAAACATATGCTCTTTAGTCTTTCCAAAACTTCCCCCTATCGCAAAGCCATCAAAATCAAGGTTGCTTAGATATTTACAACTTTTTTTCCTAAGATCCTCATCAATCCCACCATGCACTACAGCGTACATTGCTTGATTGTTTGGATTTTTTAGATGAGTTTCTAAAGATCTTTTCTCCCATCTGTGAGTCCTATCCAAAGAGACCTTAAGTTCTGTAGATCCGATATGATATGGTGGCAGTTCATCAAATGGTATGATAATGTCTGCACCGAGTTTTTTTTGAACTTCAACAGACACCTCTGGAGTCAAGATTATTTTTTTACCATCACGGTACGACCGAAAAACTACCCCATCTTCAGTTATTTTTGTTACTAACTTGCCATGTTTTTTTAGCCCCTTACTCTTTAGCTCATCTGCAACAGATCCATATGCTAATGAAAAAACCTGAAAACCTCCGGAATCAGTAATTATGGGCATATCCCTTTGAATGAATTTGTGCAGACCACCAGCACTTGCTATCACATCTGGTCCTGGCTGCAAAAGTAAGTGATACGTGTTGCAAAACATAAGCTGAAGGCCTAGCTTTGAAACAATGACATTATCCAAGCTCTTAAGTGTGCCATTTGTCCCGACAGCCACAAAATTAGGAGTGTCAATGATCCCATGTGGAGTGTATATTTTTCCGACACGTGCATTTGATTTTTTTGACTTATGAATAATTTCAAATTTAAATGACATGATTTCGTATTATTTTTTTTGTAAACCCAATAAATGGAGCAGAGGCGATTGTAATTATAATTTTAATTAAATATGCCATTAACATAATTGGGATCACTGAGTTTACAAGACCATACAATCCAAGAAAAGAAAAAAGTACTGTATCAACTGCATTAGAAACTGTAATTGTTAGAAACAAAGTAAAGGCTAGAGACCTTTTTAATCTTTTTTTTAGTTGTTTAAAAAGCTCTAGATCAAGTTTTTGAACAATTAAAAATGTAACAAAAGATGCAACAGATACCCTTACGTTTAGTGATAAAATCTTATGATAAGCCTCACTTGTTTGATCCGATAAGTTTGGAGCATATCTTAAGTGAAACTGCCCCATTATCATAAAAATTAGAGAACTAAAAAAACCCAGCCAAATAGTTTTTTTAGCAGTTTCGACTCCAAAATATTCTCTCAAAAGATTTATAGATAAAAGCGAGCCAACTGCAAAGACATCACTAGCAGTAACATCCAAAGAAAATAGCGTAATTTCCTTTAACACAAAGAAATTGGCCATTACAACTTGTAGTGCATAAAAAATAATTAAATACGTTTTTCCTAGCCTTAAAGATAAAAGCAGAAAAAAAATATTTACCAGTATATGAGCTATAAAAAAAATCTCATTGCTCATCTGAAACTACGCTCCAGTGGATAATATCCGCCATTTTTCTGATCTAAAACCATATGCCCACAAGACACACCATTTATAACAATTTCATACTGTCCATCCTTTATTTGCGGTAAATGGCGTCCTTTGAGAAATTTAAATGATCCTTTTTGAAGGCCAAAGGCTTGTATATGAGCCGAATCTGGGTCAAGCTCTAAGTCCATGGAAATTAACCCCGGCATCTGGTTTTCTATAATTTTAATTTTTAAGTCTGTGATCACCAGATTGCCCATCATAGGTTGCTCTTGAGCTGTTTCTACTTCTAGAGTAAACGTATTTTTAGTCTCTTTAAAATTTATGTTATAGTCGCAATGCTGAGCAAAAGCTGTTGAGATTATAAAAATTGAAGCGATTAATAATTTTTTCATATAAAGCATCTAATTTTCAATATTGATAGCTTTAATATTATCATTTATCGCAAATTGAAACACCCTAGAATAAAAATATAACTCAGCCTCGAGCGATTTTTTTATGCTATCTGCTTTCCGAAACCCATGTTGCTCACCTTCAAATAAC
Organism: Parachlamydiales bacterium; assembly: GCA_050302075.1. GTDB lineage: Bacteria > Chlamydiota > Chlamydiia > Chlamydiales > SM23-39 > JBNLAH01. The sequence goes on along the minus strand of JBNLAH010000002.1, from coordinate 10,201 downwards.
ACGTATGCCGTCATTATTTTCTTTTTTTTCAGCTCTAAAAAAATTTTTTCAGACTGCTCAGGTGGGACGACTTTGTCTTCACTTCCTTGAAAAAAGATTACAGGAGAGGCAAAATCTTGAATGTGGTTAATTGGAGAGCGTTTAAAATATTTTTCTTTTGTATCAGGATACTTTCCTACTAAATTATCTAGATAATGAAGTTCAAATTTATGCGTGTCATGAATCAAGCTTTCTAGGTCACTGACACCATAATAACTTGCGCCTGCTTTATATATTTTTGTAAAAGCAAGTGAAGCTAGGACAGTAAAACCACCAGCACTGCCTCCCTTTATGATTGTCTTGGCAGGATCCGCCAGCTGCAAATTTACTAAATGCTCGACTGCTTTGGCACAATCTTGAACATCCACAATTCCCCATTTTCCATTCAGCCTTTGCCTATATTCTCTACCAAAACCACTACTGCCGCCATAGTTAACATCTACATAAGCAAAACCCCTAGAGGTCCAATATTGCACTTGTAAATTTAATGAATTATTAGAAAAACTAGTCGGTCCGCCATGACATTTTACAATTAAAGGTGGCGGCTGATCTTGAACGGTTTTGTATTCTTTATTTTTAGGAGGATAGTAATATGCATATGCTTTTTTGTTATCCACTGTTGGAAACTCGATAAATTTTCCTTCAGAAATGTAGTCAGGATCTAAAGCAACCTCTTGAGACGACTGAATAACTTTTATTTTACCTTGTCCAATGTCATACGTTGCTACACAAGAAGGAAGTAAAGGAGAAGATCCAACAAAAGCTATTTTATTTTGATTTACTTTTAAATAATTAAAGAAATGAAACGGAGTATCTATCTTCTGCCAAAATTTTGTACTTATTTTAAAAAAACCAAGATGTTCTTTTCCTTTATCATAGTAAATACAAGCAATCGTATCTGTGTCTATAAATCCATAAGTTGAAAGGCCGAATATCCACTGAGGAAGACCAAACTCAGCTTCGATTTCCCATAAAGGTTCTATTTGGTCACTTTTGTATCGATATAAATTCCACCACCCATTTCTATCAGATATAAAATACAAAATATTATCGTAAGACCATTCAGGTTGAAAAATAGACTCTTCATCTAATCCAGCAACTATTTTTCCTTCCTGGATATTTTTATTTTCATCGATTGAATGGAGCATTAAGATAGTCTTATCCCAGGGCATACTAGGGTGATCCCAACACAAATACGAAAGATACTTTCCATCTGGGCTTACCCTTGGATTTGAGTAAAAGTCCTTACCTTCTGCAACTATTTTTTCTTCATGACTCAATAAATCAATGGCTACGATGGAATTTAATGTCCCTTCCTTTTTAGTCTCCTCTTTGACAGCAAAAAGCAGATTAGAGTTTTTATCAAAAAAAATATCTGCAAATCTGCATTTTCTATGAGAAAATATTTTGATTGGCTTTTTGTTTTCTTTTATTTGGTAAATCCCTTGGTCATGATCTGATATAAAAAAAACAAGATCATCAAAAGCAAACAAGGGAACTCCCCCATACTCATGAACACGTGTCCTTGCACTATATTTTGAGCTCAATATCTCAGATGTATTTTTACCATCATTTGTAAGTAGAGAGACTCTACCCTTTTCACTGGGTCTTTGCTCTGCCCAGTAAACTACATCTTTATTAAGTTCTAATCCGGTAAATTTAATTGACTTTGAAGAGACCATCTCTGCTGAAATTGGAGATAGCCAAGCTCCATACTGTTCGATACGTTCCATATTAAAATCGCCTAATCCATAAAGATAGAAGAATTTTGATATTTTAAGAAATGTTTTTTTTAGATGCCTTAATAAGCAGTATTAAAACTAGTTTTAACTAAATATAAAACTCTGCTATTAGATAAAAAACATAGTAGAAAAAGCTTATAGAGTCATTGACTGCTAGACTCTACAGTCTCCTTTTATAAAGGATAACGGGAAACGCACAATTTTATTTATTGTAGACCCTATTAAAGAAGAATCTATCTTGTTGATAACACTAATCTGCTCTTCTTTTGAGAGCAAATTAAAAACTATTATCCAAGGCAATAAAGCTACTTTAATATGACCCCTGACACTGGATAGAGTCATTTTTTCATAATCGCTATAGATTGCATTTTTTATAAACCCAAAAGCACCTGAGATAACAAAAGATCCCAGAGCATAATAGGCTTTTAATGCTATTTTTGCACTTATTAGGTAAGGCTTAGTGAGACTATTTATAATCTCAAAAGATCTTGTTGATTTTGGAGCTAAAAAACTTGGCGCAAGTTTGACTGAGTAAAAATAAGCACCTAAAATCCCTGTAGCTATAGTAGCTGTAGCTATAATTGATTTAAGTTGGGTATTTTTTGGCTTGGGTTTTGCCCTTGCTCTTTTTAAATTGATTATTGCACCGATTGAAATATCATAAGAAAATAATAAAGAATAAGTTCCTATAGCCGGCAAACAGCTAATTATCAAGCTGAAGGCCTTAAAAGCTACATCTAAAATTTTTATTTGAGTCGGTTGTAGGTTTTTTATTTTATGTAGGTACCAATTAGCAAACTGCTTAGATTTCCAGGAAGTCTCTAGTTTAGGTTCTAGATTAGATTTATTTAAATAATTTACTATCAACACAATAAACTATTACCTTTTAATTGGTAATATCATAACATTAAATATGTTAAATTTAAATCTTTTTCTAAGATAGTTTTGTAAAGTTATTTTTTTATTGAAATTGTCTAAGGCAGAGATATATCATTTAGGCTAAAAACTGAGAGATAAATTATGTCAATTTTAATGGTTATTTTGATGTACGCCACTTGGTCTAGCGTATTTTCAATTGGTAAGTGGACTTTAGCCTATACTTCTCCTTTATTTCTGACCTCATCTAGAATGATTTTTGCTGGAGTAATTTTACTAACTTACTTAGTTTTGTTCAGAAAAAAAGCCCTTAAGATAAATTTAAAGCAGTTTACATCAATAATAATCATGGCCATATTTAGTGTTTATTTGACAAATGCTTTCGAATTTTGGGGATTGCAGCACTTAAGTGCAGCTAAAACTTGCTTTATTTATAGCTTATCACCTTTCTTTGCTGCCCTTTTTTCTTATATCCACTTTGGTGAAAAGATGAACAAAAAAAAGTGGATAGGAATGGGGATTGGATTTTTAGGATTTTTGCCTGTTTTGACAACTCAGACCGGGTCAGAGAGCTTGTTTCAGGCTTTCAGTATTATTTCTTGGCCAGAACTAGCTATTATGGGAGCTGCACTTTGTTCGGTATATGGATGGGTGTTACTTCGCTTAGCTGTAAAAGATCAAGAAATATCACCTTTGACTGCTAACGGTATTGGGATGCTATTCGGAGGTTTTTTGGCATTAATCAATTCATTCTTAGTCGAAAATTGGTCTCCAATACCTGTCAGCCCAAGCAATGCATTGCCTTTTCTAGGTGGCACTTTGTTGATGACATTAATTTCTAATATTATCTGCTATAATTTATATGGGTTAATGCTAAAGCGCTTTACAGCTACTTTCTTATCATTTATGGGATTATTAAGCCCTGTCTTCGCATCCTTAAATAGTTGGATTGTATTAGGAGAAAAACCTTCTTTAATTATTTTTGCATCAACCACAATTGTTTCTCTTGGACTTTGGATGGTTTATCAGGCAGAGCTAAAGCAAGGATATATCAAGTCAGATAGTAAAGAAGCTGCAGGTGCTTAGTTCAAATTAACAATTGCTACATTTATAGTAGCTGCGTAGCAAAGCCATAATAAATATGGGATAAGTATATATGTTCCAGTTTTTGAAACTTTGCTACCAAAGATAATTGTTCCAATTACAAAAAAGATTGTGATAAAGATATCGATTGCACCATAAATTGGCTGCATAAAATAAAAAAATGTAAAAGACCAGAGTGCATTAAAAAAAAGCTGTCCTCCCCAAAAGAGCATCGTTAAAGTCCTTCTTATCGAAGTTGGTTTTCTCCAAAATAGAAAGCCACTTAATGCAATTGATATATATAAAACTGTCCAAACCGGTGCAAATACCCAACTAGGGGGCGTAAAAGAAGGTAAATCTAGTGTTTTATACCATGAATATAAGTTCTGATCTGTGGCAAGGCTCCCTAAGAGTTGTACAAAAAAAACTAATATGAAGAAAAAGATACATATGAAAAAATTTTTAACTTTGATTTTCACATTTACACCTTATAATTTATAGGGCGTATTAACACCCTATAAATTAACCTTTATTTGGCTGCTGCTTAAATGCTGTAATAATTAAATAAATAGCAGATATACCGACTAAGATATAAATAATACGGCTAAACCAGCTCATATAACCAAATAATGCAGCAATTAAATCAAATCTAAACAATCCAACAAGTCCCCAGTTAAGACCACCTATAACTAATAAGATTAAAGCGATCCAGTCTAAAACACTCATGCTTTTCATATATAACCTCAATGTTTATCAAGCTCTTTTAATTTGCATTGAAGTTAATAAAGGATTTTGAATCAAGTATAAAAAATATTATTTCAATATAGATATACATTTAAATCTTATTTTTTATCTATATTTTAAAAACTTTTATAAAAGAGCAGTTAGTATAGCCCATAAAAGCAAAGCTTAAGGCTTAACGAAATGCCTTGGAATAATTATTTCTCTAGTAGGAGTGTCTACTGGGGATATTAAGTTATCTGCTGTAATATTCTGTCTACATTGTGGACAAGAGTCATTTATATTAAGCCATGAAGATACACAAGTTCTACAGAAAATTGAACACATATCTCCCGTAGCTGCACTTATATGTGTAACTGGGGCTTCAATGCTATTATAATCCGTTATGCGACAAACGGGACATATATTTGCGTCTTCTGCATTTTCTACCTCTGAAATTATATGCACGTCTTGAGGCATTATAACTCTAGATGCTACAACTTGTAATCGCTGAACTTCTAATTGCAGTCGATTTATTTCTTCTAAAGCCGAAGAGTTAGCATTCCTTAGCTGATTATTAGCTCTTGATAATATTAAATTGTTATCTTCTGAGTTTTTTAATTTTTCCTGAGTTCTTAAATTATCATATACCGCAAAAAGAGCAAAGGAAGCACAAAATAAGGCACTACCTATAAGAAAATATCCAGCTCCTTCTGTGCTTTCATGTAGATTTTCAGGTAGGTTGAATCTTTCATATAAACTACTCACTCTAAATAATGATAGTCCTATCCCAGAAATGAGTATCAATCTAGCTACATAATCTATACGAGAGGCTTGGTATTTATTTTGAATTACAACATCCAAGTGATTTTGTTGGCGATAAGGAAGTGATAGAGTGTCTATAATTGCTGTAAGTTGAGCTGTTGCTATAGCTAGTATGCTGAAAATTTTTTTTCTTATTTTTGATCTTTTTGGAATTTGTTCTAGTTTCTCAATTAAAAGAAATGTCAAAGGATATTTCTTGCTTTCTAACTCTCTTAAATCCAGCTTAAAAAGCTTATAATTTATTTTTTTGTAATACCTAAGCAATTTACTCAAAGGTCTTCTTAAATTAAAGCTTTGGTTGTAGTCATTTAAAATCTCAAGATGACTTGCAACTCTAAAAGAAACAGTTGCTAGATCGGTAGCTATTGATAGAAAGATAACTAAAACAGAGAAAGCAGTTTTAGCTACTTTTTTAGCTTTAGTGTCAGAAAAAGAAATCTTATGCCTGTCAAAAGCTCTATTTGTATAATTAAAAACTTCAAATTCAGGCGCTGTCTGAAAAAAAATAGTATTTGTTAGCATCTTTTTTACAATTTAAGTAAAAAAAATACTAGACAAGCGCTAATTGAAAAAAAAGCTTTTTCATAACTATGCGTTAAAAAATTTCCACTACTCTCGCACTTCAAAATCTTTTGTTTTTCTAAAAACCTGGCTAAATATTTAATGATAGTGAATATAAAGACAAAGCAACTAAAAACAGCTCTTATAAGTATTTTAAAGCCTTTGTGCTATTAGCTTTAAATCTATAGTACTTTATTGTTTTAGAGAGAATATAACTAAAGGTGGCAAGCCAGAAAAAATAAAAGTTTAAATCTGTTGAGCTTTAATCCCATAACGCCTTGGGATAGGAGGAAAAACTTCTACATTTCTGAGGCTATTTTCAGTAATAAGCTGTTTACACAGTGGACAAGTACAACTGCTGTCGATTCTAAGCCAATCATCAATACAAGCTCTGCAGTAAACTACACACGGCTCTCCAAGATGCTCTTTATCTTTTCGTAAGTGTGAGACCGGGTTCTCAATTTTTTGATTCAGGCAAATTCGACACCCTTGGGAATTTCCTTCCTCTGATTCTGATATCACTATATATTCTGGAGGAATTTTACCATATTCTACTGGTTTTATTGGATTTTCTAGCTCTTGCTCATCTAAGCGCTTTTTTAATGTCCCATTTTGAGTTAGTAATACCATGTAATTATTTTCTGCTGCTGCCAAATCTTCTATTTTCGCCGCCAAAGTATCACTTGTTTTGTCAAGCTTACGCATAGTGTCAAAAGCTACTAGTCCAAAAACTGCAATAACAAAGAGTGAATAATACATAAAATAGCGATGCCTATCATAAGAAAGATCCATAATACCATAAAGATTATCTATATAATCTTTAGCATCTTTTATTATATAGAGGGTTGAAAAGAGCGTTAATATTTGTGCTATATAATTTAGACGTACCATTTGTTCTTTATTTTTAGCTACAATCTTTAAGTGGGTGTAATGACGAACGGGAAGTGTTAGGGTATCTATAATTGCTGTAAGTTGGGCAGCTACTACAATTGAAGCTTTTATGATTATTTTTTTTATCTTTGAGCTTTTTGAGATTTTTTCCAATTTCACAATTAAACGAGATGTCAAAGGATATCTTTTGTACTCTATCTCTCTTACATCTAGCTTTACAAGCTTAGCAATCTTATAATCTAATTTTTTGTAATACTTAAATAATTTACTTAAAGGTCTTCTAAGATTAAAGCTTTGGTTATAATCATCCAAAGTCTTTAGATGACTTGCAAATCTGAAAGAAACAGTCATTAAATCAGCCGCTGTTGATGAAAAGATGCTTAAAGTAGAAATGACCGTTTTTGATGCTTTTTTAATTTTACTGTCAGAAGATAAATTTTTATGTTTGTTAAAAGCCCTATTTGCATAGCTAAAAACTTCGAACTCAGGCTTTGACTGTAAAAAATTAATATTTGTAAGCATTAAATTAAATAATATTGATTATTATCAATAATGATAGTAAAAAAGCAATTTTCATTCAATTAAATTTACTATTTAATAAAATATTTAATTACAACTATTGTAATTATTATTCCTCAGCTCTTAGCGGCGCTTGGAAAGATTCATTACACCAAAAATCGTCGTGCTATTAGCTTTAAATCTATAGTACTTTATTGTTTTAGAGAGAATATAACTAAGGTGGCAAGTCAGAAAAAAAATAACAAGTTTAAATCTGTTAAGCTCTAACCCCATAACGACTTGGGATAGGAGGAAAAACTTCTACAGATCTGAGGCTATTTTTAGTAATAGTCTCTCTACATACAGGACAATTATAACCGTTAGGTTGTTTAAGCCACTCATCAATACAATCTCTGCAGAAAATTGAGCACGGCACACCATGGAGATCTGCACTAGTTTTTAAATGTGTGACCAATTTATCAATACCTTTCTTCGCAAAACAACATGAACACTTCTTGTTTCCTTCCCCATCTGACATTATAATATAATCTGGAGGGATTTTACCATATTCTACAGGCTTTACTACCGGCTTATCTTTCTCCATCTGCTCTATGCGAGCTTTCAATGAACGATTAGTACCTAACAATACTAAGTTACCATCTTCTGCTTCCTCAAGATATGAATACAACTGCAAATTTTGAGAGTGCGAATTCCGCAAATTTCTCTGTAAATTTACTACATTACTATTTCCTGTACTCTTTAGCAAAATGGGTGCTATAGATACTATTCCAAAAAGTATAGTAGTACATAACAGAAAACTATTAGTAGAGCTTATCGCATCATTATAGCCTCTTAAAAAAGAATTTTCTGCTATTAAAATGGGCAGAGAGAAAGATAGTAAAGCTATCATTGAAATTTGTACTGCATTATTTTGACGTACCATTTTTTCCTTATTTTTAACTACAACCTTTAAATAACTGTAATGGCGAGCAGGCAGTGCGATTATATCTATAATAACCGCGAATTGAGCAGCTGCTATAATTAAAGCTTTTGTAATTATTTTTTTTATCTTTGAACTTTTTGGAATTTTTTCCAATTCCACAATTAAACGACTGGTCAAAGAAAATGGTTTGTAATCTAATTCTCTTACATCTAGCTTGCCAAGCTTATAATCCAATTTTTTAAAATACCTATTTACTTTACTCAAAGGTCTTCTAAGATTAAAGCTTTGGTTGTAATCATCCAAAGTCTTTAGATGATTTGCAAATCTGAAAGAAACAGTCATTAAATCAGCCGCTGTTGATGAAAAGATACTCAAAATAGAAAGAATAGCTTTAGATGTTTCTTTAATTTTACTATCTGAAGATAATTTTTTTTGTTTATCAAAAGCCCTATTTGCATAGCTAAAAACTTCGAACTCAGGCTTTGACTGTAAAAAATTAATATTTGTAAGCACTTAGACCATAAAATTAATTATTATTGCCGTGGATAATAGAAAAAAAACAAATTTTCATTCAATTGAATTAATAAATATTTAATTATAACTCTTACAATCATTGTTCTTGAGCTCTTTTAAGTCCCTCACTTCCAATGAATAACAATAGTGAATATAAAAGACAAAGCAACTAAAAACAGCTCTTACAAGTATTTGAAAAGATTCATTACACTAAAAGCCACTGTTCTATCAGCTTTAAATCTATAGTACTTTATTGTTTTAGAGAAAATATAACTAAAGGTGGAAAGTCAGAAAAAAATAACAAGTTTAAATCTGTTAAACTTTAACCCCATAATGACTTGGGATAGAAGGAAAAACTTCTACAGATTTGAGGCTATTTTTAGTAATAGTCTCTTTACATACAGGACAACTACAATTGTTTTTAAGCCACGGATCAATACACTTCCTGCAGAAAATTGAGCACGGCGCACCATGGAGTCCTGCACTAGTTTTTAAATGTGTGACTGATTCAGCAATATCTACATCATCCAAGCAAATTGAACACTTCTTGCTTCCTTCCTCATTTGACATGACAAGATAACTTGGAGGAATTTTACCATATTCTACAGGCTTTACTTCCGGCTTATCTTTCTCCATCTGCTCTATGCGAGCTATTAATGAACGATTTTCATTTAGTAATGACAAGGCACCCTCTTCTTGATCTTGTACGCCTTGCAACAGTCTTTCTAATCTGAGATTTCGAAATGATAATAAGATGTTATTTTCTGCTGTTTGTAGCCAATTTCCCTCTATTTGTTGCAACCTTGCCACTTCTTGCCTAAGACTTTTCACTATGGATTTGTGTTCAGTAAATAAGGAGACACACGATAAGCCAGCCAATAATAAAGCCGAGCTCAATAAAAAATTATTGTTATAATAACTATCCATTCTCCTATTAAGATGATTTATATAATCAGCAGAATCTTTTATTATATAGAAAATAAAAAAAAGCATTGATATTTCTGTTATACGATTTCTGCGTAAAGATCGTTCATTAATTTTAGATGTAATCTTTAAGTGGGTGTAATGACGAATGGGAAGTGTTAGGGTATCTATAATTGCTGTAAATTGGACAGCTACTACAATTAAAGCTTTTATGATTATTTTTTTTATCTTTGAGATTTTTGAGATTTTTTCCAATTCAACAATTAAACGAGATGTCAAAGGATATCTTTTGTACTCTATCTCTCTTACATCTAGCTTAACAAGCTTAGCAAGCTTATAATCTAATTTTTTGTAATGCTTAAATAATTTACTAAAAGGTCTTCTAAGATTAAAGCTTTGGTTGTAATCATCCAAAGTCTTTAAATGACTTGCAAATCTGAAAGAAACAGTCATTAAATCAGCAGCTGTAGATGAAAAGATGCTTAAAGTAGAAAGGATAGCTTTAGATCTTTCTTTAATTTTACTATCTGAAGATAATTTTTTTTGTTTATCAAAAGCCCTATTTGCATAGCTAAAAACTTCGAAC
>JBNLAH010000001.1:4156-406379 GCA_050302075.1 Parachlamydiales bacterium | reverse complement strand
ATCTCGCCCTTAATAACAACCAACTAGCTTCTTTACCTGAGGCTATAGCTGGATTAATAAATCTAGATTATCTCTACCTTAGTAACAACCAACTAACTGCTTTACCTGAAGCTATAGGCAACTTAACAAAGCTAAAATATCTCTACCTTAATAATAACCAACTTACTGTTTTACCTAAGGTTATAGGAGGATTAGCAAATCTAGAATATATCTACATTAGTCATAATCCAATTCCTAATGTTCATAAAGTTCTCAAAAACTTAGGATTTAAGGACTGAAATCAGTCCTCTTTTTCTTAAAATTGAACCAAAATTTCATTTCCTTGATAGAATCATTTAAAATGATATATCCTTACTATCTAAACTAACTTGAATTTTTAATTTTGGACACAAACGAAATTGTTTTAAAAAAGGTCAATGTTCACAACCTAAAGAACATAGATCTTAAGCTCCCTAAAAATAATTTTATAGTTTTTACTGGAGTATCTGGTTCAGGAAAATCATCACTTGCATTCGACACTATATATGTAGAAGGACAAAGACGTTATATTGAATCACTTTCAACACATGCAAAAAGATACTTAGGAGACCTTCCAAAGCCTGATGCTCAGGAAATTTCTGGCATATCCCCTACGATTGCGATTGAGCAGAAAACGATTGGTAAAACTCCAAGGTCAACAGTTGGGACAATGACAGGGATCTATGATCACTTGAGGATTTTATTTGCAAGAGTAGGAATACCTCACTGCCCTATCAGTAAAGAACCTGTGGCAGCCCAAAGTAGAGAAAAGATAACTTATAGCATTTTAAGATATCCTAAAGGATCAAAACTTATTTTTTTAAGCCCATATGCAAAAGATAAAAAAAGTGAGTTTAAAGAAGATTTCTCAGAACTTTTAAGAAAAGGTTTTACAAAAGTTAGAGTTGATTCTCAAATAGTTGATTTATCTGAAATAGAGCCACTCAACCCTCAAACACCTCATACAGTTGAAATCGTAGTAGACCGAGTTGAGATAAATGAAAAAAATACATCTAGATTAAAGGAAGCTGTTCAGTCAGCTTTAGAAATTGGAAAAGGCGTTTTCATAATTGTTGACCAAAGTACAAAAGAAGAGAAAACATTTTCTGAGCATGCTTTTTCACCTAAGTCTGGAATTTCATATGGACCATTAAGACCTCAAGACTTTTCTTTTAACCATCCAAGTGGAATGTGTCCAAAGTGTCAAGGCCTTGGTATTTATCAAGAATTTGATTTAAAAAAGGTTATAGATGAAGAAAAGAGCATTGAAGAGGACTGCTGCAAAATTGCAAGCTCTTATGATACTGTCCGATACGGAAATATTTATCGAAACCTAGCCCGTATTTATAAATTTAGCTTAAAAAAGCCATGGAAAAAACTACCTCAAAAAGCTAAGGATGTTTTTCTGAATGGGACAGAAAAAAAATGGACTCAAATGGATTTCTGTCATCCAGTCAGCAAAAAAAGATGGACTGATTACGTACAGTGGCGAGGAGTTTTGCATGAAGCTCATATGCGTTTCCAAGAAGCAAAAAGTGATGGCTATAAAAAGAAAATTAAAGAGCTAATGCATGAATCTATTTGTCCAGAATGTAATGGTTCAAGAATAAAACCTTATCCTGCTGCAACTAAATTTTATGATAAAACAATCTATGAAATAACTCAGATGAACCTATCTGAGATAAAAGATTTTTTCAACAATCTGCAACTGTCTACAGAAGATGCTAAAATTGGTGGCGAGCTGGTCAAAGAAATTAAAAATAGAGTTGAATACCTGATTGATGTCGGAGTCCATTATCTTACATTAGAGCGCAGCTCGCCTACTCTAAGTGGTGGAGAATCACAAAGAATCAGGCTCGCATCTCATATTGGTTCTGGATTAAGTGGCTCTATTTATGTCCTTGATGAACCTTCAATAGGTCTTCATCCGAGAGACCATCACAAGTTAATCAATACATTACATAGCTTAAAAGACAAAGGAAATACTTTAATTGTAGTTGAGCACGACTTAGAAACAATTGAAAGTGCTGATCTAATTGTAGATGTAGGACCATATGCTGGAAAAAACGGAGGAAAGATACTAGCTGTTGGAACAATTGATGAGATCATTTCATCAAAGGATTCACTTACTGGCAAGTATCTTTCAAAAGAACTTCAAATCAGTGTAAAAAACAGCAAGAGAAAAGTTGATCCTTTAGGAATTAAAATTATTGAAGCTGAACACCACAATTTAAAAAAACTATCAGTTGATATCCCATTGAATGGACTTATAAGTGTAACTGGTGTTTCAGGCTCTGGAAAATCATCATTGATCTCAGAGATATTATATCCTGCCCTGGCAAACCATTTGCACCATGCTGAACTTCCAGTTGGTAAACATAAAAAAATAACTGGCATAGAGAAAATTGATAAAGTAATTTTTGTTGATCAGTCACCAATTGGTAGAACACCCCGTTCGAACCCTGGAACATATATTAAGTTATTTGATGATATTAGAAATCTTTTTGCTGAACTCCCTGAAAGCAAGTTGAGAGGTTATACTCCAGGACATTTTAGTTTTAATGTTAAAGAAGGATCATGTCCATATTGCTCTGGCTTAGGAATTGTAAAGATAGACATGGATTTCATGGAAGATGCCTTTATTGAATGCCGGCAGTGTAAAGGAAAAAGATTTGATCCGGAGATCTTAAATATAAGCTATAAAGGAAATACCATCTATGATGTTTTAAGCATGGATGTCGAGAATGCCTTAAAATTATTTGAGAATATCCCAACAATCAAAAGAAAGCTCGATTTGCTTTTTCAAGTCGGATTAAATTATTTACAATTAGGTCAATCTTCAACAACCTTATCTGGGGGAGAAGCTCAGAGAATAAAACTTGCAAAAGAACTTGTAAGACCTCAGACAGGAAAAACTCTATATATTTTGGATGAGCCAACAACTGGGCTCCACTTTCATGATACCCAAAAGTTATTACATATTTTTGAAGATTTAATCGAATGTGGGAACACAGTATTGGTCATTGAGCACAATATGGACTTAATTAAATGCAGTGATTGGGTTATTGATATAGGGCCTGAAGCTGGTAAATACGGAGGAGAAGTAATAGCTCAAGGGCCTCCTAAAAAAATTGCAAAAATGAAAACCCCTACGGCATATGCATTGGAAGAAGCTTTTAGTCACGACAAGAAATCAGTTAAAAAATATTTCAAAACTGAAACTTTTTCTGAGACAATTGATATTGAAAAGGCCTCAGAAAATAATTTACAAGATGTATCTGTTTCAATTTTAAAAAATCAAATTACAGTTTTTACAGGACCATCGGGATCTGGAAAATCATCACTTGCATTTGACACTATATTTGCGGAAGGACAACGTCGGTATATAGAGTCTCTACCGCCATATGCTAGGCAGATTGTTAAACAAATGCCTAAGCCTAAAGTTGAAAAAATAACCGGTCTTTTACCTTCAATTGCAATTGAACAAAAAAAGGGTGCAGTCAATCCAAGATCTACAATTGGTACAATGACTGAAATATATGATCTTTTAAGAGTATTTTATTCACACATAGGAATAGCCCACTGTCCTGAGACAAATGAAGAAATCAAAACTATAGGAAAAGATTATGTAGTTAATAAAGTTATGCAATTGAAAGAAAAAACAAAGTTGCATGTCTTGGCTCCAGTTAGTTTAAAATCTGAAAGTTTTAAAGATTTTGTAGAAAAACTTAAAAGACAAGGTTATTTAAGAATCAGGCTTAATGGAGAGTACCACGAAATTGATAGTGATATCCCGTACAGCACTTCAAAGAAAAATGAAATCTGTGTGGTTATCGATAGACTAGTTCTCAATCCTAAAATCGAAGCTAGATTATTAGAGGCAATTGAAAAATCTCTGCAATTCACAGAGTCTATAGTAGTCATTGCAACGCCAGATAATGATTTATTTTTCAACTTATCATTTTGTGCTGAGAAATCAGGTAAATCTTACCCACCTATTACACCTCAGACATTTTCTTTTAATGCTGAGCAAGGAATGTGTCAAGAATGCCAAGGAATAGGAACTGTATATGGACTGGACTTTCAATCACATTCTAAATTGATGAACTTGTCGATTACAGGTCTCTTTCGTGTTCTTTTAAAGGAAAAAGGAACAAGGCAAAGTATCGATCTAATCTCTGATTATTTTTCGGAAATTGACATTGATCCTAATATACCAATTAAGAAATTACCTTCTAAACAACTGGAGTTTTTGTTAACTGACAATAAAAATGAGAAAGAAGTTATTTTAAAAAATGGCTTAAAACTTTCTTTCGTTGGGATTCAAGCTGCACTTGCAAAGGCTGCAAAAATTGCATTAAGGCCAATTAAAGAGCCATTAATACCTTTGATGCATGAAAGGGTATGTCCAATTTGCTCAGGTCAGAGATTAAACCCCTTGGCAAGAAATGTGACCATTTCAGATGTTTCACTGCCAAATCTTTGCGATAAAACACTTCAAGATGCCTTCCTATTTATTGAAGATATAAAATTAAACGAGCAACAGCAAAAATACCTTCAAGAAACAAAGTTGCTAGTTCTAAAAAAGCTGTCCTTTTTAATTGATATCGGACTTCCTTATCTCAGCTTGTCAAGATCAGCTCCGACCCTTAGCGGTGGAGAGATGCAAAGAATTCGTTTAGCTAGACAACTCGGATCAGGGCTTACCAATTGTATTTATGTATTGGATGAGCCAACAATCGGCTTACATCCTCAAAATAGTGATTTATTGATGAATTCACTTAAAAAGCTTAAAGACTTAAGCAATACGTTAATTTTAGTTGAACATGATCCCGATATTATTAGACAAGCAGACTATATATTTGAGTTTGGCCCTAAGGCTGGAGTTTATGGTGGGAAAGTAATTTCTAAAGGCACCTATAGTGAAATAATCAAATCACCCGAATCAGTAACAGGGCAATATTTATCAAATAAAAAAAGAATAAAAATACCTAAAAAAAGAAGATCATTTTCTAAGTTTCTAACTATAAAAAATGCAAGTACACATAACTTAAAAAATATTGACCTGGACATACCGCTAGAAATTATAACCTGCATTACAGGAGTGTCGGGATCTGGCAAATCTACCCTTATGCATAATGTATTGAAACCTGCTTTAAAAACTGCCCTTCGAACATCTAGGGTAAAAAAAACAGTTTCCCTAGATGGTTGTACAATTTCAAACATTAACTATATAGACAAGCTGATTGTAATTGACCAGAATCCAATAGGATCAACAATACGAGCAGATATCTTAACTTACTCAGATCTTTCCCCTGTTGTAAGAGGACACTATGCAAGTCTTTCAAGTGCTAAAATTAAAGGACTACTGCCTAAGCATTTTAGCTATAACCATATCAAAGGAATGTGCCGTACTTGCTGGGGACTTGGTTATAAAACAGTTGACTTACAATTTTTACCATCAGTTAAAACAACTTGTGATGCATGTAATGGATTTAGGTTAAATCCGGTTAGCTTAGAAGTTGATTATAAAGGTAAGCATTTAGGACAGATCCTCAAGATGACTGTAAGAGAGGCAAAAGAATTCTTTTCAGCAATTCCTAAAATAGTCCGCAAATTAGATACTTTAATTGATGTAGGATTAGATTACGTAGAACTAGGCCAAGAGTTATTCACATTATCTGGTGGAGAGGCCCAAAGACTTAGGCTTTCAAAAGAGCTGAACAAAAGAGCCACTGGCAATACGCTTTATTTAATTGATGAACCGACAACTGGACTTCATTTTGAAGATCTAGAAAAGTTACTTAAAATCTTTCATAGACTTGCAGATAAGAAAAATTCTTTCATTATAATTGACCACAACCTTGATTTAATCTCAAATGCTGACCATATTATTGATCTAGGCCCTGATGCAGGAGAAGGCGGAGGCGAGATAATTGCTGAAGGAACCCCTGAAAAAATAGCTAAAGACTATCAAACATATACTGCTAAATATCTAAAAAATCACCTTTCAACTTATAACTATGATTGATTGTTAAAAACCTTTTCAATTATTTTAGACTTAAATTAACAACATTAATTTTCCTTACGGAGCAATAAATATGGCACACCCAAAAATCTCTAGGAAAAAAGCTGCAGCAATTTCTTTTGCGGTTTTTTTGATCATTTTAGCAATAATTACCTTAACAGACTACTGGTGGCCTGGGATTATGCTCTTAATCGGAATTCCTCTTGCTATAAAGCAATTTTTCAGCGGTAGAAAATATGATATGGCCATCACATTATTTGTTTTTCTAGGAGTCTTTGTTACAGTTCAATTTCAGATTCCATGGAAGTACCTTTTGCCAGTATTGTTCACCGTCGGCGGAATTTATATCCTCTTCAGAGAGCTTTTTATAAAATCAACTACTGAGCCTGAAATAGAAGAGAGCATTAATAAAGAAATCGAAGAAAAGGAAAATAAAAAAGATTAATAATTATCGCAAATTCACTTTGTTATTTGCATGATAATTAATCCCCATTGCTTCCTTAACTTCTTTCAGAGTTTTCTCAGCTATTGTAAAGGCTTTTTCTGTTCCTTTAAAAATTACATCCATAACATAGTCTGGATCTCTTGCCAGTTCTTCTCTTTTTTGACGAATAGGAGTTAAAAACGCTTGGACAACCTCTAACAATCTTTTTTTTACTTTAGAATCACCAAGCCCTCCCCTTTTATAATGATCTTTGATAGCTTCCAATGATTCTTTGTCAGTATCAAAGGCATCTAGATAAGTAAATACTGGGTTTCCTTCAACAGTTCCTGGATCTTCAACTCGTATATGATTTGGATCGGTGTACATTTTTTTAATTTTCCCAGCTACTACATCTTCGGAGTCCGATAAAAATATAGCGTTATTTAAACTTTTGCTCATTTTTGCTTTACCGTCAGTTCCTGGAAGTCTGGTTACAGTTGAAGTTATAGCTTCCGGCTCAACTAGAACATTGCAATTATAGGTTCGGTTAAACTTTCTAACAATTTCTGTTGTCTGTTCTATCATCGGGAGTTGGTCCTCACCAACTGGTACCAAACTAGCTTTGAATGCCGTTATATCTGCAGCTTGAGATATTGGATACACCATAAACCCTGCTGGCACACTTTCACCATAGCCTTTTTGTAAAATTTCAGCTTTAACTGTCGGATTATGCTTTAGTCTATTCCATGTAACTAGGTTTAGGTAGTAAGCGGTTAGCTCAAAAAGTTGTGGGAGCATTGACTGAATAAAAATTGTTGATAAGTTTGGATCAATTCCAATAGCCAAATAATCAAGAGCAACCTCAAGAATATTTTTTCTTACTTTTGATGGATCCTCAGCATGATCTGTTAGCGCCTGAGCATCTGCTATCATAATATATTGCTGATAGGTCTCTTGCAGTTTAAGTCGATTGTTTAAAGATCCTACAAAATGACCTAAATGAAGTGGGCCAGTTGGTCTATCACCTGTTAAAACAATTTTATTATTTGAGCCTTTATCCAAATCTGTCATGTTGTCCCCGTAAAATTCATTATCATACATTTAGCAGGGATTTTATTGGGCAATTTTTTTTAGAAGATAATATTTTAAACTTCCCCTAGTGAAATTTTCAGTTTTTTTTCACTAGGGACAATAAGATTAATAGTTAATCACTTTGTTGAGATTTAGAGTCATCTTCATCAACACAAGGTTGAAGCGCTTCTCTAATTGTTTTCATTAATTCTAATGAATCTTTTGGTTTCAAGAATACTTTATCAAAAAGTAATTGTGACCTACCTTCTGGACTCTTCATTGAAATACTAGAAGACCTACTAGATGAAGGAGTCGTAAAAGAACTAGATGCTGGACTTGACCAAGCGCTAGGTGCTGGACTAATTGATGGACTTGGCCAAGGGCTAAACTCAGGGCTTATTGGAGCTTTTGATGAAGCTCTTCTTAACGTTTTTAAAACTCTACCCATAACTCTTTTTAATTTTCCTGAATCAGATGAAGCAGAAGCCCTTCTTTCACTCAAAAAACTCGAAGATCTTGATGAATATCCGCTAGATGCAGGACTTGCCGGCAAGCTGACTTCTGAGGTTGATGAGATGTCGTCTTCGCTGGCTAGTGAAGATAAAGATTGGTTTCTTTCATGCAACCCTTCATTTGCACTATAGCTGTAAATAAGAATTTTAAAGCCAATTTCTCGAACCGCCCTAGCAGTATCACTTCCACCCATACCCGGCATTTCTTCATCTAGGACTAAAACCACTACCTCATGTATACCTAAGTTTAAAAACTGAAGTTTTCTTAAAGCCGGAATTACTTTATTTCCATCATCAAAACATAAAATAAATAAATTTGCGATGTCTTTTAACTTATCTTTGGCAATGTGAATAAACATCTTTCTATTCATCGGCTGGTCATCTGCAAAGATAGCTACTTTAACATTAGATTCTGAGTACAATCTTTTATCATTAATATCAGTTATTATTATAGGAGTAGTAGGAATATTATCAGGAATTCCAGAGGCCTTGTTACTTACTAAAGATGTCATTATATCCTCTTTGGTTAAATTTAAAAAAAAATGACCAATGATGATACACCTTATATTAAGATTTTGTTAAGACAAAAATTATAAAAAGAAAAAAAAGGAGTTCCTGTTAAGATAGCTTTCTTAAGGGAACTTTAATGATAACAAAAAGAAAAATAGTACCAAGTCTTCCACAAAAGATTAATAATTTTAGCATCTTGAAACACCTTGGAAGAGGTGGAATGGGTGAGGTTTTTTTAGCATTTGACCCAGTTTGCAACCGAAAAGTAGCTTTAAAGCGCATCAGAAAAGACAAAATGAATTTGAAAGGGATCAAAGAAAGATTCTTTAAAGAGGCTAGAATCGCATCCCAATTGACACATCCTTCTATAATTCCTATATACAATATTTTTGAAGAAGAAAGTAACTGCTACTATACAATGGCCTATATTGAAGGCAAGACCCTAAAAGACATTATTATATCAGAGTCTAGAAAAAATCCCGGGAACTATAAATATTCAATCCAAGAACTTACAAGATTTTTTTTAAATATTTGTGAAGCTGTTGCATATACGCATGAAAAAGGAATCCTGCATAGGGACTTAAAGCCTGACAATTTTATGATTGGAAGGTTTGGTGAGGTCATGATCCTAGATTGGGGAATTGCAGAAACAGTTGAAAGAAGTTTAAAAATTATAACCACACCTACAAAAATCGCGGGCACTTTGAATTATCTGGCTCCAGAAAGAGCCTTATTAAAGCCATCTTCTGCCCTTACGGATATTTATGCATTAGGGGTAATCTTATACCAAATAATAACGTTAAGCATTCCTTTTGAAAGGCATTCCATTGCTCATTTTAGGTCAGTATTTGAAAAAGAAAGGTTAATTGACCCAATAGATGCAGCTCCGTATAGAGAGATACCCGACTTGCTATCTTACATTATAAAAAAATGTCTTGCATACTCACCTAGTGATCGTTACCAGTCAGTGAACGACTTAATCAATGATTTAAAACTTGTGATAGAAGGAAAACCAAAATGGACTCCGGTTTGCCAATTATCAATTGACGAAAAACAAGATTGGAAATTTCAAGAAAACATTTTTCTAACAAAACATATTTCAATTTCAAAAAGCCTAGACTTCTTAGAGTGGATAAACTTAATGGTCTCAAAGCAATCTTTTGCTGGTAATATCAAAATAAAAACTACGATATGTTTTGAGGATAGAAATGCCGGAATCGGAATTTTATTCTCAATTCCAAACCCAGACAAGAAAAAAAGCTTAGAAGAAGGATATCATCTATGGATTTGTCCTAAAGGATGTGAGCTTTATCGAAACAATGTTTTTGTGCTGAATTCTACTACTCAAGCAGAACTTCTAGTTGGGATTAATCACAAAATTGAAATTGAAAAAACTGATCATCATGTAAGACTTGCAATCAATGACCAGTATGTCCTCAACTATTTTAGTTATATACCGCTTGCCGGAACTCATATTGGATTATTATCGAAGCAAATTTCTTTTAAATTAAGCCCAATTGAAGTCTTAAGTGGATCACACTCTGTTAAAGTCAATTGCCTTGCAGTGCCCGATGCCTTCTTAATTCATAAAAACTTCGATATAGCACTTCAAGAATATCGTCGAATTGGAAAATCATTTCCAGGTAGATCAGAAGGAAGAGAGGCCATGTTTAGAGCAGCTCTTACTCTTTTGGAAAAGGCAAAAATAACAGCTGATCCAAAGCAAAAAGAAATGCTTTTTTCAGCATCTTTAGAAGAGTTCTCAAAACTCCACAAAACAACAGGAGCACCTCTTGAATATCTAGGTAAATCGCTTGTGTATTCGGAGTTAAATGAGTGTGAAGAAGAAGCGAAGTGTTTAGAGCTAGCTTGCAGAAAATTTTATACGCACCCACTTATAAACCGAATTAAAGATCATTTAACTTATAGAATCCACGAAAGCTCTTTATATAATAAAGAAGCTACCTTTAGATTAATACTTGTAACTACTAACATCTTCCCCAATATTTTATTATCAAGTGATAGTCAAAGACTGTTGAAGGAGATGGAAAAAACCTTTGACTCTGTTTATTTTTGCGAATCAATTAGCGATAACTTTAAAGAACTTCTATGTTTTTGGATTGGAAAAGAGCAAACTATTTTAGAAGCTTTATTTAATCAAAAAGACGAGACCAAAACATTTTTATTGCTTTTCTCCTTACTAGAACTCGACATGCAAGATATATTAAAAACTGAAGCAACAAAAGCGTTTGAATTGATCAATTCTACTGTAGTAGAACGATTCGAACTCATGCTTCAAAATATTTCTTTTTACGAAAAATTGAAAAAGTTAACTAAAGGAAAGCTTGAGAAAAACGACTTTCCTTTTTACTGCTATTTGATAAACAAAGCAATTGATTTTGGAGAAATTGATGGTTTAAATGAATTTCTTAAAGTTCCTGCATTCAGGGACAAGCAGATTCATTTAGATATACTAAAGTGCCTAACTTACCTTTACCAAAAAAACATCAATGAAGTTGAAGCTATTTTGAATAGTTACTCAGACGATATTATTTCAGAGCATTTTCATTTCATATATATTTGCTACTTAAAAAGCACAGCTCAGGAAGAAAAGCTTTCAGAACTAATTGATCAAATAGATGGCTCAAAAAATAATTATTCCCAGCTTTTAGGAAAGTATTTCTACTCAAACGAGAAAATAGAGCCTATTTTCTATTGGGAAAAAAAGCAATTTTATAGACAGCTAGCAATTTACTACCATTGTATAGGAGATTCTGATAAAAAAATATTTTACACGGAAAAAGTATGTAAAATATAGTTTTATGGATCCTCATTTTAAAGTAGTTAACGAGAAAATAGTTTATAATGGCTTTTTGAGTCTAAAGGTAGATGAGTTGCTAAAAGATGATCAGAGCTCGCTTCTTTATCATATCATCTTAACTAAATGTGACGCAGTCTCAATTATTGCAAAAACTGCTGACGACAGTTTTTTAGTAACCGGCGAATACAGACACCCCATAAAAAAATCAATTACTGGATTTCCTGGAGGACGTGTAGAAGAAAATGAAGATCTAATTGAAGCTGCTAAAAGGGAATTAAAAGAAGAAACTGGATATATCGCACCCAATTGGAATTATTTGGGGTCATCTTATGCTATGCCAGCTGTATGCGAGCAAAAAATTCACTTTGTTCTTGCAGAAGGTGCTTATAAAGATGGTAGAGCTAAACTAGATCCTTTTGAAGTAATCACTATTTCTGAGCTCAAGATGAAAGATATCAATAAGAAGATTATAGAAGGCTTTGACTTTGATGGAGTTTTTCTATCAGCTTTGAATTTCTATAAAATTATTAAAGGGATATAGCCCCTAAATAATTGTAAATTTGCTTAATCTCTGCTAATCTTTTTCGAATAATATCAAAAGTGATCTAATATGGAAGAGCTGCCTAAAACCTTTGACCCTGAAAAAATAGAAAAAAAACTTTATTCATTTTGGGAAGAAAATAATTTCTTCAAAGCTGATTCTAAGTCTAGCAAACCTCCTTTTTCTATAGTTATGCCACCTCCAAATGTAACCGGTGTCCTGCACATGGGACATGCTCTTGTGAATACTATCCAAGATATTTTAATACGATTTAAGAGAATGAAAGGCTATGAAGTGCTTTGGGTTCCTGGGACTGACCACGCTGGAATAGCTACTCAAACAGTTGTAGAAAGACACTTAATGAGCACAACGGGAAAAAGAAGAAAAGATTATTCGAGAGAAGAGTTTTTGAAACATGTTTGGGAATGGAAAAACACTCATGAGCATCGCATTATCGATCAAATCAAAATGCTAGGATGCTCATGTGATTGGTCAAGACTCAGGTTCACAATGGATGATGAGAGCAATCTGTGTGTTAGGACAGTTTTTAAAAAAATGTTTGATGACAAGATCATCTATCAAGGTGATTATCTTGTTAATTGGGATCCGGTAACTCAAACAGCACTAGCTGATGATGAGGTAGAATATGAAGATAGGAAATCTAAGATTTGGTATTTTCGTTAT
Organism: Parachlamydiales bacterium; assembly: GCA_050302075.1. GTDB lineage: Bacteria > Chlamydiota > Chlamydiia > Chlamydiales > SM23-39 > JBNLAH01. The sequence continues at coordinate 393,770 of JBNLAH010000001.1, read as the reverse complement.
CCTATTGAAAATAGTAAGGAATACCTAGTTATTGCAACTACAAGGCCTGAAACTATGCTAGGTGATACAGCAGTAGCTGTTCATCCTGGTGATAGTAGGTTTGTTTCTTTAGTTGGTAAAAATATCAGTTTACCTATCACAAATAGACTTATTCCTATAATTGATGACCATTATGTTGATCCGGAGTTTGGATCAGGTGCTGTGAAAATAACCCCCGCCCACGATCCTAATGACTTTGAAATTGGCAACCGTCATAACTTGCCATCTATAAACATTATGACCCCTGATGGAAAAATCAATGAGAATGCCCCAAAAGAATTTCAAGGGCTTTCTATGGTTCAAGCGAGAGAGAAAATCGTAGAAAAAATGAAAGAACTCGATCTTATAGAAAAAATTGAGCCACATGATCTTAGAGTAGGTGTTTCTTATCGTTCAAAAGCTGTAATTGAGCCATATCTTTCAAAGCAATGGTTTGTAAGAACAACTGTTTTCAAAGATAAATTAATTAAAGCTGTAAAAGAAAAGAAAATAAAATTAATACCTAAAGAGTGGGAAAGCACTTACTATCATTGGATTGAAAATTTAAGAGACTGGTGTATATCACGTCAGCTTTGGTGGGGGCATAGAATTCCAATATGGTACAATAAAAATGACCCATCAAATATGATTTGTCAGGATCTCAGTAAAGTTCCAGACATTGTTAAAAAAAACCCAGATGAGTGGTATCAAGATGAAGATGTCCTAGATACTTGGTTTTCATCTGGAACATGGCCATTTAGTGTCCTTGGCTGGCCAAACAAATCTGAAGATTTAGATAAGTTTTTCCCAACTTCAGTCTTAGTTACAGCCCATGATATTTTATTTTTTTGGGTCGCTCGCATGATTTTAATGAGCGAGTATATATTTAAAGATATTCCATTTCACACTACTTTCTTACACGGGCTTATTTATGGAAAATCCTATTGGAGATTAAACGGTGAGCATGTGCAGTATGCTTCCTATAACGAAAAGAAAGAATATGACCTTGGAAAAACTCCCCCGAAAGATATCTTTTCTAAGTGGGAAAAAATGTCAAAATCAAAAGGAAATGTCATCGATCCAGTTGAATTAATTCAAGAGTATGGGGCTGATGCTACTAGAATGGCTTTAGCGTCAAGTGCAACTCACGCAAGGCAAATAGATTTAGATCGTAGAAGGTTTGAAGAATTCAAAAATTTTGCAAATAAAATATGGAATGGAGCCCGTTTCATATTTTTGAACCTAAAAGAAAATAGTGAAAAAAAATTGCCGGGGCTTACTAAAGAAAGATTTCAAGCAGGCATTGATTTTAAATTACTTTCGCTAGAAGATAAGTGGCTTTTCTCTATCCTTAACAGAAATATTAAGAAGATTAATGCTTACTTAGATGAATATCAATTTGACAAAGCTGCGCTACTCGCATATGAGTTTTATTGGAAAGAATTTTGCTCGTATTATTTAGAACTATCTAAGCCAGTCCTATTCGGCAATAGTGGATCATTGCAACAAAGAGAAAATAAGCAAAAGATTCTAGTTGTAGCGCTTTTATCAGCTATAAGGCTACTCCACCCTATTGCGCCTTTTATTACGGAAGAACTATTTCAAAAACTCAAAGACCTCTTACCATTTAGTTCGCAGGAAAATAGTAACGATATCTACACCAATGATGCCATTATAGCATTATCATCTTCAGCTTGTATAAGAGCTCATTTTCCAAATGTAATCGATGATGGACACATTAGTGATAAAACCGAAAAGCAATTTGAATGCATTCAAAATATCATATACGCAATCAGAAATATTCGATCCGAGTTGGCTGTTCCACTATCCAGTGCTGTAGACGTTATATTTATTTCTAAAGATAAAAGCAGAACAGATTTCATCCAAGAAAACATTGAGATGATAAAAGCATTAGTTAAGATCAACTCTATTAAATTCCTAGAAGATGATGTTAGCAATATTTTTGGATCAAGTGCTGTAGTTGAAAATGTATTAATTTACATTCCACTCCCAGACACTTTAAGAGAAAAAGAAAAAGCAAGGTTGTATAAGGAAAAAGAAAAATTAGAAAAACAAGCAACAGCCACTAAGGAACGACTTGAAAACAAAGCTTTTTTAGAAAAAGCTCCACAAAATGTTATTTCTAATATGGAAAGCATGCTTAAACAAACTGAGTCTTCGCTTAATGAAATAAGTTCAAAGCTAGAAAAGCTTTAATTAATTTTACTTTGCTTTTCTTCTTTTAGAAGCTTGAAGAATCCCTTGCTTTCACGCGCGATCACTGGAGATAGTAATATCAAGCCAATTAAATTAGGAAAAGCCATTAAGCCATTCATGATGTCTACTAAATACCAAACAGTATCGATTGCAAGCATGGGCCCAATAAAAACAATTGCTATAAATACAAAACGGTAAGATACCAAGATATTTTCTCCAAAAAGATACTCAACACATTTTTCTCCATAGTAGGACCAACCTAATATTGTTGAAAAGCCAAAGCATATCAAACCGATAGCAACTATCCACTCTCCATACGGAATAACCGAGCTAAATGCTTTCATTACAAGCGGAGCACCATTAAGAGCATTCCCCAAGCCATCAGTCAAGCCTAGAACACCTGTTAAAGAAATTGATAGGACAGTAATTGTACACACAATAAAACTTGCTAAAAAGACTCCAGTCATTGAGATTAAGGCTTGCCTACCTGGAACATCAGTCTTGGCTGCTGCTGCTGCAATTGGTGCAGACCCTAGTCCTGCTTCATTTGATGAAATTCCTCTTGTTACCCCAAGCTGAACAGCTGCCATAACTGAAGCTCCAGCAAAACCTCCAAATGCGGCCTGGCCTGTAAATGCACTTCTAAGAATAATAGCAAAGCTTTCCGGTATTTTCTCAAAATGATAGACAATAATAATAAGTCCACCTGCAATGTATAAAAGAGCCATAGAAGGCACTAATATGGCATTGACTTTACCTAATGATTTAATTCCCCCAAGGATAACAACTCCAGATAAAACAGAGAAAACTATCCCAGAAACATAGTGAGGTACATTCAATAAAGAATGCATTGCATCTGCTATTGAATGCGATTGAGTTAAATTACCTCCAGCAAATGCAGATAAAGCACCAAAGGCTGCAAACATAACTCCTAACCATTTCCATCCAAGGCCTCTTTCAATATAATACATAGGGCCACCGCTCATTTCTCCTCGATGATCTTTTACCCTAAATTTTACAGCTAGGATTGCTTCAGAATATTTGGTAACCATGCCAATTAGTGCTATGACCCACATCCAAAAAATTGAGCCATATCCTCCAGCCATAATAGCTGTTGCCATACCTGCAATGCTGCCAATTCCAATTGTTGCAGCTAATGCCGTCATCAGCGATTGAAACTGGGAGATATCACCCTGAGCATTATCGTCATGTCTAGAAAAAGCTAGTTTAAGAGCATAAGGGAGATATCTAAATTGCATTCCTCTTAGTTTAATCGTTAAAATCAATCCGACTAGAACAAGTAGGAAGATCAAGAATTTTTCCCACATGTAACGATCAATTAATTCTAGTACATTAGTTAAATTCATTTTCTCTCTTTTTGAACCAGTCGATCAAAAGACTTTGTTTCAACTCTGACTATTGCTGCAAGTCCAATAAGTCCAACTAAATTAGGAAATGCCATCAGGCCATTCATTATATTCGCAAAGCTCCAAACAGTCTTAATGCTTAAAACTGCCCCTAGGATTAAAGCGACAGTGTAAATGATTCTATAAGTTGTTACAGATTTAAGACCAAAAAGATATTCAACACATTTTTCTCCATAATATGCCCACCCTAAAATTGTGGAGTATGCAAATAAAATCAAAGAAATAGTAACAATAATACTAGCATTAGGAAATATTGTATCAAATGCTGTCAGAGCTAGTGTTGATCCTTCCAATGGTTTCCCATCAGGCCCTATGGCGCCTAATACACCTGTAACTGCAATAGCTAAACCTGTTATAGTTACTACAATAAATGAAGTTATAAATACACCACTCATAGAAATAAGAGCCTGTCTGCCAGGAACATCTGTTTTTGCAGCTGCTGCTGCAATCGGAGCTGATCCAAGTCCTGATTCAGAGGAAAAAACGCCCCTTGAGATACCATATTGAACTGCCATCATCAAAGTCGAACCTAGGAAACCACCTGTAGCTGCTTGTCCTGAAAAGGCCGAGCGAAAAATTAGAGCAATAGCACTTGGGATAAAAGATGCTTTCATTAATATAACAATGATACCACCTGTAATATAAAAAATAGCCATAGCAGGTACAAGGTAGCCGGCAACCTTTCCAATGCTTTTAATTCCACCAAATAAAGCAAGAGCAGTTAAGAAGGCTAATATAATTCCAGTAATCCAGGGACTTACATTTAAAAACCCAGATAAAGCAGTGGAAACAGAGTTTGCTTGAACCATATTTCCTGTTCCAATTGCTGTAACAGCACCTACCAATGCAAAAAAAGCAGCTAAAAATTTTGATTTTAAGCCTCGTTCCAAATAATACATTGGTCCGCCGCACATTTCATTTTTATCATCGATTGTACGGTATTTAATAGCTAAAATTGCCTCAGAGTATTTAGTTGCCATTCCAATTAAAGCTGATACCCAAATCCAAAAAAGAGCTCCCATACCACCTGCTGCAACTGCGGTAGCAACACCAGTAATGCTACCAATTCCAATAGTAGCTGCAAGCGCTGTCATCAATGCTTGAAAATGGCTAATATCTCCTTGCGCACTATCATCATGTCTTGAAAATGCCAGTTTTAACGAGTAAAAAATATATCTGAATTGAACTCCGCGTGTTGCTATTGTTAGATAAAGACCTGTAGCGATAAGTAGTATTAATAAAGGATATCCCCAAACCCACTCTTCAATTTTATTTAACCACTGTTCCATGAAAAACCTTATAATGATAAAATTAACAACTATACTACAAAAATAAAAAAAAACAAATCCTTGTCTTGAATAGCTTCAAAAATCAAAGACTCATTGGCTGTGAGAAATTAAAAAAGCTCTTCAGCTAAACTTTTTTGCTATCCGCTCAATCAACAAGTCCAAAACAATCCCCAAAAATGCTGCTGGTAAGGCTCCCGATATAATGAGCACTATATCTAGACTTTTTAAACCTTCCAATATTAAATCACCAAGTCCACCAATCCCAATTAAACTCACAAGAGTCGTCATAGCAACTGTTGAAACTACAGCAGCTTTAATTCCCATAATTAAGTTAAAAATAGATGGTTTTGATTTAAAAAAGCTTTGAATTTTTCTCTCTTTAGCATCATAAACATGATTCAAAATTATCAAGAAAGCATATACAACTAAAACAAATATCCCAGGAAACAGTCCAGTTACAGGAATCTCTAAGATTTTATTAATCAGTACTAGCAAAACAAAGATCAAAGCCATCAATGCTAAAGGAGGAACACTTTGTAACAGCTTAGAAACTTTAATTAAAAATCTTGCTATTTTCGTTTTTCCATACTGTACTAAAAAAATTCCAAATGGAACTGAAACTAGCATAGCAATTGATACAGATAAAAAAGTTAGCTGCAAGTGCTCGATGGTTTTTATTATGATAAAGGAAATAGACAAATATGGATTCTCCTTTTATTTTTTTTATTAACATAAAGTCCTATATCCTGAACAGGTGATAGAGGTACTAAAAAAGCCTCTTCAATGCCGCATCAAAAATAGACTTGTTGCTGAATTATTAATATTAGTGTTAAATGGTTCTCCTAACTTTATGTTGCTATTCATTTCGATTTTATGCTTAATATTTTAGCTGAAACACTTCCTCCCCCGTGTGAGATAAAAAGAAAATTACCTATCAATTTAGCAATAGCTAACAAGCTTTTAAAAATAAAGTCAGAAGTAAAAAGCATTTTCGAGCAAAGCTCTATAAAATTGGTTATTGTTGCAGGTCCATGTTCTGTTCACGACAGGGCATCATTCTTGCATTATGCAGAGCTTTTCAGAAATCTTTCCGAAAAAGTTAAAAAAAACATTTTTCTTGTCTTGAGGTTTTTTTCAGAGAAATCAAGAACATCATTGGGTTGGAAGGGATACATTTATGATCCTGACCTAAATGACAGCTGTAATATTGAAAAAGGGATTATTGAAACTAGAAAAATTTTGCTCCAGCTGACATCTTTTGGAATCCCCTGCGCTATGGAATTTGTAGATCCTCTAGTTATTCCATACTTGGATGACCTTATTAGTTGGGGATTTATTGGAGCTAGAACATCTTCTTCGCAACCACATCGTTTACTTGCATCCTCAATTACTAATCCTGTTGGATTTAAAAATGCTACAGATGGCTGTATTGATGTAGCCATCAACGGAATGCTTACTTCAAGGGAGGCTCATAATTTTATTGGGCTGAACCAAAGTGGGCAAGTAAGCAAAATATCTTCTCACGGCAACCCATATACCCACCTTGTGCTTCGGGGATCTGAAACAGGAACTAATTTTGAACTTAAAGATATTTCCCATGCAGAGAAGGAAATTAGAAAATTAAAAATTAAACCTAAAATACTTGTGGATTGCTCTCATGGCAATAGTGCAAAAGATCTTGAAATGCAAAAAAAGGTATTCTTAAGTGTTCTCAAGTCATTTCAAAAAAAACCATCGACCATTTTAGGAATGATGCTAGAGAGCTTTATATTTAAAGGAAGTCAAGACTTTAAAACATTCCCCACCTATGGTGTGTCAATTACTGATCCATGTCTTAGTTGGAAATCAACAGAAGAGTTGATTCTAATGGCTAATAAAGCAATTGATGGTAAATTCTCATGTATTGTTCATTGAATATCAATTTGTTCTGTCCAAAATTGATTTTCAATATTTTCAATTATTTTACCTTGTGCGTTTACTACCTCTACTTTGTATGTTAGAAGTTTTTTATCGGGATCTTTAAAAGAAAAATACATTGATGTGAAATCTTGTTTCTGAGTAACTTTATGTCTATACACATGAACTGTATTATCCCAAAGCCTAGCTGTAAGAATAATTGATAGGTTTTGTCGAAATACACTTATTGGAAAGTTCCATTCAATGAGAAGGTTTTTTCCGCAAGGCGGGCATTTTAACTCTGGATCGGGAGAGTTTACATAAAAGCTTGCCAAATACTCTTTATCGACCCACTGCTCTTGAAGGGTTACATAACTTCTGCAACAGCTGGACAGACTAAATGCTAGGATGTATAAAAAAACTATTCTCAAGTACTTCATAGGTATTTATAATTATTACAAAAAGCTATGAAAGATCAAAGTGTAATTGCAGTTGTTTTTTCGGAAGATAAGTCGAAGATTGTTCTTGTTAAGAGAAGAGATGTTCCAGTCTGGGTATTACCTGGTGGGGGTATTGAAGAAAATGAACTTCCTGAAGATGCTGCAGTAAGAGAAGTACTAGAAGAAACCGGTTATAACGTAGAAATTGTTAAGAAAATTGGAGAATACACTCCGATTAATAAATTATCCAAATATACTCACTTATATGAAATGAAAGTTATTGACGGCAGTGCTAAGATTAGCAGTGAGACTAAGTCTATAAGTTTCTTTCCAACAGAAAATCTACCAAAGCTAATTCCTCCCCCTTTTCCTGAATGGATACAAGATGCTGTTAGCAACTCAGATCAAATAATTTATAGAAAGTTAAAATCTGTAAATTATTGGACATTAATCAAAAATGTTTTTTTTCACCCAATATTAGTTTTTCGTTTCTTGCTCACAAAAATTGGGCTTACAATTAACTCTTAGAAGTAACTGACGTAAAATTAAAAAAAAATAAACAATAAAAATCCAAAAGTTATCCAGTTGAAAATTTATTGTTTATTAAAAAATTAAATGATTAGAAGTGCAAATACAAAAGCAAATAAAGCAAATGATTCAACAATACCTAAGGCTGCAAAGCTTTTACCAAAAATTGCTGGCTGTTTAGCTGATGCTTGAATGGCTGTAGCTGCACACCTTCCTTGATAAATAGCTGATACCATAATAGCTAGTCCAACGAAAAAACCGATACCAATGCCTGCTACTGGTGATAAGGTTCCAGCTTTTATACTGTTGCTCATTAAAAGCATAAGCACAAATCCATAAATTGCCTGTGAAGATGGTACCGCAGAAAGTCCAATAAACTTTCCATGTCCTTCATCGACTCTACACATAATACCATGAGATGCCATTCCGGCAATTCCGCAACCAATTGCGCTTCCTAAACAACCTAGGCCTAATGCAATCCCAGGTCCAATCATACCTAAATCCATAAGAAGTCTCCTTTTACTTCAAAAACTTCAAGGGGCGGAAATCTCTGCCTCCTCCCTCAAAGCTATAGTGATACCATTCTAAAAAATTCAAACGAAGGCCATGAATAATTCCCCCCATTATTCCGAGAGAGATATTCACAATATGACCGATTATAATTACAACAAAACCTGCTTTTAGTCCGATACTAAGACCAATATCATTAAACGTAGAAGCCATAATCATTCCAGCTAAAGCGAGTGCATATAAACGTAAATATGAGAGCACGTCTGCAAAGACTTGGATCAAATTCATCAACTCTGATAATCCCGCAGCAAATCCTCTTTGTAAAAATGATAAAAAGCACGCCAAGAAAATTCCTGAATAAACTATATATTCTCCCCAAAAGTATGAAATATCCTTTGGTAATAGACCTAAATACTGTACAAAAGAAGTTGCATTTAGCTGAGATGGGAAATAAAGATATCCACCTATCATGAATATAATCCAACCAAGTCCTGACCAGTTTCTTTTCAAATATCTTAAAAAAGATAATGCTAAGTGGATCACGCCTATGAAGATAGAAAATTCCATAAGAATATTATCATAAAACACATCTCTAGCTTCGTATTTGGCTTTACCATCTTGAATTTTTTCAGTTTTTAATAAAAATTCTTCACTTGATTGAACATTTTCAACTAGGGGATATTTAGAACTCCATTCTTTATAGACATCATCTTTCTGGTTTATATGATAATCAGCTTTTTTAATGGCTATGTTCTGTATCAGTGAAAACTTACGAATTGGGCTATTTTCAGATAGCTCTATTCCAAAAAATGAAGCTGTTAAAGTACCCCAAATTATGCATCCTGATGCGAGCAGTAACACTAGTTTGGTAAAACGCTTCAGCATTCCTTTTGAAGAAGGAAATTTCCATTTTAAAAATAGACCAGCAGTTAAGTATAAAAGGCCATACCCAGCATCAGATACTATCATAGAAAAGAAAATTGTAAAAAATGCCAAAACCCAGGTAGAAGGATCTTTATCAGTAAATGAAGGAGTATCATAAATGTGTACTAGGTCCTCACCAACTTTACTCCAGCCGGAATTTTCCATATATGTCGGCTTTCGGTCTTTTGGCTCAACTTGTACCTCTTCAAATTCTATGCTGCTATCTTTTACAATGTTTTTGAAATGATTTAATTTATTATTAGGTATCCACGCCTCTACTGCAAAAACCTTCTCATTCATTTGAAAGCTAGCTGAGTCTTTTGCTTGATTTAAACTTTGCTTGTTTAAATGCAGCTTCAGCTCTTCTTTTAGATAGTCAGTATATTTTGCATAACTTTTTAAATTATCTGATTCAGACTTGATTTGTTTTTCAGTAAATTGAAGCTTTGACCTCAACATTCCAACTGGTTCATCTATTTGCATTTCGATCATTTTTGGATAGCTTTTTTTATCCTTGTTAATCGCTATAAAATAATCCAAATCATAGGCTGTACTGACATATAAGACTTCGGGTGGAAGCTTTTCTTTATTAATCTTTTCTTTTTTAGCTGCTAAAAATTGTATTACTCTATTTCCTTCGTTCATAACTTCTTCTAGGTCTTCCAAAGAGAAGTCACCAAAAGGAGAGACTCTTGCAATTTCTGCTAGAAGGTGTTTTTTCTTATCTTCTAGTTGTTGAATGTTTTGCTGAGACTGAAGAATAGTTTTTGCTAAAGTAATGCCTTCAATTGGAGAGCTTTCTTGTGAAAGTACAGGTTGTTTTTTCAATATCTTAATTGAATTTACAATATCACTGACATCTGAGGAAAACTCTTTAAGTTTTGACTTATATGAAATGAACTCAACAAACCCTGCTTTTTGTACCTTTTTAAAAAAGCCTTTCATTTCATCACTTAAGCCAAAAATAAGATATTTTTTCACATTAATAATCATATTGACTCAACCTTTCTAGCTTCTAGTTTTGACTTAGCCACTTTTGCCTGCGCAATTTCAGCAAGTTGTTGATCTCCGAGAAAAATTTTAATCTTTTTAATATTCTCTTTAGTTCGGGGGATTAAAATTTTTTCAAATAGGTTAACTCTGATAGAAACCTCGCGAAGCTCTGCATATAAAGCCCTTTTCTTCTCGCGAATTATTTTCACTATCTCTTTAGCTCTTAACAGCTCTTTTATTTTGTTTAAAACAGCATCAGCCCATATTGGAGTGTCAAATAAAAAATAATCAGCAGCTTTGAATTCCATATCCTGAAAAGTTGGAATTTCAACTCCTGCGATGTTCTCATAATCTTTTTTTATGCTTTCAACCTCAGATTGCTCTAAAACGTTAAAATCAATTTTTTCACCCAAAAGTGGCGCAAAAGATTCAACACTTGCTCTAACTGAAGAAAATTTATTCTCAGCATCATCAAGCTCTGCAGCGCACTGGTTAACCTCTAGTTGAAGCATAGCCTTTTTAAGTTGCAAAGTAGGCAGATATTTTTCAAGCTGAGCTAGCTTTAACTGCTGAGATCTAAGTTCACTTTTTGTAAATTTTACCTGAGCCAATTTTTTACCTTTCTTGAGGCCAATATTTATCGGAAAGCTGTTTTTTTATCGTTACTTCATCTTTTGAAAAGCACTCTGATAGAATTTGCCAACCTAAATCAAGAGCTTCTTCTAGAGAAATATTAACTTCTAGATTCATCATTTTATCTTCAAATAACTGTGAATAATGAAGCAGCTTCTCATCCCATTTGGAAAGCTTGAAGCCCATTGCTTGCCTCTCTTTAGCTTTTTTTGAATCGGCATAAAGTCTAATCATATTGTTTGCTAAATCGCCATGGTCTTCTCTAGTTACTTTTCCAATAACTTGTTGCTTTAGTCTAGACAAAGAACCAAATGGATCAATAACTCCATCATGAAGATAAAATTGTCCTTCTGTAATATAACCTGTGTTATCAGGAATTGGATGGGTCACATCTCCACCAGGCATAGTCGTCACAGATATAATTGTTATAGCTCCACTGCCTTCAATATCAACTGCTTTTTCATATCTTGATGCTAAGTCAGAGTACAGTGATCCTGGATAACCACGGTTAGATGGAATAAGGTCCATTGTTATCGATATCTCTTTAATTGCATCAGCAAAAGCTGTCATGTCAGTTAACAAGACTAAAACAGATTTTCCTTCAATTGCGAATTTCTCAGCACAAGCAAGTGACATGTCTGGAACAAGTAAACATTCAACTGGAGAGTCTGTGGCTCTATGAATAAACATCGTTGTCTTTTCCATTGAACCTGCAGTCTCAGCATTGTCAATAAAGGCTTGGTAGTCATCAAATCTAAGGCCCATCCCACCAATAATTACCACATCGGCATCAGTTTGGTTGGCTATCCTCATTAAAAGAGCATTATACGGTTCCCCGGCAACAGAGAAGATTGGAATTTTCTGAGATTTGACCAAGCAGTTAAAAACATCGATCATCGGTATGTTAGTCTTAACCATATCCTTTGGTACTACTCTTCTTGTTGGATTGAAAGAAGGTGTGTTTATTTCTATCTCTTCTTGCAAAACCTTAGGTCCACCATCAATTGGTTCCCCTTGCCCATTTAATCTCCGACCCAACAAGGATGTTCCAAAAGGACTTTTCATGGGGTGACTTAAAAAAGTAACTTTATCACCAGTAGAAATTCCCCTTGCATTTTCAAATACTTGCAAAGTGACTAGTTCGTTATCAAATCTTAAAACTGAGGCAAGTATTTGGCGACCATCAGACTTATGAATAATCGCAAGTTCTCCCAAGCTTTTTTTCTCAGCAGACACCGTGATTAAGTTGCCTCGAATATCTAAAATACGGTCATATATTTGTCTCATGTTTAGTGCCTCGCTTGATTAATTTTTTCATCGATCGCCTTTATTCCCTTTTTATAATCTTCTGATTGATAAGAAAGGTAATTGATATCTTTAATCATATTCTGCAAGGATAAAAAGTAGGATCTAGCTTCATCATGTGTATCAAAGATGAACTTTAGCTCGAAAATTTTGTTGATGATCTCAAACAATTCAATTTGACGATCCAATGGACAAAATGCATCTTCTTTGTCAAAAGCATTTTGTTGAAGATATACGATATCATATAGCTCTGCCTTCAAGAAGGTCACCATATCTTCTATTGATATACCCTCTTCACCCACTACTTCCATACGTTTTGAAATTTCATCACCTTCGGCCAGAATATCAGCTGCATTTTTTACTTTGAACGCCCAATTACTTGATTTTTTTGATAGATCAACTCCTACACGGTCAATATATTTTGACCAAGAAATTAAAGGATCTACAGCTGGATACCTTCTTGCGTCAGACCTTGCTCGTGAAAGACCGTGAAAAGCACCTACTACAGCCAAAGAAGACTGAGTTACCGGCTCTTCAAAATTACCTCCAGCTGGAGATACGCTTCCCCCAATAGTAAGTGATCCCTGTTTTCCATTTTTTAGGGATACAACTCCTGATCTTTCATAAAATGAAGCTATTCTAGAAGCTAAGTAAGCTGGAAAAGCTTCTTCTCCTGGTATTTCTTCCAATCTTCCAGACATCTCTCTCATAGCCTGAGCCCATCTAGATGTTGAGTCCGCAAGTAGAAGCACATTCAATCCCATTTGCCTATAGTACTCAGCTATAGTAGTACCCATATATACAGAGGCCTCTCTTGCAGCAACTGGCATTGAGGACGTATTACATATAACTACTGTACGATTCATCAAAGGCTCATTTGTCCTCTCGTCCATAAGCGTTGGGAAGGTTTTTAACATTTCAACAACTTCACCAGCTCTTTCACCGCAGGCAACTACAATAACAATATCAACTGAGGAATATTTTGAAAGATGGTGTTGCATAACGGTCTTTCCGGCTCCAAATGGCCCAGGTGAGCAGAATGTTCCCCCTTTAATTACCGGAAACTGAGTATCTAAAATCCTAAGTCCGGTATCCATCATTTCATAAGGTTTTATCTTCTGTCCAACCATTAAAGGAGTTTTTACTGGCCACTTTTGCAGCATTTGGAATTCAATTTCATTTCCAGATTCATCTTTTGCCTTAACTATGGCATCAGTTACTCTATAAAAACCTTTATCTGCAACCCAGGTTATCTTATATTTACCAAACCGTTGATATGGAACAGTAACTATGTGGTCAAAATGGCTTTCTTTAACAACTCCAAGTACATCTCCCCTTTCAAGAGTATCTCCAACCTTAGCTGAGGGAAGAAAATCCCATTTTTTCTCTCTGTCCAGCGGTTTTATATAAACCCCTCTTTCAAGATAAATGCCTGTTTCTTCAGCTACTTTTTCAAGAGGATTCTGAAGGCCATCAAAAACCACAGAAAGTAATCCAGGTCCCAATTCTGCTTCTAGTAAGTGTCCTAAAAACTCTACTTGGGTTCCTAATTTTACTCCTGATGTATCTTCAAATACTTGTAGTTTAACCTCATCACCTGAAACTTCAATAACTTCTGCAGCTAGATTACTGCCTTTCAGTTTTATGACAGACATCTCACCTTGTCTTACATTTCCTTCAAATCTTACTTGGAGCAAGTTACCAAGTGCTTTGATAACTGTACCTTTTCCTAAATCTTGATCTTGCATAATTATTCTCTGGCTAGTTGATCGATAACATCTTTATTATCTAATTCCTTTAGCTTATTCCAATTTTCAATAAGCATAAGGCTAATATAATAACCTAAAATCTCGTCGATTTCAAAAGGATATTGCTTTTTAATTTCATATATCTGGTCTAATTCCCACTCAATTAAAGCTTTTTGCATTTTCATTGGGTTATTTATGTGCTCATTAAAAATATGAGACAATTTTTGGAAATCTTCTTCCAGGTCAATTGATTCCATATCTTTTTGAGATAAAAGATATGCAACGAATGGATCATTTAAGTCCTCAAACTGAAATTCTTTTTCAAAATTTCGGCCGAACTTTTTTGCTCTAAGAGCGGTCAAAGAAAGCCTTATTTTTCGCTCCAAGTCAAAATATTTTTCCAAAAACCCATTATACTCTTCCATTGCCCATTGAAAAAAAAGTGCCATAAGCTCAGAAAAATGCTTAAGACGACTTTGATTTGTTTCATACTTATCTAAGAAGTCTATCGCAAATTCCGGCAAATCTACTTTAGCAAGTAGAATATCTTCAATTTGAGTTGTGTCAAAATTGCCATTCGAATCAATCGGTTCATTGGACAAAAAAGCTTTTAGATTTTTCAAATCATTCAGTAGTTTCAAAGAACTTAATTTTTGGGCATCTCTGCTAGAAAGGTTCATCTCTAGCATTTTATCTAACTCATCAACTGTAATCTCGGGAGCTTTATCTAGAGAAAGCTCAGGAAGAACACACCCTAAAAAATAATATCTACTCATTAGATCCTTCAAACATAATATCTCTAAAGTCGCTTCTTACATATTTTGCAATGATATGAAACAACGCATCGTCTGACATATCAATTGTAATATTGTTATCTTTCAGAGATATCTTAACACCGCCACCAAAATCTCCGATTTCAACAGATTTACCTTTTAGATTTTCTAAAATAGTCTTTCCGATCAGTTCGTTGATTTCTTTTTTAGAAGCAGTCTTTGGAATAAATGCCATAATGTCAGTATCAATGCCATTTTCTTCGATTACTTTTACAATAGATGTAATCATATTACTCAGCACTTTAATATCCGCACTTGCCTTGACGATCAACTCTGATAAAGATTTATCAAAAAGTTTTTGTTCTATTTCGACTTTTAGAGAATCGATGGCTTGTTTTTTTGCTAAAGAAAGAGCTGATTCGAATACCTTTTGTTGCTTTTCTTTTTCTTCTTTAGATTTTTCGATAATCTCTTTAGCTTTATTGTTTGCTTTTTCAATAATCTCTTTTGCTTGTATTTGAGCATTTTCGATTATTTCTTTTGCTTCTTGTTTTGCAGGTTCAATTGTTTCGTTTTTTAAAACGTCACATATTTTCTGAATTTTACCTCTGGCTGTATCGATTGACTTTTCGTTCATTTTAGCTCCTTTTAGGTATTCAACTTAAAAGACTATAACAAAAGCAACATTATTTTCCATCAACCACTGGATTTTAATTTACTACAAAAGCCACTTTTCCAAGTTTTAGCTATGTGACTCGGCTATAAAAATGCCATAGTTCTAACTTATCAACGAGAGCTTGACACAATGCCTTTTGATAATTTTGTTAAATCTTACTTAATCGACTTGCATCTAATCACTTAGAAATTGCAATTTTTATCTCATAATTAAAATCTATAGAAATTATTTTACTTATGTGCTTCTATAATAGATGAATAGAAAAAAATCATAATCGAGCATCTAAGGAGATAAAACATGAAAAAAATTACAACAGTATTAACTTTATTAGCACTGAGCTTTGCTAATTTACAGTTGAATGCACAAGAAGATGCAGGAGCAGGAGCCAGACAAAGTACACGCTTAGCATCATCTACAGTGTCATGGGGAGTTGCAATAGCTGCTCTAGCAGCACTTGGAACAATGGCTGGACTAATTGCATCAAGTGCAACTAAAAATCCTACTACATTTTCACACAACTAACAAATTACGGGCTCTTTTAATTGGAGCCCTTATTATTTAAGCATGAAAAAAAAAGTTGTGCTGATTTTGATGCAAATTTTAATATGCCAGGCATTTTCGGAAGTTCCGAATAACTCGAATGCTGGCATAGCTGCAAAAGAGGGAAAAAATAGCGCTTCTGCTGTAGCATGGTCTATAGCAGGGATATCACTTTTAATTACAATAGGCATTATTACAGCTATTGTAATTCAAAATGAAAAATAAATTATAAGGAATTGTTAGAAATTCATTTATATGAGATAAAAATCCTTTTTTGGCAGGTTATATGAAGCGGGCATTATTGCTACTATTATTTTCAACAACCTTATCTTTTAACTTAAGCGCTCGTACAACACCAAGAGAGGGTACAGCCAAAAGAAAAGCTAGTGCTGCAGCCTATAGCACTTTTGATTCTACTGCTTTATCTATGCTTCTTTGGGGAACTGGACTAGCTGTTGTCATAGCAACTGCGGCTATATTAATATCTTCAAGTTCAAGTGGAGGTAGTAATTCACACTCTTAGACTATTATACTTTTTAACATTTTTAGCTTGTGGTATTTGCTCTGCCAAGGACTATCATTTCTTTGTTCCTCCAAACAAATGGAAGCTGGTAGACCCAAAACAACTGTCACCAATGGTAGAGGTGTGTTTTTTTGGAAAAGGTAAAACTGCATTTCACCCTTCGATTAACATTGCAACCGAAGAGATTGATATACCAGGTAGCGAGTATGTTTCAATTGTAGTAAAAATGCACAGAGATGACCCAAATATTGAATTTAGAGAACTTGGAAAAATAAAAACAAAATCCAATATAGCGGATTTATTTGAACTCACCACAAAAACAAACTTTGGGCCTGTAAAAATGCTGCAAGCAGTAATTATAAAAGATGCTAAGGCATATGTTTTAACTGGATCTATGCACACTGATGAGTTCAAAACTATGTCAAAAACGATTCTGAAAACATTTCAATCATTTCAAATAGTTGATAGCTTAATCAACTGTGTCAATGATCAGGTAAAAAAGCAAAAACTTGAAAAAGCAATTGAAGGTTTAGCTAATTCTAAGTCAACAAAAGACAAAGACTGGAAAAAATTCGAAAAGATAGTTCTAAAAGATTTTAAAGAACTTGGTGAATTTTGGCAGTTACAAGTTATGAAAAATGCATATGAAAGCTATATTTCAGACTCTAAATAGGGCATTTTTTGTTATTTTTATTTTATTTTCAGGCTGTGTAAAAAACAAATCATATGAAGTTGAAAACGTAAGCTCTAAGGAAGAAAGATACAGATCTTTTAGAATGAGATTTCCTGATTCAAGCTATAAAGAGGTGGAACTTGAAATTCTTTTTTTATCTGATAATACAAAGTGCTTTCTTAATTTTTATCGTAATGCCATTGAAAATAGTCAGGACAGGCAAGTAAAAATATCAACTGATGACACAAGCTTTGAAGAAACATGTTTTTGCTTAAAAGGAAATCAAAGGATATTACTGACTGAGAAATTAACCAGATTACTTATTGACCACTTGAAAGATGGGAAAAAAATAAGTATCATTCACAATAGAAGCACTATAACTATTGATGGAAAAAATTTTACTGAGGCTTATAAAAATAGCATTGTAAATAGATCTTTATTTTCATCGTTTTTTAACACCATCAAATAAGGTATTTATGAATCAATTAGAGCAGTTAAAAAAATTAACAACTGTAGTAGCAGATACTGGCGATTTCAAAGCTATTGAAGAATATAAGCCAACTGATGCCACTACAAACCCTTCATTAATATTGAAAGCATCAGAGATGCCACAGTATTCTGAATTAGTTGATAAAGCAGTTGCATTTGCAAAGGAAAATGAATCTGATCCATACAAACAGGTTGAATTGGCTTTAGATAAGACATTTGTACTATTTGGCCTAGAGACACTCAAGCGCATTCCAGGTCGAGTTTCAACAGAAGTTGATGCAAGACTTTCATTTGATGTAGAAAAAAGTATCGAAAAGGCTAGAAGAATAATAGGGATTTACGAAGCTGCTGGAATAAAGCGTGAAAGAATACTTATCAAACTTGCATCTACTTGGGAAGGTGTGTTAGCTGCAAAAGTACTAGAATCAGAAGGCATTCACTGTAACATGACACTAATGTTTTCAATGCCCCAAGCAATCGCTTGTGCAGAAGCAAAAGTCACTTTAATTTCCCCTTTTGTTGGAAGAATTCTAGACTGGTACAAAAAAAATGAAGGTAAGGAAAGCTATCCACCAGATGAAGATCCTGGGGTAAAATCTGTTAGAGAAATCTATACATATTACAAAAAGTTCGACTATAAGACAGTTATTATGGGGGCATCTTTTAGAAACAAAGATCAAATTATAGCTCTTGCAGGTTGCGATCTTTTAACAATTTCACCCGAGCTTTTGGAAGAGCTGAAAGAATCTAGCGATCCTGTCGTTAAAAAACTTGATTCAGATAGCGCAAAAAAATCCTCAATAGAAAAAAAGAAACTAAATGAAAGTGAATTTAGGTATCTACTAAATGAAAATGCTATGGCTACTGAAAAACTATCAGAAGGAATACGGAAATTTGCTGCAGACGTTATAAAGTTGGAAAACGTAATCAGAGAAAAAATAAAAGGCGGTTAAAAAACCGCCTTTTTAATTTTTATGAAATTGCTATTTCTTCATCAAAAGAGAATTCGATTTTCTCTTCGTGTTCATGATCAACAAACTTTTTGACCTTTTTATGGTATTCATATCCGGTACCTCCCGGTATCATATGCCCCATAATTAGGTTAGATTTGAAGTCTAACAAGTAATCATTTTTACCTTCGCTAGCAGCTTCAGTTAAGACTCTAGTAGTCTCTTGGAAGGATGCAGCTGATACAAATGATTCAGTTCCAAGCGATGCTTTAGTTATACCTAATAGGACAGGTGTAGCTTGAGCTGGTTTCCCTCCTTCCTCAATGGCTTTTCTATTGATCTCATGAAACTTCTTCTTATCAACATCTTCACCATATAAGAAAGTTGTGTCACCTGGATCTGTGATCCTTACTTTTTGTAACATCTGACGAACAATAATTTCGATATGCTTGTCATTAATGTCTACACCTTGCAAACGATATACTTCTTGAACTTGATTTACTAGATACTTTTGCAGTTCTCTAACTCCACAAATATCTAAAATCTCTTGAGGGACTACTAAACCTTCAGTTAATTGTTGTCCTTTTACAACTGAGTCACCTTTCTGAACAATTAAGTGTTTTGTTAATGGAATAAAGTGTTCTTCTTCCATACCAGTTGTCTCGTCACGGACAATAACAATTCTTTTGCTTTTTTGAACCCCTCTAAAATCAACAATCCCGTCAATCTTAGCTATTTCTGCTGCATCTTTTGGCCTTCTCGCTTCGAACAGCTCTGCAACCCTAGGTAGACCACCAGTAATATCTTTTGTCTTAATGGCTCCTCTTGGAAGTTTAGCAAGAATCATACCTGCGTTTGCCTTTTGCCCTTCTTTAACAGAAATAATAGCACCAGAAGGTATTGCATAAGTTCCAACTAGTTCTGAATAGTCCTTATCACTATAAATCGCAATCTGAGGATGGAGTTCTCCTCTATGCTGTTTAACAATTAGTTCAACCTGACCTGTCTGCTTGTTTGTTTCTTTCATAGTAGAAATTCCTTCTACTAAATCATCATACTTAACAAATCCAGGTCTCTCACAGATAATTGGGCTACTATGTTGCTCCCACTCTGCTATTTTAGTTTCCTTCTTGATGTTAGATCCATCTTCGAAGTAAATAACAGTACCAAGCTCTAATGGGAAAGTTTGCATTGGCTCTATTGACTTAGTTGAAAGTAGCTTTTTGTAATCCTCTAAAGACCTGCCTTCGTCTCTTACAATACAAAGAGATCCATTTTTGTTTAAGGCTACCCAGTGGCCGTCTTCATTTTGAACAACCCTAAGGTCTCTATAAACTAAAACACCTTCATTATCTGATACCAATTCTGGAGAAACACCAGCTGATGCGATACCACCTAAGTGGAAAGTTCTCATCGTTAACTGAGTTCCCGGCTCACCAATTGACTGAGCTGCAATAATCCCTATAGCTTCACCTTCACCTACAAGAACTCCCGATGCCAAGTTTAGACCATAACACTTAGCACAGACGCCTCTTCTGGTTTCACAAGTTAACGCGGATCTAATTTTTACAGACTCAATACCAGCGTCATCGATATTTTCTGACTGAAACCTATTCAAGACATCTCCAGCTTTAGCTAGCAATTTTGTGCTATCTCCCGGCAGGTAGATATCATCACATGCTGTTCTACCAAAGACTCTATCTTGTAATGGCAATAGTTCCTCTTGACCTTGTTTTATAGCTGAAACCTCTATACCATTTAAAGTTCCGCAATCGTACTCAGTCACAATAACATCTTGAGAAACGTCTACAAGTCTTCTTGTCAAATAACCAGAGTCAGCAGTTTTCAACGCTGTATCCGCAAGACCTTTTCTGGCACCATGAGTAGAAATGAAGTACTCCAATACAGTTAGACCTTCTCTAAAGTTTGCTGTAATCGGAGACTCTAAAATTTCACCTGAAGGCTTAGCCATCAAGCCCCTCATACCACCCAGCTGTTTAGCCTGTGATCTATTTCCTCTAGCACCTGAGTCCATCATCAAGTAGAGCGGATTCAATTCGCCATCTTTAACTTCCTTGATGAGCTCAAACAACATGTCAGATAACTTATCGGAAACTTCAGTCCAAATACTAATAATTTTGGACTTTCTCTCCCCTTCAGTGATAACACCATCTTCATATTGTTTTTTAACTTGAGCTACTTTTTCTTCAGCTTCATCAAGAATAAGCTGTTTTTCTTTAGGTATGCGAACATCGCAAATACCCATTGACAATGCAGCTTTTGTTGCCTCTGAAAACCCTAAGTTTTTCATGTCATCTAAAAAGCGAACAGTCTTTTCCAAACCTACTTTTTTATAACACTCTAGAACAAGTTCTGACAGCTTCTTTTTTCTAAGTGCATAGTTTTGGAAACCCAACTCTTTTGGAACTATTGTATTAAACAATACTCTTCCTGGAGTTGTTTCTATGATGCCCCCTTCAATATTAATCTTGATCTTCTCATGTAGTCTAATAGATTTTCCTAAATGGTCGCGTCTTTCTGGATTACTTTCCCAGTTATAGCTCCCTCCGGCAAACAAAGCTAATAAAACTTCATTCTGACTTGAGAAAATTCTAGTCTTTTTACCATGATCTTCAGGGATATAAGTAGGATCATGCATTAAATAATAAAGTCCTAAGATCATGTCCTGAGATGGTACTGCAACAGGCTTACCAGAAGACGGTAAGAAAATATTATCTGGCGCCATCATTAGTAACTTAGTTTCAATCTGAGCTTCAACAGAAAGTGGAACGTGAACAGCCATTTGGTCTCCATCAAAGTCAGCATTGAAAGCAGGTGTTACTAGAGGATGAATCCTGATAGCTTTACCTTCAATTAGTACTGGCTCAAAAGCTTGGATACCAAGTCTATGCAGCGTTGGAGCTCGGTTTAGCAATACTGGATGCCCTTTAATAATTTCTTCTAAAACATCCCATACTTCAGGCGACTGCTTTTGAATCATTTTCTTAGCAGATCGTATTGTATACACATAACCTAGATCTTTAAGTCTTTTTACAATAAATGGCTCAAATAACTCCAAGGCCATTTGTTTTGGCAGACCGCACTGATTAAACTTAAGCTCAGGACCAACAACGATCACAGATCTTCCTGAGTAATCAACCCTTTTTCCTAAAAGGTTCTGTCTGAATCTACCATGTTTTCCTTTAAGCATTTCAGAAAGCGACTTCAATGGTCTATTTCCGGCTCCCATTACAGGATGGCCATGTCTACCATTGTCAAATAAAGCATCGACAGCTTCTTGCAACATTCGCTTTTCATTTCTGATAATAACATCAGGTGTTTTCAGTTTTAAAATAGATTTCAGACGATTATTACGATTAATAACTCGACGATAAAGATCATTTAAATCTGATGTAGCAAAACGACCGCCGTCTAAAGGAACTAAAGGTCTTAAGTCAGGTGGAATAACAGGTACACAAGAGAGTACCATGTTTTCGGGCTTATTTTTAGAAAGAACTAAACCTTCTATGATCTTTAAGCGCTTCGCTAGTTTCATTCTAGCTTGCATTGACTTTGTCTTACGAAGTTTCTCTTTTAGCTCAACTATTAAAGAAGACAAATCTTCGCTTTGTAAAAGATCATGAATAGCTTCAGCACCCATTTTTGCTTTAAATGAATCAGGACCCCATTTGTCAATAGCTTCTTTTAATTCATTATCATTTAGAAGCTGCTTTCTTTCTAATTCAGTCTGCCCTGGATCAATTACTACAAATTCCTCATAATAAATCACTCTTTCTAGGTCTGCTGTAGACATTCCTAAAATATTACCGATTCTTGTCGGCATACTTTTAAAAAACCAAATGTGAACGACTGGAACAGCCAAATCAATATGAGCCATTCTCTCTCTTCTAACTTTAGAAAGAGTAACTTCTACACCACAACGATCACAAACAATTCCTTTGTGCTTTATTTTTTTATATTTTCCACATGCACATTCCCAATCCCTGGTAGGACCAAAGATTTTTTCACAGAATAAGCCTCCTTTTTCAGGCTTAAAAGTGCGATAATTGATCGTCTCAGGTTTTTTGATCTCACCTCTTGACCACTCGTTACGAATAACATTGTCCGAGGCGATTTTGATCGTTAATTTATCAAACTGAGAATCCTTGAAATCCTCATTACCCATGAATAGCTCCCTATGAGAAATTTATTTTTTTTTAATCTTTTACGGTCTCAGGTTCAATGTCTAAACACAAACCTTGCATTTCTTTAACAAGAACATTAAATGATTCAGGAGTTCCTGCACTGAGAGTATTGTCACCTTTAACAATGGACTCATAAATCCTTGTTCTACCTTCAACATCATCAGATTTCACTGTTAACATCTCTTGAAGAAGGTGGCCGGCTCCATATGCCTCTAATGCCCAAACTTCCATCTCACCAAATCTTTGACCACCCATCTGAGCTTTACCGCCAAGTGGCTGCTGTGTTACAAGTGAATATGGACCTATTGATCTTGCATGAATCTTGTCAGCGACCAAGTGACCAAGCTTTAGCATATAAATGTAGCCAACTACAACTCGGTTATCAAATCGCTCTCCAGTTCTTCCATCAAATAAATGCATCTTACCATCTTCAGGCATGCCTTGCTCTTTCATCATTTCCCAAATCTTAGATTCTGGAAATCCTTCGAAAACTGGGCTCTTTACATATATACCAGCTTTTTTAGCAGCAATACCTAAGTGTGTTTCCAAAAGCTGCCCCATGTTCATACGAGATGGTACACCTAATGGGTTCAAGATCATTTCTACTGTTTCACCGTTTGATAAATATGGCATGTCTTCTTCAGGAACGATTTTTGCAACAACACCTTTGTTACCATGGCGTCCTGCCATTTTATCACCAACTTGCAGTTTTCTCTTTGTGGCTATGTAAACCTTAACTTGTCTGATAACACCTGGATCTAAGTCAGTGTCACCTTTCTTCATTTCTTCAATTTCTGATTTGTGTGAAGTTTGAAGAACTTGAAGATTTTTATTGTAGTCAACAAAGACTTTTCTCAACTCATGGTAAAGTTCATTTTCCGGTAAAATTAGATTTTCAATATCTTCTGACTCAAGTATTTCAATCATATCTTGAGAGATCACTTCATCTTGCGGAATTATGACATCTGCAGAAATTCTATGCATAATTGGAGCGGGCGCTTTTTCATTTAATAAAAGTGCTCCCATTTTCTCATGAAACTCAAGCTGAAGCTCAGATAATCGCATTTTATATTCGCTTTGAATATCTTTAATTCTTGATGCTTCCTCAACAATTTCGTCATCTGTTTTTGAGAGTCTGTCTCTTCTTGAGTACACAGCAACTTCTTTTACAACACCTTCAGTTCCTGGAGGCGCTGTTAAAGATGCATCTTTAACATCCGCTGCTTTTTCTCCAAAAATAGCTCTGAGCAGTCTTTCTTCAGGAGATAGTTCTGTTTCAGACTTAGGTGTAATTTTACCAACTAAGATATCTCCTTCTTTAACCTCTGCACCAGTTCTAACAATACCATCTGAATTAAGATTTGCTATAGCTTCTTCAGAAACATTTGGAATGTCACATGTTATTTCTTCCTTGCCTAGCTTAGTATCTCTAGCAATTTGTTCTAACATGTCTACATGAACAGATGTAAATGTATCTTTTTTCAAAAGCTTATTTGAAATAATAATAGCATCTTCATAGTTGTAACCAAGCCATGGCATGAAAGCTACTAGAACGTTCTTACCTAGTGCCATCTCACCATTTTCAGTAGCGGCTCCATCTGCTATTACATCTCCAGCTAAGACTTTCTCATTGACTTTCACAAGAGGTGTTTGATTTATACATGTGCCATTGTTGGAACGCATAAACTTCTTAAGTTTATACTCCTGTTTATTGAGTGGATTATCTTTTGGTGCAATCGTAATTTTCCAGCCATCGACATACTCAATAACACCATCGGATTTTGCAACTAATACAGCACCAGAATCTTTAGCTGTCTTTAGCTCTAAACCTGTTCCTACAATTGGAGCTTCTGGTTTCAATAATGGTACAGCTTGGCGTTGCATGTTAGAACCCATCAAAGCTCGGTTAGCATCATCGTGCTCTAAGAATGGGATTAGTCCAGCGACTACTGATACAGATTGTTTAGAAGAAACGTCCATGTGAGTTACAATGTCTGTCTCAATCTCCATTGGCTCGCCTTTATGTCTCGCCCAGCATATGTCATTTTTAAACATGCTAAATTCATCTAGCTGCGCTGATGCCTGAGCAATTACATTTTCTTCTTCCTGATCAGCTGTCATATACTCAATCTCTTCGCTGACAGTTTGTTTATCTACTTTGCGGTATGGTGTTTCAATAAATCCAAATTCGTTAATTTTTGCAAACGAAGACATCGAAGTTATCAGACCAATGTTTGGTCCTTCAGGAGTCTCAATTGGACAAATTCTACCATAATGTGAAGAGTGAACGTCCCTTACCTCAAAACCTGCTCTTTCTCGGTTTAGTCCACCTGGCCCTAGGCAAGATAATCTCCTTTTATGAGTAAGTTCAGCTATCGGATTAGTCTGATCCATAAACTGAGACAACTGAGATCTTCCGAAAAAGTCCTTTAATACTCCAGCCAATCCTTTTGCTGAAACAATTTTTCCCGGGGTCATTGTGTCTGCTGAGAAATCAAAAAGATTCATTCGCTCTTTTATGATTTTCTCCATTCTTGCAAGTCCAATCCTACATTGATTTTGGATTAACTCGCCCACAGATCTAACTCTTCTATTACCTAAATGATCAATATCATCAACGCTCTTGTCATTATCGCCCATCTTTAGGCTGATAAGATATTTTAAAGCAGATACAATATCTTCCTTTTTTAGGGTGACTGTTGCGAGTTCCTCATCTGTTGTTTCAAAGCCAAGCTTTGTATTCATCTTATAGCGACCAACTCTCCCAAGATTGTATCTCTTAGGATCGAAAAACAACCTCATGATTGTCGATCTTGCATTAGAAAGTGTTGCTGGTTCACCTGGACGGATTTTTCTATAAAAATCTTTCAGTGCCGACTCATATGAGTCAGTAGGATCTTTGGAAAGCATTTTTATGATAGGATGAGTTTCGTCGGCTTCTTCTGCGATTCGAATTGCTTGTACATTCTCATCAAGCATTCTTTTCAGCATAGCAGTGGTTAATTTTTCTCCTGCTTTTCCAAAAATAAGACCTGTGTTCTCATCAATTACTTCTTCAGCTAATATCTTACCGACAAGATCAACAAAGTCTTTCTCAGATTTAATTTTTACCTTATATGTCTCAAAAAACTCTTCAATGATGTCTGCGTCAGTAGAATAACCTAATGTCCTTACAAACGAAGTTGCTAAAACTTTTCTTCTTCTTTTCTTACGATCAACGTAGATATAGATTAAATCGTTAATATCAAAAGCGGCTTCTAGCCAGCTTCCACGGTACGGAATTATTCTAAATGAATAAAGTGTAGCCCCTTTTGAGTGTCTTTCTTGTTCGAATGCGATTCCAGGCGAACGGTGCAATTGAGAGACAATCACTCGCTCAGCTCCATTAATGATAAAAGTACCGTTTTCGGTCATTATAGGTAAAGTACCCATATAGACTTCTTCTTCTTTGATACCTGTCTCATCGGTTAAACGGAATTTTAATTTTAAAGTTACGTTGTATGAAATCCCTCGACGAATGCATTCTTCAGGTGTATATTTTGGAACACCTAAATTGTATGAAATGTACTCTAAGATTGTTTTTTCGTCATAGGATTTAATAGGAAATACTTCATTAAATACTTCTTGCAGACCCTGATTCTCTCTTTCATGTGGCAATCTATCAGCTTGTAAGAATTGGTTAAATGATTTAATTTGAATTTCTATCAGATTTGGAAGGTCTATAATTTCTTCCTTTTCACGGAAACTCACCCTTTTAGGCGGCTTTTTTTGCATTGTTTTTTGCTCCTATGAGATTCAACAAAATTATAAAAATAGCGCAATATGCGTTTAACATCAAATACTTATAATATTTGGGGGAAATTATTCCCCCCTGCTATTTAGAAATACTGTAAATATTACAGTCCTTTCAAAGAAACTTTACCACCTGCTGTTTCGATTTTCTTTTTAATCTCTTCAGCTTCTGCTTTTGGTGAACTTTCTTTTAGTGCTTTTGGAGCAGACTCGACAAGCTCTTTAGCTTCTTTTAAGCCAAGTCCTGTAATTTCTCTAACTACTTTAATAATAGCAATTTTCTTGTCAGCTGGAGCTGATTCTAAAGTAACCATAAAGTCAGTAGATTCTTCAGCAGCTTGAGCTTCCCCACCTGCTGCAGGAGCTGCTACTACAGCTGCTGCTGCCGCTGCTTGAACTCCCCATTTTTCTTCTAACTTTTTCTTAAGATCTGACATTTCTAAAACAGTTAGTGCACTTAAATCTTCAACAAGATCATCAAGATTTTTACTCACGGTTATACCCTCACGATTATTTTAAATTAACTTGCTTGTTTAGCTTTATTATCTAAACAGTAAATCACACTTGTAAGTAGGCTTTGCATTACTGATAAAGTTTGAGACATTGGGGCTTCCAATAATCCTAGGAATTGAGCTCGCATTTCAGGCATATTTGGAAGTTTAGACAAGGCTTCAATATCTTCTGCAGAATATTTTTTACCTTCTAAAACACCATATAGTACGCTAATTTCAGCACCATTTTCCTTATTAAAAGTAAAAATTTGCTTTGCCGGACCTACAGTATCATCTTTTGTAAAAATTACACCGATGTGTCCATCTAACTGGTCTAAATTTACTTCTAAACCACATTCTTGTGTGGCTTTCAAAAAAATTCTTTTCTTAACAACTTCAAACGAACTTTCCATTTCGCGAAGCTTATGACGAAAATCCCAAGCTTTATTCGGTGTAACTGATTTATAGTTTGTTACGATCATCGCATTGGATGATTTAATTTTTTCTTTGATTTCATCTAACAAAAATTGTTTTTCAGCACGCATTGAACTTTCCCATTTTAAATAACTGAATTAACATCAATTTTTAGGCCAGGACCCATAGTTGATGACAAGCTAAAAGAACGAATATATGAACCTTTTGCGCTTGATGGCTTTGCTCTATTAATTGCTTGTAAAACAGTATGAATGTTTTCGACAATTTTATCTGCAGAAAAAGAAATTTTTCCCACTAAATTGTTAATCACTGAATTTTTGTCTACTTTAAATTCTATTTTACCAGCTTTTAATTCTGACACAGCTTTTTTTACATCTGTAGTTACAGTCCCAGCTTTTGGTGATGGCATTAATCCGCGTGGACCTAAAACTTTACCCAATTTACCAACTTCTCTCATCATATCAGGAGTTGCTACAACTGCATCAAAGTCTGTCCATCCACCTTTGACTTTTTCAACTAATTCATCATCTCCAGCAAAATCTGCTCCAGCTTCGATTGCATCTGAAGCTTTTTCGCCTTTTGCAAAAACTAAAACTTTAATTTTCTTACCTGTTCCATGCGGAAGTGATACTGTACCTCTAACTTGCTGGTCAGATTTTCTTGGGTCTACTCCCATTTTCATTGATATTTCCACAGACTGGTCAAACTTAACTGGCACACATTTTTTTAAAATGTCAATTGCCTCATCTAATTTATAACTCTTTCCTGTATCAATTTCTTTTTCGTAAGTTTTGATACGTTTTGACTTTTTAGCCATTATGATCCCTCCACAATGTCGACACCCATAGAACGTGCGGTTCCTGCAACTATTTTTTTTGCAGCTTCTTTTGAAGCAACTCTTAAATCAGGCATTTTTTTCTCAACTATCTTTTCAACTTGAGCTTCAGTCAGTTTACCAACTTTGTCTCTATTTGGAACTCCGGAACCTGACTCTATTTTTAACTCTTTTAAAATTAACTTTGCCATTGGAGGCTGTTTTGTTATAAAAGTAAAACTCTTGTCTTGATAAACTGTTATCTCAACAGGGAATACATCACCTGCAAACTCTTGTGTTTTTGCATTGAATTCTTTGCAAAATGCCATAATATTAACACCTGCAGCACCCAATGCCGGCCCAATTGGCGGTGCTGGGTTAGCTTTTCCCGCAGGAATTTGTAACTTGATAATTTTAACGACTTTTTTCTTCGCCATTGATTTCCCTCTTATACATCCATTTCATTTGTTACTTGTTCAACTTGCCAAAATTCTAAATCGTCTACTCTCGTATCTCTTCCGAAAATTGAAACCAACACACTCATTCTCCCTTTTTCATGGAACACTTCTGTGACAGTCCCTGTAAAATTGACAAATACTCCATCAGTAATTTTGACCTTGTCACCAACTTCAAATTTATGTTTGTGAACAACTCCCTTTTTCTTCTCTTCTAGGTCTTGTTGAATTTCTTGAACTTCTTTATCAGATAGTGGTGTTGGAACAGAACCACCTAAAAAGTCAATAATCCCTGGGGTATTTTTAACATAAGCCCAAGATTCATCAGTTAAATTCATCTTTATCAAGATGTATCCAGGCCATAATTTTTTATCTGTAACTTTTTGCTCCCCACGCTTAACTTCTGAAACTTTTTCTGAAGGTACAATAATCTCTTCAATAAAATCATTCATACCCTTTGCTTCTAAAAATTCCTCTAAAGACTTTTTAACTTTTCCTTCTTGGCCAGATAAAACTTGTAAAACATACCACTTGTTCATCCTAACCTCCTATAAACTTTGATATAGAAGATATAAGTTGAAGCGTGCGCTGAATAAATAGATCTGAAAAATAAATCCCTATTCCAAGTAAGAACGTTGCCCCAATGACTATCTTGGTGCAGGTTTTCAGTTCTTCTTTTGTAGTCCAGTTAATTTTCTTTAATTCTTCTTGAACTTCACGCAAGAAAAAACTCTTTTTCTTTTTACTTTTTTGAAATGAATTACCTTTCAATTCAACCTTGCTTTGCATTTTTTTACCTTTTTTCATCGAGTGCGGAGGGACTCGAACCCCCGACCGGCGGCTTTGGAGACCGCTGCTCTACCAAACTGAGCTACACACCCCTTTGGCCTTTTTCAAAAAGGCCAAAAAACAATGTTATTCGATGATCTTAGAGATTGTACCAGCTCCGATTGTTCTACCACCTTCTCTGATAGCAAATCTCATACCTTCTTCCATCGCAACTGGTTGAATTAGTTCACCAGTAATTTCTACATTGTCACCTGGCATAACCATTTCAGTTCCTTCTGGAAGAGTAACAGTTCCTGTAACGTCCGTAGTTCTAAAATAGAATTGAGGTCTATATCCAGAAAAGAAAGGCTTATGTCTACCACCTTCTTCTTTTGTTAATACATAAATTGTACCAACGAATTTTTTATGAGGTTTACATGTGCCTGGAGCTGCAATAACCATACCCCTTTCTACGTCATTCTTTTCAATTCCTCTTAATAGAACACCAACGTTCTCACCTGCTTGACCTTCATCTAAAAGCTTATTGAACATTTCGATTCCAGTACAAACAGTCTCTCTTGTATCTTTAAGACCTACAATTTGAACTTTATCGTTGACTTTTAGGACACCTCTTTCAATACGACCAGTTACAACAGTTCCTCTACCTGAAATAGAGAATACGTCTTCAATTGGCATTAAGAAAGGCTTGTCAACTTCACGTGCTGGAGTAGGGATTTTTTCATCAACTACTTCCATTAATTTTTTGATAGCCTCAACATTTTCAGCATCACCTTCTAAGGCCTTTAAAGCAGATCCTCTTACGATTGCTGTATCCTTATATCCTTTTTCTTCTAGAAGTTCGAAAAGTTCCATCTCAACTAGATCAACTAACTCTTTATCTTCTTCTCCGATCTGATCCATCTTGTTTAGGAATACAACGATATTTGGTACACCAACTTGTTTTGCAAGTAAGATGTGCTCTTTTGTCTGAGGCATCGGTCCATCTGTTGCAGCTACAACTAAGATAGCTCCGTCCATTTGAGCCGCACCAGTGATCATGTTTTTTACATAGTCAGCGTGCCCTGGACAGTCTACGTGAGCATAGTGTCTATTTGGTGTTTCATACTCAACGTGAGACGCATTGATCGTAATACCTCTTTTTCTCTCTTCAGGTGACTTATCAATTGAGCTATAATCTCTATACTCTGCTCCACCTTGTTCAGCTAGTACCTTTGTAATTGCAGCTGTTAATGTAGTCTTCCCATGGTCAACGTGTCCAATGGTTCCAATATTAATATGGGGTTTTTTTCTTTGAAATGCTTCTTTTGCCATCGTTAAATCCTCCGTTAGGCAACTCTTTATTTTAATAATTTTTTCTTTTGCCCAGAATAGGACTTGAACCTACGACCCCTTGCTTACCATGCAAGTGCTCTACCTCTGAGCTATCCGGGCATTTTCCCTTTAAAAGCTTAATAGCTTAACAGCCTGATTATAAATAAATCAATAGCTCTTAGAAAAAAAATATATTATTTCTGGCGATATACAATCCTAGCTTTAGTCAAGTCATAAGGAGACATCTCGACTGTCACCTTATCACCAGCGTAAACCCTGATATTTCGCATTCTCATCTTTCCGCATAAATGAGCTATCACCATCATTCCATTCTCTAGGGATACTCGAAAGCTCATATTAGGCAATAACTCTTCAACTTTTCCGTCAATTTTTAATGTTTCTTCTTTCGGCATGTCTTTTTGTTTGTAATTGTGGTAGAAAATGTTATTATGAAACAAAATTTCACGCTAAATGTCAATCTAAATCATAGAAAATAAAAAAGTTTCATATGTCATTGCAAGAAAATATTAAAAAAATATCAACACTTTTTTTCGATTGTAAATCACCAAATAGTTTGTATGAAAAAATCATTTCACTTGGATCACTTTTACCAAAAATGAATGATGAAAATAAAATAGAAAAAAATTTAGTCAATGGATGTCAAAGTAAAACTTATATTTTTACCTCTTTAAAGGAAGGTAAAATTTTAATTGAGGCTGACTCAGACGCATTAATATCTAAAGGAATTTGTGGTATTTTATATTTTGTTTACAATAAAACTGAGCCGACAGAAATTTTAAAACATGAACCTACTTTTATCAGAGAGCTTAATATCCAAAAAAGCTTAAGTCCAAATAGATCAAATGGACTCATACAAATACTAAATAAAATAAAAAAAGATACTTTAAATCTCTACTTGAAAGCTCACCAGTGAAAAGTATTTTTTACCTGTGCTAAAATCACCAAAATTGAAAAGGCAAAAAGAGCTATCAACAGCTTCTTGCCACCTTTTACTGAATATACTCCTTGTTTTTTTAAGTAATACCTACCTGACCAAACCATCATAATTGGCAAGATTCCATTTAAAATGGTATCGCCAAAACCACCTGTGATCTCAAGGAATAAAATAAATGCCCTTGGGAATAAAATTCCTAAAAAGACTGAAGGAATTGTAACTAGCATTATAAGTCCAACCTTTCTGATACCAATTTTAGAAATTTTCAATGAATCGGCAAGAAAATCAAAGAGCCCGAGGGAAATACCGATGTAAGATGTAGCTATTGCAAAAAAAGCAAAGAAATCAGTGAATGTTGATAACCAGTTATTGTTAACTGCATATCGAATGGATTCTGTTGCGGGATTTCCCATTTTTTTCGCAAACATAAGACCAAACTCAGAGTCTAAAGGAATTGATCCTAGAACAACAAATTGCCAAAGTAAATAAGCTACAAAAGGAATTGAAGTTCCGAAAACTACTGCTTTAAAACAAAGCTTTGGATCTCTATTCAAATATGGAACCAGTGAAGGTACAATCATCTGAAAGCTAAATATAGTAAGTAAGATAGGTAGAGCGCTCAGGACTGAGGAAAAATTTTGGCGAACCAATAGTTTTGCATCAAGCCCCGACATACCGGAAACTAACAAACCAAAGTATGCAAAGATCATTCCAGTGACTAAAATTGCATTTATTTTTCCAAGTAATTTCGTTCCTAAAAATAAAATTGACCCAAAAAAAAGTGTAAAAATAATGCATGACTCAACATGGTTTATGTTAGTTTTAAAAAATTCTAAGAAAACAAACTCAATTAACTTACCACCACCTGTAACATAGGCTACCAGCGATGCATATGCCATAAAGAGATACAAAAACAAACTAACATATTTTCCAAACTTACCAAGCAAACGAGAAGCCATTGTCATGACATGGGTCCCCTCCTCCATCCATAAGTTTGCTTCAATATATAGAAGAGCTGTTAAAGTCATAAAAATCCAGCAAACAACCATTGCAATTGAGGATGGGAAAAAACCGGCTATAGCTGTATCGACTGGCAGTGCTAACATTCCACCACCTATGCAAACTCCTGATACTAGAAAAATAGCACCGATAAGATTATTATTTTTTTCAGTCATTTCTTTGAGTTATTTTTTCAGAAAAGTTTAAGAACTTTCATAATTTAATGATATAAAGATTGCAAGATTGCAGAAGCTGCAACTACCCTTCGCATCATGAACGGCTCTTTCAGCACATTCAATAAAAAAGGAAATGTTTTTTCATTTCCGATGTGACCTAATGCCTCTAAGATATATAATTTTGTGCTATGATCTACTTCATCGTAAGACTTTTCCAAGTGAGGGACAGCTCCTTCATCTTTGCCGTAAAGAGCTAATACCAGTGATGCTTGAAGTCTTATTTTAGGGTTGTCATCGTTCAAAAGATCCCTGATAATTTTTAAGCAATCCTCATCACCTTCCTTTAGTAAAGTTGCAGCAGCAACTCCTGTTATTCCCCATTTTTTCTCAGAAAGATAAGATTGAATAGCAAATTTGGCTCGACTATCTTCCTTAATAGCCAATAAAGAGAACAAGGATAACTTTGTCATCTGGTCAACAGCTTGAGGATAGTTTGGGATTTGATCTATATGCCTAATTCTGCTTGGCTCTAAAACTTGAAAAGGCAGGCTATTATTTTGCCCTAACATCAAATATTCCTTTGTGTTTTTCAAGAAATCAAACAAAACATTGCAACTTTTTTTTACACTTTGATTAAATCCTAAAAGGCTAATAGCAAAATTTGCTTTTACAAAGGAGTTGTTAGTTTTATCCATAAACTTTTTCATATATACAATTGATTGGCTGCCACTTGAAGCGAGGGCCGCTGATGCATATATTTGGTGGCGTTTGTTATCACTAAAAATCCATTTTTCTATGCTTTTAATACCCATTTCATGATTTTTTAATAATAAAACCCAAGAAGCTGAAATACTTACTAAAGGATCAGGATCTTCGAGGGCATTTCCTAGAATCTCTAAAACTTGCTTCTTAGAAAAGTCTGATATAAATAAAAAGCCCAAAGCTTTAATAGCTGAAATTTTCACATCAGATCTAGAGTCTCTTAAAAGCTGCAATATAGCATCCTTTGCATCTTTTTTTTGGAAATGAATAGCGATATCACAAGCTAGACAACGTATGTATGCTTTTGGACTTAGAGTTAATTTTTTTATATCTTGAATTGAAAAGTCATCATGCAAAGAGATCAGAGACTGAATTGCAGCTTGTTTTTCATCATATGTAGATCTTTCATCCTCAAGTATATTTGAAAGATCTTCTTTTTTTTCCTTTAGTCGCATTTTTCCAATTGCTTTTATAAGTTCTAAACGAACAAGCCAGATTTTTTCTTTTTCAAAAAGACTTAAAATTTTTCTTTTTAAGGGCTGATCGGAAAAGTCACAAGATAGTTGCACAGCTATTGAACGTATCAAGCAATGCGAATCTTCTAGGCCAGCAATAATTAAAGGGAGGGCTTTTGCATCCTTTGTCAAATATGCTCCAATTAGAGCAGCCAACCTTAATGAATACTGATTTGACAGTACTCCTTTTTTCAATATGCACCAACCAATGTCTTCAATAAGATCTCGAATACTGTCATCTGGGTAAGCATTTCTGAAGTGATCAAGTACTTTGAGAGCTTTTTGATCATCTTTAAGGGCAGCGATAGCTCTGATATATTCTTTTAATACCCTATTAGAATTTGGATGGTCTGTTAGAAATTTTTCAGCATCTTCTTTTGCTGCAAAATAATCACCTATAACTAAATGTGATTGAACTCTCTCAAAAATATTTTGTTCCTGAGATTCAAGGCTATAACATGAAGTTAGACAAATTAAACTAAAAAATATAATACATTTCATATAACTATATATAATTGATAGGGGATAATGAGAAAAGAACTTCTCATTTACAATGGTCCAGGAGTAAGTGAATTTTT
The DNA here is from genome assembly GCA_050302075.1 of Parachlamydiales bacterium. Lineage (GTDB taxonomy): Bacteria > Chlamydiota > Chlamydiia > Chlamydiales > SM23-39 > JBNLAH01. Next base: position 358,941 of record JBNLAH010000001.1, on the reverse strand, counting down.
CTTACCGCATCTTAAAAATGAATTTGGCTCATTTTTTAATATTGGCTTTATTGACGCTGACAATATTCTAGATGAGAAATGGATAAAAGCAGCAAACTCAATTTTAATTCCAGGTGGAAGAGACGTCTATTATCACCAAGAACTGAAGGGAGTTAGAAACGCCCAAATTCAAAAATTTGTTAAAAATGGTGGTAATTATATTGGTATTTGCGCCGGTGCTTATTATGCCTCATCTTATATTGAATTTGCTAAAGGAACCCCTCTAGAGATAGTTGATGAAAGGCATTTAAAATTTACAGATGCTATAGCTACCGGACCAGTTCTTGGGTTTGATTTTTCTTATGACAATAATAAGACGGCAAGAAATGTTGAAATTTTTTATCAGTCTCAAACGATGAATCTAACTTTGAATGCTTACTATAATGGCGGATGTACTTTCAAAGGTTCCAATGATTATAGACCTCTAGCTTTTTACGATTTAGAAAAAAAAATGCCTGCAATCATCCTAAAAAATTATGGAAAGGGAAAAGTTCTTTTAAGTGGTGTACACATAGAATGCCCATCAATCAACGAAAAAAAACATCAGCAAGTTAAAAGACAAAAACTAATTGCAGACATTTTTAAACACCTATGCCATATCCACTAGCTTTTTACCCCCAATTAAATGAAAGTGAAGATGCTCTACCTCTTGACCAGAATCAGGGCCAACATTAGCAATAAATCGATATCCCTCCTGAATAGAAAATTTTTCTGCGAGTGTTTTAGCAACCTTTACAATATCTTGCATTATTCTCAGCTCCTCATCTGGAATGTCTTGCAATGAACGGTAGGGTTTTTTGGTAATGATTAAAATATGAACAGGTGCTTTTGGTGCAATATCTTTAATAGCCAGAATATTATCATCCTCATACACCTTATCTGCAGTTATTTTGCCTTTAATGATTTCTTCAAAAATACTCATATAGCTATGTTGTTTTCCTTAAAAATTTTTAACATCGCGGCGAATGCATCTTTTTTATTTTCCCAAATAGAGATAAAACGTCCCTTATGGCAAAAAATTGCACCTGGAATGCCGGTTACCTTCTTTAAGTCTTCAGTTCTAAGACCAGCCCAGCTCTCAGGCAAAGGTAATCTTACATTCATGCGATCTCTACTGTTAGGTGGAATTCCTCTTAATTTCCAATTATCCCCTGTCGGCATAAGCACAAAAAATGCTGGGTGTTTTTCTCCTCCCAGTTCAAAAAAGTTATCCATCCAAGGAAGAGGTTCTTCAAACTCCAAGTAATTAGCATTTTTTTGCATTGCTATATTAATCTTATCTCTGCAATCGAGAGTGTATAAATAACGATTTCTAAGTCGTTTTAAATGATTGTATGCAAAGTCAACTGCTTCTAAAAAAGCATAGTACCTATCTTTAGCATTTGAATTATAATCAATCGGTAAGAAATTGCTTACTAAATTAGAAAAAGTGCAAACTCCTTCTTGCATTATAGCTCTTCCGTTGTCATGATCATCCACCCCCTTTACTAAAGAGTTGTTCAAAAAATTATAAAAGTCGGTCGTGATAAACTGCTTATCTTTTAAATAAAGTAAAATCATACCGGCGCTGCTTAAGTTTCCTTTATAATCATTTTGATGATGGTCAAACCTCTTTATACTCGGGTCATATATGCCAAAAACATCACAGACATATTCACATTTTTTTAGTATTTTAGGATCGCGAGTACGAGATATTTTATCTTTATCAATAAGATCTTCAAGTAAAAGCAAGGCACAAGCGGTAACTTCATCTGCATGAAAAGAGCCATCATGTGTTCCAAAACTTCTAGGTTGCATAGAAATCCTCAATCTAGATATGAAAAAACTAAAGACTATAGCATAATCAATCTTTTATTCTTTCGAAATTTATCGCTATTGAAAGTAAACCTCTGCCTAAATCAGAGAGAATATCAGCCACTAATTTTTCTTGTAGTAATATATCCTTTCTCTTTACATTGCAATCATGAAAATTGTAATCAGAACATCTAAATTAAGAAACGGTCAATAAAAAATATGGAAAGTTATTTGGCCCACTATCACTATGACCTTGTTTCTCCTGATGGCTCAATCGAAGAAATCACAAAAAAAACTCATAATAGCCTTGAGGCAATAGTTAATATATCTAATATTTCTCCAAGCTTTAAAGGATTTGAGATAGATAAGGCTTTAGTCCAGTTTAACCTTAAGAGTACATGCGCACAAATTGGATTAAATACTGAAGATGGACACATAGAATTAAATAAAGAAAAAAAATCTGCAAAAGTTCATTTAAAGATTTATGGAATAGGAAAGCTTGGGATCGAGTTATTAAATCAACTCGCCATAGGTACAAGCATTGGTAAATTATTTGCTGCAGATGATCGCAGAAAAGTTAGAGATCCGGAATACCTTTTAAGAATGTTTGGCAGGACAGATAGGTATAACAGGCCGCTATTATCTCTTGGATCTGGATATGGAAGTGATGATTTTGTCCTGGAGAAAATTGAAGGTAGGACAATTGCTTTTGTTGCACTTAAACCGGGAGTTATAAAGTACGAACCTTCTATTGATGGATTTTTGCCAACATTGATAAAAGCATTAGTACATGGAGGGTTTTCCACAAGGAAACTGACACAGCTACACCAAATATTTCAGGAGTCTCTTCCAAGAATTGTTGAAAAAAATGAGCTGCTGCTTGTTAAGACTACTCCGCTACATATTAGAACAGTATATGCCAAAGTTGTAGATCAACACCTTCCTAGAGGATTTTCTCATACAGCTGCAAATGTTCTACAACCTGACACCTTTGCATCTGGAGATATTTATGAACTGTATGGCACATCAGAGCAGGAATTAGATAATATCCCTTTAGAATTTTATACCCTTGAACCGCACAGAGAACACGTTTTTTTTGAAGATAGAGATCAACTTCAAGCAGCATTAGAAGATAAGTCTTCTTTATTTAAAGTATTTGAAACAATCCCTGAACCTAAGAAATTGCCTTCAGCTGTTTTCATAGTCAAAGGTGAACAGTTAAAAAACTTAAAGTCAGAAGACTGGGTTCAAAGAGACCCACACAAGCATGAGTTTCCGGGAATATCTCACCCTTCCAGACAAGCTGCGATTGTCGAAAAGTATATAGAAAAACAGCCATCTTACCCTTTTTTAAAGGCGATTGAAGAAGAGCTTATTACATCTCAAGGAGTTTTATTCACTAATTATTTTCCCACCCCTTTGATGAAAAGACTACTTTTAGAAAGCTATATTCAAAGGTGTTTAAAAGGGATTTATTTTAAATTACCATCTTACGCTTACGACTACTATTTCTCTTATGAGGATAGGGCTTTCTTAGTAGATCTTGCTAAGTTTGGAATTCCAGTTTTTTGGGTTGATTCAATTTCCAATAATGTCTTGCAATTCACTATTAAGCCTGAAAAAGATACTGGCATGTTCGTTCCAATAAATTTAATTGAAGATTTTAGAAAAGCTACTGTGTTTGGAGTATATGGATCAAACTTAAAAGAGAGCCCTCTTGAGTCGGAGTTGAAAAATTTATTTGAAGGTATTTTGGATCTCAGAAACACCATAGAGCATCCTCTACTTTATCCGAACTCCCCAATTGCTTTAGTGACAGGTGGAGGACCAGGAGTTATGGAACTCGGGAACCGTGTCGCCAAAGAGATAGGCATATTATCCTGTGCAAATATCGTTGATTTTAGAGGAAAAGACAAATCTGTTGTAAATGAGCAGAAAATTAACCGCTACATTGATGCTAAGATGACATATCGTTTGGATCATCTTGTAGAAAGACAAGCAGAATTTCATTTAGACTTTCCTATCATCTTGCCGGGAGGCATTGGAACAGATTTTGAATATAGCTTAGAAGAAGTTAGGAGAAAAACTGGATCCTGTTCTATCACTCCAGTAATTTTATTCGGACAACCAAGTTACTGGGAAGCTAAAATTACAACTAGGTTCCAATGTAATTTAAAAACAGGTACTATCAAGGGATCTGAATGGGTAAGCAACTGTGTTTACTGTGTTCAAAATGCAAAGCAAGCACTTTGGGTCTACAAGAAATTTTTTGAAGGAACTCTAGATATTGGAAAAGACAAAGAATTCCATAAGAGAGGATTTTACGTTGTACCCAAAGACATTTAAAACCCATATGAGAGCCTGAAGCTCCAATAAGATGTACGCATGTTAAAAAATTGTCCTTCTAGAGAAAATCCGTTGTGATACTCAAAGAAAAATCTTATCTTTCGCCCAATTCCTTGTAATTTACTGAATTCATAGCCTGCAACAAAGGTTCCATCAAAATCCCAGTTTAACTGCGCCCAGCTTCTAAAGTGCGCTGCAGCATAAAAATTTCCATATAGCCTTTGGCAAATATACTTTGTACCAAGAAATCGAAACTCTGTTCCATATTCAAAATAAAGAGGTTTTATTTTAAATGTCCGGTCACTGTGAAAATTCACGCCTGGGCCCCCATAGATTCTCCAAAAGCCATAAACTTGATATGACGCGAAAAGTTCAACCGCCTCTCTACTTGGATTTACTCTTACAAAACCTGGGTTATTAACTAAAAACTCATCACCTAAGTGAGATGATATATGGTAAACCCTGAAACGAAATGACCACTTGTTTCTTGCATATTGAATAGGAATACCAACAAAATAGTCAGTATTTTTTAGCTCTGTCCCGGCATTAATTTTTGGCTTTGGCGGATCCATATCGAATACAGACCATATACATGCTGCAATCCCAATAGAAAGGTCTCCTCCCCAAACATCTAGCCATCTATAAATTGAAAAGTCATCTCCTAGTGAGACAGGGACTACTTTATCCCCTATAACTTGGTCGCCCCATCTATAACCAATTGAATAGACAATTTCTCTAGGGTCTGCCACCAAAGGTTGAAAAAGCTCTGTCATTTGGGGAAACCAAATTCCTTTTAGCCTAGGTCTGTCTACATATTTTTCTCTTAGTTCTTCATCTTTTGGGGGAACCCCATTTAGTTTATGGACAGCTTTAACTCCAGGAACTTCACAAATGTATGCAACTATACTGTCGGCTATAAGTGCATTATTAGGTAGGTTTGCAAGCCATACTTCTTTATCCTTGACCATTACAACAACTTGATATTCTGCATAGTTAAAATCAACTAATGCTTGAATATAACCTTCAAAATATGGATCAGAGCAATCCTCTATTGATTCAATTGGTATTGAGTCACTTCTAGTCAAAATGACAGCTACTTCATCTTTATTCTCCTCTGTAACATTTACCGAGCAAAATAAATAATTGGTAGCGAGCAATAAGAAAAAAAGTAAGACTCTAGGCATAGCAATTGAGTATATATTTATAAACTTCTATATACACATTAATTTTTTATACTCAAAGTTTTTTATGAATTAAGCCTTTGCTGGTTTTTTAGACATTATCATCCAGTAGCTTCCATAAAAACAAAAACCACCACCTAGAATTAAAACTGTCATAGAACCAAAATAAGTTGATATGATCCCACCAAGAATAGGTGCAACCATTCCTCTTAAACCTACCATCACGATGTTGACATTACTAAACTTTGCACTATTTTCATTACCAGAAAAAATTGGTCCGGACATATTCCAAATTAAATGACTCCCTCCTTGGGCAATCCCATAAAAGAAAAAAGCCAAATATACCCAGCTTCTTCCAAGAGGAGCTAGTAACAAAAGAAAAGGGAAAAACCCAACCATAAAAAATACCCAGCTTGAAAGCTCATTAATCCAATAGCGATTGAGCATTCTCCCCCATATTGGAGAGGAAGTAGCAAAGCCTAGGCTCTTGAAGAAAGTAAGACCAATAAAAATATCAGTATAAGATAAATGAAGCCTATCTTGAAAAAATACAGGTAATGTTGGCTGAACTAACATAATACCTATTCCTGATAGCATAAAGCCCCATTGAAATCTGGCAAATTCAAAGTTTGACCTTACAAGGCCAAAGCTTTCTTTCCAAGGCTTTGTAATCTGACTTAGAAAAGATTCTTTGTTTTTTTTCTTGTCTGAATCTTCAAAAGTTTGGTTAATTGGTATGCTTGATAAGAATACTAGATTCAACATTCCGAGCAATGAGCTCAAGAAAAACAATATCTGCCAACTACCTGGGTTACCATCCATTATTCTCCCAAAAATAATTCCTAAAACTGCGCATTCTAAAAATCCAATAGCTGAGCCCAGAGCAAAAATCTTTTCTCTACTTTTGTTTGGTAAGTTAAGCTTTAATATCTCTAACCAAGCTGGGATTCCAGCTCTGTAAAATAATAGATAAACTGCAGAAGCTATAATGACAAACCAGATGTTTTGGTAGATTGGAAAAAATAAAAAAAGCATTCTCCCCAAAAACCCTGCACCTAATAAATTAGACTTGAGTTTATCTGATCTTTCGTGAAGATTTGCACTCCAGTAGAGTGATAAAATAGAAACAGTTGGCCTTAACATCATTAGAATTGCGATTTGAATAGGAGTAGCTCCAAGCTCCCCTTTCAAGATATAAGATATTAAATTATACAATGCAAATAAGGGCTCACTTAGAATATTTGTAAGTAAGACTCCCCATTTAGTTTTTTTTTGATAATGATCTACTGTTTCCATAAAAAAGCCATTGTAAGCCCAAATATAATAACCTTAACAGCTTTATACACACAAGAATTCAAATTTTCTTGATTTCTTTCTACACAATAATGTATCTTTAGTTACTCCTTATGGGGCAATAGCTCAGTTGGTTAGAGCAGCGGACTCATAATCCGTTGGTCCCGGGTTCAAGTCCTGGTTGCCCCACATCTTTAATCTTTTAAATTTCAGTTATTTATAATCAGAACTCCTAACTTCCACCTACATTCTTTTTGTGATTTGGCACACAAACGGCACACTTAGTCAGAAACTTTCATTAACGCAAAAATTCTATAAAATTTGCAAAAAAAGCAACTTTTGTGTGCCTTAAATGTGCCATTAACATTTTTTACATGTAATAACCTCTTAACTACTAGTGACAAAAAATAAAAAAACCATCTGATTTAAAATCCGGAGTTTGCAAATTTTCGCATATTTTTGTATATTATATTTATTTGTGAATACTTATGGCCAATATACAAAAGAGACTTACTAAAAACGGAAAAAAAACTTACAGAGTTCAGGTAAGAATAAAAGGATATCCAGCTCAAACAGCTACTTTTGAAAAAAGACATGACGCGAAAAGATGGGCGCAGCAGACCGAAGCAGCCATAAGGGAAGGGCGTCATTTTAAAACTTCAGAGGCAAAAAAACACACTTTAAATGATCTAATTGAAAGATATTCTGCTGATTTTTTACCTAATTATCCCAATAATGCTAAAGATAAAAGATATCAATTGGCCTGGTGGAAACAAAAAATAGGAAAATATCTTTTAGCTGATATAACTCCTGCCTTAATTTCAGAATATAAAGATAAGCTGAGCCAAGAGATTACACCTAAAGGTACTAAAAAGTCACCATCAACCGTAGTTAGATACTTAGCTGCTCTATCTCATGTATTAAGTATAGCGGTCAAAGAATATCAATGGATTGAGGATAACCCTGTTCAAAAGATTACAAAACCTAAAGAACCAAAAGGCAGATCAAGATATTTAAGCGATATAGAGAGAGAAGCTTTATTAATAGAGTGTAAAAAAAGCAAAAATTCTTATCTTTATCTAGCAGTCGTCATTGCTTTGAGTACAGGAATAAGAAAAAGCGAGCTAATGAACTTAACATGGTCTAATGTAGATTTAAAAAATTGTAGAATTGTTCTTTATAAAACAAAAAATGGAGAAACTAGATCAGTTCCATTAACACACTTAGCTCTTACAATGTTAAAAAAACATGAAAGAAACAGACCTTTAACTTCAACATTAGTATTTCCTAGTAAAAATAATAAAAAACCTTTAGATCTTAGGTCCGCATGGGAAACCGCCATTAAAAATGCAAATATTGAAGATTTCCGTTGGCATGATTTAAGGCATTCCTGCGCTAGTTACTTAGCTATGAATGGAGCCTCACTGACTGAAATTGCAGAAATTTTAGGCCATAAGAGCATACAAATGTCTAAAAAATATGCTCACTTAAGTGAGTCACACACTTCAACAGTTTTAAGAAGTATGAATGAAAAAATTTTCGGATGATATGAAAGATACTCCATCGCAAATGAAACTTTTTAATAAACTTTCCCAAGATCTTTATGAATCTAGAGGCAAGTTTGAAAACAAACTATATGAACTAGATATACTTCCAATTTTAACTTTATGGAGTAATGAAACAAAAACAAAAACAAATGATTTTGATCTAATGAGCGAAACTCTTATCAATTTTATTAATAAATTCGGATATCTAAAAACTATAGGAGAACTGAGATCAGGTGGTTTTCATCTCATCATAGAAGAAATAAGAACTAATTCAAAATTAGACCGTTCTATTCAAGAAAAAATTGTTGCTAATATCATCAGTTTTTTTTCTTTTTTGCATGAAAAAACACTAGGAATATTTCAACTACCTTACGATCCAGATAAGCAGCAGTGCGCTTTTAGAAAGTTAAATTATGAACTTTTTGTTGAATTTAGTTTATTATTGCCAGAAAGAGAGTCTCTATTAGCAAAAGTTTTATACTTTGGAGCTCCAACACTAGATGAGGTTCTAAATCTTAAATGGCACCAAGTTAGCAATAATATGAGCTGCATTAATTTTCAAAAGCATTTGATAAAGTATCCAAGGCATATAATTGATAATTTAATAAATCTTAAGACTAGAAAAGGTTATAAAGATAATGAACTAGTCTTTCAAACAAGTCATGGAGATTATATTAAAAGAAATCACTTAATTTCTTACTTTGATAGAGCTTGCAGAAAACTTAAGACCTACACAAAAATTACTCCTAAAGTTCTTTTAGAAACCATGCCTGTTTTTATAAACATTTCTCAACGTGTAATTTAGACTTATTTATAAGATTGCGAATATTTTTTCTTTCTTGAATAGCTTCTTTTGAGTAATAGGAATGCTTAGTTTTTGATTTCTTAATTCTAAGTAGACCTTCTAGAGTTTTAGGCCCTGTAGATTTTCCCCCATGCAATCTACATCGCCCATTTTTCATAGATGGTTGTCTACAAGATAAACCAGTCCTTTTGCTCTTCGCCCCACAGAGGACAAGAGGTTCTACTTCATTTTTCATTCCTTCCCCCCATTCCCGCTTACGTTACCTACAATTGCTTTGCCGCCTTTATTTACATGTGTTACAAACACTTGCTGTTGCCCCTTATTTCGATATTTCATCAAGGTAGAAAGTGTTTCTTGAGATAGTCTTAAAAGTTTAATAGCCATGTTTATTTGAAGGCTTGAGTTGCTAATATTATCAGAGTGATTAGCTCTAGCTAACCTATTTATTCCTTGATCATGCAATACTAAAAACTGCTCAATTAATGAAAACTCTACAGAGTCTTTTGGCTGTAGCTGCTGAAGAGAATTTAAAATGAATGTTCGAGGCTTTTCTGATTCATCTTTACATAATGCCATGCGAGCATGTTCTAATGAAAAGAAAGCTAAATCTCGCTCGTTCTGTTGTGTTAATTCGCAAAGTCTTTTAAGAAAAATTTCTCCAGATTTGTGATCTTTGTAAAGATCGATCTTTTTGCCATCAAGCTTAGCATCAATAAATTTATTATCTTTAATCTCAAAACTAATTTTTGGCCCCTTACAGTAGCTTTGAATATTTTTTTTATAACCTTTACCCATAAAACACACCCTACTAAAAGTTTTAGTTTACAATTGCTGTTTAAAAAAATCAATTAAATTGAAGTGGATATAATAATTAAATATAATTAATATCGTTAAATTTATTAATAAGTTGATATTATGAGTAAAGTTTTAGATATAAAATCTCCTAATTATTTTCATAGAGATTATAAAAACGACTTAGCAGAGTGTGAAGATAAAAACTCTGTTCTAAATCAAATGCAGCGAGTTGGTTTAGTTGCTCTTCCTTTTATTAGCTTATACAAACCCTTTGGAAAAACTTTAGCAATTGGAACAAGTGCGGCTAGAGTTCTTTCTTGCTCTGTTGAATTAATATCTGCCATTAAAGAAGCGGATGCTTATAAGCTCAGTAAATCTATAGCAAACACCGCCTTGGCAATATCTTCTATAGCTGGAACTATTCTTTTACATCCAATTGGAATGCTTATTACAACTGGACATGATTTAACTTTAAATGGACATCGACTTATTCAAGCAATTGTAAGTGGCAAAAATGACAAAGCTATTCAAGAGATAATTCAACTTGCCAATAATATTTTCTATTTACTAACTATGACTCATGGTGGATTGGAGTATCAAATTCTTTCTCTAGCTTGTCAGGTTATCTTAGGAAGTCACTCTTCGATTAAAGAACTTAAAGAAGGTAACTATCTTGAATTTGCAGGACATGCTTTAATGACGGCAATACGTGTAAACCAAACTATTCCTCAAATACAAGCCTTACAAAAGAAATGGGAAATAGATGCAATAATAAAAAAAATTCAACGACAAGAGAGTGTTGCTTTTAATAAAAATGTTCCGGCTTTATGCACTGTTGGTGTAAGCACTTTACCTGTTGTTTCAACATTGGTATCTACAAATAAGCCAAATTTAATCAGTGCTAAAAAAGACGGATCAATAAATTCTGAGTTGTCTCAAGCGTTAGTTAAGTATGGGAATAATGAGTATGGTATTCCTGCCTTGCATGCAGCTATAAGAGCAAATGATCTTAAAGCAGTAGAGCTATTTTTAGATAATGGAGCTTCTCCTAATTCAAGATCTAGAAAAATTCCTGATTTATCTTCATATACATCATTTGATTATCCTGATAGTGCCCTCGATTTTGCTGCAGCATTCGGAAATGAGAGCCTAATTAACCTCTTAATTAAAAGGGGCGCGCAGGTAAATCCTAAACCAATAATTTGGGGCAAAGATCAAAATGATGCATGGATCCCAAATTCACCATTACAATATGCTGCCAGATTTAATAATGTGAAAGGGGCGGAAGCTCTACTTAAACACAGGGCAAATCCATACTATTATATATATGAAGGCACAGCAATTCATATAGCTGCGAGATATGGTTCTGTTGAAGTTTTAAGATTATTTAAAAATTGGAATATTGATTTAAACTACAATGCTAAAGATGCTTATATAGGATCATTATGGTGGGTAAGCTCTCCATTAAATTATGCAGTATATAGCGATATTCCAGGTTCTGTAAATGGAATTAAAGCATTACTTGAACTAGGCGTAAAAATTGAAAGTGATTACAAGGGAGCTTACCCTTTATGGGTATGTGCTAAAAGCTTTCCTCTTAAAGGAAGTTCAGAAAAGCTTAAACTTCTATTGGAATATGGAGCTAACCCCAATTATAAATATATAAATGGAGAATCTCTTTTACATGAAGTAATTACATATTATGAATGTGTAAAAATTTTAATAGAAAACAATTGTGATATAAATATCAAAAATAATGATGGATATACACCTTTAAGAAAGATTAGAGATTACCTTGGCGGAGATATTGAGAAAATTAAGCAACTTTTAATATCTGTTGGAGCTAAAGAATAACTAAAAGTTTTTAACTTTATAATAAATGATAATTAATCATTTTAAATGATTTTCTTAATCCTTACTCCATAAATTTGCTATTTGTCCTATAACAACCTCTTTATGTGATATAGCTTCAGGAAACATTTTAAAAAAAGCTTCTTCCATAGATTTTTCTAATATATCTAATACTTTTGACGCTATTTCATTCGGTGACTCCAAGATAATTTCATCATGAACTAAATGAACAATTTTTATCGGTAGTCCCTTAATTCGTTTTTCAATGAGAATCAAAGCTTCTAATGTTATTTCTGCCGCAGTCCCTTGAACTGGAGAATTTAATGCCTCTGTATAAACATTTTGCTTACCTTCTAAATTGAAATTTCTAACTCTGCCGCCTCTGGTCTTAACAATCCCCAACCCTTTTGATAGAGATAACATCATCTTATGCCAATCAGCTAATCCGGAGTATTGAGAAAAAAATACTCTCCTGTAATTGTCGGCTTGTTCCAGTGACATTGGTACTCCATAATTGTTTTTAGCATAGCTAGACAACCCTTTAGCGCCCATTCCGTAAATTAACCCAAAATTGATAGCTTTTGCTAACTGCCGATCATTTTTAGTTATCTGGTCTATGGGTTTCTTAAGAATAAGTGAGGCTGTCTTTTGATGAAGGTCTTCGCCATTAGAATAAGCTTCTATCATTAGCTTGTCTTGAGATAGCAAAGCACATACCCTTAACTCAATCTGACTATAATCACAAATAATAAAACAATTACCATCTGATGCTTGAAATATAGATCTAAATTCTGATGACCTTGGAATTTGCTGTAAATTAGGTTCTCTGCAAGAAAACCTTCCTGTTTTAGTCCCAGCCATAAAGTATCTAGCATGAATTCTTTTTGTTATTGGATGAACTAAATTGGATAATGTTTCACCAAATGAGTTCAAAGCTTTTGATACAGTTTTAAACTTTAGCAAGATTGGAACAAATTCTAAGTCTAAGAACAACTTAAGAGTACCTTCATCAATTCTTAGCCAGCGACTACTACTATTTAAAGGCCATTTTTTTACTATTTCTTGATCAAATCTGGACTGTATCCACCCAGATATTTGCTTGGAGCTTTGAGGATCTACTCCAGGCATAATAGTGCTTAACTTTTGTAGAAGCTCTAGTTTTTCTTTTTCAAGTTTATGAATAAGCTCAGTGTGCTTTTTTAAATTAAATGGCATCCCAGCTAATTCTAATTCAGCTACAGCATATTGGGCTTCTCTCATACGTTTATAACATTGAAATACCTCAGGTTGTTTTTTTAGCTGATTTTGCTGAATTTGATTAATTTTAAAGACAAAATAAGCATCTTTTGCAGCATATTCAATTTGTGAGTCAGTTAATATTGAACTTCCCCAATTAGAGGTTTGTTCTTCTTTGGATAAATCTACTTGCAGTAGCAATTTGGTCAGATCTTTGAGACTAAAAACTTCTCCAGTTAAGGCATGCCTTTGAAGTAACGTGCAGCCCATTCTTTTAGGGCGAATTCCATTATGAATCAAATGCTTTAGTTCAAAAATTGCATTATGAGCTACAAGGCATAAATCAAATACGGGAGTGAAAATATCTATATTTTTAATTTTTGTAATATCAAATACATAAGCTGTGCCATCTCCGCAATAAAACTGCATGAGCCTAATATTTGATAAATAGGGACATAAACCAGCCTTTGGATGCTCTTGGAATTCAATTTTCTTGTTAGTCTCAATATCAAAACCAATAGCATGTGAGTTAAGGTTTTGTATCTTTTTTAAAATTAATCTCGCTTCATCGACATTTTCAATAAATTCAATTTGGTTTAACCCAAGCTCTGATTTATTAGAGATATGTATTTCAGACTTAGAAAGCACGTTATCAGCTGATTTTTTTATGAACTTTGAATAGTCATCGTTCATGCAATTAAGGGTCTCACTATTTTTGCATAATGTCTCAGGTAGTAATGAAGTTAGTCTCATATTTGTCTCAATAGATAGTTTCATTATTTTTAAAAACCCCTCTATACAAAATAACTTTAGTATTAAAAAGGGTATCATTTTAAGGTCTCAATAAATCTAAAAGTCTCATAGTCTCACCTCCTAAGGAAATGATTTTTGAGACTCATTTAATCTAAAGGATTTTTGAGCTTTTTCTTATATCTATAAAAAGTAGCCTTGCTAATTCCAAGTTCTTCCCAAATTTCTTTGTCTAACATGCCCATCTTTATAAACTCTTCAATTTTTAAAAGTAGCGAATCTTCAACTTTTTTGAATTTCCAGTCTAAGATGTTATTATCCTCTGAAAGAGTCACTTCAATTGGAGAAACTTCTCTCGGGTCAAAAAATCTAGCTTTTTCAAAATGTATTTCAAAAATAGAACCCTGAGAATCGTCATAGTCTTTAGGTCTTTTTAAATTTATAACAACATCTAATACATCTTCTCTCTTAGATGTTCCTCTTGCTCCACCTTTTTTGTTAGAATGATGTATTAAAATTACTGTTTTTCCCATTCGTCTTAATTTTAAAACCCACTCTTGCATAATAACCCATGAATTAGATTCATTTTCTGGCTGAGTTGTAAGACAGCTAATATTATCTATGATAATTACGTCAAAATTCTCTATATATTGCTCCAAGCATTCTTGACCTATTTTACTATCCAAATAAGGTATGCCGTCTTCTTCTAAATCTGCTGAAATGATTTTAAAATACTCATCTGATAAAAGAGTTTTTTTATATCTTTTTACAATACTTGCAAGTCTTTCCTGCATAGAAACTGTAGGCATCTCTCCATCAATATAAAGCACTCTTTTTTTAATTGTAGCTTCCCACTCTAAGAATGAATTACCAGATGCAATAGCATAACCTAAATTCAAGGAAAAAAGTGTTTTCCCTATTCCCCTCCAGGCATAGATCATACATAGTGATTTTTCCCTTAACCAAGGTGATAATATAATACTATGCTTTGGTAATGACATTTTTAAGAGCTGTCCAAGACCAATTGGATGCAATTGCTTTTTGCCTTTATTTGTCTGCTTACTTATTAGATTTTCTAGCTCTTCTTTTGATCCGTTTCTTTTTTCTATCCAGTCAGTGAGGTCTTCTGAATGTTCTAAGCGAGGCAAATTAAGAGAGCTAAATTCATCAACAAAATCTTCAATTTCATTTTGAACTCTTTCTAACTCTTTAGCACCTGCGGAATCGCAATCTGGTATATAAATGAACTTTTTATCTTTTATATAGGAAAAAGCCTGTTTTAATTGATTTTTAGGAACAGATTTAGCTGTGGTTGCATAAAACCCTAAACTAAAAGCTGTTTCAACATCTTTTTCTCCTTCCAATATGAGTATTACTTTAGAACTTAATATGTCTGGTAATCTATAAGGAACTCGGTTAACCGTATCCAACCATATGCGTGTAGTATCTAAAACATCCCAGACTTGATTTTCTGAAAGATTCCATTGGCACTTTTGATCTAAGGTTTTCCTTTCATACCATCCTTTTTGTAAGGAAAAAACATATTCTCCATTTGGAAGTTTTCTTCTAAAAAACTGTTTTTTATTTTGCTCGGTTTTTATACAAACCAGCTCATAAAGATAGTTTCCAAATCGATCTTTATATTCATAAGCAATTTCTTTTGAAGTGTTAAAAGCTGCGTTTAAAGAAGCTTCAATGCCTGCTTTAAATCCAGATTCTAGAGTTGAATTAATTTCATTTTGAGACAACCCTCCTATTTGTGCTAATTCAGATATTTTAGCTTTAACTACACCTTCACTATAGGAAGATTTACTTAAAAGCTTTCCGACTTCAAATGCAATTGTATTCAAAGCATTATTTCGATTTCCAACTACCTTACTTTCAGAACTATACCTATTAATTTTGTCGTTTATTAACTTGTCTGAATTTATTTTGTTAGAATATGATTCTTGTGACTTATTAAAATGAGTTGTGGGGAGGCCCTTCTCCCCTTCTCTTATTCCAATCATAATCCATCTCCAGTAATTTCTTTATATTTTTTAGTTACACGATATCTAATTTCATCCAAGAAACGTATTTTTTCATCAGACTCTTCATATTCATCTAAAGTTCGAATTTCATCTTCAATGTAACGTCCTAAACTTTGTAAATCAGAATTTGAACTATTTGAGAATCTGCTAGCAATATTCAAAAGCTTTTCAATTTTATTGTTTTCATTACTTATCATTTCCGTCCTCATTTATCCAATTTTCGAATTCCACCTCATCAATAAACCATCTTCCTGAAACTTTTCTCAAAAAGCGTTTTGCTCCATTAAATTCTCGATTAAAAATAATCCAACGCATTGCTCTTTCGGTTGGCCATGTATCTTCTCTTTTCTTTAAAAAATAGTTTAAACTACAAAACTTCATCTCGATTCTCTAAATAATATTTTTTACACTTAAAACAGTTGCTGACTGTCTGTTACATAAAAATATTATTCTCATTTCTTGGAAACTGTCAAAATATTTTTTTAGGAAAAATGACTTAGTGGAAAATATCTAAATTTATTCTGAAACTTTCACTAAATTTACGGTTACTTAGAAAAAAAAAGTGGCACACTAGTGGCACAGAAATTAGTAAAAATGATCAGCAACAAACAATTAGTATTAGTATTTTTTTTAACCTAAAAAGCTAATTATATGATTGTTAACTATGGATCATAGGCATTAGTAGCCAAAATAGGTAAGACTCATAATCCGTTGGTCCCGGGTTCAAGTCCTGGTTGCCCCACATCTTTAAATCATTCCAATTGCACTGATTAGGCTTTAAAATGTTTGATTGATATTCATCATTCAAGTAATTTTTATTACTTTTGATGTAAATATGGTGCAATGAAAAACAACTTTAACTAATGCCAACCAACCATTTTTTTAAGAGGTTTGTATGGCATCAATTTATAAAAGAAGAAGAAATGGGAAAAGCTCTAAATGGCGAGCTGCCATTCGAATTAAAGGCTTTCCTGCAATAACTAAAACATTTGATAGAAAACAAGAAGCTGAAGACTGGTCAAATGATACAGAACGTAAAATCAAGTTAGGTCAGTTCAAGTTCGATCAATATAAAAATCAAAAAACCTTTATTGAACTTGTCGATCGTTTTCTTGATGACGGCATGTTAGAGCACCATAAATCATCAAAGGATACTCTTAGACATCTAACCTATTGGAAATTCCGACTTGGGAAATACTCTCTATCGCACCTCAATACTGATCTTTTAAGCAAAGAAAGAAAATTCCTACTAGATACTCCTACTAACCAGAACAAAAAAAGGACTAATGCAACAGTTAATAGGTACTTTGCTAGCCTTTCATCAATATTAACTTTTGCTTGTCGTCAGCTTGCTTGGATAACAGATAATCCCTGCCTTAATTTCAAAAAGCTTAAAGAAAGTTCTGGAAGAGACAGAGTGCTATCACACGAAGAAGCTGTTAAACTCATAGCAGCTTGTAAGAAAAGCTAGAATACTTATCTGTATCCTAAGCCTTTTTACCAAACACTAAAAATAACTCTCCAAGAAGCATCTATTTGGTCCCTGATATTATTGAAGAACTTAAAAAGCTCTATGAAGTTAGACAAAAGCATAAAGAACTGGTTTTTGCAAGCAGGACAGCATTTGGAAAAATTGATATTAAAAAAGCTTGGCAGAAAGCTCTAGCATTAGCTGAAATCAAAGAGGAAAATATTCCAGGAATTGTTTCCTTGGGAAGGGCAATTTTTTCTAGAGACTGCAAACTAGACAAGCTTTCTAAGGTCGAACAACCTACACTAATTCTTGTAAGGGAAGATGATATCCCTCGTCCACCCAGAGAATCAGAAGAAATGTCTTCTTGTATTGCCAGCTCTGAGATTCACATCATTGAGAAGGCAGGTCATATTAACAACCTGAAATAGTGACTTCTCTTCTGAAAAAGTTTATAACCAGAGCGGTTTTTGCCAAATCTTCTTTATGAAAATGTTAAACAATCAATCCGCCTAAGATTTCTTAAGCGGATTAAAGACTCGTCTATTTTTTTGCCTCAACTTCAAGGCGAGTAACAATGAAACTTACCCTGCCAGCTTGATCTACTGGCAAAGCCTTAAGGTACTCGTCAACTAGCTTAGTAAGAAAAATATCTTTTAAGTCTTCTGGTAGAGGCCTTAGATAAGGAAACCACTGTCTCAAAAATCCTTGAAAAACTTCTCTAGAAGGAAATTTTTCATGTTTTGTAGAAGTTTCAATTCTACTTGGCACAAAATTAGCATTCAAAAGTAGCTCTTTGTATTCTTCAGGTTGATAAAACTTCCAAGGAGCAGAAAAACCTACAAAATACTTAGCCCATTGATCCGAAAAAATCAACTTACTTAAAGCCCCTTGCATTGCTTCTGGAAGCCCTGTGGGCATTTGAATGCAGAGAGTTCCTCCTGGTTTCAAGGCCTTATGCATTGCATTCAAAGCTTGAGCTTGTGGCAAGACCCATTGCATAACAGTAAATGAAGTGATCAGATTAAACTTTTCCGTATAGTTTATCTGAGCTGCATCTTGTATATCGAATGAAAGATTAGCTACATTTGAAAATGCCTGATTTGCAAAGCGAATCATAGACGGAGAAATATCTACTCCAACTACTTCGCCATGGGGGACCAAGTTTGCAATTGCAGCAGTAATTTTGCCATCCCCGCATCCTACGTCAAGGACAATAGAAAAATCATCTAAATGCAGTGCTCCGATGAAGTCTTCAGCTGAAGACTTTTGAGATTCTGAATTTTTAGCATATTCATCTCCTTTCCAGGAATCTTTTACTTCTGACGCCAAAAGAGAAGATATAACCGCAAGCGAAGTTACAAACCCTTTGAAAAAACATCCCATAATTATCTCCTTTTATCTATTTTTCATTTATTTATCTTCCTTCCTATGTCGCGTTAATTTCTCTTCAATCTCAGCTGCAGTAGGTAAGGTTCCTTTTAGTTCTTTAGGCAAAGCATCCATGATGCTCACAGCATATTCCGATACTCCCATAGGCATAGTGCTACGCTCCAGGGAGTACTCTACTTTTAGATCATTTTTTGTACGGCAAATGATCATACCAATTGATGGATTATCCGTTGGATGTTTTAGCTGCCTATCAACGGCTGCGAGATAAAAGTTGAGTTTACCTGCATATTCTGGCTTGAAATCGGTTGTCTTTAGCTCTACAACACAAAAGCAGCGCAGTTTGATATGATAAAAGAGCATGTCCAAATAATAGTCATCACCCGCAATTTCCAGATGGTATTGTCTACCAATGAAGGCAAACCCCTGCCCAAGCTCTAAAATAAGCTTTTCCAAGTTATCGACTAAGCCCCTTTCAAGCTCTTGCTCTATATAATCATCTTCTAAAGTCAGAAACCCAAAGTTGTAGGGACTTTTCAAGATTTCGTTTGCTAATCGCGAATGAGGAGCGGGTAGCCTTTCTTCAAAGTTTGTAATAGCCCTTCCCTTCCTCTCATGAAGATTGGAGCGAATCGCTTCTTCTAAAGCTCTTCCACTCCAACCATTATGCAGAATTTCATAAACATACCATTTCCTTATCTCAGGGTCTTTTAACTTCTCTAATAAGAGTATGTTATGCCACCAAGGCAATTGTGCAAGCAGTGTCTGCACAAATTCAGGATCGGTATGAACTTCAGCAAATTTCCTCATGTACTTTAGGTTACGAACTGAAAAGCCGGATATCCCGGGGAACCCTGAGGCTAAATCGTTTGCCATCCGATCAATAATCTTTGCTCCCCAGCCCTCATTTGTCTGTTTTTCAAGAATAGATTTACCAATAGACCAATAGAGCAGAACAAGCTCTTTGTTAACGGATAGACTCGCTTTCCCTTGCGCTTCTCGAATCCTTTTCTTGATGTCTTCGAGGAATTCCTTATACCCCTTAGGAGAGTTGATTAAGGATTCTGAACTTAAGATTGCTTTTGTCATCATTGGCCCCGCTAAAACCAAGAGATTTTTTCACCTTAAGCCTTGTATGTCAAATTAAATTTACGCAAATTTTCCGCAAATGACCTGAAAAAAAGAGGCTATTTGAGAATCATCCTGAACTGGTTTCTAAAAATCTTGAGAGGAAAAGCTTATTCTGGTTAACTCTCTTTTATTCAGAGTTTTCTAATGAATGAGACTCATAATCCGTTGGTCCCGGGTTCAAGTCCTGGTTGCCCCATATCTTTAAACCTCATTTACCGTGAAAGATAAGTAACATTAAACTTGATTCAGCATCAAATTTAAGTTTTAATTTAATACTACTGTAAATTCTACTTAAACACTTCTCTATTGGAATGTAGGAACTCGAATTAGGACTGAAATCCTTCAAGATGAACGAGCTGAGTATGGACAAAAGATTGTCGCCACAGTGTCGCGACAATTGACCAAGGAATACAGGAAGGGCTTTTTAGAAAAAAGTTTACGTTGTATGATTCAATTTGCTGAATTTTTTCCAGATGAACAAATAGTCGCGTTGCTTGGAGCGCTATTTGGAGAGGCTATAGCCGACAACTTCGGGCACAAGGCAACTCTTTTTATAACTTTATTTTTATTTATTATCGGAACTTACCTTCTAGCGAGTGCTTATAGCAGATTGTAATTCTAGGGGTTTTCCTAATCAACTACGGCTTTGCAGAGAATCTGATTGGCGTTGGATGGTTGACTCTACTTTTATACCTACAGCTCATTGGACTTTTTTTATCACAGATGCACCAAGTTAGTTCATATCACACGGTAAAAAAGCCAAGGCCATATCTAATTGAATCATTTAAAACATTCTCTTCACTCCCTTTAGCAAAATACAAAAAAAAATCGAGATCTATTCGCTAGATCTCGATTTTTTGGAAATTTTAAAAAGTAATAGTCTTAATTAAACAAACTTTTTATAAGCTCTACTATTCTCATTAGGAAGTTCATAATTTGTTTAGATAGACCGGTATCAAACTCGCTTAATTCAAAATCTTCGGCTAATGTTTCTTGTAGATCCTCCATTGTTACATAAACTTCTCTTAGTGGTCTCAATATTTCATTAAGCCGTTGCATATTTAACTCTAATTCTAAATATTTTTCATCCTTAGGGTCAAAATCATTAGTGAGCTTAAGATCTAACAGTTTTTTAAATAGTTTTCCTCGTTTCGCAATCCAAAATTCATAATTTTCTTTAGCTTCTTTAAATTTAGGTTCTATCCACTGCTCGCGCAGTCTTTTAACTACTTCTCTTTTTATCTCATTTTCTTCTGCATTTTGAAACTCAGCTTTGACTTGTTTAATTATATTACATTTTTCTTTATGAAAATCAGTCCGAATCTTAGATTGGAGATTTTCTCCCATTAATACTGATTCATTATGTTGTTTAGCGATTTTATTAGATTCGATATTTACTATATCGTATACTAATTTCTTTTCTAACTCTTCTTGTTCTTTAACTAATTCATCAATTAAATTTCGAGGGGCGTTTATAAATTCTAATTTTTTAATTTTTAACTCTAGTGAATTAAATTTTTCTAGAAATGAACAATGAATACTATTTATTTCACGATAATTTACTTCATTAGGATCAAGTTCTTCTTCGATTATTTCATAAATATCTACACTTACATCTTTAAAATTCTCTTCATTAATTGCAGCTTCAAGAGCCTCACATTCGCTTTCTTTTTCTATAAATGTTTTTTCCGCCCTTTCCACATCTAAAGCTCTTGTGTTCAGTTCCTTTATTTGTTTAGAAACATCTTCTCTCTGCGAATTTGAAGATATTTTTATTATCTTATCTATTCTCTTAGAAAGATCTTCTAAACGCGCTCTCATGCTTTTATTAGGATAACCAAACTCCTGTCCTAATTTTATATGTAAATGCTTTTCTTGCATTCGAAGAAATTTTTCAAATTCGTGTATAGAAAATTTTTTAAATTCTTTTTTAGCTAGTTCTTTTGCTTTATGAGCACTTTTGAACCTTTCTTCAAATGCATCCAGATAATAATTAGTATCATTATTACCTCTAATTCCCATTATTGACATAATTATCTCTTTTTATTTAATTAAAAATAATTATAGCATAAAATAATTAATATATAAACATAAAAAAAATTTACTTTAGTAAGTAATTAATTTACAACTTCTTAAACTATTTATATTAAGTTGTTGTTTAATTTATTTAAAATAAACAAGTTAAGTAAGTGATTAAAACTAAATTACTTTTAAATCTATCTTACTTCATTTAGTAAATTATTGAATTATATTTTTTATACCTTGTGCTACAATAATAGAGGCATTTCAGGACTTTGTAGCCTAATAAACCCAAGAAAAGCTATTTTATGGTTTTTTAATTTACTTCAAAAAAACCTAAAGTTGTTTATAATAATTATTATTAATTTTAACAAAATATTATAATTAAAGAAATACTATTACATAGTTTTTGTTAATAATCTTCTTAGTATTCATGAATTTTATGTTAATACTGCAATTGATAGAAGAGTTTAAATAGGTAATATTTTATGAGACCAGTATCATTACTTCAATCGAGCATTAAGTATACAGAGATAAAACAGACAGATAATTATGCATTTGTGGCAATCAAAGCTCCCAGTAATATAGCGTTAAAAATAGCGCTTGCAACTGCAGAGGCACTAGAGACATTTATACGATTTGTAGCCTTATATACTATAGGTTATTTTGTTAGCTCTAGTAGATATAGCAACTGGAGTCAAACAGCTTATCAATCACTAGAAAACTTTAATCAGACATGTAGATCGATAACTCAATTTTCTGCGCCAAATGATACCTCTAAAAGGCCTTTGGAAAAATTAAAAAGAGTTTTTTGGATTACGTTAGGAGTGTGGACTACCTACAACCTAATTGATTTAGGACTAGCACGCTTTTTGGGACTTGAAACCTTAATACATGGAACAGGACCTTTGGGTTATATAGGAATTGCTTTCAATGGAGCTGACCCCAGCTTTGGAGGCGGAGATACAGGCTCAACTCTTGCAGCTAGATTTAAAGATATGGCAAGTAAAGCAAAAAACTATTTTCACGTCTTTAAGGATTCGGAAATTCCTGGCTCAGGTTTTAAAAAACATCTCATCTATAGTCCCAAACTTACCTTATTAGCGAAATATCACGCTGTATTATCAGGAATGGGTAATTTTGGCTATTCAAAAGCAGATGGACGAAGTAGAAAAGTAAGAGCTATAGTGGGTAGCA
The DNA here is from genome assembly GCA_050302075.1 of Parachlamydiales bacterium. Lineage (GTDB taxonomy): Bacteria > Chlamydiota > Chlamydiia > Chlamydiales > SM23-39 > JBNLAH01. The sequence goes on along the minus strand of JBNLAH010000001.1, from coordinate 336,067 downwards.
TTTTTGGTTTTTTAACCCCCACACTAAAATTTCGATTTAAACCGGAAGAGGTTCTTAACTGTAGCTATTTATGTCGTTTTGACAACGACCCATTTTATTACGGTTTTGCTTACCGCACTAAACAAGCTATATCACCTAAGCATTTAGGGATTACCGGCAGCTTAACACAGGGAATAGATTCCAGAATGTTTAGCCGAATGTCAAACAATCGGGAGAAAGTTCTATTTGGTGCTGCATTATTAGGAACTGCTTTTCTGGTAGCTCGTGCAACATACGATTATATTAAGGCAGAACCTATTAAAAAAGATGTCTCAATATCCAATAAAGAAAACTTACGGCAGCAACATTGGAAGAAAAAAGCCAAGGTAATAGCAGTGAAATCTTGTTGGGCAGCTGTCGCTACCACAACTATTTTTTTTAATACCGTATAGTCAATACTGCTGCTGCATAACGTCACGTTAAAAACCTTGGCATAAAACTCAAGCTATAGCTGGAACTGTAAATTATAGTACTTTTAATATGCAATTCTTAAAGATTAGTTATATGTAATTCCATATTGGTACAGGGATTTATACTTATTTTTTCCTTATCTTTTAATTTTAATTATTATTTATTGTTAAATAATCAGATATTGACGTAATAATTATTTAAAAAAATATTATTTTAATAATTAAAGTTAATGTCTTCTATTTTCCATTGCTTCATAACCAGAGATTGGACAACTTTTGGAAATTGTATTATCAAAGGTTTTTTTTGAGGATCTAACCAATAAAATAGCTTATCCATATTTTCTGGTGATACTGCTGTACATCCTGCAGTTCCATAATTAGATAATCTCCAAATATGTAAAAAAATATGGGAGCCTCGACCTTTGAAGGCAGGACTTTCATTATGATTGATAACAATGCCCCTTAAGTAAAGCGCAATAGATCCCATTTGCTCATTTTTTTGTGGATTCCAATCTGGTTCAATAATATTCCTAGTATCGAGAATCTGATTATAAAATTGAGATTTTGGATCGCCTATTGCTTCAGTCCAAGGATTGATCTCCAGGTAAGGCATCTTAATCTGCATCATGTGTTCAATGGCAGTATGTCCAAAAGCAGTTCCTAAAGTAAAAATACCGGCCGGTGATTTACCATCACCTTCTCTTTTCAAGGGCTCTTCATCTATTGGTTCATGTAATCCCAGTCCCCAGCCCATTCCATTTTTTCCAACAACGGTGGGAATATCATTTCCGATTTGTTGCCATTTTCCTTCCTCAGTTTTTTCAAAGCATCTCATAATACCTTGAATATTGGTCCAGTCCTCTGTAATCACCACTATTAACTGACTAGAAGTTTCTAAATGGGAAGAGAAACTAAATCCTTTTGATACAAATAGCAGACATAGAACCCATTTCATGAAAATACCTCATTGAATTAAAAGAAGGGGGTACTATGTTAGATCACTAAGTTATTTTTCAATGCCTTTCTAAGGTGCAAATATGCTACATCAAGAGACTTATTGCATCCTTAATATTTGAGTGAATTTGTAGATCTATGGAATTTCTAGAGTTAGTCTAGATTTCTAACTTCACTTCATTGCTAAATTAAAAATCACTATTTATGAAAAAGCTTCGAATGTAATAAAAAATACGCGTTTTTTTAAAAATACAAAAGAACGCATATTTTAATATATTGAAGATCTCTTTATTTATTTAAAATATCTGAAGCAATCTGATTCAAAATACGGATCATGACTTCTGCAACAATTGTCTTCTCCAGATAGTTATCAGCTTTTAAATTACTTTCTAGATTAGAGTCTACTTCTTGCCTTATGCTATCAGTATCAATCATTTTTTCTGAAAAATAACAAGCCAGCACATTAAGAGCCTGTTTTGCTAACCCTTCGTAGTGCTTACTCACAGTTATATAGGAATCAGAGTTCTTAATACCATTAATTAAAGTGTGCTCGTTTGGATAACATCTATTACTTAGAGCTGAAGTCATTTTTATCTCCTTTGTAAGAAAGTTGTTTTTTACTTTTGCAAAACAAACATCGATTTTGAACTACCCTAAAGACATCTGATCTGCTAAAAATAAGTGAAAGTTACCTCTTATTTTGTGTTGTCTTATCATGCTCACAAAAAAATACTTATAGTAAAATATAAATTATAATTACCCTTCTAAAATATTTGAAACAAGGGACTTAGTTTTTTCACTACTTTTTTTCTGAATTTCATTCAATTCTATTGAATAATGATGCCTTTTTGCACCGAATTTTTCTTCTTCCTTATCTAAATGCATTCCCAATCTTTCTAAAATTGAAACTGAAGCAATATTATCAGTTCTAGTAGTTGCCACTATTTTTTGAAGAGGCTTTCCGTCTAAAGTATAACCTTCCTGTACAGTTGCTGGAGCATATTCTTCAACAATTGCTCTGACAGCTTCCTTTCCATATCCTTTTCCCCAATATTCCTGATGAAAAATATAAGCTAACTCAGACTCTCCTGGAGCTACACTATGTCCTAAAACTATGTGACCTAAAAATTCTTTAGTATCTTTATCAAAAACAGATAGACCTGCATAAGGGTCTAGAGTTTGCCAACGGGCAACCCAACCTTGTATACGTCCTATCAAGTTTTCTTTAGTTCTTGTATTTCCACTACCAAATTTTGACATGACAACTTCATCTCCGAAAAGAGCTGCATAGTTCTCATATTCTGATTCCGTTGCCTCTACAGTTCTGATGTGCAAACGAAGAGTATCAATAGTAACTGAAAGTCTATTATTGTCATCTTTAGAAAAATTAATTTCTGATAATCCTTGATAGGTATGAACATTAGAATAACTTAAAGCTGCAGCCATAATATGCCTCCGTAAAAATAAAAAAAAACATAATCATGAACAAATTTTTATTAATCAAGTCAAAATAAAGAAATTTAGTAAAAAAAAGTGTAAAATTAGGCGTGCTTTCATGGTTTGACTTTGAAGCTCATTACTTTAGTAGGCAGTAGTTAACTAAATAGTATTCATCTAAAAAATACTTATTGCATTTAATAGATAAATTATAAACAGTGCTTGGGAAATAAATTTCTAATGATGAGTAATTATAAAAAAATTCACTAATTTCTAGGTAAATGACAGTTATTAACCAGACATGTCTTAAAAAGTAATAACTAGGAGCTAAATAATGTTAAAAGTTATTAGAAATAGAGCTAATAATTTATGGGATTCAAGAGCTTCAGAACCAACAAAAGAAAAGCTAAGAACTACATTAAAAACTGTAGCAATTTCAGCAGTAGCTTTTTCTTTGCTTGTATTGTCCATAAATAACTACAAGCATGTTGATTTTATGAATGATAATAATTTTGGAAGTTATTTTGTAACTTGGCCCATGTCCTCATTTAAGTCCATTAAGAATATTTATGATTTAGGATGGAGTGCAGCTAATGCAAAAATTAAGAGAAGAGGATATATGGGAGCTTATTTTTATACTGAATATAATAGTTGGCATAGTCTTTTCATTCATAAAGTAATATGGTTAATCACACCTGATTCAGTGGCGGGACCTTGCTTAGCAAAAAATTTTTAAAAATATTTTGGGATTAAAATTAAAAAAATATTAGACTAACCACCTTTTAATTAGAGGTTAACTATGACTAAAAGAAAAAGTTTTACAATTACAGATTCATATAGACAGCAATATGAAAAATTACCCATAAGATACGTATGCAAGGATTGTCTTAGAACATTCAAAGATGAGATTTACATGCCAACTTATACTTGTTGGGATTGTGGTGGTAAATTAGTAGCAATTGAAAGGCATATGGGAGTTGTTAGCGATGAGAAATGAAGAAAACTATTGAGAAGGTTCAGTAAAGATATAATTCTGAAAAATCTTAAACAGATCTATTTCGTCCCACACAATCTATTTATTAGTAAAAAATTCTTCTGAATGATTTTTATGGGTTTTTTTTATGAATTTGAGAAATTTTTGATGATGTGTACTTTCAAAATTCAAATGTTTATAGAATAGTATTTTCACAAAATCAGTAACAAACATCTCGATAATTGTATATCCCCAGATAAGCCCAATATAAACCCACGGAATTGCTGTCATGAATATTCCAATTCCAACTAACAATGCCGCAATTAACTGCGTAGTTAAAATTGCCATCAATAAAATTAAAGATGGAAATGGTCTGAAGAAAAATGGTTTTTTTGTCCTTGCTATAAAAAGAGTTTGATGTCCTGCTACAGATAATTTAAGAAAAATAAAAGATTGAAGCTGATTTATATCTAGGTTCAGTATTTCTTTTGCAATATACAACAAAACAAAAGTAAAAAGTATGCCAACTGCCCCTAAAACAGTTGAAATAGTAAGTACACGTCTCATCTGCCAGCGAACTGGCTGCGGATCAACAGCAGTGTTATCATACGCTATTGTAAGAATAGGAATATCATTTAATATAGCAAGTAAGATAATCATAATGGCTGATATGGGATAGAAATTGAAAACAATAATTGAAAGAGTGATAAAAAACATGATTCTAATAGTTTCTGCAATGCGATAAATTGAATAACTATTCATCCTTTCAAATATTCTTCTTGACTCCTCAATGGCTTTGATAATAACTGATAAACCAGGGATTAAAGAAACCATAGAAGCTGCAGCTCTGGCTGCATCAGTTGCACCACTTACTGCAATACCTACGTCGGCCTGTTTTAATGCAGGAGAGTCATTTACACCATCACCTGTCATACCAACAATATGCTTATCTTTTTGAAGAGCTTTAACAATATCATATTTATGTTCAGGAAAAACTTCTGCAAAGCCATCCATACTTTCAATTTTTTTTACAAATGCTTCTGAATCAGCATTGACATCTTTTGAGATTAATTCATTTGCGACACATAAATTATCGCCTAAGTTAAGTTTACGAGCAATTTCCTTAGCTATAGCAATATTATCCCCTGTTAGCATTTTAATTTTGATACCATGTTCTTTAGCCAAATTAATTGTTTGTATTGAATCTTCTCTTAAAGGATCAAACAGGGGCAAAATGCCTAAAAATTTCCAAGTTTTTTTATCTTGCGATAAAGCAACTCCCAGTGTGCGATGCCCTTTTTTAGCAAAATCATCGATACTTTTATTTATTTTTTCTTCCAAAGAGGGTTCTAAATTGCAAAGGTTTAAAATTATTTGAGGGGCACCTTTAGTGACATAAAAAAATTTACCTTCTGAATCTTTCACTTTTGCTTCTGATCTTTTTTTCACAGGATCAAAGGGTAAAAATTCTTCTTGTTGATATCTTTTTAGCTCATCTTTGTTGCTTAATGATTGTATGATAGCTAGGTCTATTGGATCTTGGTTTTCTTCTTTCGATGCTAAAGACCCATATAAAATTAAAGTCTTCTCATCAACATCTGAAAAAATTAAAGGTTTACCAAGTGTTAATTTGTTTTGTGTTAAAGTACCGGTTTTATCACAGCAAAGGACATCTATGCCTGCGATTTCTTCAATTGATTCTAATTTAGTTACAACAGTTTTCATTTTAGATAATTTTAAAGCTCCTAAAGCCATAGTAACAGAAAGTACAGCTGGAAGGGCGACGGGAATTGAAGCAACTATAAGAATTAAAACATACTGAAAAAGGGTTAAGTATGGAGTATGCTTAAAAAGCTGTATGATTATTAGTATTGAAGACAAAATTATGCTCATATAAATGAGATAATCGCCGATTTTTAAAACTGCTTTTTGAAAATGAGAAACTGGTTGGGCATTTTCTACCAGTTTAGTTGTTTTTCCAAAAAAAGTATTTTTACCAGTTGCTGTTACAACAGCAAGCATTTCCCCTTGTTTTGCAATAGATCCAGAATAAACAATCTCTCCTGAATTTTTTGTAACGGGTAGGGATTCTCCAGTAAGCGTTGATTGATCTACTAAAAGATAATCACCTTCAAATAATTTAGCATCAGATGGAATAACATTACCAAGTCTCAATTTGATAATATCTCCAGGTACTAGTTTTTTAGTTTCTAGCTTTAACCATTTACCATCCCGTTTCGCAATGCATGTTAAGGCTAATTCTTTTTTTAAGGCTTTTATTGCATTGCCAGCTTGAAACTCTTCCCAAAAATCAACCGCGCCATTAACTAAAAGTAAAGAAAAAATAATATAAAAATCGACATAATTTCCAATGATTAGAGATAAAACTGCGGCAGCTTCTATCATCCATGGAATTGGACCCCAAAAATAACCCAATATTTTAAGAAAAAGAGACTTTTTCTTCTCTTCAATGCTATTAAATCCAAATTTTTTCAATCTTATGTCAGCATCAGAGCTTTTTAGGCCATCTTTGGTTGTTTCAAGTGACTTTAAAATAGTTTCTACGCTACTTTTCTCTGCTTCTTTAGAATATATAAAAGATATATCGCCCATGATTTTCTTATATCATTAATAAAAGAAAAATCAATCCAAAATTAATTGAAGGTTTCATTGTAGAAAAACAGATTAAACCACATGATGGAACTTCCCTGCCTTTTGCAGTTCTTTTCTTTGAACTGTCCATTTCCACCATACAGTTGGCTCCCCTGTTTTAGCTTCATGGATAATGGCTGCAAATACATCCCAAACACAAGGATCCTGTCGTTTATTTGTTCTCTTTTCTAGTTTATGGAATAACTCAGTAGCATCATAGTTAGTTAGATCTTCTATAGAATAGATACCAAGAATATTCAAATCTTGGAGAGTTGCTTTCCCCACATTTTTTAAATCTTGAAGGCTTTTATTTTTAAGCGGTTTCATTATTTTTCTATCATTTTAATGACCTTAGGCTTGATTTCATTTTAAATTTAGCCCCATAAAAAAGCAGCAACAAAGCAGAACACACCCAAATTTAAAAATATTACTTTAACTTATCTTGACATAAAAAATATTTAATCTTAAAAAACTAAGAATTATTAACAATAGGGAATTAAAATGGCTACAATATCTAGCGCACCAAGTTCAACGTATTCAGACTATGAAATAGCAAAAAAACTTATAAAGCAAAAAGATGATTTAGAATTATCAAAGCTTGCACCAGAAATGAATTTACCTTTTTTAAATAATAATTTTTCCGCTATCTGCCAACATGACTTAATTAATACCATTAAAGAAGTAACCAACAAAAACCTATCTTTTTTAAAAATAGAGTTAAGTGAAATAAAACTATCTATTCCATTTTTAGTTAGAAATATGCGTATAGAACCTCTCAATAAATTTCTATGGATATTACAAGATCCAATAGATAGAGAGCCTGTTATTGATTTAATTATGAATTGGGTAACCATTTTTAATAATAAGGATCCTGAAATTTATAAAGAAATGGATAAATGGATTACAAATTTAATAAAAATTGAAGAAAGAGCTAGTGAGATAATCTCTATTTTTAGTATTGGGCTACCTCCTATTCAGGAAGAGGATGAATCAGATCCAAACTGGATCTGACTAGTAAGGTTTGCACTCATTTTGGAAAAACTTGACAATCAGCCATATGTGATTGAAAAATCACAGCCTTTCTAATGCTTCTTTTTGAGCTGCAGACCATCTTTTTTGCTGTAATAAATAAACAGGAATTCCACTTATTACAAATAAAGAGCAAAGCGAAAGATGAAAAAGAGAATCAAAGACCAGTACCCAAACACAAAACAATCCACCTAATATGCTTATCGCTAAATAAATACGGGACTTTTTCAGTTTTTCTTGTACTATAATTTTTATAAGCGCTGCTGCAGATATTAAATATACCAGAAGAAAAGTCATAACTGAAAGATCAATAATCATATTCATTTGTTCTAAGATATTTGGAGTCAAAGTCAAGACAAGTAAAAATATTGAAATAATTAAAGTTATCATTAAGCTTGCAGAAGGTGCACCAAGTTTATTTGTTTTTGAAAAAATTGGAGGAAACAGACCATCTTTTGAAGCTTCAAAAGCAATTTGACCACTTGTTAAGATCCAAGCATTCAGAGTTCCAATACATGCAACAAAGGCCAATGCAGCAATAATAAAATCCCAGCCTTGACCAAAAATTATTTGAGTCGCAATTGCATAAGGTGCGTTAGTCTTTTCTAAAATTGACTGTGGGATAACTCCCATGATAGCAACACTACTTAGCAAATAAACTAGAATTACAAAAGAAGTACCTAACAAAATTGCTTTTGGTATTGTTTTCGATGGATTTTCAGCTACACCAGCAGTTGTTGTCGCCATTTCAATTCCAATAAAACCCCAAAATGTCATAAGAGAAGCTTTATTAAGTGCACTAAAAACGTTTAAATTGTTTGGGTTCAAGGGAGTTAGGTTATCAAAGTTAAGCGCAATAAGTCCTGCTATTGGAACAACAATAAGAGGCAAGCACTTGACTCCCGTAAGCAAAATTTCAAATTTTCCAGCTGCTGTAATCCCCCTCATATTGAGCATTGTTACAGCAATAATAATTATTAACTCAGCTCCTAATAAAAACAAAGAAGATGGGATATTTATTAAAGATGAAAGATATCCTACTGCTGCAATGATAACTGCAAGGCTACTTACCCAAGAAACAAGCCAGTATGTCCAAGCTGTAAAAAAAGCTGCTTTCCTTCCAAATGCCCTTTCAACATAAATATGAGGACCGCCACCTTTATTAGAAACAGTCATACTTAATTTGGCAAAGACAAGAGCTAGAAGTATGGCACCCATTCCCGAAAAAAAGCATCCAAAAAGGCTAATTGGCCCAACGGTTGCTAAGCTTGAAGGAAGTAAAAAAACTCCGGATCCAATTTGACTACCAATTACTAAAGAAACAATAGAAGGAAAAGACAATTTTTTAGTCATACGCACTTATATTTTGAATATTATTATTAAAAGATATCTAAAAAATAATATCTATTAGCAAGGATTATATTTATTTTTGCCATAAAATAAAGGTTTTTTAAACCTTGCATAGCAAATAAAATACTCAAACAAGAAATACTATCTTCAAAAAAAAATCAATCTAAAAATTAAAATTGAATTAATGATGTTTTTTTTATAGAGAAGCTTTTAATAAAATTATGTACAAAAAAAATTGTGCTGATGTAAGTTCTTCGAAAAATATTTTTTTGGAGGATTTATGCTTTGTAAAGTATCGCTCTCATTTAAACCACTCTGGCCAATGTCTAAGCAATTTGATAGGCGTTTAACGCCATCTTTGTTTGCTCGTTCAAGATTTCCCAGCAGTAGAACTCACCTAAATCAGCGAAGATTTGCAGTACCACTTACACCTAACCCTAATGCTCACAGTTCGAAAAAAAACTGCTCGATAACGGATACGGCTTTACTATCTTATAGAAATGTCCAGCATAGTATGAAATTTCTATCTTTTTTTTCACAGTATGTAGCTCCTTTATACGATTTTACAGAAGCTCAATTCATGAAAGACTTTTTTCCCATTATTCTTTCTGCTCAATCGCTAGTTTACGAAGCAGATAGTGAAATTGAGCAAGGTCAAAAAGATCCCAGTACGTTTAGAGGTGTTCAGCCTTGGATTGATCAAAAAAATGCTTTGATGAAGTTGCTTAAAGAATTAGGCTTATACTCTGATAAAATTGAAAAAGAGGCTGATAACTTAACTGAATATTGGAATCTAGAGAACCAATTGATAAAAGGTATTGATATAACTCATGAAAGGCTTTTAGATGCAATTCGTTTAAGACCTAGTGACGTAATGATGCTCCATCATATTTGCCAAAAAATAAAAGGTATCTCTCTAAATGATCAAGTATGGCAAGCCATCCAGGGAATTGAGATTATCCGAGATATTGAGGCAGATTTAATGCAATATGAAAATGATGTTAAAAATAACGATTTCAATATTTACAGAATGTTCATTAAGTTACATAAAGGCGATGCCCGCAAACTTTTGCAAGACGAGTTAAACGGACGAAAACTTGCCTATCAAAAAACTATAGATCAACTACCTACACCATTTAAAGACAAATTTCAAGCTCTGACTAGGAGTTATTATAGAGAAAGACCTCCAATTCCATTTCCAAAGGAGCTGGTATGAAATTTTCAAAAGAACTAAATATTCAATTAAACCGATTATCAAAATGCGATAATTACCATACACTCGCGGCTGTTTTTGTAGACTGGAGTTTGATTATCTTATCTATTATGGTAGCACACTACAGTTTATATTTTTACCCTTTGAGTATTTTGGTGATAGGTTCAAGACAAAGAGCTCTTGCAACAATACTACATGAAGCTGTCCATTATCGGGCAGCTAAGAATAAAACTTTAAATTATATTATAGGCACTGTTTTTTCAGGATTTTGGATCCTCCAATGCTTTAATGCTTATAAAAAATCTCATGTTATGCTCCATCATGGATCATTAGGAGATAAAAATAATGATCCTGATTTTCAATTTTACATTTCGCAGGGATTGTATAAGGGAATTAGCAAAAAACAATTTCTTAAATCTTATGTTTTATACCCCTTGCTTCTTTTAAAAACTTTCCCCTATTTTAGTTATTTAGTAAAACACCGACTGACTTCGTTTTATGAATTTCGAAAAGAGCTAATCCAATTTATCTTATTTTGGTCAATAATTTTGACATTAATTTTTAGGTATGATCTTTTTTCATTGTTCTTATCGTTTTGGGTTGTTCCTTATTTTACAACATTTATCATAATTGGCCATTTCATTGAAATTGCAGAGCACTTTCCTCTGCTAGGAAATTCAGATAAACCTGTAGAAATGTCACGGAATCGATTCAGTCATTGGATAGAAGGATTTTTCTTGAGTATCCATAATGAAAACTATCACCTAACTCACCATCTAAGGCCTGGGATTCCCTTTTGGAACTTAAAACAAGCTCATAAAATAATGATGGGTGACCCTTTGTATAATAAAATAAATCGATGCTTCGGGGGGATTTTTCTCTCTGCTGATCGGGAAAAAGTAGCTTTAATTCCTGGTTTGCTCGCAGGAAAAATTCCTTTACCTAAACCATTACCTTAAAGGATTAATTATGGATAATTCCTCTAAAATGCTGAAAACAGCCAATGTATATGCTAAGAATGATCCTCTTTGCCAACCAATTTACCAAACCAGCGTTTTTAAGATGCCGTCTTATGAAGAGGCTGTTCGCTGTGAAAATGCAAACCATCCTACAGATTACTACACTCGATGGGGCAACCCAACAATTAGCTTTTTAGAAAAGCAATTAACAAACATAAGTGGTTATGAAAAATGTCTTATTTTTCCTTCGGGAATGTCAGCAATTACGACGACACTTCTATCATTAGTAAAAGCTAATGATGTTATATTTGCTTCAAATCGTCTTTATGGAGATACTTTAAAGTTTTTCATTGAAGAGCTACCTAGATTTGGGATAAAAGTTGTCTTTTTTGACATTAACAATATTGAAGAAATTTTAAAAAATCCCCTCCCCTCTAAAGAAAATAAAACTTTTATCTACTTCGAGACTTTGAGTAACCCAGATCTTGTGATTGCGGATATAATTAAAATAAAAGAAATTTCTACAAAAATAAATGCTGTGACAATAAGTGATGCTACTTTTACACCACCTGGAAATCTATCAGTTCATCTTCCAGATTTTGTAGATGTTGTAATCCATAGCCTTACTAAATATATTAGTGGGCACTTCTCATCATTCGGGGGAGCTATTTTAAGTTCTCATAAAATTGCTAAAAAAATTTGGCATACACAAACATTATATGGAAACTGTGTAGACCCTCATGCTTCATGGCTTATTTCTCAAGGAGTTAAAACTCTGCATTTAAGGTTAGAACAACAAAATAAATCAGCTCTAGCCATAGCTAAACATCTTGAACTTAATCCTAAAATAAAATCAGTTCAATACCCCCTTTTAAAGTCTAACCCCCAATTTCAATTGGCCGAGAAATTATTTAAAAATGGTGGAGGCGTCATCTCTTTTTCTTTAAAAAAAGGTCAAGGATCAGCAATCCAATTGATTCAAAATACCAATTTAGTAGGTCTGTTTGTTAGCTTAGGTGGCCTTCACAGTTGCATAGAGCATGCAGAATCAATGTCTCATTCTATGGTCACTCAAGATCATAAAAAGACTTCACAAATAGATCATACTTCCGATGACTTAATTCGGTTATCTATTGGCGTCGAAAAAACCAAAGATATTATTGATGATTTGGATCAAGCTATAGAAAAACTTGTGTAGCATTTATTAATAGAAAAACTGATGAAAAATAATTTCATCAGTTTTTCTTAGAATAGAGAATATTAATTATTCAAAATGTTGAGTTTTCAAGTATTCAGGAAAATAATCTAGTGTTTGGTCTTTAAGCAAAGATGTTAAACAAATCAAAGGCCCAATTGTAAGCGAGCGATGAACTGCCCCTTTAAAAATTGATGCTATACCTTTTCTTTTTATCATTTCTTTAGTTATGTCTGTACAAGTACGATCTATCTTTGGATCTGCTTGAACTATTGTTTTTACAAGGTCAAATGGTGTGCTGAAAAAACCAGCCACCATTCCTGAAATCATTCCAGATGTAAGGTTATTCCAAAAAGGTGTTGCTACAATAGGTTTTATCAATGATTGCGTATAATCATTAAAAGCAAATATTCCACAAGTAAATAAACCATCCCTTGCAGCAGTAAATCCTGTTGCTTTAAATATCCCTTTCCAAGAAGAAGCCTTATAGATATCTTTCATGTGATAGCTAAGACTATTACCATATAATTGTTGTCTGATCATACCCTGTTCGAAAGAAGCATTAATAGGAGCCCCAATAGTTCCTGCAGCCAAGCTTAAAGCTATGTTCTGATAGTTACTTAGTTCTTCTCCTTGTTTTTTTAACAAGTCAGAACCAATTTTATATGTTACAAATGTTACTCCTTCAGCAAGTCCTCCAGCAACAGCGTTTGGCATATACCCAGCCCAAAGTCGCCTAAAAGGAGGGCGTTGAGACTGTGTCATATGAAAAGTTTTTAATGTGAAAAATGGTTGAGTTGCAAGCAAAGAAGCTGACAAACTAAATGATCCGTTTACGGCATGTCCTAATTCTGTCAAATTATTCATATCTTTCTTTTTGTTTTTAATTTTAATTTTAAGTTTATAATAATCTAAAAAAAATTTTAGTTGGAAACTATATATATTTTTTGGGTTTTTTGAAATAAAAAATTAAAGACATCTCAATTAAAAATATTACTAAATACTTTTAATAAAAAACTTTGAATAGTAAACTAAAATTTAATTAATAATGTTGAAGGGTGAGAAAATACATAGAACTAATAATTACAAAAATAATAGAAAAAGTGTCTTTTATCAGCAAACTAGTTCTAATATTTTAATAGCACTAGCACAAATAATAGTTTTAATATTTGCTAGCAATAATCTTTAAATCGCTAATGCTATCTAAATGATGTTATAGCTTGTTGAGCAAATGGGGTTAATTCATCTTCAGATAATTCGTCCAGCGAGTACCAATCCCATTTATCTTCAGGAATAGCACCTTCAACAGGTTTAAATTGCTTTACTTGGTATATAACTCCTAAATGATGAAACTGAAAAGGGCTATCTGTATTGAAAGCCCCTAAATAAGAGTAGCTACTATAAATACTTAAGTTGAAAGCTTCTAGTGCAAGTTCTTCTCGTATTTCACGCTTTAGGGCATCTAAAGAAGATTCACCAAATTCAATTTTACCCCCAGGTAAATCTAACAATCCGGTATATGGACCTTTCACCTTAGTTACAAGGGCCACTTTCCTTTCTTTAACAAGAAGCCCATAAGAACCAACTCTGCTTATTCTCTTCACTTTAAGCCTTATTAAATTTGTTAGTCATAATAAAATTTTCCCCAACATGAGAGACTTTCATGATGAAATTAAACTTGTTTGCCATAATAACAGTATCTAAGTCAGTTGATGGGTAAAAAGAGCTAGTATTTCTCTGTAGAAGACGCCCTAGATTTGATTTTTTCACTCTTTCAAGAAAGGGTGAAATTGATACATCATTTTTTTGAGTTAGTTTTTTTTCTAAGTAATCAGCCAAAGCAAGGTCTTCATCTCCATTATTTTGGTTTGTTATAACAAAAGTGAGGTTATTTGGGTTTATTTGTCGAATATGCTCTAAAGTTGCATAAGCATTCGTAAAGCTGCATGCTAATAAATGGCCAGCTGCTTTGCTTTTTATGATTCCTTGAGAGCCACATGAGGTTCGCATAATTAGTTCTTTTCCCATTAAATTAGCATTCTTTATTTGAGATGGAGAGTTATTGAAATGAAATCCTCTGACAGGGTGTCCTTCAGCTTCTCCAACTAATAGAGAATCTGGTATTTTATGATGCAGGTCAAATGCCTCTTTTATTGTGCTTACTAAATAGATTTTTTCTGCGCCGGAGGAAAAAGCAAAAGCTGTAGTAGTAAAAGCTCTGATTACATCGATGACAATAACCATTCCCTTTAGTCTTTCGCACTGATCTAAGGTCACTTTATTTATTTCCATAAGGCCTAAAACAAATAATTTTTATTTTAATAAACTATAACAGCGAAAATCCTTTGAAAAGGTACTTCTGAGCTACATAACTTTCAAGAATTATTAATATTTGAATTTAGCGCTTCTCTCAACAGAGAGATGACTATATTTTTTTTTAAACACAAAATAACTTACCTTCTTTAAAAAAGGTTGCCTTTATGGTTAAACATTTCATAAATTACTATATCTAATGTTTTTTAATTGTTTTAAAAACTAGCGTAAAAGTGACTGATTTTTTTGCATTTGCCTTCTTAAATCTCTTAGCTGCTGTAAGCCCAGGCCCAGACTTTGCAGTAGTTATCAAGTTTGGACTCACCGGGTCTAGAAAAGCCGCTATGCAGGCAGCTCTAGGAATTACTTTAGCCCTTTTTTTTCATGTTTTTTATTGTATGAGCGGGGTTGCCCTTATTTTACAAAAAAAACCAACAGTTTTATTGATGTTAAAAATTTTAGGGTCACTTTATTTGGGATATTTAGGAACAAAAATGGTTTTTAGAAAAATTTTAGATGAGTCTACTGCAAAAAAAAACACTATTTTAAGACACCCTTTTATGGCTGGACTTTCTACTAACTTGTTAAATCCAAAGGTAACTTTCTTTTGCATCAGTTTGTTCACTCAATTTGCCAACTCATATAATACTTTGCCTATGAAGGTAGCCTTTGCCCTTGCAGCACCGGTATCTGCAATAATATGGTACAGTCTAATATCATACTTTTTTACTCATCCGCAATTTATGCCATTTTTTCAAAGACAACGAGCTATTTTTACAAAAGTAATGGGAATGGTTTTAATTACTTTAAGCCTTACTGGAATAATAGTTTGATATCGCCTGAAATTATAAGAACCTAACAAGACTCTATGAAAACAAGGTTGAGTTTTTCATACAGCTTCATATCTTTAAAGAGCTTCCACCCTTTGTCTATCAAGGCCTGTTTAGTCCCAGCGTCTCCTCTTTTTGGATTAGTAAGCAGTCTTACATTTGGATCTAAATACTTATCTTTCAACTGATCTAGCAACTCAGGCTCTAGGTTCAGGACTTTTTCACATTCTTGTTTAAGAAATTCAATAAACTCTGTAGCTGAAAAATAAGTTTTTTTTACTCCCTCATCATATGCAAAACGAGTTTTATCTCCACGCAATCCTTTGATTGCATAAACTGGTTTTCCAAGTAATAAGAAGTTACAAATCTGAGCAAAAGTTTGAATGCCACCTTCTGTTACAACAAGCCTATCAGCTAAATAGTCTGTCGTTATAATGTCATCTCCAAAACGAGCTGGGTGAACAAGTGTGTAATATCTAAGATCAGGTCCTGAACATCCCCATTTTTCAAGTGCTATAGGCGTATGAGTTGCTACTAAATTACCAATTGTCAAATCAAGCATCCGATTTTTTACAACAAGCTCACTTACTATAGCATTTGTACAACGAGTTCCATCTTTATTAACATACCCTGTATATCCATATTCTGTGACATTATTTTTTATATGTCTGGCAATAAAGTCTCTTGCTCTCAAGGTACCCTCTAAGCTAAACGGAGCAGAATCTCCAACAACTTCGACAAAAGGTATAGAATTTGCACCTATACTTGCCAGTATATGAGATCTAATTTCTTGATACAGTCTACCTGTCTTGTTTACTAATTCCAAAAATTGTTCATTAGTAATATCGCCATTAATTAACTCTATCTGATCATCTCGATGTATTACAAAAAACGATCTGTTTCCATCTTGTAGCTTTTGTACTATGCTAAATCGATCACCATCACCTTTTTTAGCTTTTTCAAGAACTGAAGTAATGGAATGCGTTAGGCAAGACCCTTGATATGAGGATAAAGATCTTTGAACTATGGAAGGAGCAATCCCAAGGAAATTTTGTCTAAGAGATGAATGGCCTGAATGAAAAGCATTATTAAAACTTCTTGTAATACTATAGATCAAGGAAATCCTCCTTAAAAATGCTAAGCATTAAAAACAAATAGAATTAACTCATCAACAAAAAAATTTTAGATTTTATAGGGATAACTTTATTTCAAACGCAACATTTTTGCATTAACTGCGCAGATAACAGTGCTTAATGACATCAATATTGCAGCCATAGCAGGGCTTAAAATTATTCCAAATTTGTAAAAGGCTCCAGCCGCAATTGGAATAGCAAAAGCATTATACCCTGTTGCCCAAATTAAATTTTGAATCATCTTTTTATATGTAGCATGTGCTAGTTTCATAATAGCTAACACATCTAGTGGATTACTTTTTACTAAAATAATATCCGCTGTTTCGATAGCTACATCAGTACCCGCCCCAATAGCAATACCTACATCTGATTGAGCTAACGCTGGAGCGTCATTTACACCATCTCCTGTCATTGCAACAAAAAATCCCCGTGACTGCACTTCTGTAATTTTATCTTTTTTTTCATGGGGAAGAACCTGAGCTATATATTCATTTAAACCTATTTCTGAAGATACCCACTTAGCCACTTTTTCATTATCGCCGGTTAGCATTATGCAATGAATATTCATTTCTTTTAATTTCTGAACAGCTTCTTTTGACTCTTTTCTGATGATATCTGCGAGTGCAATTGCGCCTTTCAACTGACCATTTACCAACACAAAAACAACAGTCTTTCCTTGAGAGCTAAAATCCTCAATTCTTTTTTCATCAAAGTCAATATTGTTTTCTTTCAAGTAACCAGGACTTACTACTTTTACATCATTTCCCCCTACAGTAGCTTCTGCCCCCCTCCCTGGAATAGCTTTAAAGTTCTGAACTTTTTCATCTTTATTTTTCGATGAAACAATTCCCTTTGCAATTGAGTGTTCTGAGTGAGATTCGACTGCTGCTGCTAAATTAAGAAGCTCTTCTTCATTTCCTTCAAAAGCTATTACATCGCTCACTCCAAATTTTCCTTCTGTTAAAGTCCCTGTTTTGTCAAAAACAATTGATGTAATTTTTCTAGCTTCTTCAAAGGCTGTCCGATTTCTGATCAAAAGTCCTTTTTTTGCAGCAATTGAAGTAGATACAGCCACGACTAAAGGAACTGCAAGACCCAGCGCATGAGGACACGTGATAACCATGACAGTTACAGCCCTTTCCATTGCAAAAGAAAATGACTGACCGATTAAAAACCAAATGGATATTGTTAAAGCCCCACCTGATAGCGCTACTACAGTAAGCCAGAAAGCTGCGCGATTGGCGAGGTTCTGAGCTTTAGATTTGCTACTTTGAGCTTCTTTAACCAGATCTATTACTTGAGATAGATAGGAATCTTTTCCAACTTTTTTAATCTGCAAAGTGAGAGAGCCCTCTCCATTAATAGAACCTCCTATAATATTATCTCCTTGAGATTTTCTTATTGGTTTTGACTCCCCTGTTAGCATGGATTCATTAACGTTCGACTCACCTTCTGTTATTTCTCCATCTGCTGGGATTTTTTCTCCAGGTTTTATAAGGACTAGATCATCTATTTTTAGATCAGAAACTGGTATATCTTGTGTATTTTTATCTGGCATTAGCTTATGGGCTACTGAAGGCATTAGCTTAGCTAACTCTTCCAATGCTCTTCCAGCTCCCCTAATAGATTTCATCTCGACCCAGTGCCCTAAAAGCATAATATCTATCAAAGTTGCCAGTTCCCAAAAAAACAGCTTACCTTTTAGTCCAAATGCAATAGCTGAGCTATATATATATGCTACAACAATTGCTACTGCTATCAAGGTCATCATCCCTAGAGACTTATCTTTTACTTCATTGAAAAACCCTTTTAAAAAGGGCCACCCTCCATAGAAAAAAACAATAGAAGACATTGCAAAAAGCAAATAGATCTCATACTTAAAATCAAAAATAGAAAAACCTAATAAAAGTTGAATCATTGGAGAAAAGATTAAAATTGGAACAGTAAAAAATAGCGAAATCCAAAATCTATTTTTGAAGTCTGTCACCATCTTTTCATGGTGCTTATGTGCATCTATATGAGTGCTGCAAAGGCACTCTTCGCAGCTACACTGAAAAGTATTACATGATTTTTTTTCTTTCAAAACTTGTCCTTCATAATATTTTAATTTTCAAGGTTTGGTCTTGTTTTAGACTTAATCGCTTTTGCTCTCTTAAACCTTATTTAATAAGAAAAAAAATAAATATCGAGTAATTTAAAATTAATCACCTGTGTCCAAATTATATAACTGAAGAGATTTTAGAAATTGAAGATAAATTTGAGTTTTTAAAAGAACTACAACTATTTTATTTAAATTAGGCTGCAAAAGATCTTATATTACAGCCTAAATTATTTTACCTTAATTTAATTTGTACTTTCTACTGATTTTTTTTCCAAAATAAATAATGAAATAAATCCAATTGTTCCAAATAAAAGAGCTATAGGAATTATTGATACGCCATAAATCAAAGCATCTAGTTTGTCAGTACCACCCAATGAATTTATAACCAATCCAATAATTGCGTGGAATATGTAACCAAATATCATAATGATCATATTAGCAACTGCTGTAGTTAGTCCCGCCACTTGTTCACGTACAAATGTTGATATTTTATAAATAGCTAAAATCTGATAAGCACAGCAAACTCCAATTAATACAAAATTAAATGAAAGAATGCTTGCAGACAGCACCTGAGTTAACATTAGTAAAAAACCAACAGTCATAATTATTCCTGAGGCAATGATCGTGACCAAATAACTTTTCACCTTGTCTGCGATAAAACTTAATATTGGTGATCCAAAACACATCCCAATAAAAATCATAGATGGCAAGCTAGCTGCCAAAGTGCCATCAAACTTATACAAACGTTTCAAAAACACAGTTCCCCAAACATCTGCAAAGCCTTCTAATGGACCTACCATCAAGCCTGCAAAGACACAAGCAAAAATGACTTTTTTATTGCTTATCACTTCCATAATGTTTGAAAATACTGCTTCTTTAGACCTATTCTCAATATTCGGGACTATCCAATAAGTTATAATTGCAAGCACTAAGCCTGATAAAGCAAGTAGCTTAATGACTGTGTCATAGCCAAGAGTGTCTCTCATGTAACTAACCGGTCCGCCTCCATATATTGCGCCAATCAAGCCAATAGTAACAGAAAGGCTTAACATACGAGGGAATCGTTTCTCATCAAATGTCATTCTGATAATTTTAAAAACACCTAAAATCGCAGCGGAAGACCCAATCCCTATTAAAAATCTTCCCAAAATAGGATAAGCCCAATGATCTGCCATAATTAAGGGTGCTAAACCAACCACCATTAACAATATGCAGATTGGGACGACCTTCTTAGGACCATATCTGTCAAGCAATATTCCGATTGGCAAATGCATTAGCGAATATCCAATGTAGTAAATACCAGAAAATTGCCCAAAAGCAGCTGTACTTATGTTAAATTTTTGCATAATGTCATCTAACATGATATTAGGCATAACTCTTAAAATATATTGATATGCATAAAATAGGGATGCAATAGCCCACAACATCCACGAAATCATTCGAGGATTAGAGTTTGATAACTTCATAAAAGTTCCTTATTAAAATTTTAGTTATATGAGAAAGTTAAAAAAAAATAGTTTTATCGAGAGTAATTAACGTGCCTAAAGGCACAGGAGGAGCCTAAGTGAAAAAGAATTTCTCTTAGGTTTGAAGATTTCAAAGTGTAATAAATAAGAACTTAATTTCATGGAAACAATTTTAACAAGGCCTGTATAAAAATTCTATTAAAAAGATGGCTTTGATATTATTTTGTTTATTTCCTTCTATTCCATTAGTTTCTTTCAACTACGCGGGGTATAGCTTCGTTAGGATAAGGACTGTAATTGATAGACGTGTATACAGTTCAACGAATACATCAAAAAATTGGAGTCATAGGATTATAAACTGGTTATTTCCTCGACAAAACGACTAGAATTTATCCCTTGATTTTAAAATCAAGGGATTTCTCTTTTGCCATGATATGCATTCAAAATTCAAAGCAGTTAACTATTTTTCAGGATCATGAGCTTCAAGGTATTCTTCTGACCTTAGGAATCTAAATGGCACTGTTATAATTTTTGATTCAACTAGATTTGGTAAATAAATTCCTACTGTACCTACCTTTTCTATCAGCCATGTAATGCAGCTGTCCATATTACTTCTTGCTGCAACAGATTCTCTACCTGGCATATATAAGACATTTCTCACTAAGTATTCTTGAGGATTCATATGTTCTCTTACAATTTGTTCAAACATCTTAAAAATATCTTCACTAGGTCTTTTCCAAGTCTCTGATCTACCATCATATCTTGGTTTTTCATTCAAAACTCCGATTTTCACAACAGCCGGACCGGACCTACACAAAATAGAATTCAATCTTATTTTACGATTACAATATTTTGAATCTCCGTCAAACTCAGTAAGAAATAGAAAAAAATCCCCCTTTTTTATTTTAACCTCTTCTCTCTTATCTTGTGATGTTATTCTTGGAAAAGTTATATCCGCATGAGCTATTCCCTCGATAATAAGTTGTGCGTGAGCATCAACTACAACTATAGTTACTGCCCACATAAGATTACTTACAGATACTCTAGGATCAATTTTACATTGGGCGGAGTAAGAAGGTTCTAGCCCAACTTTTAGAAAACGTCCTCCTCTAGAAGATCTAAAAAATACTATTTCCTTTAAAGAACAATTTTTTAAAGCATCACGTTGCTCTTGAGCATTTTTATCCGCTAAACTCCTAATATATCTTTTAGTACTATCGCAACATCGATTTGTGAACCCATATTCGAGCTTTCTTGAAAACATAGTCTTATTTGGAGAATTTAAATATTTAAAATAATCATCAACTTTCCAAAGTCGTTCCTCAAAAAGTTCTTTTAGTACTTCAGAGGACATTTCTTTTTCTTCTACTATTGAAATATTAGTTCTGATGCTTGATTGGTAGTCTTTATTAAAAAGCCACCACCATAAACCATCTCTTTCTTGAACTAATCTAACTTCTTCTCTTTCTCCTGCATTCCATCTACGAATTAATATTCCAAAAAAAGGGTTGCCATCTTCTTCTAGAAAAACACAGCTTGTTGAAAGTTCTTCTATTCTTCTTTGAACTTCATCAGATTCTTGCAAAGTTTGAACTAACCCCTCATAAAGATTTTCACCTCTATCTGTACTGACTCGATACTTTACTTCTCTATCTTTTTGAAATAATGTAATCTCCTTGCCATCAATTTTCCATTTAGGATTTGGGGTTGATTCAAGTTCTGTCTCTAATTCCTCTCCGATAGGAAATCTCTTTAATAATTCACAGTAACTTCGTTCTATATTGTGTGGACTATATTTTGAGAATTCATAACTTTTAATATCAAAAATAAAACCTGTATCTCTAATTAGTGAAGATTCTATCGTACTTCGGAGATGACCAGTCCCAATTTTTAAACGCGAAAAAGGTAGGCGTGAATTAGATAAAAAAAATTTTGCGGTAACATTTGGATCTTCATAAAAATGATATCGATCAAAAACAACTTTTTCATTTTCATCGATAGATTGACTAAAAATAGAAAAACTTGAAGAATCATCGGCTCTATTTCCTAGATATCTATGTACAGAAATGATGTCATTTTTTTTAGAGGCAACTCTAATCCTTCTGACTCTATTTACTGCAATATTAAGTATGACAACGTCAAAACACCAATTGAACTCTCTCTCTCTCTTCAGGAATAGTCCTCCCCTTATTTCAGTAAAAGTCCTGACTACACCCCAAACTGTATTTGATGTATCACCGTCTCTAACATGGACTTTTGAAACAACCCTATCATTCTTATGTTTAAATATGCACATTGGTCCCTTAGCAGTATTGACTACTTCCGGTATTAAATCTTCATAAGTCTTGAGACGACCAAAAAAATTACGTCGACTGGGCCTTCGTTCTCTAAATCCACCAATCGGAGATATTTCATCTCTATCAAGCGGAGATATTTCATCTCTATCAAGCGGGGATATCCCGCCTCCACCTCTATCAACTAGACGAGTTGTAGACTGACCTAAAACCGCATTGAATACATGACATATTTTAGAATCTCCTTCCCCTCGAATAAGACTTACAATTCGAGTGTTATTATTAACTCTCCATTGATATATAATCTCATCAGAAGAAACTCCCTGAGGCAAAAATTGCACTTGATTTCCAACTTGAGCTGCCATAAAAAACCTCTATTTAAAAAATTGCGGTGAATCCTAAAGCAGTTCAAAATAAAGAAAAATAAAAAAATATCATTCTTGAATGAATTCAACATATTGAACCTCTTTTAAGAATGAAATGACAATATTACAAGTTATTAAATCTCTTGTAGATCCAAGTTTTTCGTAAAATATAAGAAAAGCATCTTTAGTGTCCTAAATCACTACATTTTAGTTAGGCAATACAAATAGAATTAAAACACGCTCATAAGTTACTCACAGCGAAAAAAAGATGAATTTTTCGCAAAATAAATTATGCTGGCAATTAATTGAGAGTTTTTTTAGCATTCCCTAGCTTTACAAAAACCATAAAAAAAAATAGAGGTTAATATGGATGTTCAACCAGTTGCAAATCAAGGAAATGTACCTCAAGGTTTAGATGCCGAAATGGCTATACCACTAGAAAACCCAGTTAATGAAGTTGCTAATATTGTTCTTACAGTAGTTATAGACAACGCTATAGATGCTGGAGGGGCCGTGAGCAGGGAAACTAGTAGACGATATGTAGAAGCTGCAGTGGGTCCTGATTTAGCTCGCGTTGCAACACCTGCAGTTAATAGCTGTGTAGACGCTTCAACGAATACATCAAAAAGTTGGAGTCATTGGATTATAAACAGGTTATTTCCTCGACGAAACGACTAGCATTATCCCTTGATTTAAAATCAAGGGATTGCTCTTTTATAATAAAATATTCAAAAACGTTAATAAGTTACATAGCTTCTTTTTTGAAGATCTTAAAAGTTATCTTTGAGTCTTAAATAAACTTCTTCAAGGTCTTTATCGTCTGCTTTAAAGTAATCATTACTTGAAACATAGCCAGGATATGAATCAAAATAAACCTTATGGTTAGACTCTACTGCTTCCCATTTATCAGACAAATGTGATGTTTTCGGCAGTGGATACAATTTGGCATGTACATGATTTACGCCAAAGCCTTCTAGTACTAATGCTGTTCGACCAACACCCTCTAGCTTTTCATCTAGTATCTTCGAGACAGCCTTTGCAGAAATAATTAGATCAAAAAGTTCTTTATCATCTAGATCAAATGCATAGCTTGATCTATGTTTTTTAGGTATTACTACTGTTACCCCTTTCATGTTCGGATAAATTGATAAAAATGCTAAATGAGTATCAGACTCCCAAATAATCCAAGACTTAACTTCTTTTTTTGCTATCTGGCAAAATACGCAGCTGCTTTCTTCTATCATGAATTTTGACCTATAAAAAAGAAAATCCTAGCATTTAAAATAAAAAGGCCAAATACAAAAAATGTATATATTTGGAAACAAATGCTAGCAAAAAATTTAAATGTGTACTTTTTCTATGATATGTTGACAAATAACTTATCATATTTTTACATAGCTTTCCTAGTTTGTTTCAATTGAGTTTTTTTAATGCATAACAATATTCTCAAATCGATTGAAAATTTTGTTTTCACCATCCAAAAAAGATTTCCTAAATACTTTGATTCGACTTTAAAAAAAGGATTTTTTCAACTAATAGCGAACAAAGATAATATTTTTTTTGAAAAACGCAGTCTAAAGCACCTAATAAAAATCTTGTTATCTCAGTTTTTTCTGCAAAAAAAAATAACCAAAGCTCTTTTAAAAAAAAGCGATGGGCACAGAGCTGTCTTTACAAAATTGTTTAAAGTTCCTGATCGAGTATGTGTTTCTATTGCTCTGACATATGATAGACAAACCGAAATTTTTAATGAGAAAGATATTCTAAAAATTCTTCAAGGTAATATTTCAGGCACAAAAGAAATCGTTAATTCTTTTTATACATGGCAATCGATTGAAAATGCATATATGTTTTGTTATCTAGAAGTTCAAAAAATTAGAGGAAAAGATCTAAGCTGTATTGAAATTAAAAAATTGCAAAACCTTATAGAAAAACAAGTTTCTTATGAAGTCAAAAGCTACTGCCCATCGGTTTTTTGGCCATATCACTATGAAGATGCTTTTAAGCAAATAAGTACTTTAATAAATGAACTTGACGGTGAAGATGATATCCCCCAACTAAGTATTAGCTTTAAAGGGCAAACTTCATCTGATCTAGAGTATATTATATATATTGCCTACCCAAGGAAATATAACCTTCTAAAAAAAATTACGAACTACCTACCCTCTTTCATCAGATTTTCACTTCACAACTTTAATGACCAGGGTCATTTATTTGCTGATTCAATGGTGTTTTCATTACACTATCCAGTGTCTAAAGTAGCTAAGCCTATAAACCTACTTTCAGTTAGAAAGTCTATCACTGTCTTATTAGAGGACATAATTGGACCTTTTAGAGACTTTAATGGAGGACTTTTTATTAAGCAGGAAGATGTTTTTGAAAAGTTAAAGCTAAAAATAGGACCCACTATCCCGGATTTTAATTTTTTTGCAAGCAAGCTATTTTACTCACTAAAACCCATTGAAACACAATTAACTTTAAGGTTTGAGCTAGCTCAAACTCTCTTCAAAACTTTTTCTGAAGTGATACAAAAAAAAGAAATCCCTTATTTTTTGAAAAAAGGAAAGTCTGTCCTTGTTATAAAAACAAACAATGAAAATTTGATTAAGGTTTTAACTAAAAAAATAAAAAGCTTAGATGGGACATCTTTCGCATCTTTAGAAATTTCCAGTATTCATTATTTGGCAATATTAGATACATCCGAAAAGCATTTAAATACAGTTGTAAAATTACTTTCAAAGCCCTTAAAAAAGACTGCGGAAAATAAAAAATGCCTTCGTTTGGTATTTAATGAAGGAGCTCCTCCTTCTTTAAATCCATGCTATATGTTCTCTGACGTAAGATGTTGGACTGTATACAGATCACTTTTTGAAGGTCTTACACGTTCAAATCATGATGGTAAAATTCTATTAGCAGGAGCTGAAGAATATGCTGTTAGTCAAGACCAAACAGTCTATAGATTTAAGCTAAGGGCCACACGTTGGAATAATGGAGAGAAAGTAACTGCATATCATTACGAACAAAGATGGAAGGAAAATATATCTGCATCAAAAGAATTTCCAGTAAATGACTTTTCCTCTATTAAGAATGGTGAAAAAATTTTAAAAGGCAAGTGCTCTCCTGATAAGTTGGGGATATCTGCATTAGATGAAGATATATTAGAAATTAAACTTGCATTTCCAGACACACGCTTTTTGCATAAATTATCTCTACCACTTTTTTTTCCATCGTATGACAAAAGTAAAGAGCCAACTATTTTTAATGGCCCCTATATTATTACAGATTTCAATTCAGATTTACTGAAGATGGAGAAAAATCCATACTTCTGGGATCACAAAAATGTTACAATTGACACAATTAACATCTCTTTTATTTCCGATCCAACTTTGATTTATAATTTGTTCAAGAAAAGTAAATTAGACTGGATAGGTGCCCCTCTGGCATCTGTTCCCATTCAGATAGAGAAAAGCCTAGAGAAAGAAAAAATTTTGCAAAAAAGGCTCTCTCCTCTATCCTTCTGGCTTTATGTAAATGATCAACATCCTCATTTAAGATCAAAATATATTAGAAAAGCACTAAGCATTAGCTTGAATAGAGAAGAGATACATCAAAATATCTACTTAGGTGCTCCATTATCATATCCTTTCTCCAAAAACTCTCAAAAAGATAATCTAATATTCAACCAAACAAAAGCTAAAGAATTCTTTAAAAAAGGTCTTGAAGAGTCCAAACTGTCTTTACAGAATTTTCCTCCTATTGAATTAAGCTACTTTAATACTCCGAAAATGAAGGAATTAGCAGAATATCTAGCAAAGACTTGGAAAAACACATTTAACATTAAAGTCTCTTTGATCGAAAAAGATTGGAACACATTCAGAAACTCTTTGGAAAAAGGCTCATTTCAGGTAGGCGGTTGCTTTGAGCCATCATATTTTCCTGCTTTTTCTAGCTTGATTCAAAGGTTTAATTATTTAGAGTCTATTTGTTCAGACTCTTCAAAAAGTGCGTTATTTATCAAATATGTAAATAAATTCCAGTCTACTGGTAAAGAAGGGTATCTTACAAAAGCATTAGATCTTTTTGCAGATGATTTAAAAGCAATACCACTTTTCAATGCAGTTCAAAAATATGCCTGCAGTCCAAAACTGCATCAATATATTTTTGATAAGACTGGAGGTCTGGATTTTAGATGGTCTTATTTTAATGAGTAATAAAATGAAAAAAATATTCTTTATATCAGCCCTTTGTGCTCTAATGTTTGGTTGTCAAAAAACCGGCAAGCAAAATAAATCATCGGACAAACCCCTTAAGTTAATTTTTCAAGAGGGAGATCCGACTAGTCTAAATCCACATAGGAATATAAGTCATATAAGATGTGCTTGCTTAAATAAGCTGCTTTTTGAAGGTTTAACAAGAATCAACCCTGGTCAAAAAGCAGAGCTTGCTGGTGCATCATCTGTAAACATATCTAAAGACCAGATGGAATATACTTTTACTATTCGTAAAAGCTACTGGTCAAACGGCGAACCAATAACAGCTTTTGACTATGAGAGAGCTTGGAAAGAGGCTGTTTCTCCAAACTCACTTTGCTTAAGGCCTGATCTTTTTTATGTAATTAAAAATGCAAAAGATATCAGAAATCGAAAAAGAAACATCGACGAGTTTGGTGTCAAGGCGTTAGATAACAAAACACTTCAAATAAAGCTTGACCACCCATGTACAGTCTTTTTAGAACTTTTAGCCAATTCTATTTTTGCTCCTTTAAAAAAGCCAGCAAGTGAACCTGGCGTATTCAACGGGCCTTTTATAATAGAAAAATGGAATAAGACAAAAAATTTAATATTGAAGAAAAACCCCTACTATTGGGGTGGAGCGGAAATTAACTTAAATACCATTGAAATCAATTTTATTAAGGATGTAGCTACAGGAAGCTCTCTTTTTAACAATAACGAAGTTGACTGGATTGGAGCTCCAATCAGTTTAATTTCCACAGAAGATACAGATATCTTAGAAGAGAAAAAACTTTTAGAAAAAAGACCTTCGACACTTATTTTTTGGATACAGATCAACACAAAACACGCTCACTTCCAATCGAAACATATACGAAAAGCATTAAGTTATGCAATCGATCGTGAATTAATTAATAAAAGCATTACAAAAGGAAGCGTGCCAATTTCTTTTCTTCCAACTTCTATGGCTCCTTTTGAGCAATCTTTTGAATATAGCCCTCAAAAAGCAAAAGAACACTTTGAAAAAGGCTTGCAGGATCTAGGAATTTCTAGGGATGAATTTCCTGAGATTGAGTTAAGTTACTTCATCAATCCAAAAATGAAAATGTTAGCTCAATACATAGAGCAAAAATGGAGCAAAATTTTAAATATCCGAACAAAATTAATTGGAAAAGACTGGAATTATTTTAGAAGTTCTCAAGAGAAAGGAGACTATGACATTGGAGGTTGTTACGAAACCGCCCTTTTTCCTGATCCTATTGATTTATTACAAAGACTTGAAAAAAAACCAGGATGGGAAAATAAAGAATATAAAAAAATTATTGCAGAAATGAAAATTACTATAGATAAAAGGCAAAGATTGTCTTATTTAGAAAAAGCATTAAAAATTTTGGGAGAGGAAGCTCCTCTTATTGTAATAACAAACGCAAACCAAACTTTTGCTGTTAACTCTCATTTAAAAGGATACTTTTTTGATTATACAAATTCAGTAGACTTTTCTAGAGCTTATTTTGATTAAAAATTTTAACTTATTAAATTCTTTACATGGAACAAACATCAAAACTTCAGCTTTGGTATAAAAAACACAAAGAAAAAATTCTTGAAGATTATCTCAGGTTTTTACAATTTCAGTCGGTTGGCACAGATTCTAAATATAGCTCACAAATGCTATCTTGTGCTGATTGGGTAATGAACTATTGCAAAGATATCGGGCTGGATTCATATCTAATAAAGACTCATAAGTACCCCATTGTTTTTGCTAAGAACAACCAAAAACCAAATGCACATACTCTTTTAATTTATGGCCATTACGATGTTCAACCTATAGATCCAATAGAACTTTGGAATTCAGATCCATTTGAGCCTGAGATCAGAGATAATAAAGTCTATGCAAGAGGAGCAGCTGATGACAAAGGACAAATTTTCTATACAATGGTCGCTATACGAGCACTAATTGAGATATTAGGTGAGCTCCCAATCAATATAAAGTTATGTATTGAAGGTGAAGAGGAATGTGGCAGCATTGGTCTTTTAGAAGTTATGGAACAAGAAAAGCAAACTTTCTCGTGTGATTCCCTATTAGTTGTCGATGTAGGAATCCCAGATGTTAATACTCCTGCAATTACTTTGGGTGCAAGAGGACTTATACAAATGGAAATTGAAATTTCAAATGCAAAACAAGACCTGCACTCTGGAGTGCACGGTGGAATTGTTTATAGCGCCAATAGAGCAATGACAGAGGTCCTTTCAAAGCTATGGGATGACAATAACCGCATCCAAATTCCAAATTTCTATGATGATGTTTGCTCGGTTTCTAAACAGGAATTTGATACAGATTCTTTCGATTTGCAAAACTATTTAAAAGCTTTCGGAGTTAGGGTTACTGCTGTTGAGAAAGGTTTTGATCCACAAGCAGCCAACTGGATTTTACCCTCTTTAGAAATAAATGGAATCTATGGAGGATATTTAGGTGAGGGAGTTAAGACAATTATCCCAGCGGTAGCACACGCAAAACTATCTTGTAGGATTGTACCAAATCAGTCCCCCGAAAAAGTAATACAGCAGATTAAGGCATTTTTATCAGATAATATTCCAAAAGGAATGGATTTTAAGATAAAGACCCATTCATCAAGCTATCCTATCGTTGGAAATAGCACCTCTAAATTAGCAAAGGCATCAATGCAGGCGTATAGTGAAGTTTATAACAAAGAGTGTAAAAAAATTTTAACAGGTTCTTCTATCCCAATCATCTGGACCATGACCCAAAAACTTAAATGTGATGTTCTGCTAATAGGGGTGGGAATTGCAGAAGATGACATACATTCTCCCAATGAACATTTTGGACTAGATAGATTTGAAAAAGGATTTCTAATTATTTCTAAAATAATAGACAAACTTGGAAAATTTGATTGATTCAACTCAAAATAAATTTATTTTATTAAAATATATAAATCTGCAAGAAATCAGTAGATTTTTGAATTAAAGATCGCTTAACCTTAATCCTAATTTTTTTATTTGCTGTATAACTTTTAATAATTATGCGTCGATTTGCAACTCAATTTTTTGCATCTTTCTTAGTAAGGATACTAGCTGGAATTTTGTACACTTTTTTCTGCACTTTTGGGTTCAGCTCAGATCGTTTACTAAATCAGATTGTCAAGAAATTACCTTTATGGGTTACTCCAGAAAGAGTTAGAATCTTTTCTTATGTTATTGTCGGTTTACTAACGCTTCTTGTTGTAGTTATATTGATACAGAGATTAGTTTTATCAAGAAAAATTTCTTGGAAATTTTCCAGATTCTTAGTTGTAAATGCCTTTAGGAAGTCAGAAGATTCAGCAAAGGACAATCCATATAGTTTCCCAGAATTCATTGTTACTCAGTTTTATGTAGAAGGTAAGAATAAATCTACTAAACCTATAGAAAATGTTCATGGTTACTTAAAATTTGACAAAACTGAAGAAACCCTTCCAATATTAATAAATGGTATTAATCAAAAAAACACATACGGAATCCCAGCTAAAAGCACTTTTATAGCACAAGCAATTTTCCCTAAATCTACTAGAAAAAGAAATGGATATACAATCAAAGAATTTTGGGAAAAATTTGGATCATTTACATTCAATTTTGAATATGGAGATAGAAAATTTCAAAAAAGTTTTTCAGAAAAAACGATCTTAAAATTTATCAATGATCAAGCTATATGGCAAAAAAGTAAAAAAAGAAATTTGATGTAGAAATTCCAAAAAGACTTTATGAAAATTTTGATATTTGGAGTCCCGGGATCAGGAAAAACTACACTGGCTAAAAAGTTAGCTAAATCCTTATCTATCCCCTTATTTCATGTCGATGAGCTTTTTTTTGAAAAAGGATGGATTGAAAGAGATCACGATCACTTTTTAAAAGATATAAGGTCTATCTTGAATAATAATAAATGGATTATTGATGGCAATGCCATGAGATCTCTTGAAATGAGATATAAGGAAGCTAACATAGTTGTTTATTGCAGGCTAAACAGATTGATATGTTTATTTAGGGTTTTTAAAAGGTGGCTATCAACTTACAAAGCTAAAAAGAAAATTGATAATCCTGATAACTTAACTAGTTCTGTTTCATTAAAACTAATTAAATATCTTTGGGTTTTTAGAAGAAAATATAAAAAGCAAATCGAGCACTTAAAAAATAAATACCCTAAAATTTCATTTCTGGAAATTCGATCAAAAGATGAAATGAGATTTTTACAGAAAAATTACAAGAAAGTATTTCAAACTAAAAGTTCTCCATCTTAAAAAATTGGTTCATCAAGACTCTAAAGAGCTCCTCTAACTACCTATAAAAAAATTACCACATCTTTTATAAAAAAAATTGACAAAATCTTTGTGAAAAATTAAAAGTTTAATGTTGCTTTTTTTGTAAAGCACTAATTTTAAATAAAATAGGTAAAAATATGAAAATAGATATTCAGAATTTACAAAGAAGTTTTGCTGTTAATAAAGTAAATGAAAAAGCTGATTCAGATTTTGATTTGAAGCTTAGTTCTAAATCTCTAGGGTCAGTTGAAACTAATAAAGAACTTGTAACAAGTAAATCTTTGTGCACTCCAGGATGTGGAAATACTGGCACAGGCAATAGTTTCTGTTGTTCTTGTAAATAATTTATGTAATTAAAATTAAAAACTAAAATGGGTTATGAATAAGATAGACACAGCAACTTTTACTGACTTCTTTCTTTCAAGAGTATCTAATATAGATGATGTTGCTAAAAGTTTAGATTCTCATAACCCTGTAGATTTAATAAACTTATCTAATGGTCTTTCTGGTGTTTTAACTTTCTTGGGAATTTGCAAATCCCAAAAATTAGATACTGAAATCTCAGAAATTTGTCATAAATACATTAAAACAATCTCCGAAAAACTACAGAATAATCACTACGACTTGTCGTTATATCAGGGATTAGCTGGTATTATTTTTTCTATTTATCTTTCATCTAACAATGGATCTGAATATCAAAGTCTAATTAATACTTTAGAGACTCATCTTAGAGAAGAAATTTTAAGACATTTGATTTTGCCGATTGAGAAGGCAATAGATAATAACTATTTATTGCACCCATCTTATTTAAATCTTTCAAGTGGTATAAGCGGAATAATTGCTTATTTGACTCTTAGAATTGACAGCTGTAGAGAAAATAATGAAACTTTAGACAAATGCATTCATATATTAGTAAAATATTTAGAAAAAAGCTTAGTCTATGACGGTAAAAATGTTCCTGGATGGTACTCCCCTTACGATGAACCTCTTCATTATTTAGATAAAAATAAATATCCAAATGGATCTTTTGTTCTTTCGCATGCCTATGGCATTGGTGGTTATTTGGCAGCGCTAACCACTTATCTTGAGTGTAGACAAAAAAATCAAAACATACTTGATCTAGTTGAAAAACTGTCTAACTGGTTGATAAATGTTACAGAAAAGAAATCTGGTGGTTATTTCTGGCCTATATCCGCTTCATATGAAGAAGTCCTGAAAAGTCAATACTCAGAGCATTTAAATCGAGACTCCTGGTTTTGTGGAGTTCCTTCCATAGCTTTGACTTTATACAGGGTTGGTAAGTTATTAAATAAAAAGGATTTCTGTGATTTTGCAGAAAATGCGTATATATCCCTTTTTGAAAAAACCTTCAAAGATTGGAACTTGATAGCAACTCAACTCTTTTATGGAAGAGCTGGAGTCTTATTAACAACACATAGAATGGCTTTGCTAACAAACAACCAACTGCTAATAAACCAACGTAGTAAACTAGAAGATGAGCTATTGAGATACTATAATTCATCTAACATATTTGGATTCAGATCAGTTGAAATAACTGAGGGTGGCAATTACTCTTGGGAAGATAATCCAGGATTATTATTTGGCGCATCAGGAATCATTTTAACTTTGATGACCGTCAATAACCCAGAGTTTATAAACTGGGACAGAATACTATTAATTACCTAATCATAATAACTAATTTAAAATGACAATATACGAAGCTGCTCCATTTTTTTTTCTTAGACAGTCTTTAATTTCTAAAGAAGACTTTGAAAAAATTTTTCACAGTTCAAATAGACAAGAAGAGTTATTCAATTATTATGAAAACTCATCTAAATTCAAACTTGCTATTGCTATTGCCTCCCCATCACTTTACCAATCCTTGCAAGCAAAAAAAAATAAAGCCAATAAACAATTATACCTCTCTCTTTTGAAGTATTTCTTAAGAGCCTGTAGTCGCACAACTCCTTTTGGGTTATTTGCCTCTATAGGCTATGGGAAGTTTGCAGAAAAAGCAAATTTGATTTTGGACAATTCTAATCTGGTAAAAAAAATTAGACCGGACATGACCCTGATAGCAAGCATTTTGAAAGATGTTATTAAAAATAGCCCAATACCTGGTGAGTGTAAGCTATATGGCAATCCAAGTATCATCTTAAGAGGAAGTAAGTTTTATTTAATTCAACAACTGTCTGATACAGATCAAAAAAATATAATATCAATATCAGCATCTTCATATTCAAAAACGATATTAAATCTCTGTTCACAACCCATAGCTCATAGTCAGTTAGTTAAAAAGTTGTTAGAAAAGTATGGGGAAGAGAAAAGAATAAAAATAGATGAAAGTATAAAAATTTTATTAAATAAAAATTTTTTAATACCTGAAATCATTCCAGCCATGGACGATTATAACTTTATCGACACTCTTCCGGATAAGCTTAATAGTTTTTTAAACAAAGAAGATGCAGAGAATAAATTAAGAGAGTTTAAAACTAAATCTAAGGAGTTTGAGTCTGAAAACGATGAATCTGTACAGCTTAAATACCTAGAAGAAATCTATCATAGATTTCCTCCCAATACAAAAATGCCATATCCTGTCCAGATTGATAGTATGGTTAAAGGGACAGCTAGTATGCCCAAGAGCTTTGCAAAACAAATTGAAATCCTACCTGAAATATTAACAGCTTTTCAAGACAACCGACACACCTCTATTGAAAAGTTTCATAAGGACTTCTTAGAAATTTTTGGCGTAGATACCTTAGTGCCATTAAAAGAAGCTGTTCGAGAAATAAGTTTTGACCCTTCAGCAAACGAACAATCCAAAGCTTTATCTATGCTTGACTCATTACTTCTTCAAGATAAGAAAACATGCATAAATCTTTCAGATGAATTTATAAAACAGTGTCTGGCAAAAGTTCAAATTGACAAAATGCCCATTTCCACTGAAATATTTTTTGAAATAATCGGAAATACCCAAAATGATTTTGACTCCGAAGATTACACAATTTTAATTAACCCTCATCTAGCAACTGAACAAGCAGGTTCTTCTTTAGGAAGATTTTTATATCTTTTTAATGAATCAATTTACCAGGAAGTTAAAACCTTTCTAAAGAAAGAAGAGAAAATTGAATCTGAAAAAGCCTTTGTAGAAGCTAGTTTTATTCCAGTGTCTTCTCGAACTGCTAATGTAGCTATTTTTAAACCTCTGAGGGACCACCATTTAGGGTTTGAATACCCTGGCGAAGCTTCTTCTTCACTATATTTAGATGATATTTATTTAGGGGGCAATCTAAATGAAATGTATATCTTTTCAAAAACACTAAATAAAAAAGTTCACTTGTCTTTAAGCACTGTGGTGAATGAAAATTTAGCTCCTCTTCCACTGCAGCTTCTTTTAGCGATTAGCAAGCATAAGTTTTACAAAATGATCCCAGCTCCTTGGTTGTATAAGACAGACAATGAGTATTTTCCAGAAGTAAGGTATAAAAACATAGTCTTATCCCCTCAAAGATGGCTATTATCAAACAAAAACCTAAAGTTAAATTTATCAGTAGACCAAACATCTTCTCTTAAAGAACATTTTGAGAGGTTAAACATTACTCCATACATTTTTTTATGTCATTATGACCAAAGACTTAAACTAAACTGGAAAGATCCTGATCACTTTAAGATCATCTATCAACAATTTAGAGCCAATGATGAATTAATTTTACTTGAGTCTATTCATGAAAAATCTGATTCTTCCTCTAAGGTAAACAAAAATTGTTTTAGCACAGAGTTTGTTGTTTCTTTTGTTAGAAAAAATGCTAACCAGAAAGATACATATCCATTTCATGGTGAGATATATCAGCATTCAAAAGGGCGAAAATTAGATTTTTCATCTAACTGTTTATATGCCAAAATATATATGCCTCAAGATCAAGAATTAGATTTCTTGCAGCAAGAAATAACTCCTTTAGTTAATGATTTAATCGAAAATAATCTTTTAAGCCATTGGTTCTTCATAAGATACTATGAGTCCAATGCTCACATTAGGCTCAGACTATTTGCTCATAATGCAAATAAGCGAGGTCAACTATATGAAAAGTTTTCTATAACTGCTAATAAATGGCTAGAGAAAGGATCTGCAAATGATGTTAGTTTGCATACATATGTTCGGGAATTAGAAAGATATGGCAAAGAAAAATGCATAAATAGTGTAGAAGAATTTTTCTGCGTAGATAGTATATTAGTAATACAAATTCTACAAAAAATTAAAGATCATGAACTCTTCCCATCTTTTTCAATTGCTTCAATTAGCATATTAGTAATTTTAAAAGGTTTTCTAGTAAATAATGAATCGTGTTTGGCTTTTTTGGAGCAAGCTAAAATAGATAAATCTATGTTATCGGGAACTAGAAACTTTCACAAACAAATCACAGAATGCGTAGCTGCTATTTTAAACCCAGAAAGTTTTGAGTGTAAAAATAGCTTCCTTCTTTCAATTCTTCCAATTTTTAAATCCTTGCATGAATATTCCTGCCAGCTAAGAAAAGAACTCAAATCAGCTAACCTTCAGGAAATTGATTTCCATAAGCTGCTTAATAGTCTAATTCATATGCATTGTAACCGTTTTTTAGGAATAGATAATGAAATAGAGAAGAAAGCTAGATGCTTTGCAGAGTTTATTTTTAAAAAGCTTGCAAACCTACAAGAACTTTTTGCCAAGAGCACTCTGTGAAAAAAAACTATTTATCCTATTTTAGGCGCAAAATTATTTGTCCGATTTTTATTATTTCAACAAAACTAATTGGATTTTCTAATGAGATGATGGGAAATTTAGAAGAAAATATTTTTATAGACTTAGAAGAAAGAGTAAACCTTAAGTACAATACAAACCCAATCGCGTCAATATTAACTTCTGAAGGCACCTCATATATAACAATTAATAACCAGTCTACTATTCACGATCTTTATGAAATTGGTTCTATAACCAAATTTTTTACAGCCCACCTCGCTTTACTTCTTGAGGAAGAAGGGAAAATTAATCTTAGCCAATCAATAGAACCTTTTATAACAGAAGTTTTTCCAAATGCTCATGAATCTTTAAAGCGTAAGAGTCTATATCAATTGTTAACTCATACGACAGGATTAAAAGACCCTGAGCTGAACAGTTACTATAATAAGTTAAGCGGAAATACAGTCCCTATTGTAGACTATGACATGTCTGACATTGATAGATTTTTATCTACTCAAAAATTACCAGCTAACGTAGAAAAACCAATTTATTCAAATTTAGGATACGGACTTATTGGTTTAATACTTGAAAAAGTATCTGGCAAAAGTTATGGAAAACTACTGCAGGAATATATTTTAAGGCCACTGAATATGAAAGAAACTTTCATAGAAATGCCAAAAAATTGCCCAAATAGAAAAGTAACAGGGAATAGTCAAGGCGTTCCGGTTCCCTATTGGAATATCAAATACCTAAAAGCTTTTGCTTCTATCATTTCAAGCATTCATGACTTATCAATTTATTTTAATTACATCGCATTCTCTGATTTTAGGAACTCGGAATTTGCAAGGAAATTAGAAAAAACTCCATTCAGCTTAGAAAAATTTAGAATAAGGTCCGGAATGGGATGGTCTATGGATAAACGATATAAGGGAGAAATTAATATATTAACCGGTAGAACTCTTGGATTCAGTTCCTTTGTTGGTTGGGATAAAAAATCCTCATATTTGGTTATCTTATTAGCTGATAGTGATACATTTGGTCTAACTGCACATCGTTGGCTTAACCCAAATATCCCCAAAGACCGTTTGCATAAGCAAATAAAGATTCCTATTAAAAACCTAAAAAAACTTGAAGGAAAATACCGGCTATTTGGTGAAGAAAATACCATTATGTTTGTTCAAGCTACTGAAAACCACCTTAGAATGTATTGTAAAAATGAACCTCCAACAATTTTATACCCCTCAGATCGTGGTTATTTTTTTACAAAACAACTTTATAACTCATCACCTTCAATGATTTTTTTCAAAGAACAAAGAGGTAAATTAAATATCTATGAATCATCAAAAGATAGGCTACAGATAATTGGAGAAAAGGTTAAATGAAATACAAAACACTGACCTCAGAAATAAACGAAATTGCATTAAAAATTGGAAATAAGTTTTTAGATATTGAAAAAATACAAAAAGTTTGTTTTTCAGATAAAAATTTTATTCCCTATATTAATGCACATCCATGGGACTCATTAAGTACATCCCATGGATACCCTGCTATTATTTTATTATTTTCGACTCTAGATAATTCATTTCCAAATCAAGGATGGGACCAAGCATCGCATGTTGTGATCCAGCAACTTATAAACTTAATTGAAGAAAAAGGAATTTATAACACCTCTCTTTTTTCAGGATTGACAGGAATCAATTTTTCAATACTTTGCGCATCAAAAAACAAAACTCGCTACAAGTCCCTTATTAAAGATTTAAATAATATTTTGATTGATAAGGTAAGAAAAGAATATTTAAACCCTTGGGATCAGTGTATACAAGATGGTAAATTCGTTCCTCCATTGCTTTGGGACTTAATAACAGGACTTTCTGGAGTTCTCCCCTATTTAGTTCATTTCATAGATAACCCAACTGTTGATAGCATATGTTCGAGCATAGTTGATAGATTAAGCAGTTTAGGATCATCGACTATGTACTTTGAAAAAACCCTAGTACCATCATTCTTTACTCCTGGTGAACTTTTGACAAGAAAAGATAATCAAATGAAATATAAAAATGGTTGTATTGATACGGGAGTAGCTCATGGAATTAGTGGAATTTTAAGTACTTTAAGCAAAGCGTCACTTTTTAGTGAATCTAGATATAACTGCAATGATGCTATTGTTCAAATTTCTAATTGGCTAAAGGAAAATATATTATCTTTTAGTGAAAAAAATATATGGCCATCAAGATTTGTTTTTTCCTCAAAGAAAGAAAAAAAATTTGACTATTTCGATGAATTGTACAGAGATGGTTGGTGTTATGGAGCAACTGGCACTGCAAGATCTCTTTTTTTGGCATCAATGGCTACAAAAAACCAAGAACTTAAAAAATTCAGTTTAGATGTATTAAAAAGTTCTATAGAAAGATTTCCAAGTAAGTCAGGGTTGGAATGTCCCTCGTTTTGCCATGGGTTTTCTGGAGCTCTTACAATTTATTATACCATGTTCTTAGATACTAAAGATGAGAAGTTTTTAGAGATAAGCCACAATATAGCTGAACTAATTGTTAATCTTTATAGCGATGAGCATCCTTTTGGCTACAAAACACTTGCATCTCAAAAGAATGAGCCAGAAAAGTGGATAGATAATCCAGGTTGTTTAGATGGAGTGGTAGGGATAGTGTCAAGTTTGCTATTTTTCAGCTCAAGTAAAAAACCTCTATGGCTCGACATGTTTGCAATTTAAATATTAAAAGGAATAGTTAATAAAATTTCATTTGTCTATTAATGATGGAATTTTTGTCTTGAAAAGCTATCTCTTTTGTATTACTGTTTGAAGATATTTAGTTTTTGTTTTTTGCTATTTTCAAAAAAAAATTCTTTTTTCAAGTATAAAAAAATAATAAAGTGTAATTATGAAAAACTCTCCCTTAAAAATATGTGATGCAACTATTCAGCCAGGAGAGCGCATAACTTTAGCATTGCCAACTCCTGAAATATATACCTGTTCTCCAATGCATATTCCAATCCATGTAATTCATGGTAAAAAAGCAGGTCCAACTCTTTTAATATGTGCGGCTATCCACGGTGATGAGGTAAATGGCGTATCAATAATCCATAGGCTTTTAAACTTAAGCCTTTTGAAATCAATATATGGAACAATTATTGCAGTACCTGTTGTTAATGTGTATGGGCTTATAGCTAGATCAAGAAGTCTTCCTGATAGAAGAGATTTGGATGGGAGTTTTCCTGGAAGTGAGACAGGGTCATTTGCAGCAAGGTTAGCTCACTTATTTTCAAATGAGATCTTAAGCAAAGCGACACATGTAATTGATATTCGCACAGGTGAGCCTTATTACAATAAACTCCCACAAGTGCATACTGTCATCAATGAAGAAACTGAACAAATGGCAAAGGCCTTTCAGGCCCCAGTTATTCTTAAAAGTTCTTCTAAAAAGGGTCTTTTATGGTTAGTAGAAAATGAGGATTCAAAAGCCACTTTGATCTATGAAGCAGGACAAGCACTTAGAATCCAAGATCTATCTATCAGACTTGGGATTAAAGGAATTATCAATGTAATGAGACATTTAAAAATGATACCTGCTGCTAAAACAAAAAAAGCCAAAAGAGAGTCATTTGTCATTAATAACTCTAACTGGGTAAGAGCCCCAGGCTCTGGAATATGTCGATTATATAAAAAGTTAGGGTCTCATGTGAATGAAGGTGATCTTTTAGCTGGAATCATCGACCCTTTTGGGACAGAGCAAAAATATAAAATTTTCGCACCTTTTGAAGGTGTAATTATAGCGGAGAACAATCTTTCTTTAGTAAATGAAGGTGAGCCTTTATTAGAGCTTGCTAAAACAAAAGAAGCTGAAAAAGTAGTTTCGCAAATGGAAGATTTTAAAAATGAGCAGTACCAGTATTAAAAAGCAAAAAGTTTCCTCTATTGGGATTTTTGTTTGGATCCTAGCTACAGTTTTTTTCTTTTATGAGTATTTTCTTAGAGTGTTCTTAGGAACAATTGCTGATGATGTAATGAGAGATCTTTTCATATCAGCAGAGCAATTCTCAATAATAACTGCATCTTATTATGTTACATATGGAATTATGCAGACACCTGTTGGAATTCTTGTAGATAGATATGGATCTCGGCTTTTACTTACCTTAGCCTGCATTGCTTGTGCTTTGGGGGTTATTTGGTTTAGCTTCTCAAATGGTTTTTATGCAGGCGTATTTTCAAGATTGTTAATCGGTTTTGGATCAGCCTTTGCTTTTGTAAGTCTTTTGTCTCTTTCTCTTAATTGGTTTCCAAAAGATAACTTTGGCTTTATGGTAGGATTGGCTCAATTCCTAGGTGCCATAGGACCAATAGTAGCTGGAGCCCCACTAGCCATGGTAATTAAGATGTTTGATGGCAACTGGAGGTTCGTTATGTTTTTAACTGGCATACTTGGTATCATTTTAACCTTATGTTTAGCCCTTTTCATTCAAAATAAACCGAAAGGACACAAAAATCAGATTTTCTTTCTAAGCAAATCAGAACCACTTTTGCAAAAAATTCAAAAGCTACTAAATAACCCTCAAATATGGTTCATCACGTTTTATGCTGCTACCGTTTATGTATCGCTTCCTTTACTCGGAGCTTACTGGGGGGTTTCATATGTTGAGTCTAGAGGCTTCCCGAAATCCGCCGCAGCTTTTATAGTTTCTATGCTCTGGCTGGGCCTATCTATTGGATGCCCTACTATAGGAAAAGTCTCAGATAAAATAAAAAGAAGAAAGCCACTTCTCATAATTGCTTCCTTGCTTGGAATTACAGCAAGTTGCTTGATTCTTTTCTTCCCTACAAACAATGATGTTATGCTATCTGTGTTTTTCTTATTATTAGGACTTGCTGCATCAGGGCAAAGTTTATCTTTTGCTACAATTTCAGAACATGCCCCAGCCAAGCTTAAAGCAACTTCACTTGGAGTCAACAACACTACTATTATGTTATTAGGGGCTATAATACCTCAATTTGCAAGCTCAATAATACAACGATCTGCTGGAGACAACACCTCGTTTGTTCAACAAAACTTTGAATCAGGTCTTATCATTATGCCTATTCTTTTCAGCATAGCTTTTCTTCTCTCCTTATTTACAATTAAAGAAACATTCTGTAGACCTCAGCAAGAAATCAAATACGTTAGCACTAAAAAAACAAAATCATTTTATGTTCAGTAAAATATAGCTAATCGAATTGACAAATCACTTTCTATATATTATTTGTTAACTTATCAAGGACAACTAATATGGAAAGCACCTCTTTATTCGAATCCCTCAGTATTGAAGACACGCTTAAGAAGCTATTATCTGACTCCGAAAAAGGTCTAAAAGATGAGGAAGCAAAAAAAAGACTATCAGAATACGGATCAAATTCAATTGAAGAAAAAAAAGAAAGTGTCTTAAAAAAATTACTCCATTTTTTTTGGGGACCAATCCCGTGGATGATTGAGATCGCTGCGATTTTATCAGGGCTATTAGAAAGATGGCCTGATTTTATATTGATTGTATCTTTGCTTTTTATCAATGCTGCATTAGGTTTTTTTCATGAGTATAAGGCGGATAATGCTGTTAGCGCCCTAAAGAAAAAGTTAGCTTTAAAAGCATTTGTATTAAGAGACGGCAATTGGAAAGAAATCCCAGCTACTGAGTTAGTTCCAGGAGATATTATCTCTATCAAATTAGGAAATATTATCCCAGCTGATGTAAAATTAATTAAAGGGGATTATTTATCAGTAGACCAGTCAGCATTAACAGGTGAATCTTTACCCGTAAACAAGAAAATTTCTGATGTAGCCTATTCAGGTACAATTGTCAAAATGGGAGAGATGACAGCAATAGTCACAGATACTGGCATGAAAACCTTTTTTGGTAAAACAGCCAGCTTAGTACAATCAGCTAAGACCGTATCTCATTTTCAAAAAGCAATTCAAAATATCGGCCGTTTTTTAATTATCAGCACCTTGTCAATTGCTTTTATTATATTAGTCACTTCTTTATTTCAGATTGAATTTGATCAAAGCTTCCACAGAAGTTTTGGACAAATGGCTATTTTTATTCTGGTTTTAGTAATAGCTGGGATACCGGTTGCTCTTCCAGCCATCATGTCTGTTACAATGGCAATTGGAGCCCACTCAATGGCAAAAATGAAGGCAATTGTATCTAAGTTAATCTCAATTGAAGAGCTTGCTGGGATGGAAATCTTATGCTCAGATAAGACTGGAACTCTTACTAAAAATGAATTGACGGTAGGTGAGATAGTCCCTTTCGAAAATGAAAAGAGTGATGAACTGCTTTTTTGTGCAGCTCTAGCATCAAAAAAAGAACAACCAGATGCTATTGACTTGGCAATTATCACATCTATCAAAGATAAAAATGCTTTAAATGAATGCAAATGCGAAAAATTTATTCCTTTTGATCCTGTGAGTAAGCGAGCAGAAGCTCAAATTTCTTCAAACGGTAAAAAATTTTCAGTTTCCAAGGGAGCCCCTCAAGTTATTTTATCTTTAACAAATGCAAGTCAAGAGAGTACTGAAAAAGTAAATGCACAAATTGACGAGCTTGCATCAAGAGGTTTTAGAACACTTGGTGTTGCAAAAAAAGAAAATGAAAACTGGGTATTTTTAGGGCTGATTCCTTTATTTGACCCTCCTAGAGAAGATACCAAGCAAACAATTCAAAGGGCAAAAGAACTTGGAATCTCTATAAAAATGGTAACAGGTGACCATGCTGCAATCGCCAAAGAAATCGCAAGTAAACTAGATCTTGGCACTAATATTTTACCTATGCAAGAAATATTCAATAAAGATAAGAGCCCAGAAGAACAGGAAAAACTACTGACAGCTTCAGACGGATTCGCCCAAGTATTCCCTGAGCACAAATTCAAAATTGTCAAATCGTTGCAAAGTGAAAATTATGTAGTTGGAATGACAGGAGATGGCGTTAACGATGCCCCTGCACTAAAGCAAGCAGATATAGGTATTGCTGTAAGCGGGGCTACTGATGCAGCCAGATCTGCAGCAGAGCTGGTATTGACTGAGCCTGGCTTGATTGTAATTACAAGAGCAATCGAAGAGGCTCGAAAAATTTTTGGCAGGCTTAAAAGCTATGCAATGTACCGGATTTCTGAAACTTGCAGACTACTTTTATTTCTTTTGTTATCAGCCCTTATCTTTGAAAGTCAGCCACTGACAGCTATCATGATCATCCTGATTGCCCTTTTGAATGATATTCCAATCATGACTATTGCATATGATCACATGAAGCCTGAAGAAAAACCGACTTTCTGGAATATGCGGGAAATTTTAACAATATCTATAGGATTGTCAATTGTAGGTGTTATCTCCACCTTTGGCCTTTATTGGATAGGTTTAAAAGTTTGGCTCTTTGATATCGCCCAATGTAGAACTTTAGCCTTTATGGCTATTTTGTGTGGAGGGAACCTCACGATCTATTTGACTCGAAACCAAAGTTTTTTACTAACTAGGCCTTTACCAGAGGTTCGTTTTTTTCTGGCCACACTATTTTCTCAAGGCGTTGGTACCATTGTATCTGTTTACGGACTCAATACAGCTGATTTTGTCGGAATAGGTTGGACTTATGTCTTATATTCTTGGATATACATCATAGCTTGGTTTTTGATTTGTATGATTACAAAAATACTTTTATACAAAATTGTCGACCCATACCAGCATGAACATAAGTCATTTGTGGAAATAACTTCTCAAAAAATGCACTCTCACTCTATCTAATAAAGTAACTTAATAGCATGTTCAGCTATTACTTTTTCTTCTTGAGCTGGTATCACAAAGAGCTTTGCTTTACTTTGATCATTAGAAATTAATGTTTCGTTTTGCTCATTTGCAATATCATTTATAAAAATTTCAAAGTGACTTAACTGATTACAGATATTTTTCCTAATTATTGAAGATCTCTCTCCTATCCCACCTGTAAATACAATAGCATCTATCCCCTGCAACGCAACAATATAAGAGCCTATTGCCTTTGCTATACTATAACAAAATAACTCAATCGCATTTTGTGCTTTTGGATCACTTTCTGATTTTGTAAGTAAGGTTTTCATATCTGATATTCCAGATATACCTTGCAATCCGCTTTCTTTATAAAGAAGCTTTTCCAACCTTTCTAGTGTCCATTTTTTCTGTCTTAGTAAAAACAAAATAATCCCCGGATCCAAGTCTCCAGATCTCACTTGCATAGGTATTCCTCCAAGCGAGGTAAGCCCCATGGTTGTGTCTATACTTTTTCTATCTTTAACTGCGCAAACTGAACTACCTGAACCCAAGTGGGCTATAATTATCTTTTCATAATCTATTCTATTATTTTGAATGACAGACTCGAAGGAAAGACCATGAAATCCATAACGCTTGATACCTGCTTCATATAATGAATTGGGTAAAGCAAATACTTTTGATTTATCGGGCATTGTTAAATGAAAACTAGTATCAAAACAAGCAACCTGAGTAACTTTTGGAAAATGCTTTTGTATTAATTCGATACTTTTAATTTGGGAAGGCATGTGAATTTGGTCATATGATGACAATTCTTGTAATTTTTGAAATACTTGCCTATCAATTATTACAGGAAAATCAAAGACATCGCCCCCAAAAACTATTCTGTGACCCACAGCATCAACTGTCGAAAAGTTATTTTTGTTTAAAATATTTATCATTAATTCGACAGCACTATCTTGATCTTCAACTTTACATTCTTCTTCTATAGTTAGTAATCCTTTGACCCAAAGCCTTGATTGTGGAGCAGAAATTTGT
This sequence comes from Parachlamydiales bacterium, assembly GCA_050302075.1. Lineage (GTDB taxonomy): Bacteria > Chlamydiota > Chlamydiia > Chlamydiales > SM23-39 > JBNLAH01. Next base: position 291,282 of record JBNLAH010000001.1, on the reverse strand, counting down.
TCTATTTCTCCACGAAATTGACATTTAGATTTTTCGAAAAAAGCGAACTTTAATGAAGTTGATCCACTATTTATAACAAGGATCCTAAAAGACATTTTTCCATTTCCATTCTGTGATCTCAGGCATGTCATGCCCATTTTCAAAGATATATTTTTTATGCTCTTGTAGTTTTAGTTCACACTCTTTTATAAAAGCATCTTTACGATCTTTTAACTTGGGTATAAAACGCATTGCATTAATTGCTAAATGAAATCTACTTATTTGGTTGCACACAACCATGTCAAAAGGGGTTGTTGTCGTCCCCTCTTCAATATATCCATGAACATGGAAACGCTCCGGATCTGTCCTGCTATAAATCAAATCATGAATTACTGCTGGGTGCCCGTGAAAAGCAAAGATAATATGTTGATTCTCAGTGAAAAGTTCTATGAATTCACTTTCATCTATCCCATGAGGATGCTCTTGCTTTGACATTAACGTAAAAAGATCAACAACATTATTCGTCTGTATTTTTACATCAGGAAACTTTTCTTTTAGCATTTGAACAGCTGCGAGAACCTCAAGCGTTGGAGTGTCTCCTGCTGAGCAAAATATAATATCTGGATTTTTATCGTTATCACTGGCCCAAGACCACATTCCAATTCCTTTGTGACAATGCTCTTTGGCGCTTTGAATATCGAGCCATTGAAACATGGGCTGCTTACCTGCAATAATTAAATTCACATAATTTTTACTTCTAAAACAATGATCTGCAACTGACAGCAAACAATTAGCATCAGGAGGTAAATAAATTCTAGCGACAGAACTCTTCTTTTCCATGACAGACTCAATAAAGCCAGGCCCCTGGTGGCTATAGCCATTATGATCTTGCCTCCAAGCATGAGAGGTCAATAAATAGTTTAATGATGCTACAGGGACTCTCCATGGAAGATCCCTGCACGCTTTTAACCATTTCGCATGCTGATTTAGCATTGAGTCAACTATAAGTGCAAATGCTTCATAGCATGGGAAAATTCCATGCCTCCCGGTTAAAAGATAACCTTCTAACCAACCTTGACATAAATGCTCACTTAATACTTCCATCACTCGTCCATCAGATGATAAATCTTCATCACCTTCGTGCATCTCTCCTAAAAACATTCTTTTTGTGATTTCAAATAGATGATTCAAGCGATTTGAGTTTGTTTCATCAGGGCAAAAAACTCGAAAATTATCGACATTTTCTTTCATTATGTCTCGAATATACTTTCCAAGTTCTCTTGTTGCCTCTCCTATCATGCTTCCTGGACTTTTTAAATCTAATGCATATTTTCCATAATCTGGAAGCTTCAACTCTTTGAGCAATATTCCCCCATTAGCGTTTGGATTTGTACCCATTCTTAAGGTTTTCTCAGGAATAACTGAAAGAACTTCCTCGCATGGTTTTCCATTCTTATCAAAAAGGTCATGAGGTGAATAACTTCTCATCCAGTCTTCTAAAATTTTTAAATGCTCTGAATTTTCAATAACATCGGCAATTGGAACTTGATGGGAACGAAAGGTTCCTTCAACCTTTTTACCATCGACGTACTTAGGTCCAGTCCAACCTTTGGGTGTTCTAAGAATAATAATCGGAAGAGGGATAGGTGATTCAAGAGTACTGTCAGCCGTTTTTATTTCCTCTAATTTATCATATGCCCAATCTAAAGTTTCCCACATAATCTTATGGACAGTCATTGGATCATCCCCTTCAACAAATCGAACTTGATAACTAAGACCTTCGAAAAACTTTTTAATATTCTCATCTTTCATTCTCCCAAAAAGAGTAGGGCCAGAAATCTTATATCCATTTAAGTGTAAAATAGGCAGGACTAGTCCATCCCTTTTGGGGTTGATAAACTTGTTTGACTGCCAACTAGTAGCAAGTGGTCCTGTCTCACTCTCTCCATCACCTACTACACAAACAGCTGTAAGGCTTGGGTTGTCTAAGACTGCACCAAACGCATGTACTAGTGAATAACCAAGTTCTCCTCCCTCATGAATTGACCCCGGAGTAGGAGGACTGACATGAGAAGGTACGCCACCAGGCCAAGAAAACTCTCTCATTAATTTTTTCATTCCAAAAATCGACCAGTCGATATCTGGATATATTTCTGTCATGGTGCCTTCTAAGTAAACATTTGCACGCAGCGCAGGACCTCCATGTCCAGGACCAGCAATATATATGATATCTGCTTTCCTATCTTGTATAAGACGATTTAAATGAGTATAAATTAAATTCAAACCAGGGGATGTTCCAAAGTGGCCTAAAAGTCTTGATTTGATATGTTTTTTGTCTAATGGCTCTAACAAAAGAGGATTTTCTTTCAGATATATTTGTCCAACTGACAAATAATTTGCAGCACGCCAGTGTGCATCCATATTCTTTAAACGTTTTTCATCCATTTCAATTCCTTAATTTAAATATCAAGACGCTGCTTCAGGCCAAGTTCATGCCCTAATTGCTGAATGTAGCGTATTTATAAAATTGATCAAATGTTTTTTTTGCAGTCTATTAATAAAAATACTTTACTTTATTTTCTAATGATTATAGGAGAAAAATAAAGAGGTTAGAAATGAACTATAAGCACGCTATAGCATTAGTTATTATATTCTTGGGAGCAGTTCTGGTAGTTGAAGCATCTTGGAAAATATATAAGATGGACGACATAAAAGATGATGTTACTGAAGTCATCTCACCTTTTACTAATGAACAAGCTCAAGGAGAGATAAATAAAATATTAGAAAAAAGCTATGGATATAATAAAAAACGTATTTATTCCACTCTGATTGGAGGCATAGCATTAGTTGCTATAGGTTCGGGATTACTTTATTTTTTCAGAAAAAGGAAATAGTGGAGATTTTATGAGAACTTTTATTGCAATCGTCCTAATTGCACTTGGAGCTTATTTTGTTTTTGATGCTGGGAAAACTATTTATAACAGCAAACAAGAAAGCGACTCTATTGAAAGCGTGGGTGAAAGTGTAGACGATGGAGAATACCAGGAAGTTGTAACTTTTGAGGATGTTACCGTTTATAACAAAAAGCAGACATATACTTTTTTAATTGCAGGAGCTATTTTTATCATTGGTGGCATACTCGTAATGTGGAAAAAAAAGAAACAACAAGCACCATAAATGACTGTTACATTTTGAGTTCATTAGAGTTTTTCACTTTCTCTAAAGCTACCTCATAAGGCTCTTTTAATAGAGTAATGAGTTTATTTGTCTCGTATGTTTCACTAGAAAGTTTTTTTCTTGTGACTTTTTCAGCTTTATCGAAGAAAATTTTATTTTTTGCCATAAATACATAAGTAATTGTTCCATCAGTATGATGTCCATTTTTATCATTAAATGAAATAGACACATCGGCCCTACTAGGAGTGAAAGGATATTCAGCTAAATAGGGTCTTATTTTCTCATGATTATTTACTAACTCTCTTAGCCTTTCTACTGCATTAACTTCGATTATTCTTGCTTCTTCTAAAGTTGTTTTTTTTAAAACTGTAAAAATAACACTGATAGTTTCTACATTATATGGCATCGAACCTCCACTACCACAACACCTTAGTCCATATTTCTCTCGCATTTCAGTAGCAAAAGTATTTACTACTTGGTCAACATAAACCTCGTAGTCATCTTCATCTTTTTCTCTCTCGTTAGATTTTGTTTTTAAGTTAATAAATAATGCAGCTAAAACTAATACTAATAATATTTTAAGAAAACTGCTCTTTTTCCTAAGTCTCACTCTTTTTCCTCTATTAACTCATCTTTCTCTAAAGCTAATTTATCAAAAGTAGTGTTTGAATTAACAAGTTTATTAGAAGCTTTAACCTTCTCTAAAGCTACCTCATAAGGCTCTTCTAATAGAGTAATGAGATTGTCTGCTTCATATGTTTCACCAGAAAGTTTTTTCCTTGTGACTTTTTCAGCTTGTTTAAAAAAAATTTTATTCTTAATTAATGAAACATAGGTTATAGTGCCATCAGTATGACTCAACCCAGACTTATCATTAAATGAAATTGAAATTTTTGTTCGACTAGAATTGAAGGGGTATTCAGCCAAATAGGGTCTTATTTTCTCATGATTATTAACTAGCTCAATTAGTCTCTCTACTGCATTAACTTCAATTATTCTTGCTTCTTCTAAAGTTGTTTTCTTTAAAATAATAAAATTAACAATAATAGTTTCTACATTATATGGCATAGAGCCTCCACTACCACAACACCTTAATCCATATTTTTCTCGCATTTCATTTGCAAAAGTATTTACTACTTGGTCAACATAAACCTCGTAGTCATCTTCATCTTTTTCTCTCTCGTTAGATTTTGTTTTTAAGTTAATAAATAATGCAGCTAAAGCTAATACTAATAATATTTTAACGATATTGTTCACGATTATCTCCTTTGTAAAATCCAAATTCTTCATTTAGATCATCTATTTTTTTTGTCCATTGACCTCGGTATGTAGGACTTAAAAATTTATGGTCTGCCACAAAAAAATTCCTATCTTTATATTTTGAAATGCAGGGCACAAATTTAATATCATATTCATCATTAAGGATGTATGGAACAGAGAACATATTTGTAATTGAATCTGCATCAGAGTAAGTATTTAGAATTTCCTTTCCTAATTTTCGTTGTATCGGCAACGCAGGTCCTAATGCTTGAACATATAAAATCCTTCTTAAAACCTTCTTTTGGTTTGGATCCAGGTTCTCAATTGCTCTTTTTGTTATAACTCATTTATAAAATCATCTTCATAAGCATAAGAAACAACATTGTCATCAGGATCTATATGCCTTGCTATTCTTCCTTTCACGTCATAGTAGAAAAAATCACTTGAAAGCCCCTTTGAAGTAAGCCTCTCACCTCTTATTTTTCTATTTTCCAAATCATAATAGAAAGTTGTTAGATTTTTGATATTTCCATATATGTCTTCTTCCCATTCTTTGATTACTCTTCCAGCATCATCTATGCTTTTGCAGCTAGAAATATCTTTTATCTGAGTTTTGATATTAAATCCCAAAGCATCATAAGAAAAAGTGGTCTTTATACCTTCTATGTCTTCTTCAACTTTACGACCGGCTCCATCATATTTATAATTTATAGTAATCCCAGAAGAGCTTTTGTGAGAAATTAACTGAAAAAAACTATATGACCATGACTCATTAGACATAAGATTTCCATTACCCGAAAATACCTCTTTTAAAATAACTCTTTTGAGACTGTCATATTTAAAAATAATAACTGTCTGATCTTGCAAAATAGTCTTTAAAAGAGTTCCATCATTATCATAGATATGATTTATTTCTGATCCATCCGGGTAGGTGATTTTAAGTGGTTTCCCATAGGCATTATAAATTGACTTGGTGATCTCACCATTGGCGGCAGTTAGAGTGATTAAATTTCCTAAAGTGTCATATTGGCAGTTAATTTCAGAAGTAATCAGCTCATCATTATGACTTTTTATTGGAGGAAATACAGTTTGAATGCGATTTCCGAAACAGTCATAATTATTAATTATGGAATTTTCTTTTGAATCCACAACTTTAATAGGTCTTTTTTTTAAGTCATAAGTTGTCAATTGTAGATCATTAGAGCAAACACCAAGAACTTCTATTAAATTATTTGAAAAATCATAAGTAAACTTTTTGGGCTCAGATCCAATCTCTTTAGACTCTATTAAGTTTCCAATATAATCATATCTAAAGGTCTCTTCCTGCCCAATTGGGGTTGTTTTACGAATAACATTTCCATACTGGTCATACTCCGTATAAATTGTGTAGCGATAATTATCATTAGAATCAAAAATGTCCTCTTCAATTACCTGGTTCTGCAATGAGTACTTTAGTTTTTTTGATCTGACTTTAAGATACTGTTTTTTATCAAAATCCCAGTAAAGCTCTGATATCAAAGTTTTCAAGCCTGTTCGAGGATCATTCTCATATTCAATACAGTGTTGTTCAGTTACATCTAATAGGTTGTTTATATTAGAAGATGATCCATCATCATGAATTGTCTTAACTAGTAAATGGTCTTCGTCATATATGTAAAACTCTCTTGCTATAATTTCATTTTCACTATAGGTAAACTTTGTATTTAATAGATTAGTATTAGGAACATATGTAAAGACATACCGAAGGTCGTTTTCCTCCTTTTCCTCTTTTCGTAAGTTTGTATTAGGGTAATAGCTATAAGTTTTTGTAAAACTACTTCCACCCGAAACGTTGCCATAAGCATCTATTTCTATGTTATTTGTTTCATCACCAGTTAAAATCCCCCAAAATACTTCTGAGGTAACATTTCCTAAGCTATCATAAGAGAATGACTTAGCAAAAAGTGCTTTACCGTTACCGTCAAATTTAGCTTTGCACTTTAGTAGGTTTCCTGACCAAAAAAATTTTTGAACTGAATGTAGCTGGTCATTTTGGTTAAAATATTCAATTGCTAATAACTTTTTCGAGTCATGATGAAATCTAGTAAGCAGGTTTTCAACATCTCTTACATCAGTGCGATTTTTATAATATGAAAATGAAGCAAAGCAAATTCTTTTGCCACTTGCATTAACTAATCGATTTATATTTTTAACTTTATCTATATGAAAAGGCTTGCTTTTAGGGTCTTCAATCCACCTTCTCTCATCTTTAATATTCTCTGAATCATAATAATTAACAAAAAGCTGCTCTTTTCCATTTATATAAAAGGTATTGATTCGTCCACCAGCTTTCTTTCGAGAGGGAATGAGTATATTTTTTTCTGCAGGTTTATTGCTGAAGAAAACTTCCCTTAAATAGGTTCGATTCTCATGTTCTTTAAAATTATAATCGATAAATTTACCGGTAGATGTTTTGCAATAAAGCCTCTCCAAACGATATTTATGAGTATAAATATCAAAATTTAATGATGAAAAAACTTTACTGCCACTTGGGTTAGTAGCAATGATTCTTTTCAAATGTTTGTTATCATCATAAAAGTACTGTAAGATATGTTGGGTACTTAAGGTCTCTGATCTTAAATAGTAATATGATTTATTAAATACCTTGTTGTTTTTATTTTTGCTTAGACCCGAGTAAACTCTTTGTGTCCTATCAGGAAGAGTCAAAACAGCAATTGAATTTTTAAGATCAATTTTCAATTTATAATTTTTAGGGTTTGTGTCCCCTCCTAAATTACCATAAGAAATATGGCCACTATCAACCGACTGAAAAATAGCTATTAGCTGCCTTTCATTTTCGAACTTTTTAAATTTAAAACTAAGGTAAACTCCTGATTTTTCATAAACATAAACCTGGTATTTCTCAATTTCATTGTCCTCTTCAATTAACAAGCTTTTATGAGGAAAAAAACTCCATCCACCAGAAATATTCCAACCCTTATGTATTGCGTTTAGTAACAAATCATAATTATTTTTCTCTTTTTCAAGAGCTCCACTACTTGAATAAGACCTTACAAGAAATATTGGCACTGCACCATTTACTACTTCATCATGAAAAGTAACACTTAAACTGCCTGTTATAACATTAACATTATTAAAAATAGTTGGATCATCATCTTTGTCAAGCGCGCTGCAAAAAGCAAATAAGGGTATAAAAAATATGAACAGAAACAATCTCATAATGGATAACCATAAAATTGAATGAGAATGTTTATAAAATATTTACTTTATATTCAAGAAATTTAAATATATTTTTTTAAGAAGTGATATTTGAATGCCTAGAGCAGTTCTATTAACTCTAAAGCATTTAAAGGGGCGTAACCTTTTTCATCATTATCAAAGTACATGAAAACATCTTTGCCCATTTGGCTCCATTTAGTTATTTTTGATGCCCACTCTAACAGAGTCTTTTTTGAATATCTCCCACTGTAAGGACCCGATGGACCATGCAATCTAATATAAACAAAATCAGTAGTTATTATATGTGGGGAAAGAACTTGATCAAATTCATAAATACAAAAAGCACACTTATAATCTTTTAAAAGAAAGTAAACATCTTCATCGAACCAAGAGGGATCTCTAAATTCAAATGCAAACTTACTTTTTGGCAGCTGCTTTAAAAAACCTTCAAGCCTCTCATTGTTGAGTTTAAAATTTCGAGGAAGCAAAAAAAGACAAGCCCCAAGCTTATTTTCCAAGTATTTTGTGCCAGATAAGAACTTTTTAAGTGAGTAACTAACATTTTTTAGTTTCTGATAATGGGTAATTTGCCTGGATGCTTTCACAGAAAAAATAAATTCATTAGGAGTAGAGTCTTTCCATGATTGATATGTGTTTTTGTTAACCAATCTATAAAATGTATTGTTAATTTCGACTGTAGAAAAATACTTGGAATAGAATTCCAACATCTGACTTTTTGGCAAATCTTTAGGATAAAATGCTCCTAACCAGTGTTCATAATGCCATCCAGATGTCCCGATGTAGTACCTTCCTTTTCTTTTTTTCATTTAAATATTCTTTTTTCTTAAAAATCTAAAAAAATAGTTTTTTTTGCAAACTAAGAAAACAGTTCTAAATAAACCCCTTAAAAAGCTAAATTATAGCAAACTATTTTGAACTTAGGTATTTAAAGTGAATTATGCAAGACCCTTGATAGGAGTTGGAGTTGCTGTTATTTCAGGAAAAAAATTATTAATGGGAAAAAGAACAGCATCTCATGGATCTGGTACTTGGTCTTTTGCCGGAGGTCATTTAGAATTTAATGAAACTTTTGAAGAATGTGCCAAAAGGGAACTTAAAGAAGAAACTTCACTTATTGCTGAAAAGTTAAAGGTTGGGCCTTGGATATCTACTATTTTTGAAAACAAACATTACATATCTTTTTTAGTTAAAGTGCTAAAGTTCTCAGGAGAACTTAGCCTAAATGAGCCAGATAAATGTGAGTGTTGGAAGTGGTTCTCATTGGATGAACTTCCAAGCCCACTATTTCCACCGACTAAGCAATTTATTGAGAAAATCAACTTCTAAAAAGGTTTGTCGGTTACTTCTAATTCAATATCGCTAACTGACCTACCTTGTCTTGCTATTGGGCTGGCCCCAATATACCAACTATCTTTTTTTTGAAGTTTTTTCCATTCTTGGTCTAAGCAATGCTTTCTTGATTGAATAAAAAATACATCATTTTCCATTTTTTTATAGGACCGCTCATAACATTCATACAGATTTTTGAAGTAATGATTATTGATAGCATATGCATGAGATGTTTGAGCACAAGTTACTCGAAAAATTTCAGAAAATTTTGTTTTATTTTTGGCTAATACTCTAGTAGATAAAAAAAAGACATCCCAAGTTTTAACATTTTCGAGAAAGTAATTTATATATTTAGACACTTCAGACAAAGAATGTTCAAACACTACGTCATCTTCTAAAATCAATACATTGTTTAGGTTGTTATCATCCGCGTAAGTAAGTGCTTTCATATGACTTAAACAGCACCCCTTATGGCCATTTAAAGGTGTGTAATGCGCATCAATACGTATTATTTTTTCTTTTTGAACAGATAATTTAGAAAGCTCTGATAAGACTCTTTCATTTCGATCTATTCTATGAGCCAAATTGATATATAAAATCTTATCGAAACTATTTAACCCAGACACCTAAGAAAAAATCTCTTCTAAAAAATTATACATAGAGCCCATTGCTCTTTTCTCAGCTACTGGATTGTAAACAGTACCAAAATCTTTGTCATTGGCAGATGGATTTGTAAAAGCATGCATAGTTTTTCCATAAACGTGCACTTGCCAATCAACATTTCTTTCGCTCATCTCTTTTTCAAAAGCGAGCACATCCTCAGGAGAAACCAACGGATCATCATGCCCATGTAAGGCTAACACCTTGGCAGATATGTTATTTTTAGCTAGTGAATGCCCCATCAAAATTCCATGGAAACTTACTATGCCTCTAATATCTACCCCGCTTCTAGCAAGGTCTAATGCACATAGTCCCCCAAAACAAAAACCAATCGCAGCAATCTTATTAGAATCAACAAATTTTAAGCTTTTTGCCATGTCATACCCAGCCAAGATCCTTTTTTGAAGAAGTTGTCTATCTTCAATAAAGGGACTCATAAGTTTAGTGCACTCATCTTTATCGTTACCAATAACTCCTTTTCCATAAATATCAAGCGCACACCCAACATAGCCAGCTTTAGCTAACTCTTTTGTTTTATCAATAACAAATTGATCTTTGCCGCTCCAAGCATGAAAAATAAGTACTACTGGAGCATTTGATTTTGAGTATGAAACAGTAGCCTCCAGCTCTGTATTATCCTTATAGATGATATTTTCTGTTTTCACAATGTACCTAACTCATATGAATATTTTTAGGCTCTTCCAAATTAACCTTTTTCGTCAATAATTTTTGAAAGAGCCTAAAGTTAATTAGTCAATGTGACAATAACGAAATTCAATACCACCAGTTTTTGTTATAACAATACCGTGAACATTAGGTTTTACAAGGTAACGGTAGTCTTCATAATACAATGGAACTATTGGCATATCTTCTTTCATAATTTTTTCGGCTTCTTTTAAAATGAGTTTTCTTTCATTTGGGTCAGATGTTTGATTGCTTTTATCTAGACTTTCTACAAATTTCTCATTTTCCCATACAGCCCAATTAGATTTATAAGAGCGAAGCTTAAACGTTTCTAGATGATAAAGTGGATCATCAAAATGAGCAAACCAACCACTACCAGCAATATCTAATTTATGATCAAATATAGCCGCCAAGTAACTGTTTGACTCCATTTCTTCAATATCTACTTTAATTTTCAGGTTATTTTCCCATTGTCTTTTTATCAAAAGAGCTATTGTCTTGCCACCGCTTGTCTGGCCACCATATGTAACTTTAAGCGGAGGAAGATTTTCAACATTATAATTTAATTCTGATAAAGCGGTTTCTAGTTCTTTTTTAGCTTCATCTATGTTGTACCAAGATATCAGCTCTTTTTCAGACAAATTAGACAAGCTGATCGGAACAAATGACTTTGCCGGTTTTTTATAGTTAAGTGCTTGAGAAAACAACTCATTATTTAAGCTATACGCCAAAGCTTTTCTAAAGTGAGGATTATTATATGGAAATTGACTTGTGTTAAACCCGAGCCAGTAAATTGCAGCTATCGGCTTAACATTCAGCTTTCCTGACTTAAAGAGCTTTTCTTCTTCTTCAAATGGAATTTTACTTATTGGATTTCCGATATAGTCAATCTCCTTTTTTTTGAACATGTACATGGAGGTTTGAGGATCTTTGACAAAAGATATTTCAATTCCATCTATTTTTATTTGGTCTTTTGAGCCATAGTGAGGGTTTTTAAATAAAGATATCCTTTTTCCTAGTTCATATTTTTTAACTTGGAAAGGTCCATTTGTAATTATTTCTGATGGATTATCAAAATCATCTTTATCTTCTCTAAGCGGTGAAAAAACTGGATTTGATAACAAGTTCAGAAAAAAAGGAACTGGGTATTCCAGCTCTACTTGAAGAGTTTTTTCATCAATAGCCTTTACTCCCATCGCGGCAATTGGCAAGAGTTTTTTTCTTATTTTCTCTGCATTTTTTATAGTATGAAACAACTGCGGAACTCTACATTTAGAGTTAGGTAAAATAGCGCTCTTCCATGCATATTCAAAGTCATATGCGCTCACTTTTTGACCATCACTCCAGCTTGAATCTTTTAATTTAAAAACATATATTTTTTTATCTTCTGAAATTTTGTAACTTTCAGCAATACCAGAAGTAACATCTCCAGTATTGCTCACTTTCATCAACCCCTCAAACAAGGCTCTGATAACACTTTGACTTGTTACATTGGTTCCAAATCTAGGATCTAAAGAAATTGGCTCCATTGCAAAGTTTAGCTTTAAAATTTTAGATTTATTGAAGCTTTTAGGTTCGCATCCAAATATCAATAACGAAGCTATAAAAACAGAAGCAAAGAAATAGAATTTATTTTTCATTTTTAACTCACTTATTTAAATAAAAATTATTTTTTTTGAACAATTAATCTATAGAGCAGTAACGAAACTCTATCTCGCCAATTTTTGAGATAACAATATTTCGAACATTCGGTTTTGTAAGATAGCGATAATCATCATAGAATAAAGGAATTATCGGCATCTCACTCTCAATGACTTTTTCTGCATTTGAAAGAAACTCTTTTCTTTTGTTCAGATCAACACACTGATTGCTATTATCTAAACTCTCAATAAACTCCTTGCTTTCCCACAAGGTCCAGTTTGAGGAGAGTGAACGCAACTTAAATGTTTCCAAAAGATATGAAGAATCATTAATGTAGGAAAACCACGGAACCCCGACCACATCTAATTTATGTTTAAAGAGAGCGTCTAAATAGCTGTTCCACTCCATTTCTTGCACTTCGACTTTGATATTTAAGTTCTTCTCCCATTGTTTTTTTATTAAAAGAGGAAGCTGCTTACCTCCATCCATTTTCTCACAATAAGTCAACTTAACTGTAGGCACATTATCTTTAGTTAAATTTAACTCTGTTAAAGCTATCTCTAACTGCTTTTTAGCCTCGTTTACATCATACCATGAAGAAAATTCGCTTAGGTTTGACAAAAAGTCAGGAACAAATGTCTTTGCCGGCTGTTTATAATTCAGCAGCTGAGAAAATAGCCCGTTATCCAAGCTATATGCCAAAGCCCTCCTAAAATGAACATTATTATATGGGGTCTTACCTGTATTAAAGCCTATCCAGTAAATTCCAGCACTTGGTTTGACTGTCAGCTTGTTCGATTTTAAAAGCTTTTCTTCTTCTTCTAGAGGAATTTTAGAAACGGGATCTCCAATAAAATCAAACTCATTTTTCTTGAACATATTCATTGCAGTCTGGGGATCTTTAATAAATGCTATATCAATAGCATCAATTTTGATTTGATCACTTAAATAGTAGTGAGGATTTTTTACCAAAAGCATTCCCTTATTAGGTATATATTCACTTAACATGAATGGGCCATTTGAAATGATTAAACTTTCCTTTCCACCTTCAGTGTCAATATCTTTAACAGGAGAAAATATGGGATTTGATAATAGACCTAAGAAAAAAGGCGCCGGATACTCCAATTCTACTTTAAGGGTTTTATCATTGATGGCCTTTACTCCCAGTTCATCAATTGATAAAAGATTTTCCCTTATTTTTTTTGCATTTTTTATTGAGTAAAAAAGGTGTGGAAGTCGACATAGTGAATCTGGTCTTACAGCACTTTTCCAAGCCTTTTCAAAATCATGCGCACTAACCTTCTCTCCATTGCTCCAATAGGTGTCTCTCAACTTGAATACATAAGTTTTTTTGTCTTCAGAAACATTATATTTTTCTGCAACTCCTAAAGTCACCTCACCTATTTCACTTATTTTCATCAAGCCTTCAAATAAAGCTCGGATAGCAATTTGACTAGTTAAGTTAATCCCCAGCTTTGGTTCTAACGACAATGGTTCTGTCTGAAAGTTTATCTTTAATGTACTATCAGATTTGGGGGTATTATTCTTGCAACTAGTTAAGAATAAAGTTACTGCTATTATTATATATAAATTTAGTATTTTTCTCATGTGAACTCACTATATTTAAAATCAATTTGTCCAACGTTCGATAGAATAACTTTCTTTAAAGATTCTGATTGAACAAATCGATAGTTATAAAAGTAAACTGGTATAACAGGCATATCCTGTAAAATGACACTTTCTGCATTGGCAATTATTTTTTCTCTTTTTGCCAAATCAAGCTCTTTTTGTGCTTGATTTATCAAAGATGAAAACAACGGATTATGCCACTGAGTTCCGTTGAACTGGTATCCAGGGCATTTCAGATAATCAAAATGATAGATTGGATCATCTGACCATGAATAATGAATGTATCCACTAACTTGAAAGTCGTAAAATTTTAAAAGTTTTCTTAGTTGGACAACTGGCACTCGTTTTAAAACTACATCTATTCCAAGTACTTCTTTCCACTGTTTGGCGATTTCTAAAAAAAGCTCTTCATATTGTTCTGACGGACTAAAGGAAAGAGTTATACTAGGAAAATCATTCCTACTCAGATTCATTTCTTTAAGTCCTAAGTTAAAACACTTATCAGCACTCTCATAGTCAGCATCTTTAAAAGAATTTTGATTCGAATTAAATTCATAGTCATTTGAAATCTGGGTTGCGACAGAAGCTTTTTTCCCTAATATTTTTTCAACTATTTGACTTCGATTAAGACTATATGCTAATGCCTGCCGAATAAATTTAGATCTAACTGGATAACTTTTTACGTTTAACATCAACCAAAATAATGCAGATGTTTGATGAGTTTTAATTACTTTTTGGCAGTCTTTTGAATTCAAGATCTTGGAAGGAACTAGAGAAAGAGGCTCTCCTAGCCAATGAATTTTCCCTTTGTCAAACATAGAAAGTAAAAGCTCTTCATCTTCTACGTTAACTGCCTTGATTCGATTAAGTTTGACGGAATCAACATCCCAGTAATTCTGATTTTTAGCCAAAATTATTTCTTTATCACGTTCCCATGTGTCTATTTTAAATGGGCCATTACATACATACTCATTTTCACCAAAGTATGCCCATCCAGGATCTACTTGGCATACGTTTTTGCATAAAGGAGAATAGATCCAATGAGCTGTTAGGAAAAGAAAGTAAGGCATTGGATATTCAAGATCAATTCTTAGGGTTTTTTCATCAACTACATGAATGCCAAGCTCATTAAAACTTTTTTTACCATTTTTTATAGCTTCTGCATTCTTGATTGAAAAAAACATGAATGCATGGTTTTTTTGAATATTTGGATCTAAAATTTTTTTCCATGCATACTCAAAATCATGGGCTGTAATGCGAATTTTGTTTGACCAATAAGCTTTTTTTAAGTGAAAGACATAGGTTTTTTTATTTTCTGATATCGTTACTTTCTCAGCCAATGCTAGCTGAGGCTTGCCATCAAACCCTATTCGTGTAAGGCCCTCATATAGCATTTTAATTAAAACGCCGGAGTGTCTATCACCATCTACCCTAGGATCTAAAGAGCAGCCTGGTCTAGGCAAGTTGATACAAAGTGACTGTTCTGCTTTCTTAGATTGGAAGTACTTTCTTATTATTTTGTAAATTTTGGCTATAAAATCCCTTGGATTCTCTGGATGTAAAAAAATAAAGCCTAAATATAAATAAGAGTCTATTTCAATAGAAGTTGATGCAAAGTTAAACGGATCAAAAAAGTTTTCTTCTTCTAAAGGCAAAAAAGCATCTTTTAAATTGATATCTTTAGATTTAACGAAAAAATAAACGCTTTCATCATTTTGTTCCACTAAGGATATGAAATTTTTACCAGATGGAACTTCCATTGATAAACTCTTTAAAAAAATCAAAAATAGACTTCTTAGATTATTTGGAGAAAATAGAGCCTGCACAGTAACAGGAACTAGTGAATAGAATAGATTTTCGATATACACTTCATTTTTAGAACCAACTTTACCTAGCAGCTGCTTTACTTGATAAAAATTTTTCCTCTGCTTATCTATATAACCACCATTAAAGTCCCTAAACTCCCCTACTATTTCAACTACACATTCACTTGCAAAATTCCTAGCTTTTAAAAGATCTATGGAATGATCTTTTCTTATAAAGTTTGATGATGAAAAAGATATTATTACTACTGTAGCCTCTTTTGTGTAATCCTCATCTAAAGGTTCTAGTTGAATGGTTTTCTCTATGTATATTGACGCCTTCGAGAACAACTCTATATTTTTTTTAATGTATGGCTTTTTCTTCTTTACCAACCTCAATATAATAACATGAAACTTTAGAGTTTCTCCAAAATGCTCATGAAAAGAAATAACCACTTGAGGAAGATCTTCTCTATATTGAAGCTGATCTTTAAGCAGAATAATATTTCTATATATTTCTTCTTCATTACGATACGAGATGACTCTCGAACTTATCATTTCAATTGAGTTTTTTATCTCATGTGATAATGTTTCGACAATCCCTTTTAGGCTCTGATGTTTTCTATTGTCTTTTTTCTTAAGCTCTAGATATAAGAAACTAAGACTCCCGACTTGGAAAATAAAAAACGAGCTATCTATAAAAGAGTAATTGTTAAGAACTTGATCAAGTATCATTACAATATGTTTTTTACCAAATCTTTCCTTGTCAGTTTTAATGTTTAAAGCCAAAAAAATCCCAAGTACATCCTTATGCCCAAAAGGATAATAAAGCTTTGTGTTTGATATTTTAATTTTTATGTGCCTTTGGTTAGGATAGGCTTTTGATTTATGCTCGATTTCTTTTTTAAAGAAGTAATATGCTAAAATAACTTTTAAGACATGTTGTAAAGAATGCTGTTTTGTAAAAGAGTCTGTAGCAAAAATTAAAAAATGCTGTAAGTCGCTGAAAATCTGTTTATCTATTTTACTGGGAAATTTGATAAGTAGATTATTAATTATCTCATATAATAGTGGAGTATTTAAATTAACTTGAGATCGGTTTAGTTTCAAAAATTCATTTACGTAATTGGGAAAACGCAGACCAGAGGATATGTCTTTGGATATTTTTGATTTATTTTTCTTTAAATTATGAAGATGCTCTTCTTGATCAACCTTCAAGCAGATTTCCTTAAATTCAAGCACTTCATAAGGTCTTGATTTAAAAGAAAAATACAAATTATTCGTAAAAACTATCGGGATTTTTTTATCGTAGAAAAGATGATGCTTGAGGGTCTCTTCACAAAAGGTTGAAAGTTCATCTTTGAATGGAGTGACTATACACAAAAATGCATATGTTGGAGCTTTTTGACCAATCTTCCATCGGATCCATGGTGATTTGATCTCATTTGCTATGTCTTTATTGAAAAGAAATACCTCAGATAGCCTTTTTATGCGACTTTCATGGTAATTATCTATCTTAGGCCCATGGATAATTATACTATCTTTCGCATCACTCTCTAAAGTTAAAGAATCTTTCATTATTATAATAAATATTTTGCGTTTAGCCAACTTGCCACTTTAGCGCAATTTCCATCAAGAAAATAATTAACTACTGTAAACAAATTATTAAAACATGGTTAAAGAATGATCTTTTTTTTATCATCTTATTTAGAGAACTTACTGGAGAAAACCCAATGGAAGAAAAGTTTTTTGCAAGTCCAACTAAACCGAATGATTTTACATCTGATAAAAATGTTGTAACTTGTTTCATTGAATCAAACAATTATTTTTTATTAGTGAAAAGACACCCTAAAACTACCCAGGGGGGGAAATGGTGTTTACCCGGTGGTAAACTAGAAAAAGGAGAAACTTATAAGGAAGGGGTCATAAGAGAGGTTTATGAAGAAGTTGGTATTGAATTAACGCCTTCATTAACTGAAGAACATGGAAAGCTATATATTCAAAGACATGACTCAGAGTTTATTATGCATTTATTTTCCTTCTCATTTGAGGCTCTACCAAAAATTGAATTGAACTTGAGCGAGCATACAGAAGCCAAATGGGTAACATATGAAGATGCTAAAAGAATGCAACTAATTCTTGGTGGGTTAAAAACCTTAGATCATTTAATTTATGTTAAAAACATAAATAAAACAAAATGAAAGGCATTATCCTAGCTGGAGGCACTGGAAGTAGACTTTTTCCAGTAACTTTAAGCGTTTCAAAACAGCTCTTGCCAATATACGATAAGCCAATGATCTACTATCCCTTGTCTGTATTAATGTTGGCCGGGATTAAGGATGTTCTCATAATTTCAACAACTGATAGCATGCCTCTTTTTGAAAGTCTCTTTCAAAATGGCTCATATTTAGGAATGAATATCCGGTATGCTAGCCAAGACAAGCCTAATGGCATTGCAGAGGCTCTTTTAATTGGAGAGCATTTTGTTCAAGATGACCAATATGCATTAATACTTGGTGATAATCTTTTTCATGGACAAGGTTTAATGCAGCTTTTAAAAGAAGCAAAAAATAGTCCATACGGAGCTAAAATTTTCGGCTATAGAGTAACAAAAGCAAATAGATATGGAGTTGTTACTTTAGATCATCAAAAAAAGCCGATATCTTTAATAGAAAAACCCTCAAATCCGACTTCAAATATTGCTGTAACAGGACTTTATTTTTATGACCATAAATCAATTGATTATGCAAAAAATTTAACTCCTTCTGATAGAGGTGAGCTTGAAATTTCTGACATTAACCGTCTTTACCTTCAAAATAATGACCTTGATGTTTTTCTCTTAGGTAGAGGCGTTGCATGGCTAGATGCTGGTACTCACGAATCACTTTTAAGTGCCAGTGAGTTCATTCACACAATCGAAGAGAGGCAGGGTTTTAAAATTGCTTGTATCGAAGAAATAGCCTTTTTAAATGGTTGGATAGGAAAAGAAGATCTAGTTAGATTCTCTAAGAAATATAATAATAGTTATGGAAAATACTTAGAGAGCTTAACTGTGTAGCTTTGCTTTTCTAAAATGGATTTTCTTAAAAATAAAAGCAGCCAATAACATGCATGCCCCTCCCATTATAATCGGCATAATTGGATATAGCCCAACTATAGTACCCGAGAAAAGTGGGGATGCACCAAATCCAAAAGCAGTTGTTGCTTGTAAAATTCCTAAAGTCTCTCCTTGAACTTCCTCTCCTACTTTATTGGATATTAACGTAGATATTGTTGGAAAAAGAAGAGCTATGCAAAATTCAACTATTGCAATATAAAAATATAGAATTCCAACAGTTTCAATCAAAGTTGCAAGAAAAAAACCAATGCCCGCTGCAATAAGAGCCCAGAAAAAAACGTTATTAGGCGAAAATTTATTCACAACCGGTCGAATCAAAAAACCGCTACTAATCGCGTAAACACCAGAAGCAAACCCATAATACATTCCGAGATCTGAAGAATTGAAATCAAAATACTTGATTAAGTAGACAGATATAAATTCAAAAAAAAATGAAAACCCGAAAACAAAAATAAAGGCGCAAACAAAAAGCCATCTAAGGTCTTTCATAAAAAAACCTTTTTTCAAAACTTTAAATCCAAGCAAAATATCAAATTTTTCTTTTTTCTTAATAGGAGTGAAAGTTTCTTTAAATATCAATTTAACCAATAACAAGTTAATTGTTATGAAAACTAGAGCAAATAAAAAAGGAAGATTGTAACTTGCAAAATAGATTAAATTTTTATTTGTTAACAGTCCGCCTAGAAATGGCCCAACAGTAAAACCAATCCCAAGGGCCATGTTATAAAGTCCAAAATTCTTTGATTTTTCCTCTTTTTTACTCATGTCTGCAATAGCTGCCTGAACTACAGACGAGTTTCCACAACCAATCCCAATAAACATTCTAGAGAAGATGAGAAAAATTAGACTTTTAAAAGCTATAGCAAAAACTGCAATGATGTATCCAAGTATACCAATGCTTAGACTCATTAAAATGATTTTTTTTCTACCATATTGATCAGAAACGGCCCCAAAAATTGGCGTACTCAAAAAGTGAAAGATTGGTTCTGTACCAAGTAAAATTCCTAAATAAAGCCCCTTAACCGTATTTGACGTATCTTCAGGAAGAAAAAAAGATCCTTCAGTAAAAAGCAAAGAGCTAAATAATGGATAAACAACTCCAATACTGAAATAATCAATAAAGACCACACATAAAATAACAAAAAGAGCTAATCTGGATTTTTCTTGCTTCATTATTTTTTTCTATATCACAGAAAAGAATAAATCCTAAAGTTAGATTTTTTGCTAAATTCTTACTTATTTTTATTATTAATAAGAGACCAATGAACTATTGCTAGAGCTAAGATCATAATGATAAAGTTTACAGATTTATTACTCTTTCTACGAAAAACAATAATTTACTAAAAAAACAGAAAAGTTTATTAAATTATTTAATAGTTATCAACTATTAGTTTAATTGTTTTTATTTATTCCTTATGCTAAATTGTTCAAGTTAAGTTAATTAAGGTGTTTATTATGTCTGTTTACTCAGCTGGAAATATAGGAGTTTTTTATGACTCTCCACAAGCTTCATTTTTAGATCCATTAGCCCCATCAAAAGTTCAATCGACTGCTTTAGCTGCAATTGCTTCAGATCTAGATAGTAGAGATACTCCACCAATTCCTGAAAAAAGACCACCATCACCTCCTTTTCTTCCGACAGGTCATACAGAGAGTCATTTGATTGATTTGGGAAATTTTAAAACACATTTTTTTACTCGCCCTACTTCAAGACAGAGAATGCAGACTCGTAGAACAGTAATACAAGAACTAATAATGATTCCAAAAACTCTTAGTTCTAAGTATTTGAATAGACATATAAGTCAGGCTGTCTCTGAACCTCGCCCATTACAAGTTCACATGTTGCCTATTCAAAAGAGTAACTTATCTGTTCAGGAAAAAACTACATCAGTAGCAAGACAAATTTCATCAGAACCACATAAACTTAATGTTAAATTAAGCAAAAAAGCTATCTTTGAAAAAGTTCCAGCTGAATTTGATTCAGAAGATTGCTGTGAAACACCATAGAATGGTCATAGCAAAGTTTACTGTTTAAAAAATTTGAAACAATAGTATTCAAAAAAGCCGAAGAGATGACAATCCGCCATCAACGTGGATTGTCTGACCTGTAATCCACTTTGAGTTATCAGAAAGTAGAAAACTAGCCATCTTGGCTATATCTTCCGGGCTTCCAACTGATTGCATTGGATGTCTTTTAGCAAATGTTTGCTTCTTGTTCTCATCTTTAATGAGACTTTTTGACATCCTTGTTTCTGTAATGGATGGTGCTACAATATTTACACGGATTGCAGGAGCAAGCTCTGCTGCTAGAGATCTTCCTAATCCTTCAATGGCTCCTTTAGCTGCGCTGATAGACGCATGAAACGGCATCCCTACCTTAACAGCGACTGTACTGACTAAAAGAATTGAGCTTTTCTCTGCCTTTTTTAAATTTTGAAGATAAGCCTGTATGGTTTTTACTGCGCCATAAAGATTAATTTCCATGTCTCTAACAAAGTCTTCCAAGTGCAAAGATGAGAATGGTTTTAGATCAATACTACCAGGGAAGTAGGCCAAACCATGAATTGGATCGTCTATTTGTGGAAAGCTTGGTTCTTTATCTTCTATATTTAATTCAAAAAAGCTGATCTTTTGATCACTTGGAATATTTTCTTTACTTCTACACATAGCAAAAATCTTATCCGCATCTGCCAATAAGCATTTAGTAAGAGCTAGCCCCATGCCAGAACTAGCACCTAATATTAAGTAATTTTTAGCCATAAGCTTTATTTGAGGTTTTATTTTTTTATTAACAAAATAATTGATTAAAGAAAACAGCCCTCTTATTGTGAGGCTAAAGGCAGCGGATTAAAAAAGCCCATTAGGTAACTAAATTGAAGAAATCTAAGTTATTATCAACTTCTTTACTTATCGCATATTTAATTACCTCATGTGCTGTTGGACCTGACTACAAACAGCCTAAGGTAGCTTTTTCAAAAAAGTATGATTCTCAAAGTAACTCAAACAATAAACCAGCAAACTTAAAAAACTGGTGGGAAAAATTTAACGACCCAAAATTAAATGAATTGATCTCAGAAGCGATAGAAAATAATTATGATCTTGCTATTGCCCTTGAAAGAATAGAAGAAACTAGAGCTCTTTATAAATTTGAGAGTGCAAAATTATACCCTGAGATTACTGCATCTGCTAGGCAAATTCGAGCTAGAATTAGCCAAAATATTTCTGAAGCACCTTTTTTTGGTCCTCCAGTCCAAAATTTTTATCTAGCTGGATTTGATGCACTATGGGAAGTGGATGTTTTTGGGGGGTTAAGACGGGGAAAAGAATCTGCATTTTACGAGCTGCAGTCAGATCAAGAAAGTATGCGGGATGTATTAATTACTTTGCTTAGTGATGTTGCAAGAAACTATATACAATATATAAGCACAAACAAACTAATAGACTGCACTAAAAAAATTGTTGAAAACCAAAAGAAAATTGTCAAATTAATAGAACGAAAAGAAAAAGCTGGGCTAGTCAGCTTAATTGAAGTAGAAAATGAGATAGCAGAGCTTGCAAGAAAAGAAAAAGAGCTTATTGACTTAGAAAAAAGTGCGAAACAAGTTTTTAATAGACTTGCTGTCTTATTAGGATATCAACCTGAAAAGTTTGCCCTAACTATTTCAGATGATTATGAACTGCCAATAGTCGATAAAATGGTCTCAGTCGGCATCCCATCTGATTTATTGAGAAGAAGACCCGACATTAGAAAATCTGAAAGAGATTTTGCTAAAGCAACTGCTGATATTGGAGTAGCTGTTGCGGATCTTTTTCCAAAATTCTCACTTACAGGAAATTTCTCGTACCTGACAAATCAAGCAAGCAGATGGTTTCAATGGAGCTCTAGAACTTGGTATATTGGACCAAAAATAGATTGGAATATTTTTGCTTTTGGCAAATTTAGAGCTCAGGTAAAGGCTAAAAAATACAAACAAAAACAAGCGCTCTTGGCCTATGAGAATGCTATTATTCTAGCATTAGAAGATGTTGAAAATGCTCTTGTAACTTTCTTCTATGAAAACGATATTTTAAAAGAAAATTTAAAGGAGCTTAATTCAACAAAAAAAGTGTTCGAGCTAAATTATGAGCTTTTGAAATCAGGCCTAGAAGACCACCAAAGGTATTTAATAGTTGAAAACGAGTTTATTGAAATTCAAAAAATATACATAGACTCAAAGAAAAATTTAATTAACGACCTGATATCACTGTATAAGTCATTAGGTGGTGGTTGGGAATGTATCTAGAATCTAAAAAAAAATCTAAGATTTTTTTAAACTTTTTTAGCAAAATTAAAGTAGCTTTTTAATTAAATTCGACATAAAATACTGCAGTAAATATATAAAACTGTTTTTAAGTATGAGTTCTATTTTTTCAAGAAACTCCTCAATTAATATAAAAGATTTAACTATCGATTCTCTGATTTATAGGAAAAGTGCTTCTAGAATCACTTCCGATTTATTGGAATCTACCAGCGATAAAAAAGGTCAAAAAGCAGAAGAAGCTAATATTATTCAAAAAATAGAAAACCTATTCAAAGAATTTTTACTACAAAAGTATGATTCAAAGTATCATGCGATAATTTCTAGACATTGGAAGTCTATTTTAGATCAGGCTTTATTTAATGCTGAAGTCTCAAGATCTGATTTATTAATCTGTAACTGTGCTAGAAAAGTTCTTAAAAATTTGGAAGATGTTATTTTCCATATCGAGAATGAAGGTTTTTATCCTTATGCCGGAAAAAAGGGAATCGACAAGCACCCGATAAGAAATTTTTTAAATTTTATTCTACATCCGGTTTCTTTGAACCGTGGGCTTTTTTCTATTGATAATTTAAAAGCAATTTTTTGGAGAAAAGACCCCGTCTTATTTCAAAAAATACGAGAAGAGTTAAAAGATATCCTTAAAAATATTAACACCAAATTTTCAACTTCTTTTTTATCAAGTTTGATGCCTGAATTTAGAATGCCATTTTTCAGCAAAAAAACTTTTTCTAATGATTTTTTAGTAGATTCACTAATTGAACAGATTCTTTGTCTTTATTCATTTGTAGAACCAGACAAAGGCGAGATTATAGAAATTCCAGTTAGAAAAAATGGACGCTTAAAAACTTGCAAATACGAAATAGAAAAGATTATGCTAGCTCCTAAGTGGATAGGTGGTCCTATTGAGGCTTTCGCTTTAACACCAAAGAAAAAAGGATTTCCACCGATCCTAATCTTTAGAGGAACTCCGCCAAACCCAACTGCTGACGGCTCTTTTTTTGCAAGCTTAACGGACTACACACCTGGTTTTTCTGTAGGAGAAACTCTATATAAAATCGGGAAAAAACAACTACATGCTTGGATGGCCAAAACAAAATCTAAGTATCCAAATGAAAAGGTAAAAGTGTTGGGACATAGTTTAGGTGGTTCTTTGACATACCACTTTGCAAAAGACTTCCCCTCATCTACTGAAGTTAGCGCATATGATCCAGCCGGACTATTTCCTAGAAACTTATCTGATAAGATGAGAGGGAAAACGTTTTTACATCCAAGTGACATTGTAAGTATGTTAAACTTTCATCCAACATGCCTTGATATGATCAAAGTAATTCCAGATGTTAAAAGGAACTTCTATTTTGCTCATATGAAACCTTATGGATTTGAGCCAACTATCTTTCTTAGAGTAAACCCAGTTGCTGAAAATAAAAGACTAGCAAGAAAAGTAATGCTTGTTTTTCATAGTATTTACTCAGTGCCCTTCTTTTTTTATAAGGCACTTTACTTAATGATAATGATTTCGATTAACAAAATATCAAAGTCAATCAAGATGCCTGATTTGAAAAAGCTCAAATCACCTTTTCTTAAATCATAGCTCTTTGTATTTTAATAAAAAGAGCTATATTCAAAATGAACGTTGACGATCAGAAAATTATCAATCTAATAAATGAGCTTTTGTTAGAAAAAAGCACTGATAAGGTAAAGCTGAAAATGCATGAGCTTTTTGACCTTGTAGCTACAAGTTCATCACCTATAGATATTGAAAAATTAAACGCCCTTAGAGATTTAAAAGCGGCATTTGAAAACATTGAAGAAAACGACTTTGCATCTTTTTTAAGTGCTTTAAATTTCCTAAAAGACCTCTATTGATTTAATACTATCCCCTATAGCCAAAAAGAAAGGGTAAGTAAAACATAATAAAAAATAAAATAGTCGGGAACGTTGCAGCCAAGAATAATCGAACAGCTGAAATTCCTCCACTGAAGTGTTTATTTAAAATAACAAATCCAGCTGGATTTGGAGCATTTGCAATAACAGTAAGACCACCTCCCGTAATAACTCCACTGATGATTGCGTATTTAAAATCTGCACCCCAGTTAGGAATTAAAGATGTTAAGTAAGAAATTGCTGCATTATCATTGAACGCCGTTAAAATAACACCGACTACCATTACTGCTGTATGGCCTAGTTTTTCCATTAAAGGAACAATCCACCATCCTTGAAGCCCCCCATGAATTATCAGACCTGCCAAGAAAAGTCCTACAAGTAGTGGCCTTTTTATTCCATTAGCATACTGATGGGGCTTAGTTGCTTTGTGAAATCCCAGATATATCAAAAAGCTGCCTATAAAAACTGCTGCATAATGTGAGTTTAAGACAATCCAAAAAATAAAAAAAATGTGTGTCATTGTAATCCAAAAGGGAATATGAGAATTTTGTTTTGGTAAGGTCATTTTGTTTACAGCTTTCTTTTCTTTCTCCATAGATTTAAGTTCAGAGCGAAACATAAACCAATAGGATAAATTAGCAAATAACATTCCTATTACTACCTTCCAGCCAAACTGAGTTAACATAAAAAATGAACTCCATTCCCAACACCTAGCAATCACAAGCACTGGTGGTGCTGCAAAATTTGTCAAAACTCCCCCTACCGAAACATTCACAAATAAAAGCCCTAAAGTTGCATACGCCAACCTTAAAGAGGGTTTGTATTCATAAAATTTACGAGAGAGCAAAGTAGCTGCAATTGTCATAGCACCAGCTTCTGTGACTAATGACCCTAGAAGTGGCCCAATAGTTAAAATAATCAACCACCATGAAGAGATGGTACCACCCACTAGCTTTGATAAGAAACTTATAAACCTTTCAGACATTTCAACTATCGGTTTTGTTCCAGCCAGGCTCATAATCACAACAACAAATAAAGGCTCTGTAAAATCTCTTGAGTCGAGATATTCTAGTGCTGTATTCCAGTCATAAAACCCAACAGTCAACAGAAAAAGCGGAATAATCCAAAGAGCAAATATAACCTCGACCTCTCCTAAGAAAACAGTAATCTCAGCCAAAAAGCTGACCTCTTCTTTTGGGTCTTTTCCAAGCTTTTTTAGTCTTGCTTTATGATTCCTATCAAGTTTGTGTGCATATGCAGTAATTCTATTAGCAGACAGAGTGTGGAAAATAGCCAGGACAAATATTATTAGTGTTGCTATATGATAGTCCGAAAAATCAAACGCCTCTAACTTTAGAACCTCAGGAGGTTTAATGATTTTACCAGGTCCACACGGTGAATCTGCTTGTGCAAGCGGAAGAAAACTAAAAAGTCCCATATTAGAGTATCCTCTATTAATTTGGACAATAATCGTTTTGGATTTTTTTTAGTAAAAAAAATTAAAAAATCTCTTTTGATAGGATTATTTGAACTCCTTTTTTTTCCAATTCCAGTAAAACTTGATTTTCTTTATTTGCATCTACAGGCATACATGCATCTTTGATTACATATACATTAAAACCTAATCTAAGAGCATCCAATGCTGAAAATTTTACGCAATAATCTGTTGCAACCCCAACTAAATAAACATCATTTATGTCCCTTTCTTTCAAAAACGAATCTAGCCCCGTTGATCTTTCATGGTTATTATCAAAAAATGCACTATAACTATCTACGCCCTCATCAGATCCCTTATAAAAAATTTTGTCTATCTTATTGATATTTATACCAGAAACTATTTTTGCACCTTCTGTATTCTGAATACAATGATCTGGCCAAAGTCTTTGAGCAATGTCATTTACTATAATCTCTTCATTTACATTTTTATTATGCATAGAAGCAAAACTTATATGATTTTTGGGATGCCAATCTTTTGTTGCATATATATTGTCAAATAAGTCCATTAATCGATTGATTGTAGGAACAATTTCATCAGCGCGGCTGACTTCAAGAGCACCTCCAGGCATAAAATCATTTTGCATATCAATAATTAAAAGAGCTTTCATATCTTCCGCATTTTGTTCATTAAGTTGATTTTAAAATCATGCAATTTTTTTTCAAGTCCAACAAAATATGGTTCCGGATTCAAAAATCTTTGCATTGATGGGAATAGCATTTTAACTTCGTTAATTGACCTTTCCCTTATTTCTTTTAATTTTGGAAATTTATAAATAAGCTTACCATCTTGAATAATAGGAATTAATAAATCTTTATGCTCAGCACCTTCAATTTTTTTTCTTACCTTTGAAAAGTCTCGCACGTGGACAGCTTCAAAATTTTGAGAGATTTTAAAATTTTCATCATATATTACATCAAAAAGATATTTATTGTTTTTATGAAACCTCCTAACTTGCAAAATTCCAGGATTAGTTGATTTCGCTGTCTGCTCAGATAGTTTTAGCTTATATTTCCATTTGCCATGATCATCTGTTATAGCTGAGAGCTTATAAACACCGTCTAAAGCAGGCTGATCGTTTCCAGTAATTAGCTTTGTTCCAACTCCCCAAATTGTTACTTTTGTCCCTTGTTGCTTTAAATCTCTGATTAGATACTCGTCCAACTCATTACTTGCCATGATCTTAGTCTTTTCAAATCCGTGAGAATCTAAGATCTTTCTAATTTCAATACTTAAAAAGTTTAAATCACCAGAATCTAGCCTTACTGCTAAAAGATTAAAATTTTTCCTCTTTATATTTTTAGCTACTTGAATTGCTTTTTTGACCCCTTCTACAGTGTCATAGGTGTCAATCAACAAAACACAATTTTGAGGCATCACATTTGCATATTCACTAAAAGCTGTCATTTCCTCTTCAAAGGCCATTACCCAACTATGTGCATGAGTGCCCTTCACTGGTATATCAAATAATTTTCCAGCCAGAACATGCGATGTTGAGTGGCAACCTCCAATATACGCAGCTCTAGATGCAGAAATAGCTCCGTCGATCCCTTGAGCTCTTCGCATTCCGAACTCAACAACAGTATCATCTTGAGCTGCATGACATACTCTAGCTGCCTTTGTAGCAATTAATGTTTGATAATTTATTATATTTAGCATCGGGCTTTCAAGTAGCTGAGCTTGGAGAATTGGAGCCTCCACCCTCAACATAGGAACATACGGAAAAATTAAATTACCTTCTTCAACCGCATAAAGATTACCGCTAAACTTAAAATTTAAAAGGTATTCTAAAAATTTATCTTCAAATAGACGTTCATTATCACTTGTCTTTAATGTAGCTAAATATTCAACATCTGTTAAATCAAAACTAAAATTTTGTATAAACTCAATAGCTGTTTGAACCCCAGCCATAATTGCATATGACCCTTTAAAGGGCATTTTTCTAAAGTTTAAATGAAAAACAGCTCTTTTATTTAGCATGTTTGTCTTCCAGTAGCCATATGCCATAGTTAATTGATATAGATCAGTAAACAAGGCCAAAGAAGATTTATAAATCATTTTTTTCCTCACACAAAATACACTTTTCTCTTTGAAGTTGCTCGATTTCTTGTTGGACTTTTTCGGCGGCCAGTTGATACTTAGCAGCTAGCTTAGCATGTTTTTTAGCCTCTAGCTCTTCCCCATCAATAAACTGGAGCCTTTGAGCTTGGTTTTCATGCCTAAGAGCTTTCGCAATAAAGCCCCTTTTAATATCCTCTAGCTCTGTAATTTTCTTCGTCAAAAAACAAATCCTTTCCTCATTTTTTGTAGCTGAGACTAGCAGCATCAGCAAAATGAAAACTCCCAAAGTCAATAAAAATGCTCTAAATATCAAGTGTTTTGGTTTTTTTTTCATGCTAAAAATTTTTTAAAAAGAATGTTTTACAAAATTGTATGATCTATATTTTATTTGAATCTAAAATACAACTTACAATGCTAGAAAATAGTTTTGTAGTGCGAAATTTCAATTCATGTTGCTATGATTATCATTTTATTAATGCTTATCCAATATGAAAAAAGTATTCTTATTCTTCCTTCTTGCTGTTACTCAAATATGTTATTCCAATACTTTAAAAGATCGCTTAGTCAATACTCAACCAGGAGATTTTTTTGTTTTAAAACAAAAAAAAATGATCACTATCATCAGAGTTGTTGATATTAAACCAAGTAAGTTAGTTATTGAAGAAATATCAGCACCTATTTCTGTAGTTCCTTCCTTAGATTGGCAAAAGTGGATTTTAAATAATGCACCGGGTAGTACATCTTGGATATTATTTGAAATAGATCTAACTCAAAATGAAATTGTTGAGACATTCTCATTTACAAGAATGGCCTGGCTAGAAAGCTCTAAACAAGATAATTTTTTGGTTCAAATGCTTGAATCTCAACTTGAAAAAACACCAAAGGATAAGCTCAAAAAAGTAGGCCCGCCTCCTCTATCAGATGAAATAGATAGAAGAGCTATTTGGATTCCTCCAATGATTGTGCATGGGAAAAAAATTAAATCACCTTCATATGATGTTTTCTTAAGCATATGGCCAAATGACTCTAGTGAGCTTGCAGGCAAACGACTTCAACTATACTTTGATAAAGAGAAAAAATTCTTTTTTCCTTTTTGGATAGAATTAATCGGAGATCATCTTTCTATTTCTTTAAAAGTTATCGATGCTGGACATAATCTTATTTCTCCTAAAAAAGATATTCTTTATAGGCCTCTTGAATTTTTTTTAGACCCTAAATTATCAGAAGAGGGCTTATCTTTTTATCTTAAATGCCCTAAGTATTACAAAGAGTTAGAAGTATTTGCTCTTAATTATCTTGATGAGACTAAACAATTCCAGAAACTTGCGTATCAGAAAAAAAACATTCAAAATGAAAAAATAGAGATCTTTATTGACTCAGAAACTTTAAAAAGCTCATTACAAGATAATACTTATTATATTTGGTATATTAAACCAAATAACTCGAAAACAGTTTTAGAATGGAAAATACCCTTACTTTTTAAATAGTTATAGACATGTTATTTATATTATCTTTATCTATTCTTAAAAACACTCAGCTAGATCCATAAGTCATTAATTTTCAACAACTTATGAAATAGCATTTCTCCTATGTCACTGAAACACAAGCAAGTAAGTTATGAACAAAATTTCCACATTGAAAATATTTAACTGGATTCTCTAGTATTGTTTTTTTATTTGCTACTATCCATGAAAGAATTCTCAATCAGACACTCAAAAAAAGTATTAAGAAAGATCGCAAGTTTATACAAAAGAAAAAGAAAAGGCATAAACTTACAAACACAAAAGGAATTTGAAGATACTTTTTTAAGTATCGGATCAGCGATAAATGAAAAGCAAAAAGAATTATGTAACACCCGTGTTCATAAATTGATGGAATTAGCAGATAAACACCTTAAGCAAAGTTCTTTTCAAAAGTTTATCGAATATACCTTTGGCATTTTAATAGCTTTAGCAGTAGCGATAGTAATTAGACAGATGTGGTTTGAATTTTATAATATACCATCTGGTTCTATGCGCCCCACTTTTAAAGAGAAAGACTATGTCACTGTCACAAAAAATAATTTCAACCTTAATGTTCCCCTAGCTAACAAACATTTTTATTTTAATGAAAAGCTCTTAAAAAGAGGGAATATCATAATTTTTAATGGCGGAGGAATGGACATCCCAGATGTAAATACTATGTATTTTTTTATTTTTCCTGGGAAAAAACAATATATTAAACGGTTAATAGCAAAACCTGGTGATACCATTTATTTTTATGGAGGAAAAATATATGGGATTGACTCTGAAGGAAATAAAATTGAAGAATACGATAATGATTTGTTTGAAAAAATAGAACATATTCCGTTTATAAATCTTGATGGAAAAGTAGTTGCAAATGAAATAACTTCAAATGGCATCTTTTCCCCTATATATATATATCAAATGAATGAGCCGGTTGCTAAATTATCAGCAACACCATATGGCGGATTAAGCTCTGAGATGTTAACAGAGAAAAATATTCAAAAATACTCAAACCTCTGGGGATTTAAAAATTATGGAACTACCAGAATTTTAACAAGTGACCAGGTCGAAGACTTTTTAAATATTACAGATGAAAATCAAGCTCCTCTTTATTTAGAAATTACACATCATCCGCAAATTAAACCACTTCAACTTATTAAAGATCAGTATTCAAGGTTAAGGCCAGGATTAAGTTATAGTAGGTCAGTTATACCACTTACTGAGGATCATCTTAAATTACTTATGGAAAGTATGACTACTTCAAGATTTGTTGTTCAAAATGGTAAAGCCTACCGTTATGGATCATATCCTTCCTTGTATTCAGTTTCACTTCCCAACGTGCAAGATGGAATATATGAATTCGATGATGGCGTTTTATATAAAGTTCAGCTAGATAGCATGATGCTGAAAGCTCCAAACATCCTTAAAAACATTTTCAATATTTTACCTTTTGGTGGATTTCTAAAAAAAATGCCAAAAGACCATCCTCTTTACGTACATTCAAGTGAAAATATTCAAATGCTTTATAACTTGGGAGTCCAATGGAACCAGCTCTTTTCACCTAGATCTAAAAATCAATACTTATCTCCCTCTCGATATACTTATTTTCGCGATGGCGAACTCTATTTGCTGGGCAAACCAATCTATAAAAAAGGAGATATTGTTTTAGAGAAGTTTATTGAAAAAGAAATTGAAATTGAAAAAAACTCTCTTTCATATGAACCATTTATTGACCTAGGACCACCTTTATTAGATAACAACGAGTTAGATGTTCAAATGATTCAAGAGTACGGGTTGACAATTCCTGCAAATGGTTACTTGGCTCTTGGGGATAATCATGCAAATAGCTCCGATTCAAGGGACTTTGGCTTTGTTCCTCAAGAAAATCTTAAAGGAAGTTCTGATGTTATTTTTTGGCCCCCTAATCGTTGGGGAAGGCCAGAGCAACCTCATTTCCCGCTTTTATCTTTCCCAAAAATATTTACTTGGTCTGTTTTTGTTATAATAATAATTGCAATTATAACCTTATATAGAAAAAGAAAATTATATTAATTAGCTTTTTCTATTTTTATCACAGTTTCAATTGAATTTAGATCCCATGTCGTTCCAGTAGTTTTCTCGAATTTAACATCAAGAGCAAGGATTTCACCAATAATATAATTTTTAAAAAGCTCAAAACTTTTTTCAATAACTTCAGGTGCATCAATTACAACATTAATTCTGTCTGATACATGAAGTCCGAGTTCACGTCTCATTGTATTAATTTTATTTACAAGCTCCCTAGCATACCCTTCCAGTAAAAGGTCTTCTGTTATTTTAGTGTCAATTATAATAGCTATTTCTTGATCACTGGACGCTACTGTTCCTTCGGATATTTTCCTTTCAATAAAAACATCTTCTTTTGTCAGAAGAATTTTATTTCCATTAATAACTACCTCAACCGGATTTCCAAGCTCAATGGCATCTAGCTGCTTAGTTTCAAACTTTTGAATTTCTTTTTGAGCTTCTGGCATAAGCTTTCCAATTTTCTTTCCAAGTACTCTAAAGTTTGGCTTTGCTATTCTTTCTACAAATTTAGATTCATCCGAGTGAACTTCTAAATTTTTAACGTTTAACTCCTCCAATATCAGATTTTTTTGCTCTTTTAAAGCTTCTAATATTTTCTTATTCGAAGTTGCAACTTGTGCTAGCGATAGAGGTTGTCTTACTTTTAACTTCTGCTCTTTTCGAAGAGAATGGCCTAAACTAACAGCCCGTTGAATGTAGCTCATTTGTTCTTCTAAAGAAATATCCCTGAGATCCTCTTTGTACTTTGGAAAATCACATAGGTGTACAGATTCTTTCATTTCAGGTGTTTTAAGCTCTTGATAGATTGCCTCACTTAAAAATGGAATAAATGGCGCTGCTATTTTACTAAGTTTTAAAAGCACTAGATAAAGTGTTTGAAATGCATCTCTCCTATCTTGGCTGTCTTCATCGGCCCAAAATCTTTGCCTAGATCTTCTTATAAACCAGTTTGTCAAATCATCTATAAATTCAATGAAAGGACTAACGGCTGAATTAAGCTCATAATTATCAAGAGCTGTTTCAACTTTATTAATTAGCCCCTGAAGCTTAGATAGTATCCATTTATCTATAAGTCCAGCTGGCTGATTACTGTTTTTACTAGGAGCCCAGTTATATATTTTTGCGTAAGTTGACAAAAACACAAAAGAGTTCCAAAAAGGAATTAAAATCTGTCTCAAGACAAGCTCTACCCCCTTTTCTGAAAATCGCAAATCATCTGCTTTAACTGCTGGACTGTTTAGCATATACATTCTAATGGCATCTGCACCAAAATTATTTATAACGTCTTTAGGATCTGGGTAGTTTTTGAGCCTCTTAGACATCTTTGTCCCATCTTCGGCTAAGATAATTCCATTAACAATCACGTTCTTAAAAGCTGGTTTATTAAACAAAGCTACAGATAAAACATTCAATGTATAAAACCAGCCCCTTGTCTGATCCAATCCTTCAGCAATAAAATCTGCTGGAAATGACTTTTCTGTTTGTTCTTTTGAATCAAATGGGTAGTGATTCTGCGCATACGGCATTGATCCAGACTCAAACCAACAATCAAAAACTTCCTTGACTCTATGGTATTTTTTACCATTCTCTTCAAATGTTAAATCATCAATAAAATGGCGATGCAAGTCAGTAATCTTTTGTTTTGTTTTTTCTTCAAGTTCTTTTACTGATCCGATTACTTTAATGTCTCCATCATCACTTATAAAAATTGGTATAGGAGTACCCCAATAACGATTTCGGCTGATTGCCCAGTCTCTGGCATTTTCAAGCCATTTCCCAAACCTTCCATATTTAATATGAGATGGAACCCAATTAATTTCTTCGTTTGCCTTTAATAACTCATCTTTTATCTTTTCTACAGATACAAACCAGGTACTCACAGCCTTATAAATTAATGGAGTGTCAGATCTCCAACAAAACGGATAGCGGTGCCTAATCTGAGAGTGTGAAAATATTTTTCCAGCTGCTTTAAGGTCTTTAATAATTAATTTATCAGCATCTTTAACTAGCATGCCTTCATAATCAGGTACTTCCTTAGTAAATTTTCCATTGTTATCAACAGGGCAAACAAGTTCAATCCCAGCCTTTTTACAAGCAAAAAAGTCAACCTCACCAAATGCTGGAGCAGAATGTACAATACCAGTACCATCCTCTGTTGTTACAAAGTCATCACAAATAATTTTGAAAGCATCTGCTTGATCATCAAAATACCTAAATAAGGGCTTATATCTCTCGCCTTCTAGTTCACTACCTCTAAATTCTTTCAAAATCTCAAAACTGTCATCTTCTTTAAAATGCGAAGATAAACGATCTTTCGCCAGGATGAAATTCATATCATGCTTCTTAGAATAAACTTTCACATAAATGATATCCGGACCTACAGCTAAAGCTAAATTTGATGGAAGAGTCCAAGGAGTTGTTGTCCATGCCAAAAAAGCTGTTTTTTCATCATCTTCTGACTGAAAAATAGCAGTTACGGATGGATCATTTACATCACGATAGTTTAAATTTGCTTCAAAATTTGAAAGTGGTGTTCCAAGTTTTGCTGAAAAAGGCATCACCTTGAACCCTTCATAAACTAGACCTTTGTCAAATAACTGTTTAAAAACCCACCAGACAGACTCCATGAACGTAAGATCCATTGTTTTATAGGTATTTTCAAAATCAACCCATCTGCCCATTCGCTCTACTGTCTCTTGCCACTCAGATGTATATCTTAAAACAATTTTTCTACACTCTTCATTAAAATTGGCTATCCCAAATTTTTCTATTGATGCCGCTCCAGATAATTCTTTAGCTTTTTCAATTTCATTCTCAACTGGAAGACCATGACAGTCCCAGCCAAATCTTCTTGGGACATAATACCCTTTCATTGTCTTATATCTCGGAATAATATCCTTAATTGTTCCAGCCAAAAGATGTCCATAGTGTGGCAGTCCCGTTGCAAATGGAGGACCGTCATAAAATGAAAATAATTCCCCTTTTGCTCTCATTTCAATGGACTTTTTAAAGATTTCGTTCTCTCTCCAAAAAATCTCTATTCTGTCCTCTCGATCAGAAAATGACTCATCTTGTTGATAATGAAACATTTAGAATAACCCCTTCTAAGTAAGATATATTTTAATTAATAGCATAAGTATTAATACTTTAGAGTTTATCTTTATTAAAATCCAGCTCAACTGCTACTATGATTTAATTCAAAATTATGTTATAATCACTAACGGGGGTGAACAGGTTTCGACTTGGAAATTTCGTATTAGTGGCATGCAGAGGTTGATCGGTTGGCCTCTTAAAAAGCCGATTACACTATAATTGCTAAAGAAAGCAAAATCGTAAAAGTTGACTTCTCTGCTGGAGTAGAAACTTTTGCAGCTGCTGCTTAAGACCTAACAGTTTTAAGCGCCCGGTAGCCTAAAATCAGATCCAGAGTTTTAGAATCTACCGTCATATTTCTGGGTTTGGGTCCTTTTCTCTGATCCTCTGAAAAGATACCCAAGACAACGAGGATTAAATCTACTTGTAGTGTTGCTCCT
Source organism: Parachlamydiales bacterium (assembly GCA_050302075.1). GTDB lineage: Bacteria > Chlamydiota > Chlamydiia > Chlamydiales > SM23-39 > JBNLAH01. The sequence goes on along the minus strand of JBNLAH010000001.1, from coordinate 255,917 downwards.
TTCATCAGAGTAGATTATTAACAAAGGAGATAAGCATGTAGTCATTAATATTGAGTTTGCTAAGGACGAGAGTTCGATTCTCTCCACCTCCATTCATTCTAGACTTCGCAAAATCCAAGCGAAGTCTTTTATTTTTAAAGAGAAATATCTTAAATTTACAATTTCAAAATCTGCTTTGTTAAATTCATTTACGCACTACTTACGCACTAGACTGCAAAAAAGCGGCTAAAACCAAAATAAGATAGAACATTTGAACATCACTTAACTTATTGATATTATTAATGTTATTTATCGAAGTTTGATCCAGTTTAGAAAAAATCATAGAGTTCGATTCTCTCCACCTTCATTGACAAATATAGTCAAAAGGCCTATCAAATCTGATAGGCTTTTTTGTTAAATTATCCAATAGAAAAAATGTCACCTAAAATCTTTGATAAGTTTAAATTCACGTTTTCCTCAAAAAAAGAGAATTCTCCTGTTCAGAAAGTGCAGTCTAAGACTAAACATGGTAATCCTATTTCTATGAATAACAGCAACAATAACTCTATTCAGCAAGCTGATACAATCAATAACCACTATTCAAATACATCAAATTATTTTCATTCGACCAGGGAATGGAATTATACTGAATTCGAATCCCCAAAAAATATAACAGGAGATGGAACTTTTTTTTCAGTACCGTTTTTAAGAGATCCCTACATAACTCTTAAATTGGAAGGAACATTCGAAATAAAATGGAAAATACTATTAAAAAACATTACTAGCCAGAAAATTGCTATTGTAAAACTAATAACAACAAATAAAACAGTTTCTTTTGATTACGATCTTCTTATATTAAAAGATTCATTGACTCAGGTGCAATTGAATGATGAAATAGAGATAGAATGTGATTTACTTGATACTGTAAAATTAGAAATATCGGTTGGCTCAAAATTAGATCCCAAAAGTGTACATTTGATTTCTAGTCCTAGATGCTATTTTATAGGGAATCTTAGTCATTCCATAAAAAGTAAATATTAACTTCCAAAAGTCATTCGTAGCTACTTGACAATATAATTTTTATTTATATATATTTTTCTTCCTCAAAATGGGGGTTTTATGGAACTAGGATACATTGTTTTTTCTATAGTCCGTTTAGGACTTTTACTATTTTCTTTTTTTGCATTACCTCCCAGCATATTAATGCTAAAAACAGCTTGGCAAATGAATGACAAAAAAAAAATGCGTAAAGGAATAGTGCTCCTTTGGGGATCAATACTTGCAGGATGTCTTTTTATAAAAATGTTTGGAGGAACTTCATGCATTTTCTGAGATTGTTTATATTTTTACCGTTTCCCTTATTTATTTTTGCATCTCCTTTAAGTAGTCGATATGCAGAGTCTTTTATTCATTACTTTCAAGAAGAGAGGTTTTTAGAAAGTTTGCAAACATTGGACGAATGGGAAACTTTCGAACCTGAACAGAAAAGCAAAATAACAGGCATGAGAGCTGCGGTTTATCTTTCTAAGGGAGATCTTGAAAAAGGATCTTTGCTCATTGATAAGTTTATTCATAGCCTATCAAATGAGGAGCTTTTAGATCCTATGATGAATTTTGCTTTACAAATATATTATAAAACTCGATCTGTATCCGTAAAACCGATTAGCTTAAAGAATATGGCTCACTTATGCAAACTAGAACAGCCTAGTGGAGTTAAATTGAAATATTGGTTTGGTATAGGTCAAATTCTTGTAGGTGTCTTGGCCGCTCCATTTAGCGCTGGAACCAGCACTGCACTTATTTTATCTGGATCTGCAATAGTTGTTGATGCCGCTTCTGACGCCTTAAACAATAAGGAAAATTGGGAAAAAGAGCTAAATGAAAGGCAAAGAATGAACCCCTATATTCATAAAAATTCATTTTTTTATGATCTTTCTGATTTTAATTTAAGACTTCAGATTATTTAAGGCTTATTATTTTAATTCTCAATATTATAATTTGAGTAAAATATTTTCTTCTATCTTCTCTAAAAGATTGATTATTTCATTTGTTAAAATTTCAAATGAAATATGCTGATATATCTGAGGTATTTTCTTTAGTTTAAATCTTTCCCATAATAAATTTGCCTGAACGCTTTTTAAATATATTTCAATCGAAGATCGAACTGTTTTGAAATTATATTGCATATTACGAGATTTAAAAGTTCTATCCAAAGCTAATTTCAATATCTCATGAGAAAATGTATTGTGTCGAATTAGAAGCCAAACGTCATAAAAATCCTTTATTCTACTATTTGTTTCTCCTTTTTCAACCATTGTTAAAATTTTCTCTGCAATAAGTGTTTCTTGAGGATACATTTTAAGTTTTGGTCCTGGAAAATCTAGAAGATTTGGATATTGGTATTCTTCAACCGCAGGAGTAATAACATCCCCAAACCCAACATCAATTTGCATTGGAATTTTTGCAGAACCAAGACAGCCTTCAAAACGAATTCGAATACCTTCATACTCTTTCTGCAATTGCATTTTTTCTACTCTAACGGAAGACGAAAGAAATTCAACACCATCATCAATAGATGGAACATGCTCGCATATCTCTTTTGTTATTTTATTAAGATTTTCCAAAGAATTTGATGTTCTTGCTAAAGTATCAATATCCATCGTTGCTCGAGAATCAGAAATTCTCCAAACTTTTAAAAGAAGAGCTCCTTTTAAAATAAATACATCTCTATGATTAGATTCTGATAGTCTAAAAAGAAAACGCTCCATTCCATAATATTGCAATAATTCCTGAAAAGGTCTTTTTGAATTGCGAGCAAGGTTTAATAGACGGGCTTTTACTGAAACTGAAATGTTTTTTATGTTATGATTGATCATAAATTAAAGCCTGTAGATATGGTTCTAATAATTTAATTACTCTCGATTCCTTTGCAAAATCCAACAAAAGATGAATATTAAGATTATCCTGTTTTAAATAATTCTTCAAAGCTTCTACAGCAACATCAATCCCTATTTTTTTTCTCAATCTGAAGCAATCAATAATCGATTTTTCTCGAGAATATATTTTTATTTCAGCTCCCCCAAAATTATATTTTTCTATGCCTGATTTATAAAATTTATCTGAAAACCAATGAATTTGGATTGGAGGATGTTTGACTTTAGGAGGAACATATTTTCTCTTAACTGCAATATCTATCCATCTTGGAATTTGTACTGTCAAACGATGAAAATAAAGAGCCGATATTAAACAAATAACTCCATCAGGTATCATTTTTGAAATTGCAACTAAATCAGGATCTTCAATGTCAGGTAAATCGGTTAAAGCATATAATCCCCTTTGAAGCTCTTCAATAATACCCTGATTACGTAATTCATAAAGAATACGAGGATGTATTCCTTCCTTAATAGCCTTTGAAGATCTGAGAATACCTCCATGAAGCTTAAATATTTCAATAGCTTTATCTCGAATAGCTTTTGATTTTCTTTTCATATTGGATAGTATTTACATCAATTAATCAACAACTGCAGTATATTCTATCCAATTCTCAACGTCAACAACAAAAGCTTAACTGACTAAATAACAGTTAATTACATTAAAATTTTGATCCATTTTAGACCAATCAAAAGTTCTGAATGCGTCTCTCCACCTCCAACTAATTTTAAGGCTTTAGTTTTACGGCTAAAGCCTTTTGTTTTTAGTGACATGTAACTAAAAATCCCAGCTGTAACGCTACCCTAACCTTCGTCCTTGGCCTGCCCCCTTTAATAAAAGTCCTGCAGATGCTTTTGCAAAATCAAGTATCAATCTGAAAAAATGGATCAAGTCAGGATTATTAAATTAAATTGAGAGAGTATCAATTAGACTTACGGTGATCTTCTATTACTTCTTCAAGAATACGCCAACACTGCTTCGACTCGAAATTACTTGGATTGGTACCACCAACTGCTACAATTAACGCTTTCCATAAAACCCACCCCTGAGCCCGTACCCAAGTATCTTCATCAAAAGAAAATGCCTTTTGAAAGGCATTCCTACTTTTCCCATAAAATAACGTCCAGTTGATAGCAAGATCACATGCTGGATCACCTACTGCTAGTTGCCCAAAATCAATCACAGCACAAAGTTTATTAGCTTTAACTAAAAGGTTGCCGGCGCTGATGTCTCCGTGAACCCACACAGGATGATCCTTCCAAGAAGTTGATAAAGCTTTTTCCCAAATATCCGTTGCTGTCTTTGCATCAATTTTCCTTTTTAAGGAAAGAATTGCTTTACGTGTATCCGAATCGTAAATTGATAACGGTCCACCTCGATAAAAACTGTGTAATCCTGGCGAGGGCCCTCCCTCAGTATCGATTTTATGTAAAGCTTTCAGAAAACTGGCAAGATCAAGGGCAAATGCAACTAAATCACTCGGCAAATCAGTAGCTACAGTCTCACCTTCAAGCCATTGATAAATCGACCATTTCCAAGGATACCCATACTCTGGCCTGCCCATTGCCAAAGGAATAGGAATTGAAACTGGAAGCGCTAGAGCGAGTTTTGGTAACCACTCATGCTCCTTTTCCACTTGCAGTTCATAATCTGCTTTGCTTGGAAGGCGAACCAACATTTTTTTACCTAAATGGAAGGTTCGATTATCCCACCCACTCATCGCTACAGGTTCAATAGGAAGATGTTTCCAGTTAGGAAATTGAGAGGCAATCAAACGACTGACTAGAGAAGCATCTATTGAAATATTCATGATATTCAGGCCTTACTTCCAGAGAGAAAACTTTTTAGTCAATTCTGGTACTTTTTCCCAATCACCAAATAATACGATTCCATAGTAAATTAGATCAGCTTTCTGAGTGACTTTTGTTCGCTCTAGCTGCTCTTGATAAGTACCAATTGTAATTGTATCAGTAAAATCCACAAACTTGATTCCGAGCTCTATAGCAGATGTCCGCAACATACCTATCTTATTTGAGTTTTTTGCTCTTAAAATAATGAATGGCATCTCAGAAATATATTAGATGGAGGTCTGACCATCTGCTGTTGTGTAAAGTATTACTTCTCCTCTATCCATAGGCTCTTCTACTGATATAAATTTTAGAAAAAGTTATAGCCTTTTTAGCGAAATTATCCCAATCAAAAGTTCTGAAAGCGTCTCTCCACTGTTAATTTGTAGCAAAGGGCTATAAAGAACTGATTCAAGTTATTTAAACTTATAGCTACTTGCCGTAATTTATTTTATAAAAAACATCATTTTAAATTAAAAACGCAACTATATTATTATATAAATATCAAGTAATTATTATTAAAAAATCAGATTCTTGTCTATTTATTTTAATTAATATATAATTAACACATAGTTAATTAACTAATGGTAAAATTATGGGACCAATATATCTAGATAAGCCAATTATGTACTTGATGGCTACAGCAGGATTGTCTTCAACAGTTGGAAACTTCATTGAAACAGACTCAGAATCTTCTATCGGTAAGGTAGTTGGAAAAATCTTACAGCAACCTGCTGTCTCAATCCTTCTAATGAATGAAGTATCAGATCTAGATCTAGATCTTGGACTCAGGAGCTATATTTTATTAGGTAGTGTTGGACTTGCAATGCCTCTTCTAACGCTTGGAATGCAAAAAATTGCAAATATTGCAAATCTTCCAACGCTTGAGAAATTTTTTAGTACTTTAGATAAAGTTTTGTCGATAGCTGCAAAAGTTATGAGCTGTGGTGCAATGATTTTTGGATATAAGCTCTCAATATCTTTATCAAGTCCACTAATCCTTCTTTTCTTAAGTCTTTTTGCATTAAATGCTGTTTTATATACAAAGCAACTTATGCACTATTTTCAACCTTCTAAAGACCTCGTTAATCCTTAAATATATTAAAAGAATAGCTTAAGTGTTATTATAAGCATGTTATAGGGGGGATGAGAAGACATTACTATAACCCCATGCCAATCAAAAGTTCTGAATTTATCCCTACACTCCCCTTAAATCCTATGAACTCAGATCACTATTATTAATATTTGCCAGTAAGCTGTTGAAAATGAGGCAACAGTTTGTTGCCTCATTTTTTTCTAAATTTCGACTTTTTATTGATTGCCTTGACCTGCTAGAGATTCTTGATTTTCTAAGATAAGCAGATTATCAAATATAAAATCACTATGAGCTTTTTTCTGCTCTGAAGTATCTCTCTCATTCAAAAATTTACAAAAAGGCATTTTTTCAGGACGTGAAAAATCAATCATACTATGTTGAAGAGGATCTCCAATGACTTGATTGAAAATAATAATTGGAGGATATCCTCTTTCACGGGCTAATTTATAAAGATGTTTTCCTCCAAAAAGATAAAAATAAAGGTCTCTTGGAGTTAGCGAAATTTCAGGAAGTTCTAATTGCTGTTTGCAAATTTCCTGAATTTTTAAAAGACGTTCCTTTTGAGCTTGCAAGCACTCTCTTCTAATTTCTTTTTCATCATTTAAATATTCATGATACTCATCTAGCAAACAGGGAAGCAAATCATGCACAATAATTTTCAAACATGCCCTTTCAAAAGGCTTTCCATTCTGTGGTAATCCTAAAATACACATTCTACATAAGGGAGCAGATTTATAAGCCATTTCCTGTAAATCTGAGCTAAGATCAGATACATTGATTCGATCGGCTTGATTTCTATCTTCTTTTAAAGGGTATAGAGTCATTCCTTTTTCAAGTCGATTGCAAGGAGGTAAAAGTTCTTCTAAATCAATATCATAAACTGTATCTATTACTCCATCTTTTAAATGAAACAGATAATTACCCAAGTGTCCACCTAAACGACCTTTAATCATACCACTTAAGGCCATCATCTGAGCTGGAGCTGTAGGAATGCTCATAATAAGTTCAGCACCATCTTCTCGATACAAAAGATTACCTAAATCAATGGAGTTAGAAATAAAGTTTTGGATGACCACATCTTCAGTCTCACCATTTTCTAATTGCATTTTCCCAAGCAACGTGGCCGGGGTCATTTTCAAACCTAAGATTACATCAATATCATAACCCACCTTTTCATAAAGACCTGCAGAACCGTTTTGCTCCATGATAGGTGCTACTTTAGCCCAAGCATTCCTAGGACCTTTTACAACTTTTATCAAAGCTGCAACTTTCCCATTTTTGCTTTTTAAGGCAAATGCCTCATGCCTTCCTTTTTCTTCTGCTGATCTAGGAGTGAGAGATCTGACAGAAATATCATTGAGCTTGTAAAATAAATCATTTAACTCTTCCTCTGCAAAAAGATATTTTTCAAAAAATAATGAACTAGAAATATTCAAAGACCAGTTCATATAATGACGAAAGTCTTCTTTGCTATAATTGGCTTTAGAGAGTTCTTCAAAGATCATTTTTAGGAATTGAACTGCTTTTTTTTGCATGCTAGTAGCACATTGCAAATCTTTTTTACAAACCAGAGAAAGAAAATTGTAATTGCACTGTTTTTTTAAAAAATTACGGCCATATTTTTTTTCAAACTTCTTTTTATAACTCTGTAGTATTTTTCCGTCTTGATTTGAACAGACTTCAGAGTTTAGTGTTGGGAGTTGAAGATTGGAAATTTTTGGCAAAACTGGTTTTTCGACAGAAAACATTTCAGTTTTTAAAGCTTCAGAGAATAATGGTTGGGAAGACAAACACCCGATTACAGCTAGAAAAACACTAAACAATTTACAAAAACTTTTTATATAACACTTCATAATCTAAATCCATTTAAAGATATGTTTTTTAAATCGGAAAATTATGGCAGATATATTTATTTATTTTGAAGATAAAAGCTGAATGCAGTTTTATTTATGTTCCCTTTTTGTCTTGTATAAAAATGATCTACTTAACATCCTCTCCCACGTAAATGAAAAAGATTTCTTTTCAAAGCATAGTCAAAAGTTCTGAACTCGTCTCTCCACCTCCATTTTGCAAATGAAAACATTTATGTTGAGGGACTTGTTAAGTTTTTTTTCGATTGTGAAAGAAAGCTTATCTTTTACGAGCAATGTTTACTTTTAAGGCAAAAGCTTCATTCAGTTTGCTTTTTGTTTCGCTTTATTTTGACTTAACTTAATTGAATTTTACAATGATCTTATGAATTATATCATAAGACTTACAAGTAATTTCCTAATCCCAGTTTTTTAGAAATATATTTGAATAGATTAAAATAACTGAGCGCAATTGAAGACAAACATTAAAAAAAAATTTTTATTACTTTGAAATATTTCTCAGATATCTACAAATTAGTATAAATGGGGAAAAAATATAAGAAACAAACTTGCAGTTATTTACGGCAATTAATAATATAACATTTTAAATAAAAAACTAGAAATTAAATTACAATATATACCCAAAGTAATTATAAAATAATCTAGTTTCTTGTTTATTTATTTTAATTAATATAAAATAGAGACCTATTAATAATAGGTAAAATTATGGGACCAGGATATTTAGATAGGCCATTTATGTACTTGATGGCTGCAACAGGATTGTCTTCAACAGCTGGAAACTTTATTGAAACAAGACCAGAATCTTCTACTAGTAAGATAGCTGGAAAAATTTTACAGCAACCTGCTTTCTCACTCTTTACAATGAGCATAGTATCTGGTTTTTACTATAGAAACGAAATCACTATTTTATCAGGATGCATTGGGCTAATAGCGCCTCTTATAACGCATGGAATGCAAAAAATTGCAAACATTGCAAATCTTCCAAAGCTTGAGAAATTTTTTAGTACTTTAGATAAAGTTTTGTCGATAGCTGCAAAGGTTATGAGCTGTGGTGCAATGATTATTGGGTATAACCTCTCAGCATCTTTATCAAGTCCACTAATCCTTCTTTTCATAGGTCTTTTTGCATTAAATGCTGTTTTATATACAAAGCAACTTATGCCCTATTTTCAAAATTCTAAAGCCCAAGTCAATTCTTAAATATATTAAAAGAACAGCTTGACATGCAATTATAAGAAGGCTAGAGAGAATGATTTGATAGTATTTTCTGAATCAACTCACATTAGATGCTATTGTCAACATCTGTTATCTTCCCCCCTGAAACACTTTCATTAATTCCTAAAGCTTTGCGTACTGCACTCCAATCCGATTCAGGACGTCCTCCACAACCTATAACGAACACTGCCTGCCCATCGTGTATAACAATAAGAGCTTGATCCTCTTCTATAGCATCCACACATTCAGCTAGACATTCAGATACATTTTGGCCAGTCATACGCACCTTGTCCATCATTATACCACTACCAGGAAGGATGCCCCCTCCTTCAAATTTAGCTACTGGCATATCAGAAAATGGAGGTACTGTTGCTACAACAAAAGCAGGAGCATAATTTGCTCGCGCATTACCAAATCTCACAATTCCTAGTCGATTGTACATTTGCTCGCGCATCTTAGCTTTTGCCTCTCGTTGCGCCTGCAGATATGCACTTTCTACCCTAGCATCTATTTGTGCTTGCACTTGTCTTTGATTGCTAAATCTTCCAGCAGCATAACCAGCTGCACTTGCTCCAAGAATCGCAGTACCAAGTTTTCTAAAACTAACACACATATTATACTCCTTAGGTTTCTAAAGTGGGGCAAAACTTTATCAATATTAACAAAAAAAACAACTTAAAATTTACCAATAAACTATTTTTAAAAGAGAAATTTTGGAGACATCCCAGAAAAATAGATCATGAAGTTTAAAGCGTTTCTGAAAGTCGGTTTGAAAGCACAAAATTGTCTAAACTAGAAACACGTAAGACTCTGATCTGGGGATATGATAAAAGGAGTTTAAAAAGAGAGAACTTTGATGAGCTTTCATCAAATTAAAAGTTCTGAACGAGTCTCTCCACCTCCAATTAATTGGACACTTTTTTCATCCAATCTCAGCGGATTACGGGTTTGAACATCTTATTTCATTAATCTTTTAGGCAAACGCGAATAATATGACCATCAGGGTCTTTTACAAGAAAAGTACGACCAAAAACTTCAGTCTGGGGTTCCTGAACGATGTTAATATCAGAATTCTGCTTCCATTCCTCATAGAGCTGGTCTACAGCTTCATTAGAAGGTAGCATAATTCCCACCTCAGAATATCTGGGAGAAGATACATCAGGAACTGTTCCTCCTGCCCAAATAGCAAACAATGCGCCTTCTCCAGCCGAAAATGCCACATAACGAGGACTTGTAAACACTGGTTCAGCCTTAAAAATCATTTTATAAAAATCTGTTGAATGCTTTATATCAGATACATAAACAAGCTGGAGGTTGGGCTTAGGACTTATTGTCATACTTATACCTTTTTTGAATATTTGAAATGTTCTCTTCTTGATTTTTAGTGATTTCGAAAAAATAATCAAGCTGCCATGCTTGAGTATTCTTAGCTTGTCGACTTGTAGTAATATCCCATACAGGAAAGACCCTAATTGCTCTTTTGCCCTCAGAGCCTTTCCCTGAAAGAATTCCTTTTGCATGCAAAACATTTTTAGGAAATACAAACTGACCTACATGGCCATTTGCTTGTACTGCAATTACAAAAAAATTTACATCGTCTTTTACTTCATAGGGCTCAATAACACCACTTGCAGCTCTTTTCCATATAACAACAAATTGTCCAACTTTTTTTGGAGTAGTCTTTGCAACACGAAACACAATCTTTTGACTATTTAGCCTGAATCGACAGGCTCCATAATCTTGACTCTCGGTTTCTCTTTCAAAATCACGAATATTCAAGCCAGCCGGCTGGTATATCTCTTCGAGAGACTTAACAAGCTGCGAAGGCATAGTTTCCTTTAACTGTTTCATAAGTACCCTTTGACAGTCGGTTTGTTAATTATTATCTGGCTCATAAATAGTTGTTGATCTAGCTTCTGATGCCTTAATTAGGAAAGAGCGTTAAATGAAAAAACCTCATATCTAGAAAAATTCATTTCTCTTTATTCCCAAACTTAAAAAGACGGTAAATAAGCATTAATAGCTTAATGTAGATCCCCCATCAACCACTAAATTGATTCCGTTGATAAAGTCTGAGTCATTTGATAAAAGGAATTTTACAGTTTGCGCTACTTCTCTAGGTAGTGCATGACGTCCTAGAGGAATTTGCGCGACCTCTTGCTTCATCTGATCATTGTAATCAATATAATTTTGTCTTGCTTTAATTGCTATTCTTTCAACATGGAAGTCTGTTAATACAACTCCTGGTGATAAGGCGTTTATACAAATTCCTTTAGAACCCAACTGGTGCGATAGTGCTTTCACATAAGTCGTCCACATTCTTCTTATGACACAAGTAGGTCCATACTCAGGGATCAGCTGAACAGATGTTGTTCCCGCTATTACAACTATTTTACGTAGAGAGGCTGTGTGAGATAATACTTTTTTGAGAACCTCTATAGGACCTGTAAAAGTAAGTCGAAATAAACTCATCCAATTTGCTTCAGACTCTAGTAGGCTACTGCAAAACTGGGGGCGTGGCGTTATTAAAACTAGGCCTGAAATTTCAGATTTTTTAACTTTTAAAGTTTTCTCAAATTCATGAATGGAAGATGAATCACAATAGTCTAGCAAAATTATTTCGTAATTGTGTGGGAATTTAGATTGTAATTCTTTTTGAAGAATTTGAAGTTTCTTTAGATTTCGACCAGTCAAAATCAAATTATTTGCACTTGCCAATTTTTTTCCTATTGCTCCTCCTAGTTCACCTGAGGCGCAAGTGATGACAACTGTAGGCAATGAATGACTTGTTAATTTCTCTTCAGCAAGTCCCTTAGAAATAACCAATAGAAAAAGGAGTAGAGAGAGTTTTTTCAAAATACTAGCTCTTGTGCAAAAACCTTATTTTTAGCAAGGGCACCATATCAGTTGATTCAACTTTTTTCCAATCAAAAGTTCTGAATGCATCCTTCCTACCTGGTTGGACACTTTTTGTATCCAATCTCAGTCTTTAAGCTCTTAATTGAAAACCCTGATAAAGATGCAAATCCATCAGATTTTAATATGAAGTCAAATCCTTAAGAAAGATTTTCTCTAAAAAAAGGAAACCGCAAAGGAAGCATCCAACTTCCTTTCCTTTTGCAACAATCGTTCTAAAAAATGTAGAATAGAGCACCCGATTGCATGTTGAAAATCAGATAGAAAAAATGAGCTTATAAGTACAAGCGGCTTAAAAAATTAAAAAAACAGGATTTATCATGACAAATGCCAACTTACGAAAAGCCATAAAATTCATCTTTCTTCCAGCTTTATGGCTGTTGGTGCTCCTCTCTTGTAGCAGTACTCTTTTTCATTTATCTCAAAATGCCCTCATAGGAAAACAACTAGGATTTGCTCAAATTCCAGCTCTTAAAGTATCTACATTCTTACCCCAAATAATCCTGGCACTCTCTCTTCTTATTTTTTCAATTTACAAACCCTTCGAAAAAGTATTTAGGGGCACTTTAATCGCTTTAACAGGAGTAATAGTTCTTCTTACTGGGCTAATGTTTTTTCAAGAACATTTGGTACTGAATGGGGTACCAGAAGCGTTTGGAATATATAAACCTTTGATAACTCACTGGGTTATATCTCTGATGTACATAATGCTAAGTGTTTTCAACTTTAGTCTTTATTCACTATTTGTCTGGGGGTTTATTAATCGTATTTCTTCCCTACCTGAAGGAATAAAATATTATATTCCACTTGCATTTGTCTTGGGTGTTGCTGGAGCCATTGTATCAAATTTAGGCTTAATGGCAATTGGCGCCTCCAAATGGTCCCTAATGGCTATGGTTATTCCAGCTATAGCCCTCGTAGTCTTTTCTTTCTTCACCTTCAACTGGTCATGGAAAAGATTGCCGGATAGTTTGATCCATCCCCAAGAGTCTTCTTCATCACAAACTCACTTTCCTATCTTAAGCGCTGCTTATTTATTAGCTGGTTCTACTATGATCAAAAACTTTTTAGATATTCTCATTAAGTTCCAGATTAAGACTCAGTCTCTGAAACCAGCTGATTACCAACTTTTTATGGGCAGTTACTTAAGATTTGTAGTCTCTGCAACAATTGCAATTTCTATTATTTGGGTAATATTAGGTACCTGGCTCATTTTAAAGAAAGGATGGAAAACCACCGCTCTCTATGCCTCCCTATCTATCCTGGTAGGAGGGATTATCTTTCTAAGTTCCTCTTTATCTTGGCCAGGGCTAGGAGTCTTTAATGGACTTCTTGTGACTACTGCTAGCTTTCTGTTCTTCCCTTTAACTCAAATATTATATCTCTATCTACCCTATCAAAACCGATTCAAAACCAAAATCGTTACTGAGATGATCGCACTTCCTATTATGATGGCAGTTCCATCACTGACCACGCAAGGACTCTTAGTTACCTTTGGATCAATTGCTGCTATAGCTCTCTATCTTAAGATACTTGTTTTTATTTTGATGGTACTACTCATAGTTGCAAGCTACAGAGCTAGCTTTAAGACTTTAAACAGTAAAAACTAAAACCTAGCAGACAATTAATAGCTCCAAACACGTCATTGAGGAGGCTATGAAATTAGATCACTATTAATTAGACAACAAACTGTTGGCTAAACAGCCTATTGCCCAATTTTGTTTGAAAATTCCTTCCAGTTAAAAATTCTGAACACTTCTCTTTATCTCCATTTGTTTAGACATATTCCGAACTAGCTGAAAGCTTAAATGTTTCTAGAATACTATAAAAAATTTTATAGAAAATATAAGAACTAAGTCTAAAATTATTTGTAACATTTTATTTTATAAAAAATCATACTTATTTATCTTTTTTATAAACGCTTAAAGCAAAGATTTTTAGTTTATTTAAAAAAATAATTTTACTTAAAGTTGAGTTTTATATTATAACGTGTCTATCAAATTATTATTGATAATAATTCAATTTCTTGTTTTTTAGTTATCATTAATATATAATTAATTTACAATTAATCAACTAATAGTAATTATGGGTCCAATATATTTACATGATTTAATTATGTATTTAGAAGCTTCAGTAGGAGTGTCTTCAGCAGCTGGAAATCTTATGGAGACATCCTCAGAATCTTCTATTACACGGGTAGCTGGAAAAATCTTACAGCAACCTGCTTCCTCAATCTTTCTAATGGCTGCAGCATCTGAGTTGTATCTTAGTGATTTAAGTATTATTTCATTAGGAAGTGTTGGACTTACAATGCCTCTTCTGACGTATGGAATACAAAAAATTGCAAATATTGGAAATCTTCCAAAGCTTGAGAAACTTTTTAGTGCTTTAGATAAAGTTTGGATGATAGCTGCAAAGATTATGAGCTGTGTTATAATGATTTTTGGATGTGGCCTCTCAATGCATTTATCAAGTCCATTAAGCATTCTTTTCATTGCTCTTTTTGCTTTAAATGCAAAGCAACTTATTTCCTATTTTCACTCTCCTAAACCCCAAGTTAATTCTTAAATATATTAAAGAATAACTTGATGCAAATACAAGCAGACTATAGAGGATAATTTGATAGTATTTTCTGAACTAGTAGGCACAGGCATATCTAGAATTCGTGCTTACAAGGTTGACAATCTTTGTGATAACAATCAAAGACAATCTTAGATAAATCAAAAAAAACATTAGCTCTAAATAAATCCCCCTGCCTTAAAGCTGATAACGCTTGCAATTTTAAGTCAAAAGACTTGTAAGAAGGATGGGAAATTATAAACTCTAACTCTTTACAATGACTGTGACAAGGTGTAATAGAAAGTATATTTTGGGAGTCTATTTTTTCCTGGCAAAACTCAAGCTGACGATGGTAATTTTCCACTCTGGGATGATGAGTACCGTAGATAAAACTATCTATACTTATAGCCTTTTTGAACTCGTGGGCAGCTTCATGAAAATGTTTAATTTTTATTAAAGCCAAACCAAGTTGGGCATGGCTTTGAGATACAACAGGATGGTTAGCACCATAAAATGCTTTATTAAAAACAAGTTTTTTCAATAAAGACTCAATGCTGTCTGAAGAAGTAATATCCTTTAGATTTACTTCAGGAATAAGATCTTTAACATGTTCATATAAGGATTTTAGAAAATCCCGGATCATTGCAATTTCAGCTGTTTGAGGGTCAATCCACTCTCTTTGACACTGAGCTGAAAGATAGGTTTTGATCCTCAATTCACCGATCAGGTCAAGAATTTTAAGTCCATTAGTTGCCATTTTATGGTCTATAATTCCACGAGCCTCTAACTTTTCGAAAACCTCCCAAAGGTCTTTTGCCTCAAGCATTGAAAATCGAAAAGCCAAATCATAAAGGATTATATCAAGCACTCTATAAAGATCATGCTTTACACTGCACCTTTCCCCATAGGCATCCCGAGCATGTTTTATCTCCCAACGAGTTAGGTCTTTTTTTATTCTATCATTAGAAATTTCCTTTTTTTCCTGTGGACTGAATATATTTTGTAATTGATTTTTATAGAGCAAATGAAGCTTCTGGTTACCAAATACAAATGAAGCATGCATAAATGAAGAACCAAATTGGGTCATACTGCGAGAATCATTTTTTTGAACAGTTGAAAGGTTTTTTTGAAGTAAAGCAAACTCTTCTGGAGTTCCAATAAAATATTTTTGAGGCGTGGCTAACTGGAATGGGTCAAGCATGATCCCCCGAGGAGATGGGCCTTCATCGACACCCAACCAAGAAAGAGAATCCAATTTTAAACAACCGGCAGGAGCCTCTCCAATCGCATTAAGTCTAAGAGTCAATAAGGTAGCTAACTTCTTAATCATTGTTTTTTCTATTTCAGATCTTTCAGAATCTATCAAAAAAGCTAGCTCCACGTCAGAGTAAGGTGTTGCGACATTCCAACTCATGGAACCTCCACAGATTAGCGTAAAAGGAGGGAAAGATTCATTTGCACCAAGATCTTTTAATATCAATTGTATCAATTTTTTATACTCCAATGTGATATATTCAAAGACCTCTTTCACTGGCTTATTACCAATCATATCTTTTGCTTTTTGACGCATCTTATCCAATCTCTTCCGATAAGTTGACAAGCTTTGAGTATATAACAATAGGTCCTGGTCTTTAGCTGGAAAAACACTTCTCTCTACTTTTTCCATTTTTTGCATAAGACGCACCCACAATGGATTATCGAGCAAATCAGGAAACTTGCGAAGAATGCTTAAAGCATTGCTATAAAGTGTTGTGGCAACAATATATTTTTTCTGCTCAAAATAAAGGTCTCCAAGTTGCTCATAAGCAACAACTTTTCTCTCAGGCGCCTGAGATAATTCTCGCAAATATGTTGTACTGGATATTTCAGCATATTTCCATTCTTCTTTCTTAGCAATTTCTTGGTAAACCTTGGATAATCCTTGATGTAACAAAATGGAAATCGACTTTAATTCATCAGAACATGTTTTTTTTGCCTGCTCAAAAAATTTGCGACTAATTTCTAAATCACGAAAAGGATTTTGCGGATCAAAATAAAGTTGCCCAATTTGGGTCAGTATAAGAGAGATGCGAAAAATTTCAGGATTTTTCTCTAAATACTGAATTAGTTTATTAGCTGTTTCAATAGCATTTTTATATTGGCATTGTCTTTCTAATAATGTGTCTTTTTTCTGTCCCTTTCTCTGATAAATGACCATGAGTCTTTTTAGACATAACTGTTGATTCATAGGATCATCGATCTTTAGCATCTCTAAAAAAAGGTTTTCTGCCTCATCAAGCTCACCTTTATCAAGAATAATATAAGAAGCTAGTTCCCTTTTAAAAATATGAGTATTACCGATGATGGCATTGTCAATTGTATCTTGATAACATCCGGTTTCTGATTGACTGTCGATATGCTCTCGAATTTTTATAGCCTGTCTTAACAAGGCTTCCCCTTCATCTTTTAATAGTTTGTTGTGAGAGTCTGAAGAAAAAATATAAGCTTTTCCAAGAAGGCGCAAAACCATAGCGTAAAAAGAAGGTAGACGGTTGTCAGCATTAACAAGTTCCTCACAGATTTTTTCTACTGATTCGCAAAGAGGAGAGAGTTCTTTTTCACAAAGTTCTTTTGCTGTAAGCAATTTTTTCTGTGCTAATACTGGCAGATCTCTGTAAAGATAGTGATTTCCTTGAATGTATAACAAACGAATGCAGAGAACCCTTAATGATAAATCTTCAGGATATGTTTTAAGAGTTTGTTCTACAATTTCATCCACTTCCTGAAAAATAATTTTATTGTTCTCTACACTTTCTTTTTTATGAGTGGAAAAAAGGAATCTTTCCTGCATAAGTTCCAGAATTTTTAAAAGCCTGTCTTTATGGTGGTTTTCTTCAATAGAGTAACAATAATTAGATGCAAAAACTGCAAGAAATAAAAATATTATTTTCTTCATGTAACTTATTATTATAATTAAGAATGCTGAATATGCTATGTATTACTTAATTAAAATTCAAATCAGTTGTTTTTTTGAGAAAGATAAATGGAAATAAAACTGTGAGAAAAGTAGTCCTAAATGTATCTCTCTCTGCCTTTAAATCTTAATCGCAACCTAATATCATTTTGGGTAGATGATATTGGAGATCAAGCAAGAATAGCCCCTGCGACAAATGAAATAGTTCTTACTGAATTACCTGCATACCAAGTAAGAAGAACTGCTCCAATGAGCTGAATTACACCCTTTAATAGTTGTCTGGGATTTTCCTTCACTCGATTTAACCATGAAGCATTTACTCCAACTAGAATTGAACCAATACGCCAATTCTCTACTTTTTCCTTAGTCTTGTAGGCTATTGAAGACTCTTTTGACTTCCCAAAACGGTACTGAAGGTCACTTTCAAAGCGTCCTGTTATTTCTTCTTTTCGATATCGAAAATTGATAGTGGGGGTCGCTATAACATTTATTGCTGCACCTAAGGCAATTAGAGATTTTCCAAGAAAAGAATCAAAAGGAATTTGCTTTTGGATGGTCCTAACAGAGCTGTTAATTATGTGCATACGTGGCAACACTAAGCCTTTATAAAAAGATATATTTTCCTTAAACACATAAAAATAACTTGAGTTCTTTTTGAGAGAATTTGCTAATAACTTTGATGAAAAACTTTCATATTTTGGCACGCCTCCAAGCCTGCGGATATTCGCATAGGAAAAAAAACTTGTCCCATGTTTGAGGGTTTCTACACCCAATGAATTTGCTAATCCTCTATCTGCTACTTGTGAACAGATGGTTCCTAAAATAAAATTGACAACACAATTCATTTTTAATCCAAAATATCTAAGATATTATAAATGAAAATAAAAGATATCAGAAGTAAATTATCTGAATTTAAGATTTAAACTTAAAAAAAATTCACTAAAACTGTAATAAAAATTTTTCTATTTTTTAAAGAAAAATAATTTAATATCTTTTGCTAAGTTTTCAATGGTTTTTGTTCACCAGCCTTTTAGATCCTATTTCTAAAATTAAAATGCTTGGACATATGGAATCATGGATCTAACTGTAAATAATCAGCTTCAACAGCAACTTATTGTAGGGAGAAAAAATTGCGTAAAAACTCTCCCTAATAAAAAGTTTTGCTTAATGCGGTGCTTTATATAAGGATATATCAGCTAGATACCAACACGATCGAATTAAAATCCCATTCCCACTGTAAATTCAACTACAGGTTCTGGAAATTTTCCTCTTTGATAAACTTTGATAGCTGCTTGACTGATGTTCAGTTCAGAAAATCCTAGAACATCACTTTTTCGAAGAAATTCATAACCTATTGTTGCATATGTGATAAGACCGATAAATTTTTGTTTGCTTGAACTTATTCCACCCCAAGCTAAACCACCTCCTACATATGTACTTTTTTGTGCCTCAGGTGTGAGAAAATGAATATAAGAAGCCTTTGGAGCTGTCCAAACAAATTTGCTGTTTCTGTCCTCTTGAATACCTATTCCGCTAATAGAAATATCTGCAGCCCCATTTCCAGTTAACTTACGATAGCCAAAACCAAGACCGGGTAAAATATCAGAATTTTTTTTCAGTTTTTTTTCTGCAGCAGCAAAACGAACATAGAAAAATCCTTGCTTAGGGCTTTGTTTTGTTTCATTAGGAAAACTCAGTTTAGAGTCTACTGTTTCAGAAGGAATAATAAGTTGGTCTGAAAAAGCTAAAGTTGCGAATCCCATAAAGAACAAAAAGATAATTTTTTTCATAATAACTCCTATAAAAAATAGAAATTATTAAACATAAAAATAAAAACAATCAATAAAAAAACCGAACATTAAATTAATTAATTGTAATTTTTCCAAAATTAAACGAATAAAAAAACAAAGAAGATTGAAATTAAGATGTTGGTTTAGTGTAGGTTAAGGTTATTTTATCTTACTCTGCAATAGCTCTCAAATTTTAGAATTTAAATGACATGGGCATTTTATTAAGTGATCATTTACTATTCCAACAGCTTGCATAAATGCATAAATTATTGTTGTACCTACAAACGACATACCTCTTCTTTTTAAATCCTTTGAGAGCTCATGGCTAATAGCAGAACTTGAAGGGATCTCATCTATTTTCTCAAAGTGATTAATAATGGGCTTATTATCTACAAAGCTCCAGAGATAGGCATTTAATGATCCAAACTCCTCTTGAATTTTCAATACTACCTTCGCATTTTTTCGTACGCTAAATACTTTTTGACGATTTCTGATGATTCTTGGATCCTTTAGCAATTTTTCAAGCTCATTATCTGTCATTTTCGCTACAATTTCTGGTTCAAATAGATGAAATAAATATCGATACCCATCTCGTCTCTTAAGAATTGTCTCCCAGCTTAAACCAGCTTGTGCTCCTTCTAAACAAAGCATTTCGAAAAGAAGTCGATCGTCGTGAACGGGAACCCCCCATTCCTCATCATGATACTTTTCATAGAATTCTTTTCCTGTTCCGAAACATCTTTGATTATCACTTCTCATATTTAGCCTCATGTTCAAGTAACCAATTTTTTCGAGCAAGACCACCTTTATAACCTCCGAGCCGACCGTCAATATTGATCACTCGATGACAGGGAATTATAATAGCCAGTCGATTAGCCCCATTTGCACTTCCAACAGCACGAACAGCTTTTGAAGTTCCCAATTTTTTAGCAATATCGGAATAAGAGCGAGTCTCTCCTATGGGAATTTTCTTAAGTTCTAACCACACTCTCTTTTGAAAGGGAGTCCCAATCATCATTATTGGTGTAAGAAACTGTTCTAACCCACCTTTAAAATACTGATTAAGCTCTTTTTCTATTAAATTGATAACCTCTGTTTTCCCTGGAATTATCGTCATATTGAGTTTATCTTGAAGTCTCTGAATTTCTTGTTCTATTCTACGATTATTTATAAATTCTAATTGATATAAAGCCCTTTCATCAGCAATTGCAACCATTGGCCCAAGTGGAGTATCAATCCAATCAGCTTTCAAAAGCCTTACTTCTTTTGATTTTGCAGGTGGAGTACCCATGATTTTAGAAAAAGCATCACGAAATCCACTACCTGAATCATATCCAGAATCGATCTGAGCCTCAATCACAGCTCTTCGCCCTTTGATTTGTTTCAGTGCCATTGCTAAGCGATGAGCTCTAGCATAGGCAACAAAAGTCATCCCAAACCTCTTTTTAAAAAGCCTGGACGCTTGAGCTGCACTGGTTGATTTTTTACGAAAATCTGCTTCCTTCCACTTTTTTTCTGGATGATCTTCTATTGCTTGAATTAGCTCACGAACTACTTCTGGAACTTCATCTGGATAAGACAATGGAAGACAACGCTTACAAGGTCGAAAACCAGCCAAAAGAGCTTCTTTTGCTACAGCATAAAATTCACAGTTCTCAAATTTCGGCTTGCGAGCTGGACAAACTGATCTGCAAAAAACTCCAGTACTCTTTACCCCGACATAAAAAACACCGTCATAATTTGGATCTTTAGCAACTAAAGCTCTGTAATACTTTTTTTTCATCTCAATAGGTATCATCTTTTATTCCTCATCGAACTTGGATTGTAAAGTATTCTGGAAATACCAACCGCCGAAATTTAAACATGAATTTTTCCTATCTGATATTTTCATAGATTCTTTTCTTCAAATTTCCAGGTATAAGTGAGTAAATTAATGAATAAAAAGCTTTTTATCAGAATCAACTAGCAAAACCGGTTTTCTATTTCTCTGTCTCTAAAAGCTATTCCTTTTTCACTTCAAAATATTCAAGGACTTGTTTTTTTAAATACTAGTTGGAATAATTCCTCAAAAAAAAGCAAATTTGCAAACCATGATAAACTGGAAATGGCTCTCATTTCAAGAACTGACTAATCAAGAGCTTTATGATATTTTAAATTTGCGAGAAGAAGTCTTTGCTGTCGAGCAAAAATGCATTTATCAAGATATCGACTACCAAGATCAAAAAACAATACATCTTCTAGGTATAAAAAATAACAATTTGGTAGCTTATTTGAGGTTCTTTCCAATAGGGACATTATATACTGATGCCTTAAGTTTTGGCCGCGTTGTAGTAAAAAAATCGGAACGAGGCCAAGGAATTGCAAACGAAATGATGGCTCAAATTGAGCTCTATTTAAAAAAAATTAAGAATACCACTCCAATAATTATTTCAGCTCAGCTGTATTTGAAGAAATTTTACGAGAGTCATAAGTATCAGAGCGTTGGTTCCCCGTTTGATGAAGATGGCATCCTTCATATCAAAATGATAAATCAATCAAATGCCTTATAACTTGGTTCAGTCTTTATTTTGATTATCTTTTATAAAGTTTTAGTCGCAATCTATCATTGCTACATCATGTTTATTGCATTCTATAGATAACGGTAGTTCTTAAAATAAATGAGAATTTTTGCGAAAATTTACTTCAAATTTTGGCTGCTATATTATTGAGCTAGCCACAGGATCATCAATAAAAAATAACAAGAGATATATGTCAATTATTCATTTTGAAGCAAAATTATTTAAAATAGGTTCTTGGACTATCCTCAGATTGCCAGAAAGTGCAAGCGCAAAGCTCCCTTCTAGAGGTATGACAATGATTAAAGGAATTATTAATGGGTTCCACTTTCAAATGGAGCTAGAGCCAGATGGTAAAGGAAGTCACTGGTTTAGGATAAGCCAAACAATGAGCGATGCTGCTAAGATAAATGCAGGAGATACCGTAACACTTGAAATAGAACCAACAAAAGAATGGCTAGAACCTGAGATACCATCAGATTTGAAAGAGGCTCTGGCCACCTCAAAAGCGCTCGGTACATGGATAGAAATCACAACAATGGCACGTTGGGATTGGATCCGCTGGATACGCTCAACTAAACAACCAGAAACGCGTAAGCGACGAATTGAGAATGCTTGCGCTATGTTGCTGAAAGGAAAACGAAGACCTTGTTGTTTTAATCGAAGCTTGTGTACTGAAACATATGTATCGAAAAATGGACAACTCATCGATCCTACTTAAAGATATGAGTATATCAAGCTTTGTTAAAAAAAAGTACCAGCTCGTGATAAAATTAATATTTTATGTTAAATTAAATCATTAAGTAATGATAAATACTACAATTACTTTATTTAAAAGTAATAAAAATATTAAAATGATCGCAAAAAAAAAGGGAAAATGAGCTTTTATTCAGATACTTCTTTAACTTATAATAGATTAGGTTTGGCTATCTCTCCTACTTTTTCACTTATGGATAATTCCAGATTAAGTTTGGCGAACTTAAAAAGTTCAAAAAAAACAACAGACTTCCTTAAATTTTTTCTTAATTTAGGGTATTCTTCTACAGTAGATGTATTTACTCTGCCGATCAGAAGTTATAGTTACATTAAGAGCTATCGAAATTACAAAAAATGGAACTCTTCTACATATCAGAAGATGAGTTCGCTTCTTCTAAGAAATGCTTTTTCAAGACTTTGTTTGGGAAAATCTTTAGATCTACTTAAAACGAGTAAAATAAAACAACTAGCATTAGGGTTTATCCTATCTAGTATAACTATCCCCATGTCAGAAATGACTTTAAAATCCACTATAAAACTTTTAAATACTTTCAAACTTGAATTTGAAGCCACACAAGAAATTATTAAAAATTTTAAATTTGAGCCCCTTCGGATCTTTGACGTAGCATTTTTTATCCCTGTTTTAGAAGAATTGGTTTTTAGAAAAAAACTTCATTCTGTCATGAGGAGCTATCAAAAAAATCCAGATAGTGATAGTAGTAAAATAATACGTGTTTTTTGGAGTTCCTTGATTTTTACAATCTTACATTGTAGACCTAGTCAAGGATGGTTTAATCTTGCTGTTTTTAATACAATTTTTTTAACCTCCCTTTTCTGGGGATTATCAAGGGAAATAACAGGAGGAGTTACTTCTTCTTCTACTGTGCATATTTTCAGCAATTCATTTTCTTTATATCAATTACACTTAGAAAAATCTCAATAGTTAATAACCAGTATCTTCAAGAGGAGATGCTGTTTTTTCAATAGCAATTTTTCTAAAGTACGACAAAATTACATCCAACATTATCGATTATTAAGAGATAACTTTCTTCTAGAATTATGAATTATAAACTTCACAAAAAATTCTCAATAAGCTGATTGGCTTTAGCCTTTTGCTTTTCTCGCTCTTTTTGCCAAGCTTTATGAATATTTGATTGGGTTGCTTCTGGCGAGACTTCCAAAAACTTTTTCACAAAATTAATATACGCCCATTCCTCTTTTGGAGAAGCTGGATTCTCTTTTCTCCTGCGATACTCATCTTCCCACATATTTGCGAATTCAAGATAAGTTGGTGGGTTACCTTCAAGCCATTTCTCATTTAACCAATCAATCCCAAAAGCTGTGAAGTGAAAGTGTGGGCCAATGAAACTTTTAAAAAACTCTCTGGTTTTTAAATCATTTTTATATGCACCTTTCAGCATTAATGCATTTTGCTCTAAATGATAGGTTTTTCCTCTCTGAGCACAGGACTCTTTTGGAAACTTTGGAACTGCCAGTTTTTCTCCTGTTGATAAAAAGTGACAGATGCGAAGAATAATCATTTTCTTATTTCCTCTATCTACTAGAGATAACCTAACAGCGAGCTCTCTTAGTTCCTTAACATGGTAAAACATCAGTGATTTTCTTAAATTAGTAACATCAATTTTTTTGAAAGTCTTGGGAGAAAAATTTTGAATATTCATAGCCTAAATTGTAAATCCAAATGATATTACTTTTCATCTGAAAATTCTAAAAGCTGCTGAATAAAACTTTTACATTCCTTTGATCTGACAATTTTTTTCATGTTTAGATCCCAAAGCACCTCTATCTATACTTATTAGACGTTGTAACTAAGAAGTTTTAAATAGCTGTCTTTGCCCTTAATTCTTTGTAATTTTTAAATTTGGGAAGAAATCATTTGATAGTTTTGCAGCGTATTTACGATTAATAAGATAAGCTTTTTGTGCTTTTCAGCTTGAAATCCATTACCTGTCTCAAATAAATAGCGCCCCCATAAATTATGGAAAAAAAGTGCCTCTTCAAAAAAGAAGTCCCGTCTTTTAGGAAAAGCACCCTTTAGCACCTCAATATGATTGAAAATTTCTGGAAACTTTTCATATTCCTTATTATTTAAAAGTAATTCACTAGCAATACATTTTGTAAAAATTTCTTCTGGAAATAGTTTTTTCATTTTTATAAAAACTTCATCTACCTCTTCTAAATATTCAAAAAACTGTAAAGTCTTATAATAATTCAGTAGAGCATAGAGACTTTTAGGAAATTGATTTGAAATTTCCTCTATATCTTTAAGAATAGAAGGTCCTTCAACATGCGCCCTTTGAGCTAACTTTTGTATTAAAGTTATTTTATCTACAGGCATCCCAAAAATTGATTTAGGAAGATAGTCAAACTGGATTCTTTGCTTTGCTCTATTTTTCTTATTGTCCCAAGTACAATCGAGTTCAAGTTTCATTTTTTCCCAATACTAGTTTAATTTGCGCAAAGTCTACAAAAACCAAAAAATAATTCCAAATTAAAGATCTAATATCAATCTCTTTACTTGGAAATCTCACAGTCAATACATATCTTTAAATCACAATAGTTAAAAAGTGGACATCAGAACTACCTGACAAAAAACAATTGATTTTATCAACTTATTCTTCTTATTAAGAAAATAAAGAGCTTTATTTTGATTTAATAGCTTAACTTTTTACGAAAATTTTTTTAGAACGATTTTCGAATAATTTCATTGTGAAAAAGGAGAAAACTAATGGTCCGTCTATTCATATTATCGCTATTTTTAACCTCTTGTGGATTGTTTGGGGATTCAAATGACCTTAATCGATTGCTTGATGGGAATAATAGATTTATGAATGGAAATCTTATTCATCCAAATCGAACTCTAGAAAGGAGGAAAGAAACTGTTTTTGAACAGGAGCCTTTTGCTGTAGTTGTGAGCTGCTCTGATTCAAGAGTCAGTCCTGAGATTATCTTTGACGAAGGAATAGGAGACCTTTTTGTTGTTCGGCTTGCTGGTAATGTTATAGATTCTACTGCAAAAGAAAGCATTGCTTATGCTGTCCATCAATTACATTCATCTATTATCTTAGTACTTGGTCATGAAAATTGTGGAGCAGTGAACGCTGTTCTACAGAAACAAGACAAAGACATCCCTGAGATAGCAGCGCTTATTTCTCCATCTGTCAAAAAAATAAGATTGAAGAATCACCAAGATCGTTTAGAAGCTGCAATTAAAGCCAATGCTATAGCAATGAGAAATAAGTTAGCACAGAACAAAGGCTTCAAGAAGCTTATCAAAAATGAAAAATTACAAATTTTTCCAGCATACTATCATTTGAAAAGTGGAGAAGTTGAGATTCTAAACTATTAAAATTGAATTTTCTTGTACTTAATCTATTTTAATAGATAAAAACTCTCATCAGATGAGTCTATTATCTCCCAATGGCCCTTGCTTGGTTTAATAAGAAGCGGCTCTGTATTCTGAATTTGGTTTATCAGCTTTATTGAAAGCATTTGATTAAGCGCAAAAAAAAGCCTCCCATGCGAAACTAATAAAACTTGCAAATTTGGATCTAAAATATTTTTCAGACCTTTTTTGACTCTAGATTGAAGATCCTCTATTTTTTCAACTTTCAAAGTCTCAGAAATATTCCCTTTTATTTCTTGTTTTTCAAATTCATACATTAGAAAACTTGACTTACCTTCCAGCTCGCCAAAGCCCCGCTCAGCAAATTCTTCTGCAATTTCAAAATCGACTTTTAGTTCTTTTGATAGAATTTCAGCAGTTTGCTTAGCCCGAAGCAAGGGACTTGTCAAAATAAGGTCAAAAGAAACATTTGCAAGCTTTTTTGCTGCAGAATATGCACTTTTAATACCATTAGTGTTTAAGGGAATATCCTTTCTACCCTGACATAACTTGTTTACATTCCAATCTGTCTCTCCATGTCTAATGAAGTAAAAAGGAACTGCTGGAATATCCTCTAATAAAAAAATATTATTATTACTCATTAAAATATCTAGACAAACTTTTAAAAAATTTGAGAATAGAAATATAAAAGCATTTTTAGATTTTTTTCCAGAAAAATAATAATATTATTATTTTAACAAAATACAATAAAATTGACCTTTGTTAAAATAACATCTCATTTCATTGTAACAATAATTGGTTTTAAAATGAATTTATTTTTAAAATTATTTCTAGTGTTTTTATTTTTATCTAATTCAATTCCAAGCTATTCTACTACCTGTGTAGACTCAAAGCAATCTGCTTCTGAAATCCTTAAAACTAGTGACTGGAATTTCATAGAAAAACTGCTTGAAGACGCTGACAAAGAGACTTTGGTACTTTTTGATGTTGATCAAACTCTGATAACTCCAAATGATCCTATCTTAAAACCTAAGTGGGAAAAATACCTAGACCAATTATTAGGAGGCAAAAAAGTCGCTGTCAACGAACATGGAGAAAAAAGGTATATTTTTCGCGAGATATTGATGAAAGCCCCCCACTCTGTAATCAATAATAAAAGCATTGATTTTATAGAAAAAAAACAGCGAGAAGAAATTCCAGTAATAGCTTTTACTGCAGCTCCAGGAGGAAAAATTGGAAAAGTAGAGAGTTTTATTGACTGGAGAGTCGACGAATTACAAAAATTTGGGTTTCAATTTGGGATTGGAAATAAATTATCTGATATAGGAACCCTTAAGCTTGCTAAAGATCCAAGTCTTGAGTTCCCTCCTATTTATAAGTCAGGAGTTCTAATAACATCTTTGCATGATAAAGGTCCTGTTTTAATGAGCTTCTTTAAGGAAATTAATTGGATCCCTAAAAAGGTAATCTTTATTGATGACAAGATGCACAACCTTAAGTCAGTAGCTCAATCACTAGAAGGCCGCACTAAAGTATTGGGAATTCATTATACAGGTGCAAATGACCTTCCTTGTGATTTAGATGAAAATATAGCAAAAAAACAAGTCAGCCATTTTCTAGAAACAGGAAAATGGGTTTCACAGTCAAAAGCAGAAGTTGTTATACCTTAAGAATATGAAATTAAACTTCCTAGCCCTCTCTTTAATCAGGCTAGGAAATTAGTTTTTCTTGTATCCCAGATTATTTTTCTTTAGAAACATCGACCCAATGTCCAAGAGAAATGAACATAAGTACTCCAGCACCTAAACCTAAAATACCAATAGCTGCATGAGTTACAGGTGATGTTAACTCAGCTAAATAATATAAACCTTGAAAGATCAAGTATGCAGCTAAAGCAATTATTGATAATGCTCTAATAGTCTTCATAAAAATACCTCCTCCTTTTTTTTATATTAACAAACAAGTATTTATTGTAAATTTTTTTTTAATTGAATTAAACGAAACTGATGCAGATTAAAACTTTAATTATCTAAGCCTGAATTAAATGAATGATTTTGATTTTTCTTTTGATCTAAGTAAGATCAAGATGAAGCTAAGCGTCTTAACTTGCTCAGTTTTCTAGGATCCATATCTAATTCATTTTCTCTCTTTGCTGCAAGTTGACCACACCCTCCACTAACATCTTTCCCCTTACTGTAGCGGACCGGAGCTGGGATAGAACGAGAGGTCAAATAAAGTTGAAAAGATCGAATGCGCTCTTCTGTGGAAGCTGTAATAGCAACTCCTGGGAATGGGTTCACCGGTATCAAATTTACTTTAGCCTTTATTCCATGCAGAAAGTGTACTAATTTCTTTGCATCCTGTAAGCTATCATTAACCCCTTCAATCATCACATATTCAAAAGTAATTCCGTGGCGAGAAGATGCCGGATAATCTAATAAAGCATTTTTCAGCTCTTCTAAGCTATATTTGCGATTGATTGGCATTAATTTACTTCGTTTCTCATTATCCGGATTATGCAGAGATATAGCCAATCTGACCGGCAAATCAGAACCTAATTTCTTGATTTCTGGAACAAGCCCTGATGTAGATATAGTCACTCTTGATTTAGATAAATTAAAAGCCAAAGGGTCGATCATTATAGAGCACGCTTTAACTACTGCATTATAGTTGTCTAGAGGCTCCCCCATCCCCATAAAAACTATGTTAGTCACTTTTCTTTTTTCCAATATTTGATTGGCTATTAGCAATTGAGCTAAAATCTCTCCGGAAGTTAGGTTCCTTTTAAATCCCATCTTTCCTGTTTGGCAAAAGGTGCATCCCATTCTACACCCTACTTGAGAGCTAACGCAAAGTGTTGTGCGTCTATCATATAGCATAATAACAAGCTCTATCAAAAGATTATCCTTAGTCTTAAGGAGAAGTTTCTGACTATCGTCTTCTGAAGTCAGTCTAGAATCCAAAGTGAGAGGTTCCCAACAAAAAGATGTAATTAATTTCTCTCTAATTGCTAAGGGTAGATTCCTAAACAAAGATGGATCAGTAACATTTTTTTCAAATATCCATTCAAAAATTTGCTTTGCCCTATAATTAGGTATGGATTCTTTAGTTGTCCAATCCTTCCAGTCAGAAAGAGAAAAATCAAAGGCAATTGGTTTTGTAGACATAGTAGACTAGAAAATTATCTTTTTTTAAGATAATAACAGAGGACTTTTTTTTAGTCTTTAACTCTTAAAAGTACTCTATTTGTGTCCTTTGAAGTAATGGATTTCTCTTTCGTGCTTTTCAGCAGCCTTCCGAGTATTGAAAGTTCCCAGGTTTCGTCTTTTTCCTGTTTTTGGATCTTTTTTTCTAGAATATAGCCTGTACTTCCCAGATGGTAACTTACGTATCATTTTTTCTAGTTAACAAAAACAATATGACTTGTCAACAGTTCACCAGACTATCATCTCGCTTAAGGTGTGAAATATTTTTTTTAGTGGACTTCTTTTTTTTTAATCATAAAATGTCCAAAAATTTTGGAGAATTTCAATGGCAGCTGCATCACCAGTATCATCACAACAAAGGTACCTTCAAACATTTAACACAAACCAACTAGATATATTTTGCAATGGTATCACCTATTCAGTCCAAACAGCAAAATCTAGTGATGATCTGAATCTACCGGAAGGGTTGGGAATGGACCGCAGAGTATTATTTGAAGATACTGAAGATGCGCATAGTAGTTTTTCAGGAATCAGCCCTGACAAAGAATATAAAACATCACAGGTTTTCTTAATTAAACACAATGGAGCTACCATTGGTATTTCTACTTTGATTTGCATTCCACATAAATTTCTTCACAAAAAAGGCTTTATAGAAAGCCAAGATGGAAAACTCATTCTTAGGTCATTTTTAGATCTTTACAATTGCATTCAAGATACTTTTTTAATTGAGCTAGGCTGGTTCCAAATTCTTCCAGACTACCGAAATAAGGGAATAGCTAAAACTATATTGACAAAAGCTATTATTCCAATTTTGCAAAATATCCTAAAAAACTACCGAGGAGATGTTTATATATCTTGTGCAGCTCAGGGACTAGTACGATCAGAGTCCATAAGAGAAACTTTCAGCAAGTGGGAAAATGGTAGCAATCCTGATAAAAATCCTTTAATAGAAGTTTCCGAAGAAGAGTATTCTAATATTGGAAAAACTCATGAAAATGCAACCTTCACACCTATTATGGCAGAGAGACTAGGCCTTTTAAAAAAAGAAAATATTTACAACTGGTATTTAGGACCAGTTTTCATATCAAATTTAAAAGACCTTATATTTAAGACTATGTTGTAGACTTAAAATGGCATCTAATTCCACGGTTAATTAACAATGAAAATAGATGCAAAACTGACTATCTTCTTTCATCTATCTTATTTTTATAGACAATGTCTTCAGGAGAAGAGACATTAGAACAAAAGCTTGCCAATTTTAGTTTGCTGACTCTGCTTTTATTAGAGATATTATATACAGTTCCTTTTGGTATGAAAATCATATCACCGTTTTTTACTGATGACGTCTTTCCATTTAATGATACCCTAGCAGCTCCGGTTGCAATTAAGATTACTTGATCAAATGAGCTAGTTGATTTTCCAATTTCATTATCAGGTGTAGTTGAAGTCGAAATATCCATATACACAATCTGCTCATGAGCTCCTGTTTTAACAGATGCCTTCCAGTTTTTATTTTTTTTCGTTCTTTCGAATATCTTTTGTAAAATTACTGGTTCACTTTGATCCTCATCTACTTTTTGATCAATAGAATCACTAGGTACAGATGCTTTCCAGTTTTTATTTTTTTTTGTTTTTTCGAAAACCTTTTGCAAAATTACTGGTTGACTTGGCTCCTCATCTACTTTTTGATCAATAGAATCACTAGGTAATGAAAATGCCTTCATGCATACAAATAAAGCTGCTAAGAACATTGTTTTTCTCATTTTTTTCTCCTATGTTAAAAACAAAGGCTACTAAGCTACCTTGGTTTAAGATTAAAAACAATGCTAATCAAAATGACATCTAGGTAGAATTTTTCCCTCTAAAAACCACCTGTCTTTGGTTAAAAAAACAACTAAATAAGGTCAGCAAAATCAACCCTGGGTAAATTATCTGCAAAATAAAAGAAAGCATTTTAGATATATGTGAGAATTCGAATATAGATATGCAAAAAGTCAAAAACAAAGACTTCGCAAGTACTACCGGGTAAGGAAATTTGTTTTTTAATAATCTAGTTTGCAAAAAATCTGTAAAGGCAGTAACAAGAGCAATAGCTGTTGTCAAACATGCTGTAGCTACTGTGATTTTTACTATAAAAGACGCTTTATCACCCAGTAATATCTCTGCCAATCTTCCTAGTAATTGCTCTTGAGAAACACTGCTTAAAAAATCAGCATGGGTTCCTGCTATAAAACAAAACCCCATATACATTAATGTGAGCATTGCCCCTCCGATTAGCCCTCCTCTAATTAATAAACGCTTTGAAGATTGCGATTCAGCAATTATACTTAATATTGTAGAAGAAAAGAAAAATGACGCCAGAAGGTCCATGGTCTTATACCCTTCAAAAAGACCAAAATAAAATAGATTTTGAGTGCTTTCAACTTGCTTTTGTACTGAGCCTTCAGATATCAGCCCTGTTATAATAATACTAATCAAAGACAGAAGTAGAACCGGCGTTAATATATATCCAATGATTGCTAAAAT
Source organism: Parachlamydiales bacterium (assembly GCA_050302075.1). Classification (GTDB taxonomy): domain Bacteria; phylum Chlamydiota; class Chlamydiia; order Chlamydiales; family SM23-39; genus JBNLAH01. The sequence continues at coordinate 224,350 of JBNLAH010000001.1, read as the reverse complement.
ATATTTTTTCTTAAGAGAACAAAAGAAAATTAATAGACATGCAAATAACGAAAATAAGGGCATTGGAACTGAATTATTACTGATCAAAGTTGAATAAGAAATAGCTATGCATCTTGGAGTTGATCCTAATGGACCTAGTAAACATATCACAAAAAAGGCAATAAAAAAACCAAATGGCTTTCCCATCCTTCCAAAAAAATGCATCGGATCCCCTTTTGATTTTAAAATTGCCAAGATCCCCAAAATTGGCATTACAACTGCCGTCAAGAAAAGCCCTAGAAAAGAAATATACCAAAGATCTTTTGATACAACTCCAACGTAAAGAGGAAAAATGCTATTACCGGCTCCGAAAAACATAGAAAATATTGTAAGACCAATCCCAAATGAAGATAGCCTTGTTGAATTATTCATATAACTACCAAGTTTATTTTTAGAAAGAAATTAGATTATAAATTTAAAAGAAAAAGACTACATGCGCGCTAAGCGCACGACAAATGGGACTTTAAAATAAATACTTAAGCTATCATTAAGAGTTTTCATGAAAGAAATGATACACTATTAAACTATTCTAACTAAAGAAAAATAACGTAGGTTAATTCAAATTTGGAATTTTGACTGTTTTTATACCAAATATTTTAAAAAACTAAGCTAGATAGTATCAAACGTAAGCTAAATCACTTACTCTTCTCTTACATGGATTTTTTTACCTGGTGGCTTACTTTCTAATTTTTTGAAAATAATTTTTAAAATGCCATTTTTACACAAGGCATTAATATCACTTTTGGTATCAATTTTTCCAGGAATGCTTAGAGAATAAGAAAAAACATTTTGAGATTTTTTATAATACTTTTTTTTCTTTTCTTCCTCTTTGACTTCAGCGTGTATGGTTAAATAACCATCTTCAAATTCAACATGAATATCTTCTATTGGAACACCTGGCACTTGAGCTTCTACGTAAACATGCTCATCATCTTCAGATACTGTTAAACCAGATAGTGAGTTATCAAAATATTCTTCTTTCAACAAAGGAAAATCCCAAAATGGCCTAATATTATGCATATAACCTCCTCAAAACCTCATTTTTCCATACCATAACAATTTTTTTTCTTATAGTTTAATCCTAAAGTTTTTTTGATATGAAAAGAGGTCTTGTATATGAAAGCCATGGTTCTTGAAAGTTTTGGGAAAAATTTATCTTTAAAAGATATACCTAAGCCAAAACCTAAAGAAAAAGAAGTTTTAATTAAGATAAATGTATGTGGTGTTTGCCGCACTGATGTACATATTATCGATCAAGATCTTATGCCTGTAGACCTGCCTTTGATTTTAGGGCATCAAATTGTTGGTACAATAGAGCAGCTAGGAAGCAAAGCTTCTAAATTTAAAATAGGTGATCGGATAGGAGTGCCTTGGCTTGGAAAAAGCTGTCAAAGCTGTGAATTTTGCGTAGAAGGAAAAGAAAACCTCTGCGAGAGTGCTGAATTTACAGGATATACAAAAAATGGTGGGTTTGCAGAATTTTGCACAGCCCACGAAGATTACATTCTTTCTATCCCCTCTTATTATGAAGATATAAAAGCGGCGCCACTGCTTTGTGCGGGATTAATAGGATATAGAGCCTTTAAGTTGGCTAACGCTCGTAAAAAAATTGGCTTTTACGGATTTGGATCATCAGCTCATTTACTAATTCAAATAGCTAAATCATTAAATTACGAAGTATATGTTTTTACTAGGCCAAAAGACAAAAAAAAACAAGATTTTGCCTTGTCCCTTGGGGCTATTTGGGCTGGTGGGTCTGATTTAGCGCCTCCTTCCTTGCTAGATAGTTGTATTATTTTTGCTCCTGCAGGAGAACTATACATACAAGCACTTAAGTCAGTAAAAAAAGGAGGTCGTGTAATTAGCGCTGGAATTCACATGAGTGACATACCTTCTTTTCCCTATTCATTGCTTTGGGGAGAAAGATCTATGTCTTCTGTAGCTAACTTGACGAGAAAAGATGGTAAAGAGTTCATGAAACTTTTACACGATATCCATGTAGAGAGCCAAGTAACTAGTTTCCCATTAAGTCAAGCAAATGAAGCTTTGCAGGTAATTAAACAAGGAAAAGTAGACGGATCTGTTGTATTAATTATTTAAACAGCTTAAATAATAAAAATATGAATAGTGATAAAAACTCCTTCAAGTCGCATAAAAAAAGTGCCTTATTTTGCTTTTTTTTCACAGCATGCATAGCTTCTATTTGGCTTTTAGCCACATCAAATTCATGGAAAGGCATTGGGGCCAACCATATTTTAAAAGGACTAGGGTCTTTTTTGGGATTAGTTGGATATTGTTTTTTTTCTTTATCACTTTTTTTATCTTCAAGATGGAAAAAACTAGAAGATTGGTTTGGTGGACTTGATCAGATTTATAGAACACATATCTTAATGGGTATTTGGGGGTTTTCTTTTATATTAGCTCACCCATTGATTCTAGCACTTAAGTGGATCCCTCACAGAATAGACAAGTTTTTATTATTTCTCTTCCCTTTGCATGATAGATCTTCTGTTAATTTGGGCTCTTATAGCTTTTGGTTAATGATCATAATACTTGGAATTACGCTACTTAAGCTATTTCCTTATGACAAGTGGAAAATAAGTCATAAATTTATGAGTCTTGTGTTTATTTTAGCATCATTTCATTTTTTAATTTCTTATAAACTTTTTGGAAGGTCTGAACTTGCAACAATTCTACTTCTTATACCAATGGTAATTGGTCTTTCTAGCATAATATATAAGCAAATAATCTATGAATTTTTCTTAAGCTATCCAATTTATGAAGTAGTTAAAATTAAGAAACTAAATGAAAGTACAATAAAAGCAACATTCGAACCTAAGAAAAACTATTTAGCATTTATACCTGGGCAATATGCTTTTTTCAGTTTTAAAAAAAGTTCATTAACTAGTGAGTCACACCCCTTTACACTTTTAGGAAATTCTAAAGGCTCAAGCATTTCAATTGTAGTTAAGGTAAGAGGCGATTTTACTAAGTCATTATATGATAAACTAAAAACAAAAGACATTGCCTATGTTGAAGGTCCTTATGGAAAATTTAATTATACAAAGGCTAAAAATTCACAAATTTGGATAGCAGGTGGAATTGGTATTGCTCCTTTCTTAATATGGTCTAAAGACTTGTGTAATTCTAAAAATGCTACAAGGAAAGTTACCCTTTTTTACTGTGTGCATAAAAAATCAGATGCAATTTTTCTAGATGAATTTCGAGACATTAGTTTGAAAGCTCCAAACTTTAGTTTCTTCTTTTTTTGCTCCGAACAAAACAATCGTTTGAATGTTTTGAAAGTCCAAGAAAAAATTGAAAAATTAAAAGATTGTAGCATATTAATGTGTGGTCCAAAAAGAATGACAAACGACTTGACTAGACAGTTTGTAAATCTTGGAGTAAATCGAAAAAATATTATTTTTGAAGATTTTGAGTTTTTATAAGCTATTTCAATTTATGAACATTAGATTCAATTGAATCTAAAAATCGTTGCATGCTATCCATGTCAGAATCACTAACTTGCTTCTTAGCCTCCTTGACAAATTGCAGAGCTACATTTGCAAGTATCACAGCTCTATCTTTATATTTACAGTTACTTGTTAGATTCTGAAGAACTTTAAGTACATGTATAACTACCATTGGCTGTGCATTGATATTTTGTCTAATTGGATCAAATGCCGCATGTATGAATCCATAAAAATCAAACTCCTTACTATATAATCTTGGTTTATTTTTCTTATCTAAATGAATACCACTTTTAAGACGGCGGTTTAATAATTCGTTGCTAGTGAAACCTAAATAATTAACACATTCAATTGCCGTAGCTATGTCAGTTATGCCAGGAGATAGCGCTCTTACTACAATCCCAACTAATTCATCTAGCTGAAACTCTAAATCACTAATCTTTGAACATTTGCTACTAAAGACAAAAGATTTATATATACGTTGTTTTACATTACTGCTTAACATCTGTCTTTCGTTTGAAAAAAGGATCGGACTATCTTTCAATATAAATTCCCCTGGACGCACTGGAATTGCTGCCGTAGTTAAGTGATCTTTGCAAATTTCAACTATTTCTTGATAATCAATTGTTTGAATATACCCTGAAATAGGTGAATTTATCTTAATTTGATATTTTTCTGGATCAAGATAAGAACGATCCTGTCTTGAGTTCGTGTATTCATCACTGGAGTTAAGGGTATCCAAGTTTTTTAACTTGGCTTTTAAATCATTTGCTATGTGACTTACAATATATACTGGCTCTAAGCTAGTTGCAAACTGATCAAAAAAAGATGGGATTGAATAGATTGTTAATATGGCAAGCATAAAAGCAAAAATCAATGAGGCTGGAGAAATAATTTGAGAAGAAAAATAATTAGCTATTATGAGAAGGCTCATAAAATAAAGGATAGTCGCTAGCATTAGCCCTACCAATAGTTTAGGAGCCAATGATGAGCGGTATATCCTTAATATTCTTGGCGAAAATTGATTTGAGGTTTTAACAAGTATAGAAAAAATCATAGGTAACAAGATACCAAACACCATAACTATTGCAGCAAGTAATGTACTAAAAGTATTTGAAAAAGAGCCTATGCTCACTTTTTTTAATAGACTTGAGCTAATTATTGGGCCATTTACTAGCTCAAAATAAAAAAGACCAATTGATAAAAAAAGAGCAGATAACCCCATTGTCAATGGAATTACCCAAAGACTGGTTTTAATATACTCTTTTATTACCGAAAAGAAAGCCATTAAGACGATCGCTTTTTCTTACCGAATAAAAAAACTACAAACCCTAGTGCCCCACAAACTATCCCTATAATCATCAATCTATCTGACATTCTCTCATAATAGTTCACATCTTGCTTACCTTTTGCTATTTTTCTCTCTGCCGGATCAATAACTACTTTCTTTCCAACTTCTTTTGTAACTGGATTAAGCGAGAATAATTTTTTTCCACCTTCAACCTGTTTTTCTGCTTTTGCTATTTTTAATTTACCTTCGTCTACTTGATTTTTTATATAAACAGAAATAATTACAAGCGCAACTCCACAAAGAAAAATCACAATGCCCAAAATTCTTTTATAATTCATTATTTAACCTCAATAACGCTTTTATTTTTTTTATTTACATAGATTTGAAAAATTGTAAAGGCATATTAGGCGACTTAAAGACCTTATTAATACTAATTAGACAAAAAAAAGATCTCTTTTTATACTTCTCTTCCTCGAATTTGGGTTTTTCATGAAAAAATTAAAAATATTTGCTTTTATTTTCTTTCTTTATTTTTCCGTTGCTTATGCTGATGATGATATTGATAAGCCCTCTAATGAAAAGAAATTTCAAAGTGAAGATTTAATAGTTCTTGGACATAGCGATTTAGAACTCTCACCTACCTCTTTAAAAGATTTGGGTATTAATACTAAACTAATTATGCCTACTCGTAAGAAAAATACTTTTATTGCAGTTAGTTTATCATATCTAATTCCAGGGCTTGGACATACTTACCTTGGGGACTTTAAAACAGCTGGAGGCCTTTTTAGTAGCTCCGGCACAGCTTATGCCTTAAATAATCTAAGTAATCCTAACAGTGCTCTTAAGTTTTCAGGTCTTGTCGCTTCACAAAATATAAGTTTTTATGGAATTTATGCAGCTTATCGTGATACCCACATCTATAATAACGATACAGAAAATATACCAATTAACAGCTTTGCTGATTTAAGCTTTGCGCCTTTCAATCCTAAGATTCTAAAAAAACCTGAAGTTTGGGGTGGTTTTTTAGGGGCACTTTCTTTAGCAGTGATTATTAGTGAAATCGCCTATCATAATGTATCACATGTTCATTGTAACCTTTCTTATGATGAGATAAAACCCCTAGCAGCTCTACCCATTGGAATTGGGGAAGAATCTTTTTTTAGAGGTTTTATTCAACCTTTATTCTATAAAGCTCTACCTCCATGGGCTGCCATTACTATGTCCTCTTTGATTTTTGGATTAGCTCATTTTCCCAATGCTCTTGCTTTAGCCCCAGAGGATCGTTGGAGGTATTATTCTTTTAGCCTCCCTTTTTTAACATCATTGGGAGCATACTTTGGCTTTCTTACTTATAAGAATAAATCATTAAAAGAAAGCGTAGCACTTCATGCTTGGTATGACTTTACACTATTTTTAGCAGGAACTTTATTGACCAAGTCAGATATTAAAGGTAAAAAAGAATTTTCATTTTCCTTAGCGTTTTAAGAAATTTAAGCTAGTCACTTTTTCTTATACCAAATGAAAATTTCTGAATATTCTACATTTAAAAACTAAATATTTTTAAATTCTATTTTTTCCTACAAAAAAAAGATTTTTTTTCTAAGATCTTCAAAAAGAGGATATATGGGAAAAGACGTCCGCAATGAGGTTGACAGCATTGGAGAAATAAAAGTTCCAAATGACAAATATTGGGGAGCTCAAACTCAAAGGTCATTGAAATTTTTCAGCATTGGAACTGATTTAATTCCAACTGAAATGATCCAAGCAATGGCTATTTTAAAAAAGGCTGCTGCCTTAACAAACTGCGAACTTGGGAAATTACCAAAAGACAAAGCAAATCTAATTGTAAAAGCTGCAGAAGAGGTTATAGAAGGAAAGCTTAACAACCACTTTCCTTTACATGTTTGGATGACTGGGAGCGGTACCCAGTTCAATATGAATGTAAATGAAGTTATATCTAATAGAGCTATAGAAATAGCAGGTGGAAAGCTTGGAAGCAAAGACCCGATTCACCCTAATGACCATGTCAATATGTCTCAATCATCTAATGATACATTTCCAACAGCTATGTGCATTGCACTCGGGATAATTTTTACCGATACCTTAATCCCAAAATTAGAAAAAATGCATGAAGCTCTCGGCGAAAAATCAGTTGAATGGGACAACATAGTAAAAATCGGTCGCACGCACTTACAAGACGCGGTACCTTTAACACTTGGGCAAGAGTTTTCAGGATACGCTACATTATTAGATGAGAACTTAAATAGACTAAAATGGACTTTAAACGATGTATATAAATTAGCAATAGGTGGAACGGCTATTGGAACCGGACTAAATGCCTTAAAGGGGTTTTCTGAGATGGCTGCTGAAAAAATCAGCAATATAACTAAGCTGCCTTTTGTGAGTGCCCCAAATAAATTTGCAGTTCAAGGGTCTCATGACGCTCTTGTAATGGCAAGTGGAGCTTTAAAAACATGTGCTTGCTCTTTATATAAAATTGCAAATGATATTCGTTTTTTAAGCTGTGGGCCAAGAGCGGGCATTCATGAACTTGAGATTCCATCAAATGAGCCTGGATCATCCATAATGCCAGGCAAGGTCAATCCAACACAATGCGAAGCATTGGCCATGGCTTCTGCTCAGGTAATTGGTTATGATGTAGCTGTAACGCTAGCTGGTGCAGGTGGGCACTTAGAAATGAATGTTTATAAACCAATGATGATTTTCAATATTATTCAGTCTGCTAAGCTCTTATCTGACAGCAGTAATAACTTTACTGACTTTCTTTTAAAAGACACAAAACCAAACAAGTCTAAAATTGATGAATATCTTAATAAATCTTTAATGCTAGTCACATCTTTAAGCCCAACTATTGGGTATGACAAGGCCTCAAAGCTTGTGCACTATGCTTATGAAAAAAACATCTCTTTGAAAGAAGCTAACCAGAAACTCGCCTACTTAAGGGAAGATGAATTTGACAAACTAGTTGACCCGTATAAAATGGCATACCCGCATAAATAATATTATTAAGCTGCCTTCTTTCCTTTAGGACCTGTGGCAGGTTTATTAGCTGGCCAAAGAACTTTTCTAGCCCAATAGTTTGCACTCCAAGGATCATCTTTAGTGAGCTTTCCTTCTTTGTTTCGGATATTTTTGCTGCGAGCCAAATATCTTCTTTTAGCTTCGCTGCTATAATTATGGCCATATCCAGCAGCTCCAAAATGTATTAATTTTGCAAATTTCTTACCACCTTTGATTTTAGTGGCTAAAACCATCATCTTTTTCCCTTTTGCTGTAGATCTATAAGCTTTATTTAGAGTCCACAACTTATTTCTATATAAATATTTCGAACCAATTTTCTTTAATTTAGAAATATCAATTCCTGTAGTTCTCATAATCTCCCCCCTTAATTAATTATTATTTCAATTTTAATTAATTGACAATGTGATAATTTTAAATTGAAGGAGGTTTAAATATGAGCATTAGTCGTAAGTCAAACCCAAAATTGTGGCAAAAAGTTAAAAGTGAAGTGATAGCATCCTCTAAAGGTGGAAAATCTGGACAGTGGTCAGCTAGAAAAGCACAGATCGCAAGCAAGGTCTATAAAGAAAGAGGTGGAGGCTATATTGGACAAAAAGATAAAAACAACTCTTTACAAAAGTGGACAGACCAGGATTGGCAATATGCTGGCACCCCCAAGAAAAGTCGCTATTTACCAAAAAAGGCAATCGAGGCTTTAACACCAGGAGAAAAAGCTGCAACCAACTTGGCCAAAAGAAAAGGAGCAGCATCTGGGCGTCAATATGTGAAACAGCCAAAAAAAATTGCAAAAAAAACAGCTAAGTACCGTAGGTAGTTTAACTTGCTAGAACTTATCTCCTCCGTATTTTTCTCTTTTTTGAGAAATTATTGTAATTTATGTTGCATACAAATTTATTATTAATATAAGGTTCTTCTTTTCGTGCTTATAATTTAAATACGAAATTAGAAATCTTGGCGAAAGGAGATCGAAATCGCCTCTTATGTCGGTTCAAGATAAACAAACTAATCAAATAATAGAAAGCTATGTTTTATTTGCGCATAGCATTTTAGGAGAATTAAAGTGACTAAAAAAATATATGTTGGAAATTTATCCTACGAATTAAACAGTAATGATCTTCAAAATTTATTTGAGTCACATGGAACTGTACTTTCAGCTAATGTGATTATGGATAGAAACACTGGTAGATCAAAAGGCTTTGGCTTTGTTGAAATGGAAAGCTCAGAGGAAGCTCAAGCTGCAATTGAAGCTTTAAATGGATCTGAAGTCAACGGTAGAGCGCTTACTGTAAACGAGGCTAGACCTCAAGAAGAGCGTCCTAACAGAGGACCACGAAGACGTTAATTCTACTCTTCAAATTAAATGCATGATCTTTTAGTCATTTTATGAAGAGAAGATTGTGCAAGTATTTGTTCTCTAAACTTTAAAATAATAATTCAACAATTTTAAATTTGAATTAGAATCCCTTAACAATTTTCTAGTATAATATAGCTTTTTTTACTATCATTTAATCCCAGAAATTAGTTTTAAAAACTATATAGTTGTAAAGTCTTTATTTAGCTCTCTTAGTAATTTAAAGAGTTATTTATCTAGTGATTTACACTTTTTTTAATGACAACTTAATGCTCTTTAGGAGAGATATGAAAACATTTGATAAAATTAAGACCTTTGAATCGTTTAAACTGAACCCAGAACTTTTAAAGGCCGTACAAGAGGTTGGCTATCTTAAACCAACCCCAATACAAAGCTCCGCTATACCAAACATCTTAGAAGGAAAGGACATAACCGCAAAAGCACAAACGGGGTCAGGAAAAACAGCCGCTTTTGGACTTCCTTCATTAAATTTAATCTCTAAATCACCGGATGCACAAATACTCATCCTAACACCTACAAGAGAGCTCGCGTTACAAGTTTGTGAAGAAATGAAAAAGTTTAGCAAATATCTAAACGTCAATCCGACAGCCATATATGGCGGAGAGCCTATGGGAAAGCAGTTGAAGCAACTCAAAAAAGATAATCGAATAATAGTTGGAACTCCAGGTAGGCTTTTAGATTTATTTAGATCTAACCATTTAAATGACTTCTCTCCCTCAATTGTGGTTTTAGATGAAGGTGATGAAATGCTAAATATGGGATTTTTTGAAGATATTCAAGCCATATTTTCTTTCCTTCCCAAGAAAAGACAAACACTGCTGTTTTCAGCAACGCTATCTTCTAGAATTCAAAAAATCTCGAAAAAGTTTTTAAAAGATCCCCTAGTGATAGATCTATCAAATGAAGAAAAAGAGCATAAAGATATTCATCAAATCTATTACCTAGTTCCAAACAAAAAAAGAAAACACGCTCTTATACACACCCTCCAATATCACTTACCTCAGAAAGCTGTTATTTTTTGTAATACCAAAAAGGAAGTAGAAGAACTATCTTCAGACTTAATAACTTTAGGTTTCCCGATCGTAAGTCTACAAGGCGATATGTCTCAAAAAGAAAGACAAAATTCTATCAATAAATTTAGAACATCATCAGATAAGATATTAGTTGCGACGGATGTGGCCGCCAGAGGAATTGATGTCTCTGACGTCTCTTATGTCTTTAATTACGATCTACCCTATTCATCAGACAGTTTTACACATCGAGTTGGCAGAACGGGTAGAATGGGCAATAAAGGTACTGCAATTACACTTATTGCTATAAATCAAAAATACCTTGTGAAAAAAATCTTACTAAAAAGGGTTTCAGAGATTAATTTCACAAACCTCCCAACCAAATCTGAGCTGAGGTCTGTTTTAGAAAAACGTTTTGCAGATCAACTTAAGCTAGAACCACTACATGAAGATACTGAGAACCTTCTTTTAGCATTAAAAAAAGAATATAGCTTAGAGGATATTGCAAAATGCCTTATCTCAAAGCACCTACAAAAACAAAGTCATTTTGAGTTTGATGAGAGCATGCTCGATTCAAACTCAGTTAAACGGAAAAGGAGTCCTAGAAACCGAAAAAGGACTTTTTTTCGTAAAAGATAATTTTTTTATCTTTTAAATTTTTGAGATTAAGCAATATGTTTAACCTCATTTTTTGTTGATTAAAGATCGCTATTAGAAACTCCTCACTATAAAGTGAGGAGTTTCTTTTAAATTTATTTCCCAATGTCAATAACACTACAATTTCACAGGTTAATAAATAATTAACCATCTATTCATTTTTTATTTTTAAATCAAACAAAATAAACAAATTATAATTACAATTTAATTAAATTGTTTATTTTTAATTAAAATTTGTTTATTAATAGAATTAATAGGAATAAAGGGAATATAAACCATGAAAATTGTAAAGTGCCTACTGTTATCCATTATTTTCTTTTCACCACTTTTAGGTTTTACTGAAAAGCATATTAAAAAGGATAAAACGAAAATAGCCAGGCGCTCAGGGCATCGTGGGCATCGAGATGGAAGAAGCGGGGTGAGGTTCAGGTTTTATATAGGCCCAAGATATCCTAGAAGATATTACTATAGAGGCTATGACTATTACTACAATAGAGTATCAATTAACATAAGAGAAAACGCCTCTGCAGGTGAAAAAATAATAGATGCTTTTATTGATGGATATCGAATCAACTTAAAGCCTCCTACATCAAGTGGAAATAGAGGATATTATTCATTTAGATTAACTCCTGGATATCATGTAGTTGAGTGGACGGTTGAATCCCCTGATGGGAATGTAGAGAGATATGATTATAGATTTTATGTTGATAGATATAATCGCTATATAAATATCTTAATTGAAGGAGATCAAATTTTTATTAATTAGCCTTAGGCTTATTTTTTAACTTGATGCAAATACTTCGCTAAGTTTATTTTCTTCTTAAAAAAGATAAAATGCTGAAGTTAATCTATTTGATTAATATTTTTGTGGCTGGATTCTTGGGATTTATAAGCATTTTCAATGCTGAGTTAGCCTCAATCGTTGCTTACCAAAAAGTATTTCCGCCAAGCCCTGTTATGCAATTAATAGGTAGCTCATGGATTGCAATTGCAACAACTTCCTTCATTGGAACCGTCTACCCATTAAAGTTTTCCCCGATACTAATATTCCAGTTTTTCTACCAGATAACTTGGGTTGTTGTAAATTTTATATTTTTAGAAAATACAATCCCTTTAATGTTGATCTCCGCTCTCGTTATTTGGTCTTGCTTAATTCTCCTATCTATACCTTGGAAGTATCTTTTTAAAGAGCAGAGTCTCAAATAGATACTACTGCAAAGAAAAAAAAGTATCTTTTTTTCTTAGAAAAAATAACATAAAGCAAGCAGCTAACATTGGAAGTGAAGCAAAAAACAGCAAATTACTCCCTGCAAATGGCTTGAAAAACTTATCAATAACTGAAAACACCGAAATTGCCTGGATTAATAAAACAGCACCGTAAGTTGTAGTTTTAAAAAGACCTAATAAAAAACCACCTATTAAAATAAATTCAATTGTGCTTACAACATAAACTGTAGAGTAAGATAGATCAAACAAATTATTAAAAATAGTATTAGAGTGAGGATTTAAAAATGAACTTACTGTCCACACCAACATAACTATAAAAATTGAAACTCTCAATATAAAAAGCGATAGTTTAAGTTTCGCATTTGCCATAAATTACACCTTTTTAGATTTATTGGGGTGACATTATAGCGTGACTTTATATTTGCCATCTATATTGAATTTAATTTTACATAATATCTGCCGCTAGAGCTGCTAGCTCCGACCTTTCTGTTTTATCTAGGAATATACAGCCAAATAATCTTTGGTCTTTAAACTTTCCAATTGTATAAGTTAATCCATTTGAATCTTTATCTAAATACGGATTATCAATTTGAGTTGGGTCGCCAGTTAATATTACTTTTGTTTTTTTACCCGCTCTAGAAATAATAGTTTTAATTTCATGAGGTGTCAAATTTTGAGCCTCATCAATAATCATATAGGTCTTTGGCAAAGTTCTACCACGAATAAATGTAACAGCTTCCATTTCAATTTTACCGCTTTCCATTATCCATTCCATTGTAGACCTTGCATTCGACTCCCCATTGATATTATTGCATAAGACTTCCAAATTATCGTATATAGGCTGCATCCAATGATAGAGCTTTTCTTCTTTTGTTCCCGGTAAGTATCCAATGTCCTTACCTAAGGGAACAATAGGCCTTGATACAATTATTTTTGAATAAAGATTCTCATCAAAGACTTTCTTCATACCACAAGCCAAGGCCATCAATGTTTTACCAGTTCCGGCAGGACCGATTAAAGAAACCAAAGGAATGTCCTCCCTTATTAAAAGATCCAGGGCGCATTTTTGCTCAACATTCAGCGGCTGTATACCCCAGATATCTTTTTTAATGTGGATTAAAGGTTCTAGCTTTGCAAGTTTTTGATTATATTTACAAACTGCTGAAGAATTTTCTGGAGAAGTGAGCACGCAGTACTCATTTGCAAAAAAGCTCCCCATTGGGGATAGATGTCCATCTTTATAAAAAAGATCTATCTCTTGCTTTTGAACCTCTAGTTTACGTATTCCCTGATGCATGTCCTCATATGCAACTTGAAGCCCCATAAAATCTTGCGCGTCAAGATTCATAGCTTCAGCCTTTACCCGAGTAACAAAATCCTTTGAAATAAAAACAACTTTCTCTCCATTTTGATGCAATTGATATGCTAAAAATAATATTCGATTGGAGTTCCTATCTAATGGAAGTGGAAATTTGTTATTTCTAGAGCTAATTGATGTAATTGGAACTCTAAGTTTAGGCCCCTGATCTAAAGTGACACCTTCTTGAAGCTTTTTCTCCTGCTCTCTAAATGAGTCTATATACCTGATCACCTCTCTAGCATTTTGACCTAGTTCATTATGGTTTTTCTTGTAATTGTCTAACTCTTCTAATACTATCAACGGAATAACAACATCATTTTCTTTAAATTTTAAAAATGACTTTGGATCATGCAATAAGACATTGGTATCTAGAACAAAGGTTTTCCTACTCACAACTTCCTCACCTTGTTAATATTTCAATTTTAATGGAGACGTTATAAAGCCCCCTAAAACCGGACAATAGCTAATTTGGTTTTTTTAGCGTAGACACTTTTTTTTAATTCAAAAAAAAGATTAAATTAGATAAAAAATTCAACGAAACGACTCAATATCGTATTTAAAAGGAATACTTTAAATTATTTCTTTACAAGAGCTTACGTAAAAAACCAGCAGACAGGGACGTGGACTGCTAAAATCAATTGACTATCCCTATCTGTATTTGGTATAATAATAACGGATTATAAATTAGGACCTTATCTATGATCGTAAATCGTAAAGTTTTAAGCATACCACCATATATTTCAACATCTTGGAAAAATATTTCTTCTTTTCATTTAGAAGAAAAGCACGATCGTTTTGTGTTAGTAGTTTTGTTAAACAATGGCTCAAAAATTGAAGTTCCTAACTTAGATCAGAAAACGATCGATAAAATTTTTGCATATCATGCAAAATTTGTAGAAGAAGAGATGGAAAATGTTCCAAATATAAAAGACAATAATATGATGTCTTTAGGAATTCCTTTTAAATTTGGAATAGATCAGTTTGATTCTATTGGATCTGCTATGCAACATAATCCAAGTCAAGCTAACTCCCCTTCCTTACCATCTGAAATAATTTCCAAAATAGCAAACATTGTAAAGATTTTAGGGATTAGCGATTCAGAACATTTACCCAAACCAGAGCCTCATTGCAATTGCTTGCATTGTCAAATCGCAAAAGCTTTGCAGGTTTCAACAGGCGCTATTGAAGAAAATTTTGATGAAGAAGTAAAAGATGAAGAACTTACATTCAAGGATGAATGGGAAGTCAAAGAAACTGGCGATAAATTATTATTTAATGTGCACAATCCTTTAGACCCAAAAGAATGTTATAGCGTTTTTTTAGGAGACCCTATAGGCTGCACTTGTGGAAAGAAAAATTGTGACCACATTAAAGCAGTATTACGAAGTTAAAAATTAAAAATACTTGGCGTTTAACTTCATTCTATCTAGTATTTTAATAAAGAGATAGAAAGGAGTTAAAAAAAAAGATGGGTAAATATTTTTTATGTGGATTACTTTTAATATTTTCCACAGCTTTTGCCAAGCCTAAAAGCTCTTTTCAGAAATTTACTGGAAGAGTAGTAGGAAACAAGGTTCGCGTTAGAGCAAAAGCAGATTTGGACGGCAAAATAATAATGCAACAGAACAAAGATGACTTGATTTTAGTCATCGGTGATGAAGATGCTTTTTGGGCAATACAGCCGCCAGATGAAGTTAAAGCTTATATCTTTAGAAGTTATGTCTTAGAAAACACAGTTGAAGCAAACAGAGTTAACATACGACTTGCTCCTAGTATTGAAGCTCCTGTGATAGGACAATTAGAGTCTGGCACAAAGATTGTTGGAGAGGTCTGCAATGAAAATCGAAAATGGCTAGAAATCAAGCCACCTAAGAATACAAAATTTTACATTTCAAAAGAATTTGTCTCTTACGCTGGTTCTCCCGATTACTTTAACAATATGATCAAGAGAAAACAACAAGTCACTGGTTTACTAGATCAAGCCTATACAGTATATCAAGAAGAGTCTAAAATGCCATTTGACTCCATGTCTCCAAAAAGCGTTATAAGCCTGCTGGAGAAAATCATTAAAGAATACTCTGATTTTCCAAGTAAAGCTAATGAAGCTAAAAAGCTGCTTGTAAAATTCAAAGAAAATTACCTCGAGAAAAAGTTAGCTTACATGGAAGAGAAGTCTCTAAAAGAAGATCAAATAAAAGATGATTCTCTTTTTCCAAAGGTTAAAGTCGAAGAACTAGCTCCTATAGTAAAAAAACCTATAGCTAAGTTAAAGCTAAAAGGCGCTATTCAGTTTTGGAATGCTATAGAAAATTCACTATTTGAAAATTGGCTGACCTTTCATAGTGATAAAACTGTTGATGACTTTTACAAAGAGCAAAGAGCCAATGCAACGACAATTACAGGGATTTTAACTCCTTATAGTAATGACATTCAAAACAGGCCAGGAGACTTTTTATTAAAAGATAAGAGCAACATTCCTTTTGCCTTTCTTTACAGCACAAAAATTGATTTAAGCAAATATAGTGGTAAAGAAGTAAAAATCCTTGCCATTCCAAGATCTAATAATAACTTTGCTTATCCAGCATATTTTGTTTTAGATCTTAGGTAAAAATCAAAACGCCGAACGATCTTATTCGTTCGGCCAAATAGCCTCGTCTTTGGCCTTTTTTTCAATTACATTTTCTAGGCTAATGTCTTTCAAAGAGCTTACGCCTTGGTCTTTGAGTTTTCTAGCTGTTGGAATAAGCCTAGTTTTGAGCGATGAAGTAGCCGAGTTATAAGAATCAACCGCCAGGTTGATGCTTTTACCAAGCTTTGCCCAATGTTCAGCTAGGGTATTTATTCTTTCATATAGCTCAGATCCAAGTTTTGCAATCTCAATTGTATTTTCAGTAACTTTATCTTCTTTCCAAACTTGGGCTACAACTCTTAATATTGCAATAAGAGTTGTCGGGGTTGCTATTACAATATTGTCCTCTGCGCTAATTTCAATTAGCTTTGGATCAGATTTAACTGCTGCACTAAAAAATGATTCAGCTGGCAAGAAAAGGATGACATACTCCGGCGTCAATGAAAATTGCCTATGATATTCTTTTGATGAAAGCATTTTAACATGCCTTCTAAGCTGTTTTGCATGATCTTTTAAGTATTTTTCTTTTTTGTCAGGATCACTCTCTTCAATAGCGCTAAAATACGAGTCCATTGGAGCTTTTGAATCAATCACAATATATTTTTCACTCGGCATTCTAACAAGTAGATCAGGACGATAAACTTTACCATCTTTTTCAACTGTTTTTTGCTCGTAAAAATCGCAGTGCTCTAAAAGACCTGCAAGTTCCACTACCCTTTTTAAGTGAACTTGTCCCCAAGATCCTCTGATGTTTGGTGATTTAAGAGCTGTATTTAAATTATATGTCTGTTTTTTTAGTTCCTTTTCAGACTCTATTAGATGTTGAATTTGTTGATGAATACTAACATATGCTACCTCTCTTTTCTTTTCTATGTCATGAGTCTTGTCTGATAATTTTTCTATTACTTGCTTGATCGGAGATACTAATTCCTCAATAGATTTCTGCCTATGTTCTAAGTCCTCTTTTGCTCTTAAGTATTGCTGGTTTAGAATGCTTTCTGTGAAGCGCATGATATTATTTTGATTACGCTCCAAAATTTCGTATGACAAAGATTTAATCTTTTTGTGAAAAAAATATGCTAACAGTAAAACTGATACTAGAAATAAAACAAAAATCCATTCATAGGTCAAATTCATCAGAGTCTGGCTCAAAATCTTTCAAGGTTTTTGATTTTTTTCCTGCGATTTTTCTTATTATTGCCAAAACAATACCTGTAATAATATAAACCCAAGTTACAACTAAGAATACAACCGCAAAATAGTGAAGGATTCCATATAAGAACAAGATACCCAACACAACTGTTATAAAAACCAGGTTAAATGATGGAATTCGAAAATTCAATGCTTTTAAGCTAGGAAATTTCCACTTACTCAACATTAAGTATCCAATAAGAACATTTACTACTGTAAGCGAAATCGCCCTTATATTTTGATCTATTTCGAAGTATTTAACAAAAAAAGGATACAAGAAAAATAAATTTACTGAAACAGATGCTGCTGCTGCTGCTGGTATCGGTAACCCAGTAAAATGCTTTTTCTCATCATTCAATTTGATAATGTCCTTTTTTGCTTCAACAGTTTTAATATTGAACCTAACTAACCGTAAAACCCCACAAAGAGAATACACCATTGCACCAGTGGCACTAATAAATGAAATAAAAGTACCTTGCTCCAAAGATAAACTTTTCAAAGCTAAAACAGATGGAGCAACTCCAAAAGAAACAGCATCTGCTAAAGAGTCAAACATAACTCCAAACTCAGATTCTGCTCGAAAGACTCTAGCAAAAGCTCCGTCCATAAAATCAGCTAATGCAGCTAGCAACAACAAAAGAGCTGAACTTAAAATCACTTCATATTTACCGCTACCGGGCTCTACCATGTTTACTTTGAAGATTACAAAAAGACCGCAAGCTAAGCCAAACGCAGTAACAATATTTGGAATAAGATGTACTTTTCTCATATGCACTTTTCTGAACTAAAAACTACGATTATCATACCATGAAAATATTTGGAATTGAAAGGTTAAAAAAATATCTAAGCACTTTTTTTTTAGATCATTTTTAAACATTGCTAAAAACATTTTTTTTGTAGACTAAAACACTAAGGCACAATATATAGTATATAGAAGATAAACAAGGTACTAGATGTAGTAATCTAGAATTTATCTATGAAAACCATCAACAAGTCAAAAAGAGCATTATATGAATAAAAATTTTTCTGTTGTCGAAGAAGAAAAAAAAGAAACGAACAACAACTTGTACACAGTTGTTAAAAGAAATGGAACTTTAGTCCCGTTTAATCGAGCAAGAATTTTATATGCACTTGAATCTGCATTTCGAGATACAAAAAAAATCTCAAAAGAAAGCCCTTTGGAAGAAGAGCTGCAGAAAGTAATTGAAAACCTAACTGACTTAATCGTTAGAAAAATTTTAAAGTTAGCGTCAAAAGGAACCCGTTTGACTGTTGAGGGTATTCAAGATGTAGTCGAAGTGACACTTATGAAAAATGGTTACCATGACGTAGCTAAAGACTACATTATCTATCGAGATCACCGAAAACTTGAAAGAGATCAATCGCTTTCTAATTTAAAGATTTTAAGACATGACAAGTCAACACTAGTTAAGTTCAACCCGATAAAAATCACATCTTCGATTGAACAGGCCTTTAGAAAAACAAGAAAAATCCCAAGTGACAGTAACTCTCCTGAAGAACTTATTGCATCAGTTAATGAATTGACCGAAAAAGTTCTAGAAAACGTAAAAGAATCAGTCAAAAGTGAAGAAACATTATCAGTTTCAAAGATTCAAGATTTCATTGAAAACCTTTTAATGGAGAACAAATTTTTTGATGTTGCTAAGGATTATATTCTTCAAAGAGCTGAAAGAGAAAAGGATTTTATCGAAAGACAGAAAAAATACACTGACTCTTCCAGTGACAAGAAAAGAAAGTTCAAAGTAAAAACTTCAGAGAATTCAGAAAAAACAATTACTGAATCACAAATCAAACAAAAAATATCATATGCATGTAGATCTTTAGAAAAACTAGTTTCTGCATCGGAGGTTTTTGAAACTTCTGTTTTAAATTTTTATGATGGAATGAAAGAAAAAGAGCTTGATCTTTCAAATATCATGGCTGCGAGGAGTAAAATCGAAAAAGAGCCAGCGTACAGCAAAGTTGCAGCTCGTCTTCTGTTGGATTGCATTTACAGGGAAACTTTAAGCCTGCCATCTTCAGACCCATCATTAACCAAGTCACACAAAAGCTATTTTAAGAGATACATAAAAGATGGTATCAAACTAAAAAGGCTGTCTGAAGACCTTTTAAGTTTTGATTTGGATGAACTATCTTCTGCAATTGATTTAACTAGAGATGATCTTTTTTCATATTTAGGATTGCAGACACTTTATGATAGATACTTTATCCACCATGAAAATAAAAAACTTGAGACTCCTCAAATTTTTTGGATGCGAGTTGCTATGGGACTTGCGCTTAATGAAAACGAGAAAAATAAAAGAGCTATTGAATTTTATAATATCTTATCTCAATTTTATTTCACATCAAGCACCCCTACCCTCTTCAATTCCGGCACATGTCATCCACAACTATCCTCTTGTTACTTATCAACAATTATGGACAACCTGCATAACATTTTCAAAACCATAGCTGATGATGCCCAATTATCTAAATGGGCGGGTGGACTTGGAAATGATTGGACAAATGTTCGATCTACAGGATCTGTAATTAAGGGAACTAACGGAAAATCCCAAGGGGTTATTCCATTCTTGAAAGTTGCCAATGACACAGCTGTAGCAGTCAACCAGGGGGGAAAAAGGAAGGGAGCTATGTGTGCATATTTAGAAACATGGCATCTGGATATAGAAGACTTTTTAGAACTCAGAAAAAACACTGGAGATGAAAGAAGGCGCACCCATGATATGAACACTGCAAACTGGATTCCCGACCTATTCATGAAACGTGTAAAAGAAAAGAAAGAGTGGACTTTGTTTAGCCCAAGTGATGCTTCTGATCTTCACGATCTTTACGGAAAAGCATTTGAAAAAAGATATCAAGAATATGAGAAAATGGTAGATGATGGGAAAATAAAGCTATTCAAAAAAGTTGATGCATCTTCGCTGTGGAGAAAAATGCTCAGCATGCTTTTTGAAACAGGTCATCCTTGGATTACCTTTAAAGATCCATCAAACATTAGATCTCCTCAAGATCATATTGGAACTGTTCATTCATCCAATCTTTGCACTGAAATATTGTTAAATACATCTGAAACCGAAACCGCTGTTTGCAATTTAGGTTCAGTAAACTTAGCAAAGCACATTGAAGATGGCGAAATTAATGAAAAAAGGCTTGCTACCACCATAAGAACAGCAATCAGGATGTTAGATAATGTCATCGATATCAATTTTTATCCAATACCTGAGGCAAAGTCATCTAACTTGAAACATCGACCTATTGGGCTAGGATTAATGGGTTTCCAAGATGCTCTTTATATCAAAAAAATAAGCTATGCATCAGCTGAGGCAGTTGAATTTGCTGATGTAGTTACTGAAATGATTTCATACTATGCAATTTTATCTTCAAGTGAACTTGCTAAAGAAAAAGGCAAGTACTCAACTTACGAAGGCTCTAAATGGCATCGAGATCTACTTCCAATTGATACAATAGAACTTCTCGAAAAAGAAAGAGGAGATAATGTCAAAATTAATAAATCAAGCAAGATGGATTGGAGCCCTGTTAGAGAGCACATCAAAAAATATGGGATGAGAAATTCTAATACAATGGCTATTGCACCAACTGCAACAATTGCCAATATAACTGGAATTACTCAATCAATTGAACCAATGTACAAGCATCTATTTGTTAAATCAAATCTATCTGGAGAATTTACGATTATCAATCCTTATCTTGTAAAAGAGCTTAAAGAGCATAATCTTTGGGATAATGAAATGATTGATGATCTAAAATATTTTGATGGTTCAATTGCTGAAATTGAGAGAATTCCTGATGAAATCAAAAAAAGATTCCCAGTTGCTTTTGAAGTTGAGCCTGAATGGCTAATCGAATGTGCGAGCCGAAGACAAAAATGGATAGATATGGGACAATCTTTAAACCTTTATTTAGCTGAACCAAGCGGAAAGAAGCTTTCTCAAATGTATATGCTGTCTTGGGAAATGGGTTTGAAGACAAACTACTATCTAAGATCTCTAGGAGCTACACAAATTGAAAAATCTTCAATGGATATTAATAAAAGAGGAATTCAGCCACGTTGGATGAAAAATAAATCTGCATCCAGTGATATCAAAGTAAATCGTGATGAAAAGCCAATACCTGTCTGTAATTTAGAAGAAGGCTGTGAAAGCTGCCAATAAGAGGAGAAAAAATAATGACTTTAAAAAATGCCAATGATGAAATGAATGGAATGAAAAAACGAGTAAAAGTTACTCAAAAAAGACTAATCAACTGTAATGAAGTTGATGTTAACCAGTTAATGCCACTTAAGTATAAATGGGCTTGGGAGCACTATCTTAACGGTTGTGCAAACCACTGGATGCCAAATGAAGTGGCAATGACAAAAGACATCGAGTTATGGAAGTCTAATGAGCTTTCAGAACAAGAAAGAAGGCTAATTATGAGAAATTTGGGCTTCTTTTCAACAGCGGAGTCTTTAGTTGGCAACAATATTGTTTTATCGATTTTCCGACATGTGACAAACCCTGAAGCACGTCAATACTTACTAAGACAGGCCTTTGAGGAAGCAATCCATACTCATGCTTTTTTATACATTGTAGACTCTCTTGCTTTAGATGAAGGAGAGGTCTTTAATATGTATAATGAGATCACCAGCATCTATAATAAAGACAATTTTGAGATGAAGCTGACCGAAGATATCTTGGAAGATGATTTTTCTACAAAAACCGACGAGGGAATCCAAAAATTCTTAAAAAACCTGATCGGATTTTACATTATCATGGAAGGGATTTTCTTCTATAGTGGCTTCGTTATGATTTTATCTTTCTTAAGACAAAATAAAATGGTGGGTATTGGAGAGCAGTTCCAATACATTTTAAGAGATGAAACTATCCACTTGAACTTTGGAATTGATCTAATCAATGGAATAAAGCAAGAAAATCCACAGGTATGGACAGATGAGTTTAAAAAAGAAGTCACAGACCTTATCAAGGAGGCTGTCGAGCTGGAGTATCAATATGCTGAGGATTGCCTACCTACTGGGATATTAGGCTTAAGTGCTCCTATGTTTAGGGAGTATGTTCAAAACATTGCCGATAGAAGACTAGAAAGAATTGGACTAAAACCCCAATATGGTTCAAAAAACCCATTCCCTTGGATGAGTGAGACAATTGACCTCGGGAAGGAGAAAAACTTCTTTGAGACAAGAGTCACTGAGTATCAATCAGCTTCCAACCTTGTTTGGGATTAACATCTTTTCTTATAAAAGGCGCTTCTCTAGAGCGCCTTTTTTATTTACGCTTTAAATCTTTAAATCTTAATTAATAATCAAAAGCCCCAGATAATTATAATTTATTAAATTAATCGTTTTTTTATAATTAACTTTAGAGAGAGATATTATAAATGAGCGCCGATTATAGAAGTACAAACGCAAAAAAAGAAGTTCTGCAGACTGAACTGGGCATCAATAAGCAAATGCAGACAGCTCTGCAACTTAGGATTGAAGCAGTCAAAGAATATAAAGAACCTAGAATGGCTACATTTTTCTCTCAAGCATACAAAGACCAAATTGAATTAGACGAGCTAAAAATAAGAGAGCTTGAGCTAATTGAGCTAATAAAAAAATGCGAATGATCGAAAAGTTTTTACGCAAAATAAATTGCGTACACAAACAACGGAGGAAAAATGCCAAGACAACAACAAAATCCAAATGAGAAAAAAGATTTAGAGCAAAAAGCAAAACAACTTGATAGAGCATGTCAAAAATTAGATTCTGACTTACACAAGAAAAGCATTGATGCTAAGACTCTTCAAAGAGACTGCCAAGAAATTTGCCGAATTGGTCAAGAGTGTGAAAATTGCTGTAAAAAAATGCATTAAATTTTATGAAAAGGAAGATACTTTCAAACAACAAAAATAGAAACCCTTACTGGAAAACCTTTAATTCAATGCAGCATAAACTAAAAAAAGCTGACGAACTTTTGAGAAAGGATTTAAATAAAAAAAATATTAACTGGAAAAAGGTTCAAGCAGATAGCAATAAGTTAATGCTCTTGTTGGGAGAGTGCAATTATATTGCACAAGAATGCAAGCACTGTAAGAAAAAAGGTAAGTGGACATAAGTTGGCAAAAAATCTTCTTCTCTATAAATTAGATTAACTTCATTTAGAAAAGAGATTACATGCCAGCGTTAAAAAAAGTAGGAAGTTTCTATAAATCTTTTGTAGTTACAAAGTATCTTCCAATCAGCGAAATAAAGTGCACCCTCATTGAATGCGTTCATGAACCTACGGGTGCACACATTATGCATTTATGCAATGATGATGATGAAAACTTATTCTCATTACTTTTTCAAACTATTCCTAGCAGCTCTAATGGAGTAGCCCATATTTTAGAGCATATTGTTTTATGTGGTTCTAAAAAATTTCCAGTTAAAGATCCTTTTTTTTCAATGGCAAGAAGATCTTTAAACACCTTTATGAATGCAATGACAGGTGCTGATTTCACTTGTTACCCTGCAAGCTCTCAGGTTGAAAAAGATTTTTACAACTTATTAGAAGTTTATCTAGATGCAGTATTCAACCCATTGCTTACCAAAGAGAGTTTTTTGCAGGAAGGACATAGACTTGAGCTCTTAAAAGAGAGTGGTCCTCTTCAAATCAAAGGAATTGTCTATAATGAAATGAAAGGAGCGATGTCATCAATAGATTCAAGAGTTTGGCAATCAATTTTATCTAATTTAGTGCCTGATTTGCCTTATGCTCATAATTCTGGAGGAGATCCTTTTGTAATACCAGAGTTAACTCATAAAGAACTAGTCGATTTTCACAAAAAATTTTACAGTCCTTCAAGTTGCACTTTTTTCTTTTACGGAAATCTAGAAACTCAAAAGCATTTGGATTTTATTGATGAAAAAGTTCTAAAACATGCAAGCAAACAACAAAGCACTTACATATTCGATGAACAACCTAGATTCAAAGAACCAAAATTAGTAGAAGATTTTTACCCAATATCTCCTGAAGATAAGAATAAAGCAAAAAATATAGTTTGCTTTTCTTGGCTAACAACTAAAGCCTCTGATCAAGAAAATCTTTTAACACTATCTTTACTAGATCAAATTTTAATGGGAACAGATGTTTCTTATTTAAAGAACGAACTTTTAGAGTCTTCACTAGTAACTCAAGCAGATTCTTACTTAGACTTAGAAATGAGCGAAGTCCCATGGATTATTATTTGTAGAGGAGTAGACTCTTCAAATGTTTTAAAACTTCAAGACCTTTTATTAGAAAGCCTTCAGAAGATTGTTAAAAATAATATATCTCAAAAAGCCATAGCTTCAGCTATTCATCAATTGGAGTTTAGTAGGACTGAAATTACGGACAGCTCATATCCTTATGGCCTTTCGCTCTTTTTCAGGTCAGCACTTGCCCAAAAATATGGAGCTTTCCCTGAAAACACTCTAATGATCCATAGTCTTTTTGAAAATTTGAGACAAAAAACAAAAGATCCAAAATACTTACCTTCTTTCATCGAGAAATATTTTTTAGACAATAAGCACTTTTTAACTTTAAACATGCAACCCAGCAAGACACTTTTGGATAATGAATTTCAAAAAGAAAAAAAAATTATCTCAAAAATTGAAGAAAAGCTTTCACCTAGTGATAAGAAAGAAATTATTAAGCAGTCTAAAAATTTAAAAATATATCAATCAAAATTAGAGAATCAATCTTTAGAGTGTTTACCAAAGATTCATATAAAAGATGTTCCTAAAAAGATAAAAGATTTTCACCTTATTCATGAGAGTAAAGAAGGAATAGATATTTTCTTTCATGATGTATTTACCAATCAGATAGTGTATGTAGACCTATTTTTTGACTTACCATACATAGAAAAAACAGACCTTGTATATGTTTCTTTATTCACAGAGCTTTTAACAGAGCTGGGCTGTGGTAAATTCTCATATAATCAAGCATTAGAATATCAAGAAGCCCATACTGGTGGAATCAGCTCTAGTATATCTCTTCATATCAAATCAGATGATTATAAAAAATTATATCCGAGCTTTAACATTAGGGGAAAAGCGCTTTACAGAAATACTGAAGAGCTCTTTGAAATACTGAAAATGTACCTGAAAAATCCTAAATTAGAAGACCCTAAGAGAATTACCCAACTAATTCTTCAACTAAATGCCGCTCTTGAAAATAAACTTACAAAAAATGCCATGCAGTATGCAATTGTTTCATCTTTAAGTGGCCTTTCAGCTGGAGCTTCAATTTATGATCATTGGCATGGGGTTCATTTTCTCAAGTTAGTTAGAAAAATAGCTTACAATCCAGATCGTGAAATTCCCCTGCTTATCGAGAAATTAAAAAAGCTAAAAAATCAGCTACTTTCCTTAAATCAGATGCATTTAGTAATCAGTTGTGATAAATCACATTATGAAAAAATTAAGGAAACAAATTTTTATAGTTTGAGCTCCTTAAAGCAAAGTAAAATTGTTCCCTGGAAAGTAGATTATAACTTTAAGTTAGAAAAATCACATGCTTATACTATTCCAATATCAGTGGCCTTTTCTTCTTTAGCATTCCAGACTGTCGGTTTTTCCGATCCTGCATCGCCATATCTTTTAATTGCAACAGAGCTGATGGAAAATTTAATTTTACACAATAAAATTAGAGAAATTGGTGGAGCTTATGGAGCTGGAGCTAGCTACTCCCCTACATCAGGTCAATTTTATTTTTATGGATATAGAGATCCACACATTAAAAATACTGTAGAGATATTTCATGAAGCAATCGAAGTGATTGCCGGCAAAAAATTTTCTGAGTCAGATATTGAAGATGCAAAGCTTGGTGTTATTCAATCAATCGATGACCCTGTTTCACCTGGGTCTAGAGCATCTACAGCATATATATGGAGGAGGACTGGAAAAACTAAAGAGCTTCGCCAAGCATATAGAGATAAAATTCTTATGGCGAAAAAAGAAGACATTGCAAAAGCTGTTGAAAAACATCTCTTATCTCAGAAAACAAAGGGAAAACTGGTAAGCTTCTGTTCTAAAGAGTTATACAACAGCGATCTTGGAGATAGCTTCCTGAAATTTAAAATCTAATATAAGCAATTTTTAGTTAAGGTCATTTGCTTTTTTGATTTTTTGATAAAGTCCTTATTAATTTAAAATAGCGATTGCCATGAAGTGAATATTGTGAAATTCTATCCTAAAAGATATAATTTCGCTAAAACCTGGAGGTTCGATATGAAATTTCAAATCTTCAAATTTCTAACAGTAGTTTCAATAGGAAGCTTACTTGTTTTTAATCAGTCCTATGCAGCAAGTATTAACAGAAGCAATACTTCACAATATTTTTCAGAAAATGAACATAAAACTGATAACAACTCTGAGTCAGATGATGATTTGGCTTTAAACTCTAATGGTAAGAAATACTTACTTGAAACTTCTCAAACATTTACTAAAATCGGCAAAAGTGCTGTACCTGCAGCAGTTTTTATCAAAGCTACAATAAAGCAGCAACAGTTAAGTCCTTTTTCTAGAAATGACCCATTTGATTTTTTCAATGATGAGTTTTTTCAAAGATTTTTTGGTGGCCCTGCATTTAGAAATAGAGAACAAAGAGAAGCTCAACAATCCAGAGGATCAGGCTTTATTATTTCACAAGATGGCCATATTTTAACTAATCATCACGTTGTGAAAGACACAGAAGAAATTGTCGTTGTACTAAACGATGGCAGGGAATACCCAGCAACTATTGTTGGAACAGACCCTAGAACAGATTTAGCCGTTTTAAAAATTGAAGAGAAAGGTCTTTCTTATTTAAAGCTAGGTGACTCTGATTCACTAGAAATTGGAGAGTGGGTAATTGCAATTGGAAGTCCTTTTGCTTTAGAAGCTTCGTTAACAGTTGGAGTGGTTAGCGCAAAAGGTAGACAAGATCTTGGCATTACAACCTTGGAAGATTTTATACAAACAGATGCAGCAATTAACCCAGGTAATTCAGGCGGCCCCCTTCTAAACTTAAAAGGAGAGGTTATTGGAATCAACACAGCAATTGTTTCCAAGTCTGGTGGATACATGGGGATTGGTTTTGCAATACCTTCTAGCATGGCAAAACATGTTGTAGATCAAATTATAGATTCTGGATTTGTCAAAAGGGCCTATTTAGGAATTATGCTCCAAGAGGTTGATAAAGACCTGGCTGAAGCACTATGTTTAGATAAAAACATTCGAGGAATTTTAGTTTCAGATATTATAAAAGACTCCCCTGCTGAAAAAGGCGGGCTACTTAATGGAGATATTATAGTAGAGCTTAATGGTAAAAAAATTAAAAATCCTAGCAAGTTCAGAAATGAAATTGCCATGATGAATCCAGGCACTAAAATTAAATTAAAAGTTTTGCGAAGTGGAAAATTAGAAGGTCTTACTTTGAAGCTAGGTACACTATCTGACAATGAAATAAGTTCAGCAGAGTTTATTCAAAAACTTGGGATAGATGTTGACAACCTAGCTAGCCAATCACTTGATGTATTGGAAAAACTAGGCCTAAAAGGTATTGATGAAGGTGCACTAATTACAAAAGTTGAACCCAACTCACCTGCTGCAATCGCAGGCCTGAGGCCTTACTATTTAATTACAGGTGTTGTAATTAACTGGAAAAATCAAAAGAAGATCACCAATATGAATGATTTGGTTGATGCTTTAAAGGAAGTATCTGACAAGAAGTATGTAGTTTTGATTGTTCGTCACCAAAACTATCAAAGATACTATACAATAAAGATCAAATAACTAAATGTCCCTACTAAATAAGTGGGGACTTTCATTTACTTTTCCTTAGATTTTTCATAAAAAATAAAAAGTTTTTATCATTTTCAACTTCTTTAAATGAACTTTCAGATAAAACTTTTTCAAGATTAAATTCATGAATTTGATAAGCTGTCTGTAGCCATCCTCCCGCATGCTTACCTTTCTGTAAGCTAGCAAAAGCCCTAGCATTTGTAAGAGCTACTTCTTGAGTCGCAGCTGCTTTAAAGCACTCGGATGAGAGTTCAGCTACTAAGTTAAAATCTTTAACTAAAAAAGCTACTTTATGTAAAAGACAAAGCCCTTGGGGCTCAAGTTGTTTTTTTACAGGAACTAAAATTTCATAGGTTTTTTTTACTTCACTTTCTTCAAAGAAAATAAAAGCCAAGTACTGAGCTGCTGTAGTATAAATAATTCCTTTTTTAGACTCTTTTAATATTTCGATTAGGATTTCTTTAGCCTGCTCTTTTTGATTTGCTTTTAGAGCTATTTCAGCTTGGATAATCTTTTCTTTTAGCAATTCATCTCTATCAGATGATGATATAAATTTCGACTTGCGAAAAGAGTCAAAGCTCTGAAAAGCAAAAAGAAAAAAAATTGCTCCAAAAATGAAATTTTGCAGCATAAAAGACGCAAAGCTCAAAGCACCAGAAAGAATCATTCCAGTAAATATTGCATACCTAATTCCTTTTACTCCCCAAATTCCCTCAAACATTATTCTAAGTAGCTGTCCTCCATCAAGAGGAATCACAGGTAATAAATTAACTACACTCCAAAACAAGTTGACATTTCTTAAAATTTTTAGAGAACCAACAATTAGTGGATTTGAAAAAATATTTAAACTTAAAATAAACATTGCAAACAAAAACAGCAAAAACCCAAATAAAGGGCCATTGAAAACAATAACAAACTGCTGCCAAAGTTTCAGGCTTTTACCTTGATAAGAAGTAAGTCCACCTAAAGCAATAAAATCTATCTTAGCACTTTGCCCAAATAGAATAGCTGTCAGAGCATGACCTAGTTCATGAATGAGAACAGAAGAAACGATAATAACTAGCCAAATAGCAGTACCTACTAAATTTCCACTATTCAGCCAACCAATTAAAGATGCAAAAACCCAAAAAAGTGGATGAAATGAAATTGGAATTTTTCCGATTCTAGTCACTATTTACCTAATGCTTTTTTCATATAACTCCCCATCTCAGCTGGATTTTCACAAACGAGTACTTTAGCTGCTTTTAGAGCTTCAATTTTATCTTTAGCACTTCCCTTTCCCCCGGAAATAATCGCTCCGGCATGTCCCATTCTTTTGCCAGAAGGGGCTGTAGTACCTGCTATAAAAGCTGAGACCGGCTTGGAACAATTGCTCTTTATCCATTCTGCAGCACATTCTTCTGCATCTCCACCTATTTCTCCGATCATTAAGATACCATCTGTGCCTGAGTCTTTCTCAAACATTTCTAAAGCATCTATAAAATCTGTTCCAATAATTGAATCCCCACCAATTCCAATACAAGTTGATTGCCCTAGCCCTAGCTTAGTAGTTTGCCAAACAGCCTCATAGGTAAGAGTACCAGACCTTGAAACAATCCCAATATTACCCTTTTTATGAATATATCCAGGCATAATCCCTAATTTACATTCCTCGGGTGTAATTACTCCAGGGCAATTAGGTCCTATCAGTCTACTTGTTTTTGAAGATTTTATAACATCGTAAACTTTAAGCATATCATTCACTGGTATCCCTTCTGTAATACAAACTATCAATGGAACTTCTGACTCATATGCTTCTAATATAGCATCAGCTGCAAAAGGAGCTGGAACGAAAATAATTGAGGCATCAATATCATGAACTTCTTTTGCTTCAGCTAAGGTATCATACATGGGCAGCCCTAAAATTTCTAATCCTCCTTTACCTGGCGTCACGCCTGCCACAACCTTAGTCCCATAATTAATACACTGCTCAGCATGAAACCTGCCAGCTTTACCTGAAAGACCTTGGACAATCACTTTTGTTGATTTTTTTATAAGTATTGACATCTTTATTCCTTTGCATGTTTCACAGCAAGCTGGGCCGCTTCATCTAAGCTTTCTGCTATGAGAATTGATAGTTTTGAGTCAATGAGAAGCTTTCTCCCTTTTTCTACATTTGTTCCTTCCATTCTAACAACTAGTGGGACATGGATCTTTAATTCTTTTGCAGCCTGCAAAATTCCTTCTGCTAAAATTTCACAGTTCATAATTCCGCCAAAAATATTTACTAGAACAGCTTTCAATTTTGGGTCGGATAAAATAATTCGAAAACCAGCTGCTACTTTTTCTTTAGAAGCACCACCTCCAACATCTAAAAAGTTTGCCGGACTACCTCCATGAAACTGGATGATATCCATAGTTGCCATTGCAAGACCTGCGCCATTCACCATACAACCAATATCTCCATCCATTGCAATATATGCTAAATCAAATTCTTTTGCTTCTACTTCTGACTCTGATACTTGAGAAGGGTCAAAAAATGAAACTATCTCAGACTGTCTGAACATAGCGTTGTCATCAACAGTCATTTTAGCATCTAGCGCAAAAAGATCGTCATTCTCTGATAGAACAAATGGATTAACCTCTAGTAAAGAGGCATCATACTTGAAAAATATTTTAGCAAGTTCGCTTATAATGTTAGCTCCCTTCTTTGCCGTTTCACCTTTAAAATTTAAAAAATTAGTAGCTCTAATTAAATGATATTTTTTTAAGATACCATCAAGTGGAATTGGGATTTTTAAGATCCTATCAGGTTTTTTTTCAGCAATTTCTTCAATTTCCATTCCCCCTTCATCTGATACAATCAAAATAGCTTTGGCATTTTTTCGATCTATTGTAACCCCTATATAATACTCTTTTTTTATTGATACCGGCTCGCTCATAATTATGGTTTTCGAAATTAGCCCTTCTTTTCCAGTCTGATTATTAATAATTTTCTTTCCAATCAGGTCTTTAGCAAAAGCTATAATTTCATCATTGCTCTTAGCAAATTTAACTCCTCCAGCTTTTCCTCTTCCTCCAGCATGTACTTGAACTTTTAATACAGCCTCTTTCAGATTAAGCTTGTCAATATTTTTTTTAACCTCATCTAAAGATGCAGCGACTGCAAAATCAGGTACAGGGATGCCATTTTTTTTAAAAAGCTCTTTTGCTTGATATTCATGTAAGTGCATAAATTCTTCTTATTTAGAAAATTCCTTATATGTTATACTGAGATCTAATAAATTTTAATTTTACTGATGCTAGGTTTTTTAAAAACAAAATTAAAAAAAATTTCTAAATCTTTTTCTAAAATTAGATTCTCTCTTGGATCTAAGCTCAGAAAAATTCTTTCAAGCAAAAGAGATGAAGAATCTTTTGAGCACTTAGAAGAGCTTTTTTTTGAATCAGATTTAGGAGCTGAACTTTCTCTTGAGCTAGTTGAGAAAGTTCGAAAGATCGTTCGCAAAACCCCTGAAATATCAACAGATGAAATTTTAAGTGAAATCAAAAAAGAGCTAGCTCAGATTTTAGATTCTAACAAGAGTATTCACGAAATAAAAGATTCCCCTCATGTCATTATGGTAGTTGGAGTAAATGGCAGTGGAAAAACCACAACCATTGCAAAACTTGCTCAAAAATACAAAAAAGATGGCAAAAAAGTTTTGTTAGTTGCTGGAGACACCTTTCGAGCTGCTGCAATTGAACAAATTAGCTTTTGGGCCAATAAAATAAATGTTGATTGTATAAAATCTCAACCTAACAGCGACGCTGCAGCTGTCGTGCATGATGCTTTAATTTCAGCCAAAGCTAAAGGGTACGATATAGTTATAGTTGATACCGCTGGCAGACTCCATACTAAAACTGATCTCATGCAAGAGCTTGAGAAGATAAAAAGAGTATCGTCTAAGATTGTAGAGAATTCCCCTCATCACACACTGTTAGTTTTAGATGCAACTACTGGTCAAAATGCGATTGACCAAGCAAGAACATTCCACAAATTCACTCCTATTTCATCTATTGCACTAACAAAACTAGATGGAAGTGCAAAAGGTGGTATTGTAATTGCAATTCAAAAACAACTTAAAATCCCAGTTGAATGGGTTGGCCTTGGCGAAGCAGAAGAAGACTTAGTACCATTCAACTCTCAAGAATTTTTAGACGCTTTGCTTTCGCAAAGTGATTAATTAGGGCTTCTAGGAAAGCAACACCTAAAAACTTCATTTGCGATTCCTGCTACAATAGAAAAAACACATAGAACTTCAGCCGGTTTAAGAATTCCATACTCTCTTTCACATTCCTCATTAGAAATTTCTTCACAACTTCCAAATCTAATAACCAAAGCTGCTATGCCAGCAGCTGATGCTAAGAAAGCAGATGTTACTCTAACAAATATTGAATTGTTTTTTCCTTGTTGGACTTCTCGAACACTTCCATCTTCTATTACACTAAGAAGTGGCTTTTCTGTAGGTTTTACCGCCATATTTTCACCTTTTTAATAAAATATACGCAATCGCCAGTGTATTTTTTCAAAGAAAAAAAATGAACAGTAAATTTAAAAATTTAGTTAAGATCTGAATAACTTATAGTAGCCTAAATTAAAAGCCTTTGACATCCTTCATCTCTAAACTAAGAGAAGGATGTCAATCATCTGTGTCAGCACAAAACTAATATCTTAACTCGTTAGTTTCGGCAATACCTACCGCTTAATATACTAGCCGATATTATAAACGCTGAAATAAGAGCAGCTGCATCAAATGGAGCTAGATATTTATTCACATTCTCATCTTCTTCATCGCATGAAAGATTTTTACAAGCAAAAGATCTTGTAAAGAGAGTTACTACAAAAGAGACAAAAAAAGTTCCCAATATGCAATTTTTGGCTGATCTATAACATCTTTCCATTCTGACTCTTAAGCTAACATCTTCCGACTCATTAAGAAGAGTAGTATTTGGATTTGTTGTTGGAGTTTGACTTACTCTATCTATCATGTTTACCTTCCTTTCTAAATTTTTTTTGCAAACTTATAACAGTTAGAGGTATTTTTTGAAAAAAATAATTTACCTAAGTAAAACATTATTAGTGCATTAAGGATGTTTTTCTTTCTAAGAGAATTATTACGTTTATATTTCACAGGATAGTACTTCTTTGAAGTTTTCTAAACTAATGGCTCAATTTAAGAGTTCATTCTAAAGTACTATAGAAGATCAACTGAATACATTTTTTGCACCTTTATTCATAAATCTATACAATTTCAATCGTAGTTTTATAAAGAAAAAAAAATGAAAGGCGAGTTCAAAAATTTAGTTAAGGATGTAATAAGCTATGTTAAAGCTGAGAATCCTCTTTTTTTCGAAGAGAGGTTTTCAATTTCATCTAAACCAAAAAAAACTATTCTCCCTAAAAAAATATCCAAGCCTTCAGCTATTTCTTTACCTCAAAAAAAACCTATAGAAGTTATAAAAGAGCCAATAGCCAACGAGGAAAAGCCCCGTGAGACTGTTTTAAAAAAAGAAAAAGTTCAAACAAAGCCCACAAAAGAGAAGAAATCTTTTTTAGACAACTCTTTAGAGCTCTCCTCAAAATTTGAACATTTTGAAAATATCAAAAAGTTTATTACAGAAATTGATCCTAATTTTGCTTTAACGAAAGAGATTCTTAATGACACCAAAGCAAAAAAAATAGCGACTAAATGGAAATATAAATTAAATGCATATCCTATTGTAATTTTAACATCTTTAAAAGGAGGAGATGAGCTAGAATTTTTAAAATCTCTTGCGAAAGCTATTGAAATTTACTTTTTAGAAACAAAAATTGTCTTAATTGACTCCATTGAAAAAGATAACCAATGGGAAGAGTTTCTAAAGTCAGAAAATATACGACTGCTAATAGCTGCGGATGATCAAATCTGGGGCTTTAAAAATTTAATGACTCACTTCAAAGAAATACCTAATAAATCTTTAAAAACGTTAATGGATAAGCCGCTTTTTCTTATTCCAAATCTCAACCTTTACTTTCAAAATTTCTTACTAAAAAAATCTCTTTGGAAAGCGATATGTCAAACGATTGCAAATCTTTAGTTGCTGAAGTTGCTCTTGATCTTAAGGTTGACAAGGTGCTTGAGTATCTAGTGCCAAGTTCCTTGCAGAGTAAAGTGCTGAAAGGCGCTCGAGTTAGAGTTCCTTTAAAATCAAAGATGGCTTTAGGCACCGTTTTAGCTACTAAAGATAAAAGCAGCTTTAAAAATCTAAAAGAAATCGAAGATGTTATTTTAGATAAACCAATACTTCCTAAAGACCTTTTAGAGCTTGCTGCTTTTATGCAAAAGTATTACTTGGCAAGTTCCCATAAAATTATGAAAAGCATTGTACCTTCATCCATTCGAAAAAATGTAAAACCCAAAACTCAAAACTTTTTAAGTTTAAATAAAACTAAGCAAGAGATTTTAAAGCTAATTCCAGAAATTCAAAAAAAATCAAAAAAACAAGTTGGAATACTGGAATTTTTTCTAAAACATCAAGGAGGAATTCTTCAACAAGATCTTTTGAATCATTTTGAAGGTTTTTCCACCAGCCCGATTCAGTCTTTACTTAATAAGAATATAATTAGTTTAGTCAAAATCAACCCAGATCATCTCATATCACAAGAGCGTTTTCAAACTCCAGACAAGAAGTTAAACGAAGAGCAAGAAAGGTGCTTTCAAAAAATTAAAGAAGATATCATTCAAAAAAATTTTAAAACCCATCTGATTCATGGAGTTACTGGCAGCGGAAAAACAGAAGTTTATATCCACCTAATAAGAAAATGCTTAGAAGAATCCAGATCAGCAATTTTGCTATTGCCTGAAATCGCAATTACAGAACAAATGATTGAGCGCTTCCAAAGTAGGTTCTCTGATAAAATAGCAATTATTCATCACAAAAGGTCTTTAGGAGAACGCTTTGATGCAATCGATCAAATATTAAAAAATGATCCTATGCTGATTATTGGTGCAAGATCTGCCGTTTTTGCGCCTACTGGCAATTTGGGACTTATCATTGTTGATGAAGAGCATGAGATGAGCTATAAACAATCAGAAGAATCCCCCTTTTATAATGCTAGAGACATTGCTATTGTTAGAGGAAAAATAGCTAGCATCCCTGTGGTCTTGGGAAGTGCTACCCCTTCATTTGAAAGCTATTATAATGCATCCAGTGGAAAATACAGCTTGAGTAAACTAAATAAAAGAGCATCAAGCAGTAGCCTTCCTAAAACTTATCTAGTAGATATGAAAAAAGAGTATCAAAAAAATGGAGGATTTACTCATTTTTCAGCTTCCTTAATTGATAAAATTAAAGACCGCGTTCAAAAAGGAGAGCAAGTTATCTTATTTTTAAATAGAAGAGGATACTACGCATCTTACTCTTGTCTCAGTTGCACTAAAATTATCAAGTGTCCTCACTGCGACTTGGCGCTTACTTACCATAAAAGCGCAAATGCCATGCGCTGCCATTTATGTTCATATGAGAAGCCTTTTATCAATAAATGTTATAGCTGTGGCTCTACTTTATTAAAATTTAAGGGCTTTGGGACAGAGCATGTTGAAAGATCCCTAAAAGGACTCATCCCCGATTGTAGACCAACTAGAATGGATAGAGATACAACATCTCAAAAGAAAAGTCATGAAACAATTTTAAAGGAGTTTAAATCTGGGAAAAAAGATATCTTGATAGGAACTCAGATGGTCACTAAAGGACTTCATTTTCCCTCGGTTACATTAGTTGGTGTCTTAAATGCTGACGCAACTTTGTTTATTCCTGATTTTAGGGCATCTGAGAGCGTTTTTCAGACGCTCACTCAGGTATCTGGTAGAGCCGGAAGAAACGAAATACCAGGTGAAGTTGTTATTCAAACTATGAATCCTGACCATCCGATCATAAAAATGGCTAAAGAACAAAACTTTGAAATTTTTTATAACTATGAAATCGAATCGAGAAATTTATGTAACTTTCCTCCTTTTTATCATTTATGGAAGCTTGTTTTTACAGGAAAAGATGAAAAAAAGACTTATCTTGATGCTGATATAATTTATAAAGAACTTAGACGATTAACACCTGAAGAATATATTGTTCAAATGCCATCTAGCTGTGCATATGCAAAAATAAAAGATGTCTATCGATATCAAATTATAATCCATGCCAAAAAGGTTTTTGCACTGAATAACATCTTATCTAGCATTAAAGACAGGTTCTCTAATATTAAATTTACAGTTGATGTGGATCCTTCATCCACTTTTTTTTAAATTCACAAGCAAGTTCGAATGAATATTTTTTCTTATTCCAAAACATTTGCTGATAAATAGCCTGATAAAAAAATAGCTCTTTCCCATCAATCTTTTTTATAAAAGGATTTTTGACCTTTTTGCTTTCTTCTTGATAATTCACATCAAAAAAAAGAAGCTTTCTTTCTAGTCTCCTGCAAGCTACTTTTTCAAAAAACTCAGCTTTATATGAAGCTGCATTTATTATTAAGTCATAGTCTGAAAAGTTAATCTTATTAAAATCTTTTATCACCTTAACTGCTTTTGGATAAGTTCTGAGGGTCTTTTTGTAATTCCTACTATAAACATCAACTATGCAACTTTCCTTTAGAGCCGCAAAAATAGCAATTGCTGTAGGGCCTGAGCCCAACATCAATATCTTTTTCTTTAAACTGTCTTTTATAATAGTAAATGCCCCGATGCCATCTGTATTCTTACTGTGCCAGCTATTTTTTATTTTTTTTAAAGTATTTATAGGACCATTGGCACTTGGTAGATAAGGCTTTAGTGACATCTTAAAAGGGGTTGTTATACTCAAACCAAATATTGGCAGGCTAGCTGCTAACTTAAAAAAAGACCCAAGGTCTTTTTTATAAAGAGGTATTTTTATATAGACTGCATTTATTTTATGTTTAGAAAAGAAAAAATTATGGAATAAATGACCAATGCTGTGCGAAATTTTTTTGCCAATTAATGCATATATTTTCGTGTTATGATTAAGCTTTTGGTAGTTATAAATACTTACAAGTTCCTTAACTGATAACTGTGAGGCTATTTTATTAGAAATATTAGCTGAGGCATAACAGATAGCATTTTTCAAAATCCTGCCACATATCCTTAAAGGATGTCCATATTTTCCCATGGCAACTAAAGAGATAGCCATTTGTCGATTGTTTTTTTTCAAATAGCTCATTAACTTTAAGGTATCTAACATTGAATTTGCACGAAATGCAAACTTATGAACTTCAAAAAGTGGGTGATATTTTAAGCTTATAAATTCATCTAGGTTGTTTGGAGTTTTTTTAAAATCATGGAACGATCGAATAAATTTTAAATTTGGATAGCTCTTTTTTAATTTTTTTACAAAACTCAAATCAACATCATACTCAATATCTAAATATGTAGGATTTAATGCCAGATATTCGGATATAAGTTTTAATCTTAATGCTTCCGGTCCTTCAAAATTTCCACCCTGAGATTGTTTTCTAATTGTCAGAATCCAAGGTTTTTCAGTTTTTTTTAAAAATTTTTTAGTCCACTTTAAATCTATACCTTTAATTAGATCTACCCTGATCTCTAAGATATCAGCATAGGTAAAGCACTTGGGTATTTTTAGATATTTTTTCTGAACTACAACAGCTAGCATCGTGAAGTATTAAGGCTCTCAATCCAGTTGACTGCATCTTCTAAAAGACTATCAGTAATAGGATAAGTTATATTATTTAGGTGCTTTTCCACTTTTCCAATTGCATTTAATGCAACAAACTCAATTGAATTATCTTTGTTTTTCTTATCGTATCTCAAGACCTTTTTCCATCTATCCAATTCAAAATTTTCTTCCAATGTAAATTCTTTAAAAATACCTAAGATTACAAGAAAATCATTTTTTTCTAAAAAACCCATCTTCATTGATAGATAGCTCTCCATCAAAATCCCAATAGCTACAGCTTTTCCATGAGATAACTTGAAACCACTCAGCATTTCAATTGCATGCCCAAAGGTATGCCCAAAATTAAGTATTTTTCTGATATTTTTTTCTAAAAAATCCTCTTCTACAATTTTCTCTTTAATGCTGATCGACTCTAGAATAAGTTCTACATTGGGGATTTTTTTTAATTCAAAATTTTGTCTTACTTTTTCAAAGTGACCTTTTGATTTTATAAGGCCATGTTTAAGCATTTCAATATATCCATTTATAAGTTCCTCGTTGGAAAGGGTGTTCAAAAAGTTAGGATCGATAAAAATTTTCAAAGGTGAATAAATCGCTCCTATCAGGTTTTTGCCATAAGTAGTATTAACTCCCACTTTGCCACCTATTGAAGCATCTACCATAGCTAGAAGAGTTGTTGGAATGTAGATTGCTTTAACTCCCCTTAAATAAGTGGCAGCTAAAAATCCTACTAAATCGCTTGTAACGCCCCCTCCAATTGCAATAAACAAACTGTTTCTTTTTACATTATATTTGAAAAGTTTATCTTCCAAGCAGGCTTTGGTATCTCTTGTTTTATTTTCCTCGCCGGGGGCAAAAGATATTAAAAGAGCATTTTCCCCTTCTTTTTTTAAAGAATGTAGCAACTGATCTCCATAGATTTTTTTTACATTTTCATCACAAAAGATCACAAAAGTTTTTGCTAGGCCCTTGATGCAAAAAAGAAAGTTAGGATTTGTGATTAAATCATTGGTATATTGGATCATGTCTTGCATTTTTATTCATAAGGATTGCATCTGCTATAACAATATTTAGCATCGCCTCAACAACAGCCACTGCTCTAATTGCAACACATGGATCATGCCGTGCACTTTTACTTTGCTGAAAGTACTTTTTTTGATTATATATATCTACTGTTTCTTGTTTTTTAAAAATGCTAGAAGTTGCTTTGAATGCGACTCTTCCAATAATCGGCATTCCATTGCTTATACCTCCCAATATTCCACCAGCTGAGTTTGATGTAAATTGAATATCACCACCTTCTGTTGTTAAGCCATCATTAGACTCAGAGCCTTTTAGATTAGCAGAGTTAAATCCCTCTCCAATCTCAAATCCTTTTGAAGCTGGTATACTAAGCATTGCCTTTGCCAGATTAGCTTCTAACTTTTCATAAACTGGATCTCCAAGACCAACTGGCAAGTTATTAGTCATAAATTCGACAATTCCACCAATTGAATCCCCTTCTTCTTTGATCTTTTTTAACAGTGATATCATTTGGGCTGTGGTTATATCTGATGGGCAAAAAATAACGCTAGCTTCTTTGTTTTTCTTAAGAATCTCAATGCTATCATCTTTTTTTTCAAAACTAACCTTTCCAATTCTTTTAAGATATGCACAAGTTTTAATGTTATGAAATCCTAAAATTTTTTTAGCTATAGCTCCTGCAACAACCCTAGCCGCCGTCTCTCTTGCAGATGCCCTGCCTGATCCTTTGTAATCGAAAATTCCGTATTTTTTTAAGTAAGTAAAATTAGCATGACCAGGCTTATACAAGTCTTTGGTCGCAAGGTAAGTGTCAGATTTTACATCCGTATTCTTGATTAGTACTGAAATAGGAGCGCCTGTTGTATGGCCTTCAAAAATACCTGATAAAATTTCAGCTTTATCTTTTTCTTTCCTAGGAGTTACAAATGGGTTCTTACCAGGGGCTCTTTTTTCAAGCTCAAAATTAATCTCATCAACATTTATAGCAATACCGGCAGGACATCCATCAATTACAACACCAATAGCACTGCCATGGGACTCTCCCCAGGTAGTCATTTTAAAAATATTTCCAAATTGATTACTTGCCATAAAAAATACTCAAAACCTTATCAACAATCATCTCAGTATCTATTTTAGATACATCTAGTATATGATCTGCACATTTCTGGTAGATGAAATCTCTTTTTAAAATGGTCTCAGAAAAACCATTTTGTAAAAAAGAAGGAACTCTTGTTGCTTCTGTTCTTTCTCTTAAAACATCCTTTTCTACGTAAAGATAAATAAGCTTACCAATACTTTTAAGCAACGCTTGGTTTTGTGAGGCCAAAAGCGTCCCACCACCAGTTGCTATAACCGCATTTTTGACATCCCTCAAGGAAAAAACAGCTTTTTTCTCAAGTTCTCTAAATCTCTTTTCGCCTTCTTTTTGATAGATCTCAAAATAACTAAGTCCATTGTAATTTTGTTCAATCAACTGATCAATATCAAAGAAAGTTTTTTTAATTTTTTCAGCTAAAATTTTTCCAATTGTGGATTTACCTGCGTTTTTAAAACCAATTAAAATTAGGTTCATAAAATTAATCTTTTTTAAATTTTTTCAAGTCATCAAAGAAATTAGGATAGCTCTTGTTGATGCACTCAGCATTGTCCAATCCAAAGCTATTACCTTTTGAATTTAA
The DNA here is from genome assembly GCA_050302075.1 of Parachlamydiales bacterium. GTDB lineage: Bacteria > Chlamydiota > Chlamydiia > Chlamydiales > SM23-39 > JBNLAH01. Next base: position 183,830 of record JBNLAH010000001.1, on the reverse strand, counting down.
TGAAGCTACACAAAGTGACATTGCAATCCGATGGTCATTATGACTTGACACCTGAGCTGATATAAGCTTTGATGGTTTTATAATTAATCTGTCCTCAAAACAATCAATATCTGCTCCCATTTTTCTTAGCTCTTTTGTAATGGCCTCTAGCCTATTTGACTCTTTAAATCTTGCAATTTGACAGTTCCTAAGCTCTAGGGGATTTTCACAAAAACACCCAACAACTGCAAGTATTGGGACGGCATCAATAATGTCGTTAACATCAAAAACACCACCCTGCAGCTTTCTATCCGGATTAACTGTTAAACGGTTATTCTTTCTATCTTTATTTAAGTTAGCTCCCATCTGAGCTAAAATATCAATAAGCTTTTTATCACCCTGAATATCCTCAAAATCCAAATTATCTAAAATACAGTGACAATTGGTGATAATTGCACTAACAAGTGGAAAGGCTGCTGAACTAAAGTCTCCAGGCACCCTATATTTAAAGCCTTGATACTTCATTCCTCCTTGAACTGTATACTTCTGATAGTTTTCATTAACAACGCTGCCACCCAACTTATTGATCCAGCTTAAAGTTAACTCAATCCAAGGCTTCTCTCCTGGGTTATCAACATATATAGTAGAATTACCAGCTAAAAAAGAACATGCTATCAACATTGCAGACACGGGCTGTGAGTCTTTTCCATCCATCCGAAAATTACCAGCTTTAATTGGTCCTTCAATTTCAACTGGTGCATAACCAGTTTTTCCTAAATATCTCACCTTTGCACCAAGTTCTCTAAGAGCTTTAATCATTGGAGAAACTGGACGATTATTTTGAATTGAGCAATCCCCTGTTAGAAGATATTTACCGTTAAATAAAGCTAAAGTTGCACCTAAAAACCTTAAAACTTGTCCAGAGTTACCTGCGTCTATTTTTAAATCATCTACGGATAAAGCTTTATCATAAACACCTTTAACTCGAACATGATCAGCATATTTTACTATTTCTATTCCTATTTGATTTAAACTAGCTATCATTGACTCAGTATCATAAGAATTTAAAATACCGTAAATTTCTGACGTACCAATTCCAAGAGAGGAAAATAAAAGAGCTCTCATTGTTTGAGATTTACTAGAAACAATTTTAATTATAACTTTTTTCATTTTAATTTTTTATTTTTACAAAAGCAATAAAAGTTAATTTACATTGAGTTATAAAAACTCTCAATTTAAATTATCTGCCTAAAAAACCAAAATGAGGATTTATTATGGCAATTCCGGCCACGCTTTTATCACCAATTGTAATTCCAACTAATGATTCTACAGATGACACCTCAAGCTCAATTTCAGTTGAATCAACACCAAGATTAGACCTGAATGATTTTGAAGTACAACAACAAATTAGAGAAACAGATCAACTTCTACTTAGTTACTATTTTAGAAAAAGAAAAATAGAATCAGCTCGAATTGGTGCTAGAGTAACTGCTAGCTTAGCCACACTACCTCTTTCATTACTTTTTTCAATTACCATAAAAGCATCTCGCAAATCATTTGAAAAATCAGAAAGAAATTATCTAGTAATTTCTAAGAACCATAACAATCAAAATGAATACGGAGAATTCAAGTTTGAGAAGCTAGAATGCTTAAAAGACAAGGGCAGAGTAATTTATCAGATTGCAATATCAGCTTTAGTCAGAAATATAACATTTTACGCTGTTGTACGTTCTATGCAAGAAATTCAGAAAATTAATCTTGCTATAAAAAAGATCCTAGATTCAGGAGAAGATAGCGCAAAAGATCTAGTTTTGCCATTAATATATAGCACTATCAGAGAACTATATAGAGATGAAGACGATTCTGATCGTGTAGAAATATTAGAAAACTTACTAAACAATAGCGAAGAAGCAAGTCAAGATATGGCTATTATAACAAGTGAAACTCAACTTGAAAGCGCGTTAAGGGAAGCTAAAAAAGTACTTAGGAAACTATTTTCCTCAAAAAGTTTTCAACAAAAAATCACTTCCTTAAATAATGAAGAGAACTTAAACAAATATGAAGAAGGTTTAATACTTCTATCAGAAGGAATTTTAAAATCAAAACAGTTTGAAAAAGCTTTTGCAAATGTCAAAAATCTCATACTAATTATAGATAGGCCAGATGGATATCATAATGGATTTAGACAGCCGGATAGAAATCAACTGCAGCAAAGAAAAAATTCTGCCCGCACACCACTTATAGAAATTGCTAAAATGGAAATGATTCAGAATATCCCAGAATTACCTCAGTCAAATCTTTTGCGTGCTTAATTTCAATCTAATAGCCACAGCTTAGCTGTGGCTTTTTACACTACTCAAAAATTCAAACTGAAATTCAAACTGTTTGTTTAATAAAAAAAATTTTAAAAAACATATATAATATATTTAATTAACTATTACCTTACCCTAAGGACTAAAGATTTTTAAGGTCTAAAAATTAATTTTACCATTTACTGTCATATACTCTTGATCTTCTTTCAGATTTATTTAACCCCTTTACTGCCTTGAATTTTAAAAGTTTATGACAATGTTTTTTCAAAACTCTAGGTTATTATTAATTAATTTTAATTTAATTATACAAAGCCAATATTTTTTAAATTATTTTTTTTAAAGTTAAAAAAAACCAAACCACATTGAAAATTAAGCTTATTTATATTAAAATTTTGGCGAAAAAATTAAAAATGAGGAAAAGATGATAAAAGTAGAAAATAAAGCTTCAAGAGATCCAGTATCTTCAACAAGTCCAGAATTGGAAAAAGTTCCTAGCACGGTGCCATTAACTACTAGTGTTGGTCAAAAAGCTCTTGCACATGCCGATGGCTTTGAAACGCTTCCTGGTTCTACCCCTCGAGCTCCTTTAGGAACTAGATCAAATTCTGCTACTGATTTAACAGCTTCTGAAGATGTTTTCAGTGTAAAAATTGAAGATCTTTCTAACAGAAATTCTACCATTCTAGAGAATAGCTGCAGACTTAAACAAGATATGGTTATATCGGTACGTGGCCCTAAGTGCAACAAAGCAGTAGCAGTGGGTGGTATGGTTAAGCATGCTGGTTATGGATTCGTAAAAATAGCTCTACTACCAGTTTCTTTATTAGGAACACCTATTTACGCAGCTAGGAAACTACTTAGAAAAGATAAGAAGTTAGCTGTTGAAAAAACATTAACTGCTATCAATAATCTTTCTGAACAATTTAAAAAATGTGAAAAGGATTTAGAAGCTACAGTTTCTTATCTTAGTTCAGATAAAGGGGGCTATGATGCCCGATGGAAAAATGAATACTCAAAAATACTATTCACCAAAATGGTAAAACTATATGAAGATTTTATTGTAAAATTTGAAAAGCACTGTAAAGAAACACATTCTGTAAAAAAGGCAAATGTTAAGTATACGTTGCTTTCTAGAGAATTAACAAAGTTAATTGAAAAAGAAAGAAAAATCTTAACTCAAACTGGAAGAAATGTACCAAATACACCAATTAATATTACACATCAAGTATCAAAATCATTAATTAGATGGATTGAATTAAATAAGCAACTAAATGGCATATACAAAAATAAAGCTAGAGAAATTTTTTGGAGAAGAATTCCAGCCATACTTGAGCAATCATTAACTATTCATGGACCCGCTATATCTTTTTTAAGAGCTGGGATACACTATAAGTCTTTAACTACTCACCAATCTTTTGAAGAAGAATCTTTTGAAAAAGAAGCAACAGCTGAAGGAAGAAAGGCTAAGAAACGTACAGTCCTTGACAGCCCCATAGCGTTGACAGTTCTTAGAAGAGACACTGAAGAGCTCACGAGTCTTTTTCCAGCTGAAACGACAAAAAAACATTTACTAAGAAGCTTTAGGGGGGGTGCCGAAGTTGACTCTAGTTCTAAAAAAGGTGAAGAAACGATAACGATCAAAAAAGATACTCGAGAGGAAAACTTACTAAGAACAGCATATATAATGGATGCTACGAAGAAAAGGACAGCTGCTGAGGATGCTGCTGAGAGAGCCGCTGAAGCTGCTGAGAGAGCCGCTGAAGCTGCTGAGGATGCTGAGAACGCCACTGTGGCGGCTGCTAGGGCTGCTGAAGCTGCTGAAGCTGCTGATAGAGCTGCTGAAGCTGCTGGTATAGCTAAGACTGGTATAGCTGCTGATAGCGCAGCTAGAGCTGCTAAGGCTGCTGAGAGAGCTGAGAGAGCTGCTAGGTCTGCTGCACCTGCTGCTGCTGTACCTTACAATGCAGTTGCCGCGTCCGTTGTGATAGAGATCCCTGAGGGAAAGTCAGATGAATAACAATAGTTAACACTTGTTATATTTGAAAACTTTTTAGCCCTCGCATTGTGCGAGGGTTTTTTATTTTTAAACTTTTGTAAACTTCGAGATAAAACAACCTTAGCTATTAATATAAAAAATACTGAAGTGCTTGCTATATTCATTAGCTAGGAGAAAATTGACTGAAAAAAGAGAATGTATCGCGGCTATCTCATGGCGAGTCTTAATCTTTATCAAGTTAATAATTTACGAAATGTTATTTTTTATTTATAGGCCGCAGTCAAATTGCAGACTTTTATTTTATAGTAGTTGATATAACCCCTCTTTTGACAAATAATCCAAAAATGTCGAAACTATTTATCAATTATAGGGGAAAATATGACGACATCTGAATATACAAATTTAAGTGAATATCAATTAAGGCAACAGAAGCTAAATGAACTTTTAAAGCTTAACATAACACCTTACCCCCACAAATATGAACCGACCCATACATCGCAAGAAATTAAAGATTTAAATGAGGGCAAAGAAATAGGTCATAGTGACGACGCAGCTTCCGGCTCTACTGAGTCTGTGACAGTGGCTGGTAGACTTGTGTTATTTAGAGCTATGGGCAAAAATGCATTTGCCCACCTTCAAGATGAGAGCGGCAGGGTTCAGATCATGATCAATCGTGATCTAACCGAGCTAGTTGGTTATACCCCTTCTGAAAATGACCCAAAAGCAATTAAGATTATCGAAAAAAAGTTTGACTTAGGTGATATCTTAGGAGTTGAAGGAAACTTATTTAGGACTCAAAAAGGTGAAATTACAATTTTTGCAAAGCGAGTCACCCTACTAACTAAATCATTGCTCCCCCTTCCTGACAAACATAGCGGCCTTGCTGACAAAGGAACTAGATACCGCAAACGCTGGCTGGATTTAATTTCTAACAAAGAATCATTTGATGTATTTGTTTTAAGATCAAAAATACTAAAAATCATTAGAAAATATTTTGATGAGTCCAACTTTTTAGAAGTTGAGACACCTGTTTTACAAAATATATATGGTGGAGCTGAAGCTAGCCCATTTAAAACTCATTTAAATTCACTGCATCAAGATATGTTTTTAAGAATTTCCTTAGAAATTCCTTTAAAGAAGCTCTTAGTTGGCGGAATGCAAAAGATCTATGAGATTGGAAAAGTTTTTAGAAATGAAGGAATTGATAGAACTCATAACCCAGAATTTACCATGCTAGAAGCATATGCTGCTTATTGGGACTACAACGATATGATGCAGCATGTTGAAAATCTATACGAGACGATTGCAATTGAGTTATTTGGTAAGCCAGAGGTCACATTTGAGCTAGGTGACGGCACAGATTTAACAATTAACTTAAAAGCTCCCTGGAAAAGACTTACTTTCAAGGAAAGTATTAAAAATTATGCAAAAATAGATGTGGACAGCCTATCGGATGATAAAATTAGAGAGATATTGCTCAAGAAAGGCTCTCTTAGCCCAAAAGAAATAAAAGAAGCACCCAGAGGAATCTTGATACAAATGCTATTTGAAGAATTTGTTGAAGAGCATTTGGTGCAGCCTCACCACATTATTGACCATCCAATTGAGACTACACCTCTTTGTAAGCCTTTAAGGGATCCGAAGGACTCTAAAGAAGTTTTAGTTGAAAGGTTTGAAAGCTTTATACTTGCAACAGAAGCATCAAATGCTTACTCAGAGCTAAATGATCCAATTTTGCAAAGAAAATTACTTGAGCTGCAGAATGAAAAAAGAGAAAAAGGTGATGATGAAGCTCATCCTTTAGATGAAGATTTCCTAGAAGCTATCTCTCAAGGTATGCCGCCTGCATCAGGCGTTGGAATTGGCATAGACAGGTTAGTTATGCTATTTTCAAAAGCAAAGTCAATTAGAGATGTTTTGTTTTTTCCTTTAATGAAAGCTGAAGACTAAGCTTTTTTAACCTTGGCTCCGCTAGGCCCATCCTCTATTAGATAGCCTTTAGCAGTTATAAAATCTCTTAACTCATCTGCTAGAGGCCAGTTTTTTGATTTTCTAGCTTCATCTCTTTTTTGGAGAGCTTCGACTATTTCTTCAGGAATTTTTAATTCGGTTTTCTCAAGTGGTAAAAATCCTAATACCTTGTTTAAAAGCTTCATAAAATTGAAAATTTTATCCGAGTCTTTTTGGCTAATTTTATTATCATCAATTAATTGATTTATTGATCTTATGAAATCAAATAGAGTAGAAAGAGCTAGAGCAATATTTAGATCATCTGCTAAAGCATTTGCAAATTCAAGTTTAAAATCTTCTATTAATGAGTCTATTTTACCAAATGTATTACCATTCCCTTCAATATCTTTAAGGCGATCTATAAAATCTTGGATCCTTTGTAATGACGCAGCCGTTGAGTCAAGTCCTTTCAAGGTGAAGTTAAGTTGAGTTCTATAATGGGCGTGCATGAGCATATAACGAACTTGAGCTCCGGTATATCCTTTATCCAATAAATCTCTTAAAGTATAAAAATTTCCTAAGCTCTTTGACATTTTTTTATTATCAACTAAAAGGTGCTCTGAATGGGCCCAAGTTCTTACAAACTGCCTCCCAGAAAAGCACTCTGATTGAGCTATCTCATTTTCATGATGCGGAAAGATATTATCTACCCCACCACAGTGAATATCGATTGATTTCCCAAGCAATTTCATGGCCATTGTCGAGCATTCTAGGTGCCATCCTGGTCTTCCTTGCCCAAAAGGGCTTTCCCAGTAGATCTTACCATCTCTTTGAGGGTCATAAGCCTTCCAAAGAACAAAATCAGAAGCATCCTCTTTATCGTACTCATCAGATTCTACACGGTTTGATGCTCCAGTTTTAAGTTCTTTTAAATTTAAATGCGAGAGTCGCCCATACTGCTGAAACTTATGAACTGAAAAGTAAACGCTGCCATCTGCTCCAGTGTATGCATAGCCTTTTTCAATTAAGTTTAAAATTACATCAATCATTTGCTGAATATATTCAGTCGCTTTTGGGTAGTTATCAGCAGGTTCGATGTTAAGTTTCTTAAGATCTTCAAAAAATGCGCTTAGATATGGTGATATAAAATCTTCTAAAGTAGTATTTTTTTCGATTGCACCTTTTATTGTTTTATCATCAACATCGGTGATATTCATCACCATTTTCACATCAAACCCAAAGAATTTTAAAGTTCTTCTTAACAAATCCTCAAAAACATATGTTCTAAAGTTGCCAATGTGAGCGTAATTATAAACTGTAGGGCCACATGCATACATACGTATTTGTTTGCCATCTATTGGAAAAACAACTTCTTTTTGCTTTGTCTCAGTGTTATAAATTTTTAAGCTAATGTGGTCGTATAAGTTCTTCATTTTTTTAAATCATGCTTTGCAAAGTTCGATAGTCAACCTTACCAGTACCAAGTAGTGGAACTTCATCAAGTTTAATAACAACACTTATTTTTACAAGCCTTGAAAAGCCTTCTTTTCTAAGCAACTCGTTGATTTGTCTTTTATCTAAATCAAGCGTTGTGAACAGAACAAGCGTTGATTTACTCTCATCTGTCTCATCTACACAAAGCGCTATTTGAGCACTTTCTTCTTCATCTTTTTTTGAGATCAATTTTTCAATAATAACCTCTTCTAAACCTCCAAGGCTGATCATCTCTCCGCCAATCTTAGCGAAGCGCTTTAATCTTCCAGATAAAATTATATGATCATCTTTATCGATTGTTCCAAGGTCCCCTGTCATATACCAAGTCTTTCCATGAAGCTCAATGAAAGGAGAAGCTTTTTTTCCAAGATACCCAGAAAACACATTTGGACCTGCTATGCATATCTCACCTTCTTCTTGGGGGTTCAAGGGTTCTTTTGTCTCAGGATGAATAGTGCAACCTTCAATACCCGGTAACAGTTGACCTACGCCTATACGTTTTTGATATGGTCTTGTCAAAGATATCATTGGAGAACATTCGGTAATTCCATACCCTTCAATGATAATAATCTCAGGATTTAAATTTTGAATTTTTTTAAACAAGCTGTTAGGCGCTTTCTCAGCTCCGGTTATAACAATTCTTAAACTATTGAGCTGTTTTTTATCACCTGAGTTTAAAAGCCCACTTATGAAATTTGGAGCTCCACAAAAGATTGTAATACCAAATTGTTTTACTCTTGTAGCAAGTGCAAACCCATCAGTTGGGTCGGGATAATACGCTACCTTTAACCCAGCTAGAATAGGAAAAAGACCTGCAACAGAAAATCCAAATGAATGGAATGGTGGTAGAATACCAAAAATGCTGTCTTGAGCTTTGACGCTAACACACTTAATTGCAGATTGCTGGTTAGCTACAATATTTTTATGGCTCAACGGCACAGCCTTTGGAGTTGACTCTGTTCCAGAAGTAAATAAAATAACAGCTGGATCATTCGGATCTTTTTTATGCAATTTAAAAGCACTTAATACTTTCTTCTTTGATCTTTTTGATAATGCAAAACCTTTAAGCTTGGTAGTAAGTGGTATTTTCTTTTTTAGATCTTCTAAAAGGATAATGTCATCTTTGATATTACCGAATTCAACATTTGTTAGCCTTTCTAGAAATTTCCAGGAAGAGAGAACTTTTTGAGCTTTAGAAACTTTCATCATATCATTCAAATATCTAGGTCCTAAAGTCCAATTTAGCATAACTGGCACCTTCCCTGCAAAAAGGGTCGCTAATATCGCGATATATGCACCGACAGATGCAGGTAGCATGATCGCTTGGTATTTACCAGGCATTTTCTTCAACTGTAGTGCTAACACTAAAGCTGCTAATTTGAGCTTCGAATACGACAAGATTCCAGATAAATCATCTGCTACAGCAGAATATCCATCCATTCTTTCAACAGACTCTAGAAATGCCTCAAAAATTGTATCTACTTGCGGCATCGAAGGATCTGGTCTTTTTTTCTCTTCTGGCCATTTATACTTTAATTCTGTTCCACTTTGTGATTTATCAAGCTTACCTACGGCTAACGCTAAAACATCTAGAACTGTATCGACATCTTCTGGGTGGGCTGACTTAATTTCGTAGTGTTCACTTAGATAAGAAATTACATTTGCAATATCTAGAGAATCTAAACCTAAATCAATAGCAAGGCTCATATTAGGTTCAATTTCAGCATCCTTAAGCTCGCTTAATGATGTTAGATAAGCGTAAATGTCCTTTTTCACCTTTTCTGGAATATTGGATGGCATTTTTCTTTTTTGAACTTGTCGAACCTTGGCGACGTCTGGATAATCTTTTCTATAAAAGGCATAAGATACCAACATTAAAGGCTCAGAGTCCAATAACTCTCTTGGATCTTTATGTGACGGATATTTATTGTACCAATTTTCTAAGTATCTATTTAAATCAAGTTTTGATGCTTTTCTAGGAAAATCTTTTGGATTAAGCTCAACTTTAATATTAATCTTTCTTCTAGGAGAAAAGAAAATAAGGTTCTTGAAAATTGTTTTAAGGCTTTTTTTTATGTTAGTTATGATGTCAGGAGAATTTCCAGTCAACGCCCTTGAGAATATGCTACCCCAAAGACCTACAGTCCTGACTAAAACAATATTAGTATTTGGTGACTCGTTAATTAAATCATAGGTTGCGGAAGCTCCGCCTATAATTTCTTTACCACCTAGCTTCAACCTTCCCGATGGATAAAGCATAAAAGACTGTTTTTTTTTAAGGCCTTTTTTGACCTCATCTAAAACCTTTTTGCCCTTTTCTAGCTTAATTTCATTAGTTGAAGTTTCAAAATCGGGTATTGGAAGAGTTTTGGCCATTCGCATAAAGAAATTAATAAACGGCTTTCGGTACATGTACTCAACAGCCATTGGACGCATCTTTAGCTTGGGCCAAAGATAAACAAACAAAATTAATGGATCTGTATGAGCTGGATGGTTAGGAAGAATTAAAGTACCGCTGTCTTTATTGAGATATTTCTTATCCAATAAATCCAGTCCTTCAATTTTGATCTTATACCTAAGTGATAAGATTTTCCTGCCAAGCCAGCATAAAAAAGTAATCAACGCATTCTTCATAACTATTTTATCTTATCAGGATTTCTTATTGCTTTAAAGAGTAATAAATCTCTAAGCACAACAACCTTAGCTTTCAATTGATATAAGTTAAGTTAATTTGACAAATTAAACTTAACTAACTTTACTTTAATGATATACAGAATTAACTGAACTACAATTAAACAACTTTTTATTGACATATTAATATTTTTATGAGATAATAATAATTTAAGGTGAGGGTAATTATATGACAAGGATAAATAGTCTTCCTGCACATTTGCATTTAAGCTCTTTTTTGAGAAGGGAAGTAAGAAGAAAAACCCTTGAGAAAAAAACTGGGGAAGTAGCTAGATCGTCTTTAGCTCAAAGTAATGTTACTCAAGGATCTTCTCGCACTATAACATTTGAACTCAAAAAAAAGAAATAATTAGACTGGATTTATCGTTAAAACTCGTCCGTTAATTTCAACTTTCAATTGTTGTGAAACAGATTTCCCAGCAACAATTCTAGCTAAAAACTCAGGTCCTTTCAAAAGGTGAAAACAATCGTTTTCAATGGACTCTATACTTCTATTTAAATCTATTTCTAAAGAGTTAGTAGGATCGCTAATATCAGTTATTTGAAGCTTAAATCCTTTATTAAGATATTTTTCTATTAATTCGGCTTTTTTATTAAAGTTTAGTCTAAAGTTAAAAACATTTGATAGAAAAGAATCATCTAAGAGCTCTTCAGCACTTTTTGGTTTATGTGAACACAAGAGCTTTATGAATTTAATCAAATATTCGCCATCTCGTATATTTTCGCCATGACTAATTGCTGTTTTGCGAATGCTCTCTTCCCATGTGGTTGGGCTCTCATCTTCCCAGGGCAAAGATATCGGGATAGAAAAAGGTAAATCTCTTAACTTATAAATACCATCGCTATCTTTATCATCGTCTGGTCTATCAAACAAAAATAAAGATAACCTGTATCTTTCTTCTGCTGAATGGTCACTTTTATTATGTGAACATTCGCATATTGACTTGATAATTTCTTGAGGAATCGCTCCAAAGGCCCTTTCAAACTCATGTAAGCTTACAAATATTGTAATGATAAAATCTTCGCTACCTTTAAAACCTAAATCTTTTAGCTCTCTTCTATATTCTTCAAATACTCTATTCATTAATTCATAGTCATTAAACCCAAATTCCTTTAGCTTTTCTTTATATTTTTGAAAATAATAATCACTATCCCTGCCAACAGACAACAAGTTACTAAAACTAGTTATTTCCCTATCAGTGTAGGCAAAAAAGAGCGTCACACCTAAACTCCACAAATCATATTTATAATCAGCTGGCATTTTTAATAAATACTCTACAGGTGAAAATCTAAAATATCCCATAGATTTAGTGGACTCTCCTTTTTCAGTGAGTAACCCAAACCGTGTCAACTTAACTTTAGAATAATCGCATAGCGTCACACTTTCTGGTTTAATATTGCAGTGAACTCTATTCATTTTATGAATTATATTGATTGCTTCTAAGCATTGCTTTGCTACTAATCTGATTTGATCAATAACTAAAAGCTGTTCTTTCTTTCTTATTTCAAGCAAATTAGTACCGGCAACTTCCGTTTCAATTATAAATAAACCATTTTTTTTAGGGTGTTTATATGCTTTTGTAATGTTTAAGCAATGCGGCACGCCTTTAACTTGTAATAAGTTCCGCAATTCCCTTTCAAATTTTTCTTCTGAGAAAACTTTTAATGCAACCAAGCTCTCATTGTTTTGTAAAAATAAGCTAATATCAGAAGAAGCAAAGTCTAAACCAACATTATTATTTACTCTAGTCACTGACGTACAAGGTGATGTCATTAATAAACCTTTTTTATATTAAGTTGAAGATTCTAAAGCTATGAAGATTAAACACAAAACTTTTTTTAAAAACTTCTGGCTTGAATTTGATCAATTAGTTATCTGTTGAAAAAATAGTAACCAAAATTAGGGGGAAAAAATGTCAACTCCAATAGATCCTCAACGTTCACGCCAAGTAGGCCCAAAACAGCCAAGTCATCAATTCTCATTTACTAAGCCATCAGACCCACTTTTGAAAAACATAAATAAAGCTTGCATGTTCCCTTTGAGAAATACAGCTAATTTATCGAGGATGGGAAAATATCCCAACACACATCGAGCTGTAAAAGGTAAGCGTGGCCCGGCTGATAAGGTTTTTAAGAAAATATATTAGATTGAAAAAAGCTGGAACTTGATTAAGAGTGGATGTGCCTCATCAACTCTTGTACTTTGGAAAAAATAAATTTGCTCTCATCGAAGGTGATTTTAGAATAAGCTTCCTTAAAAGAAAACCATTCACCATCTGATATTTCTTCTTTTTGAAGCTTTATATCACCTTCTACTTGCACAAGATAGTAGTATACCTTTTTTTGTATTTCTGAATGGTTCCTGTAAAAGTGATAGCTTTCAACCAAAGAGTCTTCTGATAAAAATTTAATTGGTTGAAGACCTGTTTCTTCTTTTAACTCACGAAGTGCAGCATCTTTATGAGATTCATTTTCTTGAGGCTTTCCCTTAGGAAAGCCCCAATGATCACCATTGATATTTCGAATTAAAAATATTTGCCAAGTATCACCACTGCGCCTTAAGGGTATGACTCCATATGATACTTCAGTTTCTTTTTTCATTATTCCTTATAACGGCTAATTACAATAGTTGAATTATGTCCACCAAACCCAAATGAGTTGGAAAGAACCACATTTACAACATGGTCTACTGCATCTTTTTTAACAACATCTAAACCGTCTAATTCAGGTTCAGGATTATCTAAATTTAAAGTAGGGTGCAATTTACTTCTTTCAATAGCTTTTAAAGCAGCTATGGCCTCCAAGGCTCCCGCAGCACCTAAGCAATGGCCAATCATAGATTTAGTTGAGTTAATTTTTATATTTTTGCCATGACCTTTAAATACATTTTTTATTGCCCTGATCTCACATAAGTCACCGGCCAAAGTTGAAGTAGCATGAGCGTTAATGTAGTTAACATCTTCTTTTTCTACACCTGAGTCTTTTAAGGCGCTTTCCATACATGCTGCGACTCCCTCTCCATCTTCTTTAGGGTCTGTCATATGATGTGCATCACAGTTGATAGCTCCTCCTAAGTACTCTCCTAGAATTTTAGCTCCGCGTTTTTTAGCATGCTCTAAACTTTCAAGCACTAAAACTCCGCATCCTTCTCCCATTACGAAACCATCTCTATTTTGGTCCCATGGCCTAGATGCCTTTCCTGGATTTTCATTGTTCTGTGATAGAGCTTTGATTGCAACAAAACCCGCTAGCCCAACTGGAGTAATTGGGGCTTCTGAGCCGCCACATAGAACTAGATCTGCATTACCATTTCGGATTTGTTCTGCAGCTGAAACTATACAATAATTTGAAGTTGCACAAGCGGTAGAAATAGAGTAATTTGGTCCTTTGAAGCCAAGGTCAATTGCTAGAAGAGCTCCTCCCATATTAGTGATAATATATGGGACAAAGAAAGGTGTTAACCTCTTATAACTTTTATTAATTATTGTACCTGTGCCATCAAAGAAAACACTCATTCCCCCCATGCCAGATCCAACAATAACACCACATCTTGATTTATCAAGTTTATCAAAAGCTTCCCCTGTCAAATTTGCTGATTCGAGTGCTTTTTTACCGGAGACCATTACATATCGAATAAATGGATCAACGCGTCTAGCTTGTTTTTTATCCATATATAACGAAGTATCAAAGTCTTTAACGGAACCTGCAAATCTAGTTGGATATTCTTCGCAAGGAAATTGATCAATTGGGGTGATTCCGCTCTTGCCAGCTAAAAGCTGATCATAAAACACATCTGGGTCACTTCCAAAACATGAAGTCAATCCAATTCCTGTAATTACAATTCTTTTCTTTTCCATATTATCCCCATTTATTAAATAGAAGTAGAAGAGCTTGTTGTCTCCAATTTTAGATCAATTATTTTAGATCCTTTCCAAAGTGTCTCAAGTTGATATCTTTGTCGTAGGTCGGGTAAAAATATATGAACAACAATATCCAAATAATCTATTACAATCCACTCCCCTTCTTCTAACCCTTCAATTCTGTAGGGTTTTTCTTTAAATTTTTCTTTAATCTCATCAACGATTGCTTTAGCGTGACGATTAACGTTAGCCTCAGCAATTATAACGCAGTCAGTTACACTGCTTACATCTTTCAAATCTAAAGCTAAAATATTAAATCCGCTTTTATCGTGTATAATTTGAGCTATAATATTAACTCGGTCAAATAATTCTTGTTTCATAGTCTATGATTATAATTTATTAATTACTTAAAATTCAAGAATGATAAAGTTCGTGTAGGTTGATGTATTCCAACACTTTATGATTGGACAAATGTCCACAATACAAACCTTTTTTTAATCTTTTTCTAATTTCAGTAGCGCTGATGTCCAAAATAGGCATTTTGATAAAATTTTCTTTAGGGACTTTGTTTGGATCACTCACCTGTTGTAAAGAATTATCTCTACTTCCAATTAAAACGTCCACAGACTCTAAAATTTTACTACTATCTTTCCATTTATCAAAACTTTTAAATGCTTCATCTGACATGATCAAAAAAACTTTAGCATCTAAATTATTTTTTCTAACTTCTTCCAAAGCGTCTATAGTATAAGAAATTTCATCAAATTTTGCCTCAACGTCACAAAATAAAAATCCCTCTATTTCACTAATTGCTTTCTTAACCATTGTGGATCGGTGTTCTAGAGAAGCTACTGGAGGGTTTTCTAATTTGAAAGGACTACATGGGGTTGGAGAAAATAACACTTGATCTAGTCCAAATCGCTCTTTCATTTCAATCGCAAGATTCAAATGCCCAAAATGGATTGGATCAAAAGATCCTCCAAAAAAAGCTATTTTCTTTATATGATTTTGCATGATTGACCAACAAATTTTTTCATCAATTTTCTATTTGGGTTTACCAAATAAACCTCATTGCATTTTTCTAATAGCGGTAAATCATCAATGCTATCAGAGAAACCAATAATCATTTCATAGTTTAATTTATTTACCTTTAAATGATCATCTAGAAATTTTGCTTTTAGATGACCCTCTAAAAAATAATCTACATCAATTATTTCTTCAGTCTTGTCCAGTAAGTAGCTAGTAGCAAAGCTATTTTTTATATTTAACATTTTCGCTATCGGTTTAACTAGAAAATCAGGAGAGCTTGACATCAAAATTACATGGTTTTTTTTTGCTAGATGGTGCTTCAAATGATGATAAACTGGTTCGTTGATGATTTTGTTGATTATACCTTCGAGAAAGACATTAACGTGTCTTTTAAAAAAGTCTAAGTTTTGATTTTTTAAAAAATTTTTAAAAATCAAATCATGCATATCAATTAAAGACAAAAGACCTAATTGATATTTGAAAAATTTAACAAGTGGGTAAAGTAATTTAAAAAAAGAAATTTTCTTCTTTAAAAGAAGGAAAAAAAAGAATTTAAAACTGATATTTCCTTTTATTAAAGTATTATCAAGATCAAAAACAATAACTCGCAAAAGGACTTATCTCCCTTCAATCTCTGCTATTTTTTCTTCAATCTCAGTAATACCTTCTTCAGCCTTTTCTAATCTTTGTTTTTCACCATCAATTAGATCCCTTACCATTATAGCTTTTTCAAAGTCAAATCCTGACCCGCCTAATTCTTTGCGATATATCTCTAATTGATTTTTGATGACCTTTTTACGCTTTTTCCTTTCATTTAGTAAGGACTTTAGTTTTTCAAGTGACTTGATTTCATCATCTGACAATGATGCTAAAAGCTCTTTTTCTTTTAGGTCTGCTTGATAATCCTTTAGTTGCTTAAGATCTTTTTCTAACATCTGCTTTTCAGACTTAGTTAATTTAAGAGAAGAACTCCTTTTCTCAAAGTCTTCAATTTTGCTATTTACACTTTCAAAGTCTTTTAATTCAAATGCATCGGAAATCTCAGATTGAATGTTGGCTAGTTCTTTTCTTTTATTTTCTAGAGCTTCTTTTTCTAATTTAAGTCTAAGCTCATCTGCTTTTTTCTTTTCTTCTTCAAAAGGAGCTTTGATCTTTTGCAACATTTCTTTTAGTTCTTTAACTTCTTCTCGACCAAGTTCAATTGTCTTCATGAATTTTAGGATTTCATTTATTTCTTTATCCATTTGATCATATGAATAACCTTCTGTCTCTTGAGCCAACTGATCAATTTTTTCAACAACTTTTAACTTGTTTTCTTCAAAAGTTTCTTTCTTTTCTTCAAACTCTTTTCTTTTAATACTTTCCAGTTCTTTAACCTTATCCCAACAAGATGAAAGCATAGTTCGAGCTTCACTAAAAGCCTTATTGCTTAAAGTAAGCGCTTTGCTTACGGCTTGTATAGCTTTAATTTCATCTCTAAAAGTAAAGAACTGTATTTTTACAGAATCAGCTTGCAAATGCTTCGCATGAAATTTTTTTACAGCATCTAAAAAGATGTCAGAAAGTTTTTGAATTAACAACTTGCGCTTTGGGAACAAAAAATCTCCCAAACTATTAAGTCTCTTGAAGAATTTGTTCTTAAATCGAACTCTCATATCTGTTGATATAAGCTCTTTTCTAAGCTCGTTTACCCTTTGGATAGTAGTGGATATGAGGTTAACTTCTCTCTGTATATCAGCAAGCTCGTCTAAGTCAAATGACAATGTCTTTGATGTTTTCGGCAATTTCAATTTGGGGGCTTTTTCTAAAATTTCATCAAACTCAGCTATTTCCTTCTCCAATCCTGATATAGCTAAATCAATTTGCTCAGCTGTGAATGACGCTTGTTCATCTAAAATTCCCTTTAATTTTCTTGATTCTTCAGTAAGATCAATAAATTCTTTCCATAAAGATGCCCGCACAAATGAAGAGATATTTTCTTTAAAGAACGGTAAGCAATACTTTCTTATTTCCCAGAATTCTCTAAAGTTTGGAGTTGCATCTTGAGATAAACTAAGACGCATTTGATCTAAACAGAATCGTATTTTTTCCTCTGGTAAACCAAATTTGATTATTTCTTTTAAGAATCCCTCTGAAACTTTAGGATCACTATTTTTTTCGCTTTGCGAATTTGAATTTTCTGTCGGTTTTTCTGAACTCATATTTCTTTTATTTTAGAGCAGATTAATGCAAGGGTGATTTTGAAACATTTACGCATGAAACCATACACAAAATAGACATTTAATGAAAAGTGATTTCTTTTTTTTAAAAAATTGATTTGATTTTGAAAATAGGTTATATGATATTTTTTTTGAGTTAGAAAAATGAAGTTATCAGTTAAGAGCCTTGTATTAATCTCATTTTGCATTTTTTCATTAAACGCAAAAAAGCACTCATATAATTTTGAATGTGGGGTTTTATGTCCTGCCATGCCCTGCTTTAACACGGACAATTGCTGTTATGGATCACCTTTTGCATCAGCTTCCGTTCTTTTTTGGCAAACAAAACAAGGAAATATGGACTTTGCTGCAAAAAACGAAGGAGCTAAAAACCCACAACCCCATCTCACAGCATTAAATTTTGAGATAATAACTCCTGATTTCATCTGGAAAACCGGTGTTAAGGTAAGGCTCGGATATCATATCCCAGTCGATGGGATAGATGTTCAATCTAAATGGACCTACTTTACAGGTGGCTTTACCAGGAAAAAGAAAAATGTGTTTTCAACAGTTGATGTTGCAGGTCAAGGAATTATACCACTTTGGTACTATCAATTCCTACGTAACGTTGATGTTTCTCCTAGATATGAATATGCAAGCGGTAATTGGCAAATGAGCTTTAATTCAATCGATTTAGAGTTTGGCAGGTATAGCTATTTAAAACCGAAAGTAAAAATAAGACCTCATGCAGGTATGAAAATCGCATGGATAAATCAAACTTATAAAGTCGAATATGAAAGAGGTAATTTAGTTACAGGAAGTGGAGGTTCCTTCCAATTAATTTCCAGCAACTTTGTTATGAAAAATAACTCAGCTGGCGTAGGTCCAAGAGTTGGGGTTGATTCCAGATGGAAATTATGCTGGGGTTTTTCCTTAATTGGAGATGGAGCGTTTTCTTTAATTTATGATTATTTTAGAGTGTCAAAAGATCAAATTGATTTTATTTTCGACAACACCCAGGGCGAGTTATTAAGCCCAACAGCCTTTCTTTCAGAAAAATTCTCAAAATTTCAGCCTGTTCTTGAGATTGGGTTAGGAATAGATTGGGGAACATGTTTTTGCTTATGTAACAGAAAAAATTATATTGGATTTACGTTAGCTTATGACACTCAATACTGGTGGTCTCAAAATCAAATGAGACGACTTGTTAACACAGTCTCTAGTGGAGATACATTAGTTAATAACGGTGACATGCAGCCTCATGGTCTGTCTGTCAGTGCTAGATTTGATTTTTAGTGGATAAAAAAATGAATAAACTTCTCTTTGTCATATTTGCACTTTTGGCTCAGCTTTTTGCAAGCGAGCTTACAGATCAATGTAAAGAAAAAATGCCTAAAGAAGGTTTTTTGTCCACGGCTAGACATTGTTTTCGTAATTGTAGTTCTGGGTGTTGGGGCGGAATTTTCAATGCAACTATTATTGTATGGCAAGCTAAAGAAGACGACTTGGAATATGCCGCAAATAATTTATTGTTTGATACTAGAGGATTAAACTTAAATGCAACAAATGAGTTTCCCAAATATGACTTCAGAGCAGGGTTTAAGCTAGGAATGGGATTCATAACCCCAATAAATGACATCGACCTGTATGCAAACTATACTTACTACCACACAAATAATAAAACTAGAGTATCAGCACCAACAAGCTCTGATGGGTTTGGTTTAATTCCACTTTGGCGACATCCTGTTGCTGTTCCAACTGAACTAAGATATAGAAACGCTTCTTCAAAGTGGGTCTTAGATTTTAATACGTTAGATGTAGAGTTAGGTTACTCTATGATGGCCAGCTGCTACATTGACCTTCGCTTCCACGCCGGATTGAAAGCTGTTAATATCAATCAGGAATATGATGCCAAATATGAAAATGGACAAGTGATTCAAGGTATTGAGCCTACCTCTGGAAAAGTTCATCTCAAAAATGACGGTAGAGGAATTGGACCTAGAATTGGGTTGCAGTCAAAATGGAGGATTACAAGGAATTTTCATATTTACTCTTCTGGGGCAGCTGGAACAACATTAAACGAATTTGATGCTAGAAGAAGAGAGTTAGATATTGCCATTAACATTGCTACGTCCGATGAAATTATTACCGACATAAGCTTTACTGAAAAGCCCTGGATCTGGAAGCCTTTTGCTGAAACAATAATGGGACTTGGATGGGAGTGTTGTTACAAATGCTTTTCTTTCAATGCAGATTTAAGCTACGAAATACAATATTTCTATGAGCAGAGTTTATTTAGAAGATTTACAGATGCTTACAACGAAAGTTTAAATGTACCTTCAAAAGGTGATTTAATGCTTCATGGAGTAAACTTTCAATTTAGATTTGATTTTTGATGGTAAAATATGAAAAAATTATTTTTGATAATATTGCTGACCCCTTTCTTAGTGAATGCCAGTTATTTGGACAAGTGTGTAATCCTTCCCCCTGCAAAGCCATGTAAACTTCGTAAATGCGCTCTATTCACTGATATTTCATTTTTATATTGGCAGGCAAAATCAATGGGTCTTGAGTATGCAATTACAAACAACAATCCTGGCACCGGGCTTGATGGAAAAGTAATCGACATTGACTTTAAGTGGGAGCCTGCTTTCCGACTAGCACTTGGGATGTATTTACCTCATGACAATTGGAACTTGCAGGTCACATACACTCGGCTAGAAGAAAAATCAAATAGTAATTCGACGACTAGTAATTTAAATGAACCAGTATCTTCTGCCGGAGTTGGAATTATTCCAGTTTGGGTCCATCCTGCAGCTTATGAAAATGAACTTAATGATGTTCGCTTTTCCTTTGCAGAGGCAAAGTGGAAAATTAACTACAATGTAATTGACGCTGATCTTGGAAAGAATTTTTGCTTAACAAGAATTATATCGGTAAGACCTTATATTGGAATTAGAAATGCTATCATCAATCAGAATTTTACTGTTAATTATCATGGTGGAAACATTATTACCATCAGTGGAAATACAGTAAATCCACTTGCCACAGATGTTGCTTTGAAAAATTTTTCTTATGGTGTTGGTCCTTTATTTGGATTTAGAAGTAATTGGTGTACCAAGCTTTCTTTAAGCATCTTCACTAATTTGTCATTAGCTTTACTACACACTCACTTTGATCTACAAAGAATAGAAAATAGCTTAAGTTCTGAACTTATAGATGGTCAGCAAAGAAATGATAGAGCTGAGTTAAAAGAAGATTTTTGGACATATAAACCGCACGCACAAATATCTGCCGGTATTAAATGGGATAAATGTTTTGGATGCAAAAAGCACTTGGCTATCAGTGCTGCATATGAAGGAAATTACTGGTGGAAACAAAATCAAATGTTGAGATTCATTGATGCTACTATCATAGCCAAATCTAGAAATACTATTGGTGATTTATCTTTACAAGGACTGACCTTAAGCATTAGTTTAGATTATTAATTGATTTCAAAATCTTGTAAAATCACTTCTTTAACATACTCTATGTCATGTTTTTGTAAGTCGAGCCAGCGGAATATTTTTTCGTTTCTAAACCATGTAAATTGCCTTTTAGCATATTTCCTTGAAGCTTGCTTGAACTTTTGAATAAATACCTTAAAGTCCTCTTGAGTTTGATTTGTTCTTAAATATTCAAGGCACTGTCGATATCCAATCGCCTGAGATGCGGATCGATTTTCTTCTAAACCACTTTCCTTAAGTCTTTTTACCTCTTCAATAAATCCCATCTCTATCATTTCATCACATCTTCTTTCAATCCGCTCATAAAGTTCTTTTTTAGGATAGTGAATAAACCAGCAGCGAAAATCAAGATTGTCTGAGATAATATTTTTAGGTCTAGGAATGTCACTTACTTTTGTCTTTGATATTAATATAATTTCAAGGGCTCTGATAATTTTATGCTTATCATTTTCTGTGATTGTTTTAGCATACTCGGGATCGATCATTTGAAGTCTTTCATACATTACTTCAGGGCCTAATATTTTCATTTTCTCTTCCAGTCCAGAGCGAATATTAGGATCAGATTCAGGTCCTAATGGAGGTCCATACAAAAAAGAGTGTATGTAAAACCCAGTCCCGCCAACTACAATTGGAACATTTTTTCTTTCAAGAATCTCCTTTAAGGCGAGATAAGCTTGTTCGCAAAATTGAGCAACATTAAAGGACTCTTTTATATCAATTAAATCAATTAAATGATGTGGAACTCTATCTTTTTGCAAAGCTGAAGGTTTGGCTGTCCCAATGTCCATTTTTTGATAAACTTGCATTGAATCAGCCGAGATAATCTCCCCTCCAATAATTTCTGCAAGCGATATTGCCAAATCTGTTTTTCCTGATGCAGTAGGACCTGATAAAACTATAATACGATGTTTTTTTTGACCTGAATTAAATTCATCAGCAAATATAGGACGAAGTTTTTTTTCTTCTTTTAAGACTGTAAAAGACATGCTTTAAAACTGCAATGCTTCTTGCTCTGTTCTGCAGATATTTAAAATCTTATCGAAACCTGCCAGTTTAATTATGTCCATTACATCGTCATGAATTGAAAAAATAACAATTTTTCCATCTTTTAGTTTAATTTTTTTACTAGCAGATAATAGTAACCTCATTCCGGCACTACTGAGATATTCAACTTTAGAAAAGTCTAAAAGAAGATTAAACTTACCCTCATCGATCAATAAATTAAGCTTTTTTTCTAAAGTAGGCGCTGAAGGAGCATCTAGCCTACCGTCTATATGAACTACAACTTTTCCATCTACTTCTTCTACTTCAATTTTTATTCCTATAGCCATTTAGCTTACCTTTTTTCAACTTTTATCAACGCTTAAAAGAAAATAAGTCATTCTATGATTTTAAACTAGCAATATAACTAACTAAATTCTAGATTTTGTTCATAAACAACTTAATTTTAGGAAATTATAATAATAGATGGAAATAAAGTAAAATATTTACTTATAATTAAAGAAGAGTGGAGATGCTAATAGCAAGAGGTAAATGAGAAAGCTATGGCAGATTTTAGAATTCCACCACCACATACACCTATTCCACCAAGTTCGCATCAGCTAGAATCTTCAGAGCAGCATAAGAAAACAGCTCGCTTAGAGGAGTTCGATTTATTAAGAATAAAAATAGAGCAATTTATCATAATGGCTTCTTATGACCCTCAGATATTTGAGGATGTTTTCATGCAAATAACTAATCTAAAAGAGCTTATGTATTCAAATATTCTTAACGCAGATCAAGAAAACCTAATTATATCAGAAATGAATGAATTAGACTCTGAGCTAAATAGTGGAAGTACTAAAGTGAGAAATTTGCATGATAGGATATTTCAGTTCAATGCAAACCTAGAAGAGACATTTCCAAAAATAAAAGCATTCAATATTGTTCAGACATTAAAGAACAACCTATGCATATCTCCAGTTGATGATCTACCCCCAATGGATATTAAAGAGTTTAAAGACCTCGAAAAAGATGTTTTATCATTTATTAGAAAGGATATTGAAAATTTCAGAGTTAATAAATTATTTAGCACCTTGAAAGCAATTAATGAGAATTTTTTATATCATCCAAGAAGAAATTACTCAGAAACAATAAACCAACTTAAACAAGTTACCAATGATATTAGAAATGGAATAGTTTAAGTTAGTGTATCTTTGATCCAATTTAAATAAGAGCTCAACCCATCTTTTACATCTACTAAAAGTATTTCAGGAATATCATAAGAGCTCTTTTCTTGAATCGTCTCTTTAATTTCAGAAAAATTGGATTTGATCGATTTAATAATTATTTGGACTTCTTTTTCAAACTCAATCTCACCTCTCCAAACATACATTGAATGTACATTATCAAGCAATGTGGCACAGGCAATAAGTTTTTTATCTAGAAGGAGTCTAACAATTTTTTTTGCCTCATCAAAATTGCTGGCTGTCCATAGAACTATACAAAAATCACTCATCTTCTTTAATAAACGCAATTTGTGGAATTCTAAAATCTAAAAGTTTTGCCTTACATCTAACCACTTTGGGACTGGTTTTTGTTAGACGAATCTGTCTTCTATAATCATTTCTCATTTTTTGTGATAAACTCAAAAAATTCGATAACTGTTTTGCATATTCTTTTTCGTTTAGCCTTAAGAATTTTGGGAAAATATAGATTGTATTAATTCCATTCTGAGAAATTTCTAACTTTTCCTCAATCTCAACTATAATTTCTCTACGACCAAAACTTGGAGCAAAGGCATTTGAAACATCTATTTTTTTTACTTTAAAATGATTCAAGAATTGTTTTTCTTGAAACAATTTATAAACTTCATGTGCCAAAAAGTAATGTTCACAGGTAATTGGTTTTTGAAAATCTCCTCCTTCTCTTTTCTGTTCATCCTCACCTTCTAAAAATCTAGGCAGTCCTAGCTTAATTTCAGGTAAAGATGTTTCGGAAAAAATAGGCTGGTAAGGAAAAATATATCCATTCTCATCAATTGCTATGTTTTCGTAATCAGAAAGCTTAGCAAAAGGGATTCTAATCTCATAATCAACGTACACTGCATTTGGTCGTATCTTTTTTACGTTTGCATAGCTGATAAAGGGAGATCTTAATAATTTTTCTTCAGCTTCTTTTTCGTCAAAAGCAACATAGCCGGTTTTTTTGTCATTGGACAATTCTAAAAGCTCAGCTAAATATTGACTTGGGAGTGCATTTTTTCGGGATCCAGTTTGATAGATCCCAATAATGTTAAGCTCCTTATCTTTTTGTTTTACTTCTTTATAAAAAAGATATCCAAAGTAAATCCCGTAGGGTATTCCGGAAAATATAAAAACCGATATAAATATCCAAACTAGTGATCGTTTAATACTAAATCTTGCTTCAGACATATGATCTCTTTGCATGGAAAGCTAAAATGATTAACTGATTTATAAGTTCACTAGCTGAAATTCCTTGTTGTTTTAACATCTGGTAAAAGTGGCTTGTTTTTGTAAATCCGGGGAATGGATTAATTTCATTTAAAATGAACTGATTATTTTGGTCTAAAAAGAAATCAATCCTAGCAAGCCCCCTACAACTACATGCTTTGTACGCTTTAATAGCTAACCTCTTACCTTGATCTAAAAGCTTTGAATTAATTTCAGCAGGTATTTTGGCAAGACAGTTCTCATATTTTTTATCATATTTTTTTTCATAGGTGTACATACCCTCTAGTGCAATCTCAGCGGCACAATTTCCTATATGAATAAAATCATTACCCCAAAGAGCAAATTCAACTTGCTTACCGATAATTTCTACTTCTACTATTAATTCGTTATCAAAGGAGAACACTTTATTTATATCTTTTTCAAGACTTGAAAAGCTCTCACACTTTAGCATTCCAATAGTAGATCCCATATGACAGCCTTTAATATAAAAAGGAGCTTTGAATATTTTTTTTATATCATCAATTACTTTATTCTTATCTAGCTTCCAGTCTCGATAAGCTATATGTAAGAACTTAGCAGTAGGCACGTTAGCATTTTCACAGATCGCTTTAGTCCAAGCCTTATTCATACAGACACTACTAGCGTAGTAATCACACCCTACATATGGTATTTGCAAAGCTTCAAAGACTGCCTGAATTAATCCATCTTCGCCCTTTTTTCCATGTAAGACAGGAATGCAGACATCACATGACAAAATTTTGGAGATTAACTTTTGATCTATTTCAAAATTTTTTTCAATAAAACAAGGCTGAATATCATAGCTCTTATGATCAATGTTATCGAAAAAAAACTGAGCAGATTTTAATGAAATTTCATGTTCAGATGCCACCCCGCCATATAAAATTCCGACTTTTAGTTTATGGTAAGTATTTTTAAATTTACCAAAGAAATGCAATGCTTTTTGATTGATATCACCAGCTCCTAAAAACAAAACGCAATCATGCATTTTAATATCATTTAGCAGTTTTTCCTGAAAATTTTCTGCACAAAGTTTATGTTTTCTATCATGCTCAATTGAGTAAAAAAAATCCTCCTCACAGACTGTCTGCGCCTTTTCTCCAGCTGAATAAATTTCTGTAATATACAAACTGTCTGCAATTTCAAAACAGCCCTTAAATTCATCCATCAAAGCACTAACCCTGCTATAGCGATGAGGTTGAAAAACTACCAGCAGCTTTCTTTCTTCTATTTTATTTCGGAAAGATTCCAATATAGCTTTTATCTCAGTTGGGTGGTGTGCATAGTCGGTGTATAGCTCAACATTATTATGAGCTCCAATAAGCTCTTGACGTCTTTTGATCCCTTTAAATCCCACAAAAGATTTAAATAAACATTCAACACTCAATTGCCTCGTTAAGAAGAAAGTTAGGACAGCCGTGGCATTTAAAACTTGGTGCTTTCCAAAAAGAGGAATAAAAATGTCTTCATAGCAATTATTTAAATACCTAACTGAAAATACAGATCCGTCTTTCACGGTTTTATAATCAGATATTCTTACATTAGCTTTTTCTGAAAAACCATAGCTAATTCCATTTAAAGACATCCTACGCAAAAGTGTATCATCAAAACACCAAATCAATTTATCTGCTTTTGTTGAAAATTTTTTGAATGCTTTATAAAGGTTTTCACTCGTTTTCCAATAGTCTAAATGATCATTATCTATATTTGTGACTATTGCATATTTACTGGGATGTTTTAGAAAAGAACCATCGCTTTCGTCTGCCTCTGAAACAAAAAAATCTCCAGATCCCCATTTTGCATTTGTATTATAGTTGTTTAAGATCCCCCCAACAGCAAAACAAGGATCCAGCTTAGCATATTCAAGCGCATGAGATAAAAGTGAACTAACTGTTGTTTTTCCGTGTGTGCCAGAGACTAAGATAGTTTCTTTACCATGCATTAGTTTTGATAAGACATCACTGCGGTGTAAAACTTCAATTTTCTGTTTTTTAGCTTTTAATATTACTGGGCTATCGTCCGGTATAGCACTGCTATAAACTAGGTATTTTGTTTTATCTGGAAGATTGCTTATTAATGCTACTCCCTCATCTTGCAAGCGAGCTGTCAAGTCGCTCAGGGAATCATCGTAGCCAGAGACATCATGACCTTGCTGGCTTAAAAGCCTGGCAACTGCACTCATACCTATTCCCCCAAGTGCTAATATGTGGTATTTTTCCTTAAGCATATATCCTCAACGATCGTTGACAAAAAGACTCGCCTTTTATTTTCACTGAAATAGAATTCTTTTATTTTCTCTTTCATGTTATGCAACTTTTGGCAATCATTATGCATAAAATCTTCTATTGCTTGAATGAGTTTTTCCTCTGTCAAGTCTTTTTGAACAAACACCTTAGCCCCTTTGGTCTTTTCTTGCATAATTTTTGCATTCACGTACTGATGTTCGTCAGTTGCATAAGGGTATGGAATTAAGATAGATGGAGTAAAAGTCTGGATTAAGTCTCCAATAGTTCCAGCCCCTGACCTACATATTGCAAGACTTGCGCCTAAGCAATAAAAAGGAACGTCATCTACAAAGGTTGTAACATAAGATCCAATATTTAACTCTGTGTATTTTCTTTTTGCAATGCTAGTCGTCTTCTCATTTCCTGTTATGTGTATTATCTGAATGTTTTTATCTTTTAACTTTTCAGCTGCCTTTAAAATAAGATCATTTAAGAACAAGGCTCCTTGAGATCCCCCAGAAATCAATAAGGTAAATCGATTACAATCTAAACATAGCCTGGATAAGACAGCTTCTTTGGAAGTCTCTTCTATTTTCTTCCATGGTAAAAAGTTTGTTTTTATTATATTATGACTTTTATGCCTTGAAATTTCCTCAAATTGAACGGCCAAAGCAAAAGCTTTCTTACTAAAAATCCTGTTTACCATTCCACAGACTGCATTTGGTTCATAAATTACATATGGAATTCTTAATAACTTGGCTGCAAACAGTATGGGAAAACAATGGAAGCTCCCAAAGCCTATTATTACCTTAGGTTTGAATTTTTTAATTAACTTAACGCTTTGAATAGTCCCTAGAAAGATCTTAAACAAGGGCTTTATGAGGTTTTTTTTTCTAATATTAGATGTACTTATTGAGAAAAATACCTCGCCCTCAAACTTAGAGAACTTGCTTTTACTTCCTGCAAAAGCAACATCTATATTTTTTTCCTTAAGTTGCTTTGCAAGGTGTTTTGCCGGAAATAAATGACCTCCAGTCCCACCTGTGGCAATTATAACTTTATGACTTTTCATACACTTTTTCTGATCTTGCTACGCTTAATAAAATTCCTATTGCCAACAAATTTACCATAAGGGAACTTCCACCTTGTGAAAAGAAAGGTAGTGTCGTCCCTTTGCTGGGCAATAATCCTGATACAACCCCTAAATTTAAAAAAGCTTGAAAAGTGATTAAAAAAGTAACGCAGCTCGCTGCATAAAATCCAAGCTTATCCTTAGACTTCATTGCTAAATAAAACCCAAATGCAGCAACTGAAGAGTAAGTTAAAACTAAAAACACCACTCCTATGAAGCCAAGTTCTTCAGCATATATCGCAGCTATGTAATCACTTCTAGCTTCAGGTAAATAATTAAGTTTTTGAAAAGAAGCCCCTAGTCCCTTCCCAAATAATTGTCCAGAGCCGGCTGCTATCTTTGCTTGAAAGGGTTGATGGCCTTTACCTCTTAAATCCTTTTCAGGATTTAAATATACTTCAATACGTGATCTCACGTGTGGCATATTATAGGCCAAAGTAGATGCTAAAGTTACGGCACAAATCAGTGGAATAGCCCAGTACTTAAAATTAACTTTTGTTAAAAAGAAAATAATTACAAGAGTAAACAAAATAATAGCGCATGTTCCGTTGTCTGGTTCTAAAAATATCAATATTATAGGAACTGATAGGATGCACAAAACTTTTATAAAGCTTTTCAAGTTAATATCATTTTTATTTACAATCCAATTGATAAAAAAAAATGGAATGAAATACTTAGCAATCTCTGATGGTTGAAACGAAAAGCCCAAAATATTTAGCCATCTTTTAGCTCCATTAAGTTCTAGACCTACTTTAGGAACATAAACTAAAGCTAGTAAGACTGTAATAAAAAAAAGTATCTGAGGGGAAAACCTAATTGCTTTTTGATACCCAAAAAAATACATTAAAACACTAAGTAAAACACCGGCAAAAGCAAAAAATAACTGCTTAAAAAAAACGCTATTAGTATCAGCCTCCAGTGACCTATCTAAAATCTCTGCGGATGTTGTGTTATAGACCATTAGAAGGCCTAAAGAAAGTAAAACAGCAATGCTAACACTAAGCCAAATCGCACTTTTTCTCATCTAATCCTTAATTTGTCGCCAGGTCTTAGTTTTTTGGCTTTTTCTTTGTTTAGATTGTTCATTTTTAAAAGATCTTCTACTTTTATGTTATGTTTCATAGCAATTGTCCAAGGGTTGTCCCCTGGTTTAACTGTATAATATTCTCCACCGACAACTGGGGTTTTAACTTTTCTTGTAGAAGTTTTTCCAACCGAAGGAATCTTAAGAGTCTGCCCTATTCTAATTATAGTCGTCTTCAACTGGTTTTCATCAACAATGTCATCAACTGAGACCCCGTATGCCTTTGCTATTTTATCTAAACTATCGCCTTTTTTCACTATGATCTCTTGTAATTTACTGCTAGTTACAACATGAGTTTCTTCTTTAGGCATTTCTTCTTCAATTTCTTTGGCTGTCTGCTCTTCAATATCAGGTAAAACGTGCACAATTTGTGGCTCTTTTCTAGTCTCAATTTGCGGCTCATTCTCTTGAGTTATTGCAGTTTCAGCCATTTCGTTTTCAACTAAAAAACCGGTTGGATCAACTGGAAGAGTTTTCTCTTTTTGTTTGGTTGCTGTAAAAAATAAAGCGGTTAAAAGGCTTAAATTAATTATCACAGCGATTAAAATCGTATTTTTTCGACTCATTGTTCCCTCTCTTTTTGAGCCATTACAAGCAATTTAAATGCATCTCCTCTTTCTTCAAAATTATTGAACAGATCATAGCTAGGAGCGCCTGGTGAAAATAAAACAACATCATTTGCACTAGCAATCTGGTAAGCTTTTTCAAATCCAATAGAAAGATTATCTACTTCTATCACTTCAATCAGATCAGAAATAGCATCGAATATTTTTTGTTTACACTGACCCATCGTAATAATCTTTTTTACCCTTTCAGGGAATACTTTGCGCCAAATATTGAAGCTGTTAGCACAATCATATCCTCCTGTAATTAATATAACGTTATTGGAAAATCTTTCAACAGCTTGAATGACAGCACTTGGATTTGTGGCCTTGCTGTCATTGAAATATCTTACTTGGTTTATTGTCCCAATTTCTTCTAGGCGATGAGCTAAACCTTTAAAAGATTTTATCGCATTTAAAAAGTCCAACTCATTGATATTAAATTCTTTGCAGATCGCGTAAGCTGCACTTAAGTTTTGCCCTAAATAGCCTTCACTTTCTAAGATCTTTTCATCATAAATAAAATGCTTATTTAATTGGTCATTAAATTGTTCAGAAACAGCTTTTGAGACATATATTTTCTGGGACTTCAATTGAAGTGAAATTTTAGTGCTAGCGTATGAGTCAAAACAATCATGCCTATCTAAATGATGAGGATAAATATTTAAAATTAAACCTATATCAAAATATTTTCCAATAATGCTTTCTAGCTGAAAGGAGCTGACCTCAATAATTAATACCTTATCATCACTTTGATCAAATAGATAACTGGTAATCGGATATCCAATATTACCAACACATACGCTTGGGATATTTAAGAAATTTAATACATGTACAATCATTGAACATACTGTTGATTTACCGTTAGTTCCAGTGATTGCTATCATCTTATTTTTCAAATGAGAAAGACCCAGCTCGATTTCTGATATCACAGGAATTTTAAGCGATTTTAATTTACGTATCATAAAATGATCAGTCGGAATACCCGGAGAAATAACAGCCTTTTTTATTTTTGAAAAGCTTTTATGCTCATTAAAAATTTCAGCACCATTATCTATGAGAGTTAGTATATCAGGCGAATAATATTTTCTGCTGTTGTCATCAAATAAAGCGATGCTCCTATGATTCTTTTGAAGATATTTTGCAGCTGATATGCCGCTTTTTCCTAATCCAATTACTAAATATGACATAATAATTACTGAAATTTCAATGAGGCAATCCCAATAATTGCCCAAAATAGCCCAACAATCCAAAAACGAAGGACAACTTTTGTCTCTGGCCACCCTTTGTATTCAAAGTGGTGATGAAGTGGAGCACATAAAAAAATTCGCTTCTTTCTAATTTTATAACTTAATACTTGTACAATCACAGAAATTGCCTCAACTACAAAGATCATGCCAACTATTGCGAGCAAGAACTCTCGTCTAATTAAAATAGAGGCAACACCAATAATCCCACCTAAGCTGATTGAACCAGTATCGCCCATAAATACCTGGGCTGGATGTCCATTATACCATAAAAAACCTAAGCAAGCACCTGACAGAGCAACAAGATATATGGCAATTTCCGAGCTGCCTTCTATATATAAAATATTCAAGTATCTTGATAAGTCCACATGGTTTGATAAAAAAGCGAATAAAGCTAAAGAAAAGGATACCATAATCAAACATCCAGCAGCAAGCCCATCTAGTCCATCTGTCAAATTTACTGCATTTGATGACCCAATAATTACAAACATTACAATTAACACTGAAAATACAATAAAAAAACCCTTCAGTGAAAAAATAGGGTCTTTAAAAAAAGGGAAATAAATTCTGGAATACATTTGCTTAGCGCTTAAAGTATCTTGATTATGAATATATTCTTTTGCAACAGGTGGTTTTATCGAAGTCCTTCTCTCTACAAACTCCTGAATAAAAGATGAGTTAAGATAAAGTGCAATAATTAACGAAAACATTAACTGAAAAAAAAATTTTCTTTTCGCCTTTAATCCCACAGAATTTTTATGTTTTAATTTTAGATAATCGTCAATAGCTCCAATCAAGCCCAATGTGATAGTAGTAAAGATAAAAATCCAAGTGAAAATACTTGAAAGGTCCATCCATAAAATTAACGAAAACAGCATTGAGAATAAAATAAGAATACCCCCCATTGTAGGGGTGTCTTTTTTATCAAAATGCAACTTAGCCAGATATGGGCACTCTTCTTTAGTTCGAACTGATTGACCAATTTTCAATGAGTACAGCTTCTTTATGAATTTAGGGCCAAAGCAAATTGTTATAGTTAAGCAGGTCAATGCTGCTAGAATCATTCGAGTAGAGCAATAACTAAAAACCGCTGGAGTGTGAACTCCAATCGTTTTTAACCAGTGAATTAAAATTAACAACATTTTTTAGCTACGGAAATTTACAAGATCATCATAGCTGAAAATCTTAGATTAATTCGAATAGTTTTTCTAGCTCGATTGAACGAGATCCCTTAACTAACACAACGTCATCTTTTTCCAAAGTTTTCTTTAAATCTAAAGCTAGTAAATTCAAATCAGAGAAATGGTATGTTGATGACTTTTCTTCTAAAAAAGCTTGGTGCATTTTTTCACACTCTTCTCCAATTGTAAATAATATATCAATTTTTTTTGCAGCTATCTTACCAATTTCAAAATGCTTTGCTTCGCTATATTTTCCAAGCTCTAGCATTGGACCTAAAACAGCGATTTTTCTTTTTTTGGACATGCTTAGATTCTCAATAGCTGCCAGAAGCGCAGATGGAGTAGAGTTGTATGAATCATTAATAAATAAAATGTCATTTTTTTTGAATTTTTCGAAGCGCATTAAAGGTAATTTTAGTTCAGACATCTTCTGTTGGATATTTTCATAACCTACCCCTAGCTCTTTTGCAATTGCAATGCTCCCCAACAAGTCATGTAAAAAAGATGGCTCTTGAAAAGGTAAAGAAAATCTTGTTACTTTCTCACATCTCTCGTGAAGCTCTCCTGTAGCTATATCAAGAAAATAATCTGCTTTTTTGTCAGTTATTGAAAAAGTAATTGGGTTGTGCTTATGTATGCACGAATATTGAATTAGCTCATAATCAACAATCTTTATTTTAGCATCCCCTTCTAAAATTTCTGCCTTTGCCTCAACAATATTTTCTAAGCTATCAAAATTCTCTGCGTGTGCATATCCTACTTTTGTAATTAAAGCAATGTCTGGTCTTGCAATTTCTGTAAGTCTTTGAATGTGTCCTTTTTCGCTCATGCCCATCTCTAAAATTTGGATATCGCAATCCAAGTTAGAGTTCAAAATCGTCAAGGGAAGCCCTATTTGAGAGTTTGCATTCCCTATAGTTTTTTTTACCTTAAAATCCCCTTCAAGCAATTGTGCAACAAAATCCTTGGTAGTGGTTTTTCCTACGCTTCCTGTAATGCCTACAACTTTCCCTTTGAATTGCTCAAGCTTGTCTTTAGCTAAATTCTGCAAAACTACAAAAGGGTCATCAACTTTAATCACTTTTAAGCTTAGGCCTTCTTTTTTATAATTTTTAGAGGTAAAAGCTATAATAGCCTTGCTATCAGCCACTTGCCTTAAAAACTCCTCACCAGAGCATTTTTTCCCCTTAAGGGCAAAAAAAACAGACTCTCTGTTAACTAACCTGCTATCTATCTGAAAATTAGTTACTTGAGATAATAACCTTGGACTAATTTTATACTTTTTTAGTAATTCATCGTTTTTCATAGGGTACTTATAGCTAATTTTCCATTGACAATCAAAGTTTTTTTTGATAAAATAATTATAACAATGATAAATTTTGACTAATTATGACAACAATAAAAGCTGAAATAGCTAATTTACCATCAAATTTTATAGAGTACAAAGGTAATTATTTTCAGATTTCTAAGACATTAGATGGCAAAACTGCAGATATGTCTAAGGAAGAGTTAGCCCTTTCCAAGGAAAGGATCAAAGTAATTATAGACGAAGCTCTTTCAAACAGCACAATTGATATTAACAAGATTGAGGCTTTTGATTTTAATTATCACAACCATACATTTTATGCTTTCGATCACAAAAGCGACCTTTTTAATGGCTCAAGTGCAAATCAAATAGTTAAAATTAAACAAGCAACTATTGACAGCCTAGAAAAATTAACTGAAAAACCTGAAAAGATCAAACCATCTCCTATTAAGGAAGCTGAGAAATCAAATGGTACAGAAAAGCCCTCGGATAATAGAAGAGTTGACAGAGATGAAGATATTTATTCAGCAATAATGAGAGGTATAATAAGCAGTGTTGAAGATCCTAAAGCTCAAGTTACCGCAGATTCAATTAACGCATTTACTAAAATATTATCAAAAAAATACAACAAAAAAGATGATAACAAAATCGTTATTTCAGACTCTATTACCGTCCAAGGTGATAAGCATATACAACCAATAGAACATTTAATCGACACGTTTAATAGTGATCCAAATATTAATTCGATCTATGTTCCGCTTCATGTAGGAAGTTATCCTGGTTATCAAGGTGGTCACTGGATCTGTTTAGCAATGACCAGACAACTAGGTAATCCAAAAGTTATAATTTATGACTCAATGGGTGGAAAAAGAGAATCGATACAGTTAGCGGAACATATTCGAGACAGTATCAGAGCTGATGAAGCTATTGTCTCTGATGCAGGAATAACTCATCAAAGTAATGCGATTGACTGTGGTATTCACGTCTTAAACTTTATTAAAACTATGGAAAATACAAAGTTTAGAAGTTTACATGATTTTTTAGACTATACAAAACCTAAAGATAGTATCGCCTTTGACTTAAGAAAAGAAATTGTTGAAGCTTTAAAAGATGCTGCAAAAGATAAGTATGTACTAGATTACTTGTTTGGTTCTGGAATGAGCGAACTTGAAAGGTTAAAGTATTATCATAAATCATTAGACCTAAAAAAATTTGTTGGGGCTGTGGAAGTCAAAAAAATCCACATGGCTCAGTTAGAGTGTTTCAAGAAAAATAAAGAAAAAATTAGAAAAATGCATTTTGACTGGTGGACATTTCCAATCAAAGCACCTTCTGATTCTTTCAAAAATTTATATGCTCTAGACGATCAAGCTGTTAGACAACTCTCATATGATGATGAATTTATGAGAAGCTATTTAGAAAATGCTCAACTTGTGCTTGAAGCGTACGGCTGGAAGTTAAAGCGAAAAGGTGATGGATACGAAATCAAACCATACGGTAGAGAAGTACGAAGAATCCCAGAGATCAGACTTTCAAAAATGGCAGAATCTTTTTACTTATTTAACGACAAGTTATATGACGCCCTAGTACAACTAAGTGAAGACCAACCTGCGATTGGCGATACGATTGGGAATCCAAGAACAGAAAAAGCCTTTAGCCTAAAAGAAAAGGAAAAGGAAAATAGTAGCTGGTTTGGTGGTTGGTTTAGCCGTCTTAATCCATTTTCTTAAAATTCACCATTGACCATTCAGGTTTTTTTTAGCATAATGTAATACCTTTTTAAGGTGGCATAGCCAAGTGGTAAGGCGGGAGCCTGCAAAGCTCTTATTCCTCAGTTCGAATCTGAGTGCCACCTAAAGTATTTTTTTTTATGCTTTATCTAGTATCAACTCCAATTGGCAATTTAGAAGACTTCACAATAAGAGCTCTTGAGGTTTTAAAAGAAGTAGATCTCATCTTGTGTGAGGACACAAGAAGATCTTCAACCTTGTTCAGAAAATATCAAATAGATACCCCCTATCAATCATTTCATAAATTTAATGAACAAAAAAAAGAAGAACAAGTCCTAGAAATGCTGGCAGATGGCAAAAATATTGCTCTAGTCTCTGATGCGGGCACCCCACTTATCAATGATCCAGGTTTTAACTTAATAAAGCATTGTAGAAAAAAAAATATTAAATTTACTGCTATTCCTGGGCCTTGCAGTGTTATTGATGCTTTAGTAATGTCGGGACTTGCTACATCTCCATTTCAATTTGTTGGATTTTTACCTAAGAAGGGTAATTTTTTAAACAAACTACTTTATTATCCAGGTACAACTGTTGCATTTGAGAGCCCTAACAGACTTAAAAGCACTGTTAATTCCATCAACGAGCTAGACCCAAAAAGAGAAATTGTAATAGCCAGAGAACTTACTAAAAAGTTTGAAGAGATCATATCAGGAACTCCTAGTGAAATTCTTTTATTTTTAGAAAAGCAAAAACAACTTGGAGAAATTGTTTTATTAATTGGTGAAAATAAAAGTTACTCGAAAAATGAATCAGATAGCGAAGTAATCAAGGCTTTGCAAGAATATCTTGGGTTATCTACGAAAGATGCTATTAAGTACGCTGCCAAAATATTGAACAAATCAAAAAGAGAAATCTATCAAAGTGAAAATTGTTAAATGATCTTAATCGCAGTCGCAACACCTACCGAAGCAAGACCGATAGTTAGTCATTTCAGAATGAAGCAAATTAATAAAGCCCCTTTTCCAATCTACATAGGCTCTAATCTGTTTTTAATAGTTACAAACATTGGAAAGTTATCTTGTATTTCAGCCATTTCATATTTTTTTGGAAAGCTGGGTGATACCAAGATTGCAGGGGCAATTAATGTGGGAATTGCAGGCCATAAATCTGAGCCAATAAATGAGGCCGTTCTTGTACATAAACTACATGATGATGAAACAAAAAAAACAATCTATCCATCGATGGCAATTAAATGGAGAGGAAAAACTGATGAGCTAACTACCTTTTCAAAACCTCATCTAGACTACTCGATAGATACTTTATTAGATATGGAAGGATATGGATTTTTCTACGCTTGTTTGAACTTTTTAAATATTGATGTAATTCATTCACTTAAGATCATTTCAGATAATCAGAGCTTTCCAGTTAATAATCTCGATAAAAACAAGTTTGCTAGTTTAATTGAAAATAACATACCAGTATTGCAGAAACTCATAGACAGCATTTCTAAAATAAACAGTGCATTGCCAATTGAAAATAAAATTGAAATAAATCCAATTATAGAAAATGTGCACTTCACTGAGACTGAAAAAATAAAGCTAGTCGAGCTATTAGAAAAGGCTAGTTTGCTAGAGATAAGCTATAACACCAATAAGCTACTCGAGTTAAAATCTGCTAAAAAAATCCTCAACAATTTAAAAATTCTCATAGAAAATGGATACAATCTACATTGAAAAAAGTGTTTCAGGGCATCCTAGAACAAAGCGTATAATAGAAAACTGCAGATCTAAAAAAATAATTCTCTGCGACAAATATACTGAGATATTCAACCGAAAGAAACAAAGCTTCAGAATGCAAAAGCAAAATCCAGCGCTCATTATTGCAAAAAAAGAAAATTCTTTTGTCCATGAGATACCAGCACATTACGGAATAGGTGGAAGTTCAAACTACTATTTTTCGCATCTTTTAAATTGCCCTTTTGATTGCCAATATTGTTTTTTGCAAGGAATGTATAAGTCAGCAAACTACGTCTTGTTTGTAAACTATGAAGATTTTCAAAGCGAAATTTCACGAAAAATCACTAACAATAGTTATTTCTTTACAGGGTACGACGCTGACAGCTTAGCACTCGAATCGAAAACAAGTTTTGTGTCTGAATTCCTGCCTTTTTTTGAGAACAACTCTAACGCATATTTTGAGCTAAGAACTAAAAGCGTCAACATCAGGTCATTAACTAAGTCAAAAGTTATTCCAAATTGTATTGTTGCGTATACACTAAGTCCCAAAATTGTATCAGAAGAAATT
Source organism: Parachlamydiales bacterium (assembly GCA_050302075.1). GTDB lineage: Bacteria > Chlamydiota > Chlamydiia > Chlamydiales > SM23-39 > JBNLAH01. The sequence goes on along the minus strand of JBNLAH010000001.1, from coordinate 146,534 downwards.
GAGTTAAGGTCACCCTCTTTAGAAAGTAGGCTAAATTCAATTTTAGAACTTCAAAAAATGGGATGGAGTATAGGACTTCGTTTTGATCCTATTATGTATGTTGAAGATTTTCAAAAAACATATTCAGATTTTTTTGAACAAGTTTTTTCTAGAATATCTGAAAGAAAACTACACTCTGTTACTACTGGATCATTTAGAATTCCAGTTAGCCTTTTTAAGACAATGAAACAAAATGTATATAATAAAAAAATTCTAGCTTACTTAGACAAAAATAATAGTCACTATGAGTATTCAAAAAAACTAGCGCAGGGCCTTGTTTCATTTTGTAATGATCAGATCTGCAAGTATGTTGATAAAAATAAGGTTTTCTTATGCCAAGAGTTTTAATTACAGGAGCTAGCTCTGGAATCGGGCTTAAGACAGCTCAGCTTTTACTAAAAAACCATTTTGAAGTAGTTGGAATGTGTAGGACTATTAATCCTGATCTTGAAAAAGACCAGTTATATTCACATATAAAAATGGATCTAAGTAAGCTCGACTTATTAGAAAAAGACAATAAAAAAATCACCTCACTTGCAGGCGATATCGATGCAATAGTCTGCAATGCTGGTATTGGAAAGTTTGGCAACTTGGAAGAATTTTCACTCTCACAGATGAAAAATATCATGGATGTAAATCTTATATCGCATGCTTATTTAATTAAGCTGTTTTTGCCACAGTTTAAAAGATCAAAAAAAGGTGATATAATATTTATGGGCTCGGAAGCTGCGCTTCAAGGCAAAAAAAAAGGAACTCTTTACTGCGCTTCAAAGTTTGCCCTAAGAGGATTTGCTCAGGCTCTAAAAGATGAAGTTTCATTTTCAAATATCAGGGTTAGTATAATCCAACCTGGAATGACAAAAACTCCATTCTTTACAGATCATAACTTTGAGCCAGCTGACGGCTTTCATTCTTCTTTATCTCCCGACAACATTGCGAAGATCATTTTGATGATTTTGAACTCTAGCCCTAATGTTTTGTTTGATGAGATTGTGCTGTCACCGCTGCAAAGAAAAATACAGAAAAAGATCAAATAACCATTTGATTTCTAATTACAATAATTTGTATTAAAAAAAATCATGGGTGAAAAATATCAATTGGTCTTTGATGTCGGAAATACAAGAGTTGGCGTTGCTTTTTTTCAACGAGACCTCATAGTTGAAACAGCTCATTTCATGAATAATTCTTTAAATGAGGGCAATTTAGAAAGCCTTATAAAAGACAAGGAAATAGATATAGCTCTTATAGGGTCAGTACATTACCGAATTGGTCTTTTTATCTTACAATTCTTAAAAAAAAGAAATATTAAAGTCGCTGAGCTTACTACTGAAAATTTATCTATAATTTTAGATGTTGAAAGTCCCAAAGAAGTTGGTGCTGACAGGATTGCCAGCACCTATGGGGCGCTTTACTCTCACCCTGGATGCGATATTATTGTGATCGATATTGGAACTGCTGTTGTTTTTGATGTAATTGCAAAAGAGCGCAGATTCCTAGGAGGAGCTATTGCACCAGGTCCACATCTTTCAGCAAAGGTACTTGCTAATAATACAGATCTATTACCTCTTGTAGAAATAAGAAAGCCTAAATCACCTGTCTCTAAAACAACTCAAGGCAATATTCAGAGTGGGATTTACTATGGACTACTTGGAATGATTGAAAGGCTTGTGAAAGAAATAAAATCACTTTTCTTTGGGTCTGGTAATGCAATTGTGATAGCTACAGGAGGACTTTCAGCCGCGCCAGATGAACCAGAGTCCAGTGTATTTGCAAAATTCAGAAGTGAACTAGAAAGCGATTTAAAAACAATAGTTGATTTCTTTGAGCCCGATTTAATTTTCTTTGGATACCATGAAATACTAAAAGAGATTTTTTTCAACAAAGAGGAATAAAAATGCCCGATAAGGCAAAAAAAATCCTATTCAAAGCCCAAGCAAGGCAAAAGATCTTCCAAGGGATTCAATTGGTTACAGATGCAATTAGGGTTAATTTTGGTAAAAATCATGAATATTTTGACGATGATTTTATAAAAGATCTTATTTCAAATTATATTAAAGATGATTTTGAGAAAATTGGAGCAGAGTTTGCTCTTAAAACAGCTTATAAAACAAGAGAAGATTCTTATGATGGTGCTACTAATGCACTTATAATGCTTGAAGCGATCCTAAAAGAGGGAATAAAATTGATAGGCCGTAATATTTGCCCACAGTCTATTAATAAAGAGCTGGATTTAGCTTTAACAAAGTTAATGCTAAAGGTCGAGAAAATGGCCTACTTAATCAAAGATACTAAAGACATAGCTAAAATTAGTAACTACTATGCTAGAAATGACAAAGAAGTTTCTAGATCAGTTGCTAAATGCATAGAAAAAGTGGGTCTTAGTGGAACTATTATAATAGAAAAGACTCAAAATCAAAATAAAATCAAATTAGCTGATGGCTTAGAAATTAAAGAAGGATTTTTAAGTAACTATTTTTGTACTAATGAGTCCAATACTCATGTAGAATTGAATTCATGCAATTTGCTTATAACTGATAGAGAAATATCATCTATCCAAGAAATTTTTCCACTTTTAAAACATCTGATAAGAACACAAGAAGAGCTTTTAATCATCGCAAGAGACATTCGAGGGGATGTAATATCAACACTTGCAATGAATAAACTACAAAAAACCCTCAAAATAGCAGCTATTAAATCACCTTTTAATAGGCCTGAGCTCATGAAAGACCTAGCCAATTTGACAAACTCAAAGATAATTACCCAAAAAGATGACCTTTTAAATCAATTTCATTTTGCTTTGGGCTATGCTGACAAAGTAATTGTTTATAAGGATAAAACAATAATTGCAGTTAAATCACAACCTGTCACTTGTGATCACTTAAAGAATAAGATAGCAATTATCAGTGCTGATAAAATTGAGAAAAAAAAGCTCTATGAAAGTTGTATTATAAAAACCAAAGATGCAATTGAGCATGGCATTATTGCAGGTAGCAATATAGGCTTGCTTTTTGCTCTAAGATCTCTAAATTTCAGCGATTTAAAATTTGGAGGAAAGTTACTAAAAGCAGCTATTTATGCTCCTTTAATACAAATTATATCTAATTCAGGCTATGACCCTTTACGCATCTTAGATAGAATATGTCAAATGGGATATCCAAACGGTTTTAATTTAATTAATCACCAAGTAGAAGACTTTTTTAAATGTGGCATTTTGGATCCTATTAATGTTATAAAAAGCAGCTTATCTAATGCTATATTAACTGCAAAAACAATATTATTGACAGAGGCTGTAATAACAGATAGTACAAATTAGCCTTAAAACTCTTGACACTTTGCTTTTCTCTTTTTATTTATTAAATTAAAGAGAGTCTAGTTTGATCCGTCAAATAATTATACATGCTTTATTCATACCAATACTTATTTCAATGGATATAGAATATTTAGAAAAAAATTCAATGCTTTACCAATCTCAAGAACTTGCAAAAATCTATTCTGGGAAGAAAGACCAGTGGCAACATCCTTATGGGGCTCCACAAACAGAAAAACTAATAAATCTCTCCTCTAATTGGTTTACATCATATGCTCCTTCAACTTTAAAAGGTGAAGATGAATCACTTTGGACTTATTTGGGAAGCAAGAAGTTATGGGGATACCTTCAAAAAATCGGTATAGACGGAATTCATTTGGGGCCAACTAAACTTGCGGGAGAACTAACGGAAGAGGGAATATCTCCATCTGTCGATGGTGGCTTTGATCCTTTTAGTTATCAATTAGACTCTAAATATGGCAGTCTACAAGAATACGAAAGATTTACTAAAACAGTCAAAGAGCACAATGCCATTATAATTGGCGATCTCGTTCCTGGACATACCGGAAGAGGTTTTGACTTTCAACTTGCACTTAGATACTACAAGGACTATCCGGGTATCTATCATATGGTTGAGATCAACCCATCTGATTGGACACTTTTGCCTAGAGTAGAAGGAAACAAAATTAGCATTAACTTGAATCCCCAAGAAGTGCAAAGCTTAAAGCAAAAAGGCTACATAGTAGGCCCATTAAAAAGGGTTTTATTTTTTGATCCAGTTGCAAAAAAGACTAATTGGGATGCAACAAGAGAGATAACAGGAGTTGATGGTAAAAAAAGAAGATGGGTATATCTGCATTATTTTAAGGACAACCAGCCAACTCTCAATTGGTTAGATCCAAGTTTTGCTGCAAATAGGCTTATTGCTGGAGATATTATTACTTCGTATGATTTCTTGAGCCAAAAAGTACTCAGAATGGATGCCAACGCATTTCTAGGAATTGAAATAAGCTTATCCAAAAAGCGTGCTTTTTCAGAGGAACATCCACTATCGATAGTAGCAAGCGATACAATAGCTATGCTTACAAGAAAGCTTGGAGGGTTTACATTCCAAGAACTTAATATGCCTTTAAATGAAATAAAAAAATCCATGCAATATGGGCCTGACTTATCTTATGATTTTTTAGAAAGAGCTGCTGCATTTCATGCGTTACTTAAGAAAGATACAAGCTTTTTACAACTTTGTATGTGTCTTTTATTAGAAAAGGGTATGCAACCAATGCAATTTGTCCATGCACTTCAAAACCACGATGAAATCAATTTTGAGTTAATCCATTTTTTAAATAATAAAGAGTGTTTTTCATTAAATGGAAAAACCTACAAAGGCCATGAACTTAGAAAAGAAATTTTAGATCATGACTTTGATATGCTATACAAAAAAAATAATTATATTTGCTCTATAGAAACAGGTCCTTGCACTACAATTTTAGGATTATGTGCTGCGAGCTTAGGGGTAAAAGATATTTATAATATGAGCTCTAAAGAAAAGGAAGAGGTAAAAAAAGCTCACCTCTTACTAGCTTTCTTTAATGCTATGCAGCCAGGTGTATTTGCAATTTCTGGCTGGGATATTGTAGGGGCCCTTCCCTTAAGAAATGATATTGTTGAGCCCTATGCTAAAGATGGTGATAAAAGATGGGCCAACAGAGGATCTTATGATCTTTTAGGAAGTAAAGAGCAAGTTAAAGAAAACCTACCTAAATCAGTTGCGCTATATGGAACCATCCCACATCAAATGAAAGATCCAAATTCTTTTTTATCTAGGTTACAAAAAATTCTAAAAGCTAGAAAAGATTACTTAATTGAGTCAGCAACACTAACCGGCATTGCAAAAGTAAAAAATCAATCTTTAATTGTTTTGATCAACCGGCTAAGCAAGAGTGAAATATTACAAATCTCAGCACTAAACTTTTCTAATGCTGAAATTGAAGAGACTATTAAAATTGATGGAATAAAAAATACATCAGCTTTGAATATTGTTACAGGAGAACTAGAAGAAAAAGACATCCCATCTGGATCTATCACAATTAGACTTGCACCCCTAGAAGGTAAAAGCATCGTTTTTAATAATTAAACACTTTTTAGTTAGAATCTAATTCTTTAAAAATAAAGAAACACACCTAGAAAAGTTCTTACTTTATTTTTCATATCTTATAAAATATTATTATGTTTAAAATGACCTCATGAAGATAGCTATTATTACTGCTGAAGGTCTAGGTGACGGTCTGCAAATGATGATTGCGGCCCACCATTTAAAAAAAGAAGGGCATGATATTACTGTCTATAATAGGCATCTTTCAGGATTTGAAGACTGCTTCAAAGGCTTTGAATTTAAATATCCCTTTAGTATTGAAGATATAAATTCATATGACAGCATTTTACTAGAGCATGACAACTCTCAAAAATCAAGGCAAATAGCTGACTATCTAATGAAAAGTTCTATTGAAAAAGTGCTTTTTATCATGAATTACTCTGAAAAAAAACATGGCCCCGTTGACTCAACAATGTACTGCTTCGATAGAAAGAAGACCATGCTAGAAAATATTATCTTGGGAACAAAATCCATGTTTTCAATTGAAAATATTACAAGTGATAATGGAATTACAATTCCAAGTTGTCTAAAGCATAGGAAGAACCAGAAAGTTATTATTATCCACCCAACAGCCAGCCATTTGGACAAAACATGGGATAAAAAGAAATTTGTTAGACTTGCAATACTTTTAAGACAGAAAGGATACAAATGTAGCTTCGTAATGACTGCAGATGAAAGGCCTGAGTGGATCTTTTTGAGAAAGTTAGGTTTTGAGGTGCCTTTGATTAACAACCTTAGTGATTTAACCAAAATCATTTATGAAGCTTATGCTTTTATAGGCAATGATTCAGGGCCGGCCCATCTCGCATCTTGCTTGAAGTTACCAGTCATTGTGATTGGAAAACGACTTCAAAACCTTAAATACTGGAAACCTGATTGGTATAAATCCAAAATAGTCTCCCCTTCTAAATTCATACCTAACTTTAAATTCATGCGCCTAAGAGAAAAGATGTGGAAAAAGTGGATTACCCCAAAAGCTGTTTTTTCTAAATTTGATGAATTGATTAAAAATTAATTTATGTGACATAATTTGATTTAGAAGAAATCAAGGATAGTTATGAGAGATTTGCCACACCATGTCAAACAATTGAACAGAAAGGTAGTCCGTTCCGAGAGAAGAGAGTCTAAAGAAGAGGAAGAGCTCGAGCAAAAGCTTTTAAAAGAAAAAGCTAGATCTGAAGAAACTAAGAGCCAAGCGCGAAAAAAGGAAAAACTTAGCCAGAAAAAAAAAGCTAAATCGCATGTCCCTCATCCTCAGACACCTGAAGAGCGCAACGATCTTATGGCCAAAAGGGTACCAATTATCAGGGAACGCTCTCACCGCCCAAGGACTTCTAAATAAAAATCTTTATTTTAATTACTTTTTAGGTTATAATAGATATAATAATTCATTATAATTGCAATATCATGACATTACTTAAAAACCATTCTAATTTTGTTAGAATTGCCCACATTTCTGATCTACATTTTTCTAAAATTACCTTCTCCCCTACTCAGTTTTTAACTAAGCGGTGGGTCGGAAATCTTAATCTAATCTTATTCCGTAGAAAAATGGATAGAAAAGAACACCTAGCCAACCTAATTAAGATCTTAGAAGAGAAAAAGGTCGATTTAGTCATTATCAGTGGAGATTTATCTTCTACTTCAATGAATTTCGAGTTCAAGCTGGCCTCTGAATTTGTATCTGAGCTAAAAAAAAGAGAGATTGAGTGCATTATTTTACCTGGAAATCATGATCACTACACAAAAGACGCCTATAGAAAAAAACTATTTTATCAATATTTCTCAAATAGCAAGGACTCAAAAATAGGCGATTATACACTAAAAGACCACCGTCTTGAAATCCACAAAGTTATGGACAAACTATGGTTAATCGCCCTAGACACTGTAATCCCAACTCCACTTTTATCAGCGCAAGGGGTCTTTTCTAAGGAATTAGAAAAGCGACTTGAAACAGTCTTAAATGATATACCAAAAGATGTTTCTTTAATGCTAGTAAACCACTTTCCATTTTTCCAGCATGACTCTCCTCATAACCGACTGGTAAGAGGGCCCTCTTTAAAGGCTTTATTAAAAAAGTTCCCTCAGATCCGCTTTTATCTACATGGTCATACTCATAGAGAATGCATTGCTGATTTAAGAAGATCCAACTTACCGATAGTCTTAGATGCTGGATGCTGCGGAAACATTCAAAATGCACACTGGCATTTGATGGATCTATCAGAAGATGACCTCAAAATAAAGGTCTTTAAATGGCAAGATGCTTGGGAAGAAGTTCAATCAAAGCTTTTTATTTTGAATGAAAAAGCAGATCAAGATCAATCAATCCCCCTCTTTGCAGAATAATAGCTATTATTGCAGCTGGAGCTACCCATTTTATAAAGAAAAACCAAAGAGTAAATAATTTACTCCAAAGGGCTTTAGATGAAAACTCTTCTTTAAGATCGCTTTTTTTCATTTTCCAGCCAGAAAAAACTGCAACAAGAAGTCCGGCTATAGGTAAAATCCACTGAGACACTACATCAACGATTGTTTGAAAGAAGGACTTTCCATAAAGAATTTCCCAGTTCGGAAACAGAGTATTAGATCCAGTTAGAGCTATCGGGATTCCAACAATAAATATAGCTACACTAGAGTAAATAACCGCTTTCTTTCTGCTCCATGACAATAAATCTTCTAAATTAGCTACAACTACTTCTAAAAGAGCCACTGAAGAGGTCAAGGCTGTAAAAACTAACAGAATAAAAAATAATGTAGACAAAACCAAAGATCCCGGCAATTTCGCAAATAAAACGGGTAAAGTTTCAAAGACCAAGCCAAATCCAGCTTGTGGTTGAAATCCAAAGGTAAAAATAATTGGAAAAATCATTAGCGCTGCAAAAATAGATATTACTATATTCATGCTGGCTACTATACAAGCTGTTTTGGGAATATCTTCATTTTTAGACATATAACTGCCATAAGTTAACATTACTCCTTGCCCTAAGCTCAGAGTAAAAAAAGCAAGTCCTAATGCTTCTAAAATTCCAGATGGCTTAAGTTTGCTGAAATCTGGATAAAAAATAAATTTCACAGCTTCTGGAAACCCTTTTAGTGTGATTGAGTAAAAAAGTAATGATATAAGTAAAATCAATAATGCTGAAGTTAATACACGACTCCACTTTTCAATACCTTGGCGAATTCCTTTGTAAACAACCCCAGCGGTAATTAGAAGAAATATTATTTGCCAAAGTAAATTTACATCAGCTGAAATGAACATAGTGTTGAAAACTTCAGAAATCTCACTAGAGGTCTTATTTAAATAAAATTTATTTAAAGAAAGAAATACATAGTTCAGTCCCCATCCAGCAACTACACAATAATACGATAGAATTAAAAAAGCAGAAAGCACTCCAAACCATCCAGAAATCTTCCAACTAGAATCTTTTGTTAAGGAGTCAAAAATACCAACGGCTCCTCGCTGAGCCCTTCTACCTAAAATTAGTTCTGCAATAAAAACAGGAACTCCTATAATTACTGTAAAGAATAAAAATAGTAATACAAATAGACCGCCTCCATTTTGAGAGGTCATATAAGGGAATTGCCACAAAGTGCCAAGGCCAATTGCTGAACCGGCAGCAGCCATTACAAAACCAAAGCTCGAAGCCCAGTGTTCTCGATTTTTTTTCATTACTATTTTCCTAAAATTAGACTGCTTTTTTAACATAAAACTAAAAAACATTCAAAAAGAAGATTTTTTTTAAAATTATTATTAGCGTGAAAGATGAGTAAATTGAAAGTAATTAAAGATGAGCAAAAATGGTATAAACAAGGATTAAAATTCAAGTGTACTGAGTGTGGAAAATGCTGCACTGGAAAAAATGGTTATGTATGGCTTAGTGAAGAGGAAGTTGACAATATTTCAAAGTATTTAAAAATTTCTAAAAAAGAATTTCTTGCAAAGTACACTAGACTAGCTTATGGAAGATTATCATTGATTGATGCAAATAAATGGGGTGATTGCATATTTTTAAAAAACAACAAATGTGAGATATACCCGGTGAGGCCAAAGCAATGTAAAACTTTTCCTTGGTGGCCTATGATCATGAAAGATAGGAAGTCTTGGGAAGAGTTTAAAGAATATTGCGAAGGAATTGACCACCCAGAAGGAAAGCATTATCAAGTTCAAGAAATAGAAGAAAACTTAAAAAAATGAAGTAAATAAGATGATTGATTCTTCTTTAGGTCCTGATATTTTAAGCGCCATTAATTATTGGCTCAATTCGGGTATAGATAACGATACAAAGGCTGAAATTAATGATCTTTTAAAAAGTGACCCGATAAAATTAAAAGATGCTTTTTGCAAGAAGCTTGAATTTGGAACTGGTGGCATGCGTTCGCTTGTCGGTGTTGGTACAAATAGGCTAAACAAATATACCATCCAAATGGCGACGCAAGGTCTTGCTAACTATATCAATCAACAAAATATTAAAAACCCCTCTGTTGTAATTTCATTTGATAGCAGAACTCACTCTAGGTTTTTTGCCGAAGAGACAGCCAAAGTTTTATCGGCAAATGGCATCAAGGTTCATTTCACAAAAAACTTAAGGCCCACTCCATTTGTATCTTTTGCCTGTAGAGAACTTAAATGTACAGCTGCAGTCATGATTACAGCATCCCACAACCCACCCGAGTATAACGGCTACAAAGTTTATTGGTCTGATGGAGGACAAGTACTCCCTCCCCATGATACAGGCATTATTGAAGAATACAAAAAGGTCACATCCTTTTCTGAAGTAAAAACAGGCTCTTTGAAAAATCCAAATATTGAATTTATCGATGAGGATTTTGATAAGTTATATTTTACTAAAATGATTGAAAATATCCCTGACAAAGAATTTTTGGCAAAGAATGGGAAAAACCTTGAGTTTGTATACACAAATTTACACGGCACAGGCATTACCTTAGCTCCTAAAGCTTTTGAAATTCTAGGTCTTTCTAATTTTGAGACTGTGAAAAAACAAGAGTCGACTGATGGAAACTTTCCTTTTGCAAAAAAACCAAACCCTGAGGAAGTGGAGGCACTTCAACTTGGGATGGACCAGTTGATTTCAACCAATAAAGATATACTTATAGCAAACGATCCTGATGCCGACAGGATGGCTGCCGTTATAAACTATGGCAATCAAGCTACTATTTTAACTGGAAACCAAATAGCCTCTATCTTGGTTTATTACATCTGCGAAAAGTTATTCGAACAAAATCTGCTGGGGAAAAATATGGCTTTTGTAAAGTCTATTGTTACCTCAGATTTATTCAAGGAGATCGTTGAGTCGTATAACATGACATGTGTTGAAGTCCTTACCGGTTTTAAATATATAGCTGAAAAAATAAATGAATTTGAAAAAACAAAGTCTCATACCTTTGTATTTGGGGCTGAAGAGTCTTATGGGTATTTAAAAGGCACATATTGTAGGGACAAAGATGGCATTTTAGCAGCTTGCTTGTTAGCGGAGGTAGCGTTAAAGCAAAAGTTAAAAAACAAGACTCTTTTGGATCTACTTTTTGAAATCTACCATAAATTCGGTATCTATCGCGAAGGGCAAAAATCAATTCACTTTAAAGAAGACGCCCAAGGTCATCAAAAAATGCAAACTACTATGCAAGCTTTAAGAGAAAATCCACCTAAAATAATTGCAGAAAGTGAAATCAGACAAGTTGATGATTATCTTACCCAAAAAAGTTTAGATCTAATAACCGACATGAGAAAAGATATCAATCTACCAAAGTCAAATGTGCTTGGATTTACTCTTTCTGATAAAACAAAAATAATAATACGCCCTTCGGGCACCGAACCTAAAATCAAAATTTATGCAAGCGTTATAGAAAAAAATGTTAACAACATCTTAGAGGACATAAAAAAAACGGATGCAAGATTAAACAATTACCTAACACTGTTTACAAATGAAATTGCATAAAAAATATAAATTAGCGCTTGTGACTGGAGCTACTTCCGGCATTGGGAAAGCTTTATCTATAGCTCTTGCTAGTGAAAAAATTTCTTTGATCTTATCGGGTAGAGACCAGTCTCAGTTAAGTCAGCTAGCTTCTTATTTAAGGCCAAAAACAAACGTCTCTTTCATTAGTGCAGATTTATTAAATCCCAATGATTTAGAAAAGCTAAAAAACCTAATCCATGAAAAAACCCCTGACCTTGTAATTAATTCAGCTGGCATTGGTCTTTATGGAGATGCTCTAACCTATAAAACTAGTTCGCAGCTTAAAATATTAGATATTAATGCATATGCCTTAACAGAAATAACCTTAGAAGCTGTAAGGTCTCTTAAGTCAAAAAACAAAAATGGCACAATATTAAATATTTCATCAGCCGCTAGTTTCTTTACGTTCCCATCATTTTCGCTTTATGCAGCATCTAAAGCATATGTTAATAGTTTTTCCCAATCTCTAGATGCCGAGTTAAAAGATGATAAAATTAGAGTATTTGTTGCTTGCCCGGGACAGGTTGACACAAACTTTGGGAAAAATGCTGGTAGGACCACCCCTAAAGAACAGTCAAAATTTGCGATGAACCCTCAAGAAGCGGCTAAAGAGCTGATATATCAGCTAAAACATGATATCCCATTTCATACTTTTGACTGGAGAACAAGATATTTAATTTTCGTATCTAAATGGCTTCCTAACAAGTTAATCCAAAAAATCTTAAGGAAATCTGTATTAGCGCGGATTGACAAAAGACCTTTTGTTAGAAATTAGTTAAGCAAAATTTAAATGCTTTATAAGCTACGCTCTTTTTGGATATTTTATCCTTACGTGGTGAGTTACCATTAGGGTTTTAATTAATGTCTTTTTGACAATTCCAAGTTCTTGAAAAGTCAGGTTACACTCATCAAACTGACCTGCCTCAGATCTTTCTTTAACCAACCTATCTACCATCTCAGTCAAAGTTTTTTCGGAACTATCATCTAAAGAGCGAGATGCCGCTTCGATAGTATCGCAAATCATGATTATAGCGGCTTCTTTTGTCTGTGGCTTCGGACCAGGATATTGAAATTTGGTAATATCTACCTCTTCTTCTTTACCGCCATGGAGCTCAACTTCTTTTGCATAAAAATAATAAACAAGTGTAGTTCCATGGTGTTGTAAGATCACATCTATAAAAGGCTGTGGTAGACGATATTTCTTAGCCAGCATTTCTCCATCTTTCACATGAGATATAATAACTTGAGCGGATTCTTGGGGAGTTAAAAGCTGGTGAATATTTACCCCTCCAGCTTGATTTTCTGTAAAAAAATGAGGATTATTTAGTTTCCCAATATCATGATATAGGCATCCTACCCTGCAAAAAAGCCCATTAGCACCAATAGCTTGAGCTGCTGCCTCACTCAAATTGCCTAACACAAGGCAGTGTTGATAAGTTCCAGGCACTTCTATCGCTAATCTTTGGAGAAGCTCATTATTAGGATCCATAAATTCCATTAGCGTCATATCTGTCATAATATGAAACAATGACTCTAAAACAGGTAATAATCCTACTACTAAAATTGCTGAGATTAATAGGAAAAGGAAGGCGCTTAAAAAATCGCTGGCCAAAGCTGTATTCCATAAGGAATTTTCCGCAAAATTGAAAGCAAATAAAACAGGAATAGCACTTAAATATGTTTTAGCAAATACCCCAAATACTTCCTTTCTTTTTCTTAATGATCCTGTTGTTATAATTACTGTAAGTGATGTAACAAGATTAATAATTAAAAACCTATCATGGTCGACTGCTAATGTAACTGATAAAATAATTGATAAAAAACAAGCTAAGTATAGAGCTATCCTGGCATTCATCAAATTACAAATTAACATCGTAGCAAAAGGAACTATCAGCGGATATCTTGTGTCTACTAAATCTGTTGGGTTTCTCAATATAACATATTCAGTTACTTTAGCAAAAATCAGTGTTAAAACCACAATGCAAGCTACGAGAGATAATTTTTGAAGGGAATAAATAATTTCTGGTTGATTCCACCTAAAGTAAAGACCACTTAGGCAAACAAAAATGAAAGAAAGTAAAAAACTTGATAAAATAGTTAAAGGGTTTAATAGTTGACGACTCTCATTGAGAGCTTTTTTCATAGATTGCATCATTAGTAAATGCCTGGCGTTTACTGTCTCACCCTGCCCTATAATCCTAGTCCCAGCCTTAATACGAGTATATTTAGTAGGGACTTCCGAGGTTATTTTATCTCTTAGTTTTCTCGTAGCCGAGGCATCCTCTGATAAATCCCAATTTCTTGAAGAGAAGAAATCCGTCAAGTAACTCAACTCACTGGATGAAAATGCGTCCTTTGAAAACATTTTTTTCATCTCAACCCAGTATTGTCTTGGAAGAGGAATTGGGGTGTCAAGCTTGGGTGGCGTATAAATGAAGAAATATTTAACTGATAGTCCTCTATCTTTCATCTTTTCAATTGTCTTAGCATCTGTAAATCTAGATTCTATCATTAAATCTTCAAGTAAATCAGCTGCGCGATAGAGGTTCTCAATAGGAGTATTTGGCAAAGATGTCTGCCATCCCCTTTCTCTGACTAAATAGTTTTCGAACTCAAGTCTTGTTTGCCTTATCTGCTTATCATCTATCCGGTAAATATTACCAATGCCTTTCAAAGCTTCCTGCTTAAGAATCACAGTAGCTTCTTCATCGGGGAATTCAAAATCGACTTGAGCTACCAGGTATTTATTAGCATTTGTGTTAAGCTCTAACGGCTCAATCCTAACTTCTCTAAAATGCAAAAAAAGACCTAAGCATATGAATACAAATGAGCCAACTAGTAGACGATAACCTAAATTATTTTGCCTAAGTCTTTCTCTAATAGATGGTTTACCTTGATTAGGAGAGTCCATTTCAATCTGCCTTTTTTTTCAATGTAACAAATTTTATCTAATCTAAAAAGCAAAACAACTTTTTAGCGGAGGATATGATACATCATTTAGTCTCTTAATTGCTATTGTTCTGTCATTTTGTCACAGTTAATTTGATATTTTGTTAGCAATAACAACAAAAAATTTTAAGATTGGCAGTTTTAAGATCATGATAAACATATCAAATTTCATGTAACCAAAACATGTTCATCTATAACAACTTCAATCTGCATTATTCTGAAATAGTTTTGAAGCAATTTTTAATATCTTAGATAAATCGACGTTATCTAAATTAACTTTCAAAAGTTTCTCTCGACTTTGTTTTAAAAGCTCATTTGGAGCATATTTCATAACTGGTATTAGATCATTTATTTTTTCCTTTCTTTCATACCTTTTTAAAGATCTTTCGATAGTGGGAAATAATACTGTTTCAATATATTTAATTAGATCTTCATCTGATATTTTTTTTACCAATTTAAGAGAAATCCTCGTCTTTAAAAATTCCCAAAAAGAGTCTCCATAAGGACGATTTCTTACATAGGGAACAGCTTCGCGATCTAGAACATCTATTGCAAATCTCCTAAAAGCTTTTTGATCGGAATTTGGGAAAAGTTCTAAGTAGTTTTCACCTATTAGATTTTTTCCAATTTCTATTAACAAACCAACATGCGGATTATTAGCTTCTAAAAGCAAATGAAAAAAGTCATGCAAAAACATCCCAAGGCCAGAGGGTCCATATTCAAACTCGTGAGGCCTTACTGTTAAAAATTTCGAAGACGGTATGGTTACTGGTCTTCTTTTAAGTAAAACCTTATAGCTATTCACATGTCCAAATGAAGGTTTGGGCTTTTTCAACCTATCTTCAAACTTACTTGTAATACAGAACAATTTCCAAACAAGCTCCCAAGGAGGAAGAAGAACCTGCCCCCTATCACCGCCAGACTCTTTAAAAAATGATGTAACTTCGATCCTAAAATAAATGTTCATTTCAACTGATTCCTTTTTAGAGCCAGATACAAAGTCCGACAGCGTATAAGTTAGAAATGTTTTTTTTATCGTAGACCTTTTAGCATACTCGTCAGTAAACTCTTGCATTTTACCAAATATTTCTTCATTGCTTTTGCGGTTTACTATTAAGTTTTCTTTCTCAAATGGAGGAACATCAAATTCAGTAAGGACTCGAAAGAGATCGTGCGGTAAGACAACCCGAGGCTCAACTTTAATCACCTTAACTTTTTCACCAGAAGATTCTGAATTTAGTTCACTATAAGCCGATGCAACTGTATGTACTATAAACAGCTCGTCTTGATCAATTTCACCGTCTAAAAAAGCTAAAACAGATAAGTGAGCCAACTGTATTGGTTTTTTTTGATATCTGACAAACCAATCCATATTATTCTTATTAGATAAGAAGATTTTATACTCACTCAAAAAACAAGGATGGTTTACTAACATTAATAACTCAATAAATACACTTTCTTTTTCCTTTGCATTGCAAAATAAAGGGTTCTCTAGAAAGTCAATACTTTCTACTTCCTTTCCAGAAGGCAATACCAATCTTCCTAAGTTTCTTGACACTTTTTTGCTAGAATCTTGAATTACAACATTCCCATCATTAATGAACTCTAAAAAACATCTAAAGCATTTTGGATTATATCCGACAGAACTGAGAAATTCTCTCTTTAAAGCTTGAGCTTCATATCTATTGTAATCTTTAAGTTTTGTAGCTTGGTAGAAAACCTTAGATACTCTTTTTGCATTATTTAGATCTGTGACTTCAAGATAAGAACTTATTTCATTTCTAAAGCCACATATAACACTATTTCTGAAAATAGGATCCATTGAGTTTCTAGCAATTGGAAGTGTTGAGTTCATATTTACCTTAATTTTATTAAAAGTCGCGGAAATATATCCTTAAATTTTATTTTACTCCAAGCTTAAACTTCATATTATTTATTTATGTTTAGTGTGGGCTATATTTTTAAATAAAATACCACAGTGGTTTCTTCCTGGACTAGAAAGGCAATTTCCCTAAAAATAATAAATATCCAAAGTTAAGAATTTTATATGCAAAAACATCAGGTTATCGCAAGAAAATATAGACCTAATAATTTTTCTGAAGTAATTGGGCAAAATAGCATCGTTAAAACGCTTCAAAATGCTCTTAAATACAACTTGTCTGCTCATGCATATCTTTTTTGTGGGCCTAGAGGAGTTGGGAAAACAACAATTGCTAGAATATATGCAAAAGCTCTGAACTGTGAAAGACCATCAAACGAATTTGAACCCTGCAATGCTTGCGCATCTTGTAAAGAAATATCTTCAGGAAACTCTTTAGATGTGATTGAAATTGACGGAGCATCAAATCGCGGAATAGACGATATCCGACAAATCAATGACACTGTAAGCTATACCCCTAGTAGAGGTAATTACAAAATATACATCATCGACGAAGTGCATATGCTTACTAAAGAGGCATTTAATGCCCTTTTAAAAACCCTGGAAGAACCTCCGGAAAAAGTTAAATTCTTCTTTGCTACAACTGAGGCTCATAAAGTGCTGCCTACTATTTTAAGCAGATGCCAGAGATTTGACTTTAAAAGAGTTAGTGAAAACGAAATTATTAAAAAACTTTTAAAAATTTCCACCTCCCTCCAAAGAAAAGTATCTGATGAAGCTTTTAAAATAATATCTAATTTTTCAGATGGATCAATGCGAGATGCTGAGTCTATCTTAGAGCAAATTCTATGTTATGAAGATTCTGAAATACATGCAGCTACCGTCCAAGAAGCTTTAGGCTTGATGCCAAAAGATAAATTCTTTGATTTAGACAGAGCCGTAAAAGAGGTAGATATAACTTATGCATTTAAACTCTCTGAGCAAGTATTTGAAAAAGGTCTAGATCCAAATTATTTTTTAGAAGAGTTGATAAACCACTATAGAAACATATTAGTAATTTTTATATCCCAAGATAGAAATTGCGATCCAGAATATATTGAAGCTGCAAAACTATACAATATAGAACAAACTCAGTTTATTTTAGATTACCTAATGCAAATGGAAAAGTACCTATCTAAAAGTTCATTCAAAAAAGTAACTCTGGAAATGATCTTAATAAAGATTATTCAAAGTAAAAAAAAGACAAACTTAGCTGATCTTTTCAATCGTCTTATTGAGTTAGAAAATAAGTTAAGTACACCATTTGACAATCAAAATGAAAAAACAGACTCTAAGATAGAAATAAACCCTATTAAAAAGGTGGAACCTCAACCAGTTTTAGAAAAGCTGCAGAAGGATATGTCAAAAGAGCAAGACAGCTCTACATTAGAGGTAAAGCCTACTGACAAGTTAAAAACACAAGATAGGGATCAAAAAGAAGTTAACTCTCTATCAACTGAAGATAACACCCCTGTTGAAAAAAAAGTTGAATTGCAAAGTGTTCCTTTTCAACTAGATAAAAAAAAGCAAACATTGTCTTTTTCTGATCATGAGACGGTTATGAGGTTTGCTGCAGTGGAACTAGAAGGAAGCTTAAAAATTGAAAAAAAGGAGATCTAAATATGGGAAGTGGTTTTTCAAAAATGAAAAAACAAGCGAAGTTGATGCAACAACAAATGGACAAAATTAAACAGCAGCTTCAAAGCATTGAAGTGGAAGGAGAAGCTGGTGGTGGTTTAGTTAAAATAAAGATGAATGGAGAGAAAGCAGTTAAAGACATAACTATCAATCCTGAATGTGTTGATCCCGATGATATTGATGGACTTAAAGACCTATTAATAGCTGCTTTTAATAGCGCTTCAAAGAAGGTAGATAGTCAAAGCGATATGGGATCTTTACCTTTTGGAGCATAACAGGCTAACTTAAATTAGACTGATTTTCGACAAGTTCTTTTAGGCTTTTGAAACTTGTAAGTTCCAAAGCCTTTTCGGCAAGTTTTACTGCATTAGATAAGCAAATATTTTGAATAGTATAGTTTATGATGGGAATATGTTGAGCTGAGACTGAAAATTCCTTTATTCCTAGCCCTATTAGAATTGGGATTAGCTTAGGATCAGCTGCAGCCTCCCCACATAAAATTAATGGTTTATTATATTTTTGGGCTGATTTAACAACACCTACGATTAACCTAAGAATACTAGGATGCAGAGGTGAGTAAATATCACTGACTTGAGGATTTGTTCTATCAGCTGCTAAAACGTATTGAACCAAATCATTGGTTCCAATTGATAAGAAATCAGCATGTTTTGCAATTTCATCGCTCATAATTGCACTAGATGGAACTTCTATCATACATCCTAAAGAAACATTCCCTTTAAAAGGAAATCCATCGTTTAGCATCTCAGTTTTCACGCAATTAATAGCATCTTTTACAAAAAGCAGTTCGCTGATATCAGAGACCATTGGAACTAAAATGCCAATTTTGCTTAGTGAACTGGCTCTTAATATCGCTTTTAACTGGGTCTTTAAGTGTTTTGGATTTTTCATTAAAAATCGGATTGCGCGACAGCCTAAAACTGGATTAAGTTCATTTTTCCATTCTTTTAATATTTCGTCATGATTTTTTATGCTTTTATCTCCGCCCACATCAAAAATGCGGACAACTAAAGGCAAAGAGTTAAGTTTTTTAACTAGTTTTTTATAAATTTGAAATTGAACTTCTTCTGTAGGAAAGCTGTTATTTGCAAGGAACAAGTATTCAGACCTAAACAATCCTACACCAGCTGCATTATGTTTTAGCACTAGATCAATTTCATCGATTGAGTCGATGTTCCCAAATAGGCGAATGGAAAAGCCATCTTTAGTTTCAGTTTTACTAATAGTGCTTTCTTTTAAGTTCTGATAAAATCCTTTTTTATCTTGAATTAGTTTTTGGTAATAGTCCAACCTTTCTTGAGTTGGGTTTGCAATCACTTTTCCTTTTGATCCATCAATAATTATGGTTTCAATGTTTTCATCTTTAAAGCATGAAATATCAACTCCTGCAACATATGGTATCTCTTTAGCCCTAGCTATAATTGCTGAGTGAGAAGTTGCTCCCCCTCTTTGTGTAATAAAACCATTTACTTGGTTCTCGCTAATTTCTGCTATATCTGAAGGAACAAGCTCTGATGAAATTACAATTGATTGTGAAGGAATTTTCTTTGCCTTCAAGCTATTCTCATTTCTTAAATGATGTAAAATTCTCCTAGAAACATCTATTATGTCTCTAACTCTTTCTTGGAAAAAGCTATCTTCAATGTTTTTGAACTTTGCTTTAAACTCAATAATTGAATCCTGAAAGATAGACTCACTATTTCTGCACTCACTACAAATTCTTTTTTCGATTTCAGAGGTTATGAAAGGATCTTGAAGAATTTCCAAATGTGAGCTGAGTATATCTAACACCTCGTAAGAATCATCTTCTTTTAAGCTCGTTTGAAGTTTCTTCAAATCTTTTTCACTACGGTTGATAGCTTCTCGATATCGGATTATCTCAGATTGAACCTCTTCTTTGGAAATATCAAAGTCTGGGATAGGATTTTCGTCTTTAAGAAAAAGATAAGGCTTTCCAATTGAAATCCCCTCACTTATAGGAAGACCTTTTAGAATTATTTCATTTTTAGTTGTCAATTTCTTTCTCCGAAATAACTATCAAATGCATGGATTAAACACTCAATCACAGCTTTTGCATCTTCTCCACTCACAGTAACTTTAATCACAGCATTTTTCTTTGCAGCTAGCATTAAGACACTCATAATGCTTCTAGCATTGATTGTCTCAGATTTATAAGTAAATTCCACAGAAGACTTAAAAGACTGTAAAAGCTTAGCAATGTATGTTGCAGGCCGAATATGCAATCCTAAGTCATTTTTTATTTTTAACTTCTTTGTTATTCTCATGAGAATTTCTTTTTACTTCACGACACTATCAAAGTTAATTTACCTCAAAAAGGCTTGCCAATACAAAAAACTAGTAATCAACTTCTCACCAAAAACTAGATCACCACATTATTTAAACTCTACTTGCTCAAGATAAAACATTAACCAATCAGCAAAAGAAGAAAAAGCTAAACTAGCTTCTTTTTTGTGGTAATCTGAAATAGTATAATCAATTCCAGAAAAATATACATTGCCTATTTCGCCAAAAGGGTACCAGTCTGCATAAAAACATTGATACGAGTGTAAACCAAAACATTCATAAAAAGGAATCAAAGCACTCGGATCGATATGTCTTCCTTTGCAAGTAATCATTTTTTCACTATTTATTAGAGCTTGTTGAAATTCAGTCGCATATTTTCTCATGTTTTGAAGAAAAAGTATACCTGTGTCTGTATGTTTTTTAAAACCATTATGAATCATGTTAAATCTGCAAAAATCTTTTGGGAGTCGATTTGAAAACACACCTTTTACTTCAGTTATTAAATCTCCAGACGCGGGAGGAAATCCTCTAAAAAAACATTTATCCTTTTCAATACTATATACAAACTCGGTTCGAAATAGCGCATTTGGATCATCTTTTGTAAGGTATATTCCAATATCATCAACATGCTTAAAAAACTCTTCTAAAAAAGAATTAAGCTTTGGATGATATGGCAATGTTTTCAACCAAAAATCTAAAGAAAATTCTATTCTATCTTTATGTGAAAGCTGGCTTAGCTCAAACCATCCTCTAGGTAAATCAGGAGCCATCTCGTTTAGCTTGTCATAAGTTAACTTAGTACCCTTCTCGATATAAATAACTTCATAAAACAAATGCTCAAATTCTGAGCATTCATTGGTTTGTTGATAGAAACGTTTTACGTGTGAATTCATAAAAATTCTATTTTTATATGTATAATACTAATAAAATTCTCATGTTTTTTAAAGAAAAGATTTTTAAAAAGTAAGATCTAGCTTAAAAAAGAAGGGAAAGAGGCACATGTAATGAGTATTAATAACTCCAGAACAATAATTATCGGTGGTGGATTTGGCGGGTTAAATGCCGCAAAAAAAATCGGAAAAGCAAATATTGAAGTACTCTTAATTGATAAAACAAACCACCACCTCTTTCAACCACTTTTGTATCAGGTAGCTACAGCTGCTTTGTCTCCAGCAGATATTGCTACCCCGATTAGAGGAATCCTGAAGGATTATCCAAATCAAACGGTTCTAATGGGACATGTTGAAAAAATCGATAAAGAAAAAAAGCAGATTCAACTTATGAATGGTGACATTTATTCTTATGATTTTTTAGTAGTAGCCGTTGGAGCTAAGCACTCTTATTTTAGCAATCCTGAATGGGAAGAGTTCGCGCCTGGTCTTAAGACTCTCATCGATGCTTTAAAAATAAGAGAAAAAGTACTTATTTCATTTGAGAAAGCTGAAAGATCTGGTAGCATTTCTGAGGCACGAAAATATTTGAACTTTGTAATTGTTGGAGGAGGTCCCACAGGAGTAGAGTTAGCAGGAGCTATTGCTGAAATAGCAAATGAAACAATGTTAAAAAATTTTCGTAGAATAGACCCCACAAAGACAAAAATTTATTTAGTTGAGGCGGCCAATCAAATACTGCCGGCCTTTCCTAAGGATCTTGCAGACAAGGCAAAAAATTACCTAGAAAAGTTTGGAGTAAAGGTACTTACAAGTAAAAGAGTTGTCAATGTTACAAATGATGGTGTTAATATCAATGATACCTTCATTGAAACAAAAAATGTTATCTGGGCTGCAGGCAACAAAGCCTCTTCTGTACTAAAAACACTTAACGTTAGGCTTGACAATCAAGGACGGGTTTTCGTTGAAAAAGATCTTACAATTCCAAACTACCCTGAAATCTTTGTTATTGGAGATGCTGCACATGCAGTTGATAAAAATAATAAAACACTTCCTGGACTTGCCCCTGTGGCAATTCAGCAAGGAAGATATGTAGCAAACATTATCAAAGGAAATATACCTCAAAGCAAAAGAAAACCTTTTAAGTACCTTGACAAAGGATCTTTAGCTACTATTGGAAAAACAAAAGCTGTTGGAACTTTCAAAAAATTTAAATTTAGCGGCTTTAAAGCTTGGCTTGCTTGGTGCATTGTTCATATAATGTATCTGGTTACATTTAAAAACCGCCTTATCGTATTAACTCAATGGGTTTTTTCGTATATATTAGGTCAGCGTGGAGCAAGATTGATCAATCGAGATATAGATATCGACTTAAAAAACCGTTTGAAGAAATAGACTTATATTTTCTCAAACACCCAGCACTTCGGTTTAGCTTGCTTTTTTTGCTCGGGACTACTTTTACTCTAAAAGTGTTAATACCACACATGCTTTTATGGAGCATCTGCCGCTATAGAGATAAATATTTACTGTCTTTGCTTATCCCACTAATTGGACTTATCAACTTTCAATTAAATATTCCGACATCAGTAAGCTCTGATATTTTGATTAAAGGAAGCGGTCTTTTTAAAATTGAATCAGTAAGATCCCCTTCTAAAAATTTATACCTTTACAAGGGAAGACTTGTACGATTTTGTTCAGATGAGAAATACTATAATAATATTTCCTGTACAATAGCTTTCAGGGGTAAAGAAAGGCCGAATGCTAGCTATGATTATTTTGTTGAAGGGACTCTAAAAAACTGTTCCAATAGATTTATTTCATTCAAGCCAAAAAAAGGTCTCAAGTGGTCAAAAGACCTTAAAAGGATAAATCTCAATGAAATTAGGTTTAAGCTTAAACAAAGCTTAAAGTATATGCTATCTAAAAAACTTAAAGACCCCCTCTCAAATTCTCTTATAACTTCTTTGATTACAGGAGAAGTTGATAACAAGTTATTGAGGTTTTCATTTGCAAGACTAGGGCTTTCGCATGTACTTGCAATCTCAGGATTTCATTTTGCACTAGTAATTGCTTTTTTTTCATTTTTTCTAAATAAGATACTTCCCAAAAAGTGCTTCTTGGTTGCTTTGGTAATAGTCGCTGTTTTGTACTTTTTATTTATAGGTATGACACCGTCAGTTTTCAGAGCTTTTACACTTGTTGTTATGTATATTATAGCTAAATTATTTGCAAAAAATGCTTTTTCAATGAACTTAATGGGCATTTCAATGCTTTTGAATTTAATATTCATGCCAAATGATGCCTACCACCTCGGATTTCAGCTAAGTTACTTGAGCTATAGCTCTATTATTATTTTTTACCCTTTAGTTTTTGATTTTTTAAAAAAAATCATCCGAGATCACAACGAAAAAGAACTTCCTCTAATCTCTAAAAATGTTTATCGAGTTTTAAAATACTTCAGGTGTGCCATCAGTCTTAATATAGCAGTGAGCTTCCCTCTTTTACCTGTTTTAATATTTTATTTTTCAAAGTTTCCGATATACAGCTTAATTTACAATTTATTTATACCTTTATTTATTTCGTTTTTGCTTTATTTAGTAATACTTGCGATATTCGCTCCTTTTTTGTTTTATCTTGTTAATTTCCTTTGTAAATTTCTGCTTAGAATAATTTTATATCCTCCTACAATCTGTGAGTATTCGTTGATATATAAAGGCCTTTCCTTAAACTTACTATTAATGTTTTTAATAGGTTCATTTTTTTACGCCGTTCTCTATTCAAGAAAAAAGCATATGGAGTTAGTGTTTTAAAAACATACTAGCTGTAATTTTTTTAAACTTTAAATATGACAATACTAGAGCTGGCGATGCTACTTTTAGTGAGTTTAAAGTGGTCTTTTTTTTTATATTTTAATATAATGTTTTTCGTCATCTTGATCTTTTATTCTATATGACCAGATGTACAGGCTACATAAGGCTTAGTTTATCCATAGTGGATCAATGATAGAGTTGACAGTAATTAGATATATTCGATTAAAATATGTGCCCTATGGCGATCGTAGCTCAGTTGGTTAGAGCGCTGGATTGTGGTTCCAGAGGTCGCGGGTTCGAATCCCGTCGATCGCCCAATTTCAAAAACTACTTTTCATGCCTGAAATTTTAAAAGCGGTATTACTTGGAGTAGTTCAGGGAATAACTGAGTTTTTCCCCGTAAGCTCATCTGCTCACCTATATTTTTTTAAAAAATTTTTAGAGCTGGATAATGCATCCCCATTGTTGGAGTTAAGCTGCCACGTTGGAACGCTCGGTTGTGTTGCTTTATATTTACGTTCTGAAATAAGGGAAGTTTTATGCTCATTTTCTAAGCTAAAGAACATAATTTTCGCTTTGATTCCTCTAATCCCTGTTTATTTTTTTCTAAAACCTCTTATTTTTCACTTCTCTTCTTTGAAGTTCATGGGATTTTTTTTCTGCTGTTCGGCATTATTGCTATTTATTTCTTCATATGCAAAAGTCGACACTTCTGAAAGCAATAAAAAGAAAAGAGACTTCTTATTTATTGGGTCGATGCAGGCAATAGCCTTACTTCCTGGGATATCCAGGAGTGGCGCTACAATCTCTGCAGCAAGACTTAGAGGTTGGAGTCTAGCAAGCTCTGTTATTTTTTCTTTTTTATTATCTATTCCAACAATATCCGGTGGCTTTTTGCTCGAATTGTGGAAATCCAAATCTGAATATGTTATCTTTAAGTGGATTTATTTGGCAGCAGCATTAAGCTCATTTGTAACTGGCCTTTTGACAATCCGACTTTTTTTCTTTATCCTAAAAAAAGGGAGGTTCTCAATATTTGCTTGGTATTGTTTAGTGCTGGGAATAATATTGCTATGTAATTATGTCTAAAAAAAAGAACAAGAAAAATACTACTAAGTTAAAAAAAAGCGGGTTGCATCCTGAAGTAAAAGCTTTGATTTTATTTTTTTCAGGACTCTTTTTACTTTTGTCTTTAATTAGTTTTTCACAAGACAATCCTGAAAATAACTGGCTTGGGATTTTAGGGTACTCTATTTCCATTTCATTACAGTTCCTGTTTGGACTTGGGTCTTATATCATTTGTATGTATTTATTTTTGATATCATTTAAACTTTTTAAAGACCAAGAACTTGGTAAAAAGGGATATCGGATACTCTTATTTTCTACTATTTTGCTATCCACATGTATTTTACTAAATGTTTTAGCTGAAAATAATTCTGCTTTAATTTCAGACTATAAAATGTATTTTTTTACTGAATCAGTAACTCTTTATAATCCAAAGCTCACTACATATTACAGATTTAATCTTGGTGGAGTTCCACTTTACTATTTATATTTGGATTTTCCTTTATTCAATTTAAAAAGCTTGTTAAGTGATGCAGGACTTACAATCATTTTCTCAGTTATAGTTGCTACATCTCTTTTATTAGTAACTAGAGCCCAATTAAGAAAAATTATTAAATTTCTAGTAAGCTCTATAGTAATGCTTGTTAAAGGGTTTTTTTCTCTTATGGCAAAAAAGAAGGAACGCCCGACAAAACCTGACATAAAACCTTCTAAGTCAAAGCTAAAAATAAAACAGCCAAAGCCAAAAGCCCCAATCTTATCAGAGCCTATCATTCATACCCTTGAAGAAAAGGTTAATAAAATTCAAAAAACTCACAAGCCCCCTGTAAAAAAAATCATTCCAATGAAACTGCATCAAGAGGGCTGCAGAAATTACACTATCCCGCCTGCATCATTTTTAACTGACAAAAAGCCAGTCGACCAACCTACATTAAAGAAAGACCTAAAAAACCAAGCTATGATTTTAGAAAATGCACTTTTAAGTTTTGGGATTGAGGGAAAAGTAGGCGCTATTCATTGCGGCCCTACAATTACTTCATTCGAGGTTCAACCTCCTGTTGGTGTAAAAGTTCAAAAAATCAAAGCGTTAGAAAATGATATTGCGCTTAATTTACAGGCAAAATCGGTTAGAATTATTGCACCAATCCCAGGAAAGGCAGCTGTCGGTGTTGAAATTCCTTCTGTCCATCCTCAGGAAGTTAATTTTAAAGAAATGCTGCAATTTTACCAGAGCCAGCCTAGAAAATTAAATATCCCACTTATTTTAGGGAAAACGGTTAGTGGCGATAATGTAATTGCCGATCTAACAAAAATGCCTCATTGCTTGATTGCAGGGGCTACAGGATCGGGTAAATCAGTATGTATTAACACCTTAGTTATGTCAATTTTAATGACCTCTAAGCCCAGTGATGTGAAGTTAGTGATGATTGACCCTAAGAAAGTTGAGCTAACACAATATTCTTCTCTACCACATATGATTGCTCCTGTAATTTCTGAGCCACATGGTGCTTATGCTGCTCTACAGTGGCTGGTAGCTGAAATGCAATCAAGATATGACATATTAAAAAAGCTATCACTTAGAAATATAGGTTCATTTAATAGTCGAAAAAGAAAAAGCGACGAAGACGAGAGCATCCCAGACAAGCTTCCTTTCATTGTGTGTATCATTGATGAATTTGCAGACTTGATGATGGTATCTAGCTCAGATATTGAAACTCCTATCGCTAGGATAGCTCAGATGGCACGAGCTGTAGGAATTCACCTAGTATTAGCAACTCAAAGACCTTCAAGGGAAGTTATTACAGGAATTATTAAAGCAAATATTCCTACTCGAATTTCATTTAAAGTAGCCAATAGAATTAACTCTCAAATTATTCTAGATGAAACTGGCGCAGAAGGACTTTTGGGGAATGGTGATATGTTGTTTTTACCTCCTGGCACTTCTACTTTAGTCAGAGCGCAAGGAGCTTTCATAAGTGATGCAGACATTAATCAGTGTATTGAAGTGATTTGTTCTCAATCCCCTCCCAATTATCTCATCAAATCCTTTGATGCTATAAAAAAAGATGATGCACTTTTAGGAAATAATCCAAAGGATGAACTTTATGACGAGGCGTTAAGAATTGTAGTCCAATCCAATAGTGCTTCAACGACCTATCTCCAAAGAAAACTAAAAATTGGATATGCGAGAGCCGCATCTTTAATGGATGAGCTCGAAGAAAATGGGGTTATCAGTCCCCCAGAAGGCAGTAAGCCAAGAAGAGTTCTTTTAGAGCCTTCTGACTTAAATTCATGACCTGAATCTCTTTAAGGATAAACCTAGAGCACCTGCGATTTTGTTCACATTTAAATAGTTTGTTGATAGTATCCGAACTAAGGTAACTATTAGCATTAAAATGCAAATGCGTAAAAAAAAAATCCTAATAGCAGATGATTCTGTATATTGGACAAAAAAAATTTCCAACTCAAAAGAAATTTCTAAGTATCAAGTTCAATACGCAAAAAATGGGCCTGAATGCTTAAAAAAAATCAAATCCTTTAAGCCTGATTTATTGATTTTAAAATTGATGCTGCCTCAAATTCATGGAATTGAGATCCTAACTACAATTAGAAATAATCTTAAGTTAAAAAATATTGGGGTAATAATTGTTACTTCAAAGCAGATGATCCAGGATTATCATGCTGCAATAGAAGCTAATGTTGACTATTTTCTAGTCAGGCCATTTTTAATTTCTCACTTTTTTAATCTTATTAACTTGTTTTTCGAGGGAAAGTTAAAACCTACCCCCTTTCCAAAAGTTATAAAAAAGCAACCATTAAAACAATACAAGCCAGAATTGCCTTCTATTTCATCATATATAAAATTTTGGGGAACTAGAGGATCAATTACTGTTGCAGGCGCTGAGTACGCAAGATACGGAGGAAATACTTGTTGTTTAGAAATAAAACAAGAAGATCAGTTAATTATCATTGACGCAGGAACTGGCATCAGGCAGCTTGGGTTTGAATTATTAGAGACCAAAATCAAAAAAATTCATCTTTTTCTAGGACATACGCATTGGGACCATATCATTGGGTTTCCATTTTTTGAACCGTTATATCAATCAAAATACGAGATAAATATCTGGGCTCCAAGAGGTTTTGGAAGAATGACCAAAGATCTTTTTACAGATCTTCTTGCATATGAATTTTTCCCTATCCGCCTAGATGAGGTCCAAGCTAATATTAAATTCCACGAAATTCATGATAGAACCCCTATAAAGCTTACAAAAAATCTAAAAATCGACTTTCATTTTACTTTTCATCCAGGAATGACCTATTGCTTCAAAGTTTATACTAAAAATCAGATAATAGGCTATGCAACAGATAACGAAGTACTCATGGGATATACTGGACATCCGAATGATATTAAATTATCCAGTCCAATATTAGACCCACACCGAAGTCTGATTGAATTTTTTAGCGAATGTGATTTATTAATCCATGAAGCTCAATATACTAGTGATGAGTATAAAAACAAAATTGGCTGGGGACATTCCTCTATTCCTAATGCATCAGTACTTTTAAAATACACAAAAGTTCCAGAATGGATTGTGACACATCACGACCCTCAACATGATGATAAATTTTTAATCCAAAAGCAATTTTTTCATAGGTCAACCTTAAAAGAGAGCAATATTTCTTGCCATGTAAGTTATGCTTTTGATGGTTTGACTATTTCCATTTAAAATTCAATTTTGTTGGAGACTGTGTCTTGTTTTGCTATAGAAACCGAGGCTTTATGATTTTTTTCTTTTAAGAACTCTTCAACGGTTTTCAAAGCTAGATCTTCATTATTACATTCCTTAGACAAATGAGCCAAAAAAATATGCTTCAATTTATCTGATATAACATTTGAAAGAAGATATACACATTCTTGGTTTGACAAATGCCCAAATTTACCCAAGACTCTTTTTTTATAAACAACAGGCCGTAGTGAAGACAATACCAAATCAGGGTGATGATTTGATTCTACATATAAATAGTCACACCCAGTCAGTTGATTAATTACGCTAGTCGTGACAACTCCTATATCGGTACATATACCTATTTTTAAGCCATTGTATGAAATAGTAAAACCAACAGGATCTAGCGTATCATGCTTTACACTAAAAGACTGAACTGCTAAGTCTTTGTACTCAAATCTCTCATTTGTGGTAAAAATTTTAAACTTAGGTTGAATTTTTAAAGTTTCACATATTCCTTTAGCTGTCTCAAAATTACAAAAAACAGGAATCTGAAATTTTTTAGCTATAACTTTTAATCCTTGAATATGATCAAAATGATCATGAGTTATTATTATTGCATCAATATCAGACATATCAACTTCAATTTGAGCTAATCTAGTTTGAATTGCCTTTGCAGATATTCCAGCATCAATAAGAACTTTAGTTTGAAAAGTTCCTAAATAGATACAGTTTCCTTTTGAGCCTGAAGCTAGCGGTATAAAGCCATGCATGTTTCTAAATAAATAAAAAGTCATCATTTTAGCAAATTTTAAAAAATAGTTTCATTATTTTTTTTTCAAAAGAAAAACCTTATTGAGAAGCATTTCTGAAATTGTTTTTCTTTTATATTTAGATATATGTCTTACATGCTTTATTAATAATAAATTGACAAATTAATAAGTCTTTAAAAGAATGAGGAAATATTATGTTTTTAGGAGTTAAAAGTGTTTGCACAAGAAATATTATCTGAAATGAATACTACAATTGAAAAACTTATAGTTAATGCCCAAACAATGAATAGGTTTTCAAATACTGAAATTGTCAAAGAAGAGATTGATTCACTACAAAATATACAAGAGAAATTAATAGCTCGTTTAATTCAAATGGATAGTGAATTTAAAAACAAATGCAATGAAATTAAAAAACCCAATTTAAACTCAGCTTCGGTTAAAATACGAAACAAACTAAGAAAATTTGAGAGGCTAAATAGTAAGTTTATAAATAAAACTGCGAGAGAAGTTAACCTTATCCATTTTGAAGAAAAGAGAAATAGCAAAAATATTAGAATTAGAAAAAAACGAGTTAGACAAAATTAATAAGAACTAAGACGCTTTATTGCATCTTCGATGTCTTGTTTTTGCGGAAGGACCTCATTTTCAAGTATTTTACTATATGGCACAGGACAATCCTTACCAGTTATCCTTACTATAGGGGCATCTAGATATTGAAAAGCGGCTTCATTTGCAAGTGCAGCAATTTCTGCGCCAAAGCCACAGCATTTGGCAGCTTCGTGTACAATCATTAATTTTCCTGTTTTCTTTAAAGAGGATATGACTGTATCCATATCTAAGGGTACAATAGTTCTAAGGTCTATAACTTCAATAAAAATATTTTCTTTCTTTAACTTCTCGGCGATTTCTGCAACCATCATCACCATCATTCCCCAAGCTACAACTGTGACATCAGATCCTTTTTTTACAATATTTGCTTTACCAAATGGAAGATAAGAGTTATCAGATGGCTCCTTTTTAGCACAAAATGCCCTTTGTCGATAAAGGCCCTTATGTTCAAAGAAGATAACAGGGTTTGGATCTCTGATTGCAGTCTTTAACAATCTTTTTGCATCGGAAGCGTTACTTGGAATTGCAATCTTTAAACCGGGACAATGAGCTAGATATCCCTCGATACTTTGAGAGTGATAAGGACCTCCTTGGATATACCCACCAAAAGGCATTCGGATTACTACGGGGCAGTTATTAATCCCTTTTGATCGATAATGTATACTTGAAAGTTCATTTATTATCTGGTTCATAGCTGTCCAAGAATAATCTGCGAATTGTATTTCAGCTACAGGTTTATGAAATCCATCAAATGACAAACCAATTGCAACTCCCACTATTGTAGATTCTGCTAATGGGGTGTTAAAGCAACGATAGGACCCAAATAGATCTGTTAGATTCTTTGTAATGCCAAAGACTCCCCCTTTTCCACGAGCAACGTCTTGACCAAAGACAACTACACCCGAATCTTTTTTCATTTCTTCGATAAGAGCGTGGTTTAAACCATCCATCATAACGACATCTTCATCTCTCTCGTCTAAATGATCAACTTCATTAAATTCTTTATATACTAAGCTGTCAGCTGTCGATGGACTAGGATGCGGGGTTTGATCTGACTTTTGGGCTGCTTCTTCTATATTTTGTTTGATTGTTTCTTTTAAGTTTTCCAGTTCTTCGAGAGTCAAGATTTCTTGGTCTATAATGAAATTCTCAAAAAGCAAAATTGGATCTTTTTCATTATCTTTCTCAATATCTTCTTTTTTACGGTATTTTGATGGATCATCACTGCTACTATGAGCTGCAATACGAGGAACTTTAGCTATTACAACACTTGGCGTTTGATTTGTTCTAGCTTCATCTACAGCTAATTTTAAATGATGGAGAGTCTCGAGGTAGTTACAGCCATCGACTTCATAAACTGACAGACCTTCGTATCCTGAAATCATTTTTGAAATTGAACTACCGGCTGTTTGCTCTTTTTTAGTTACAGAAATCGCTAAGTCGTTATCTTGAATTACAAACACAATTGGTAATTTGTGAATACATGAAAAATTCAAAGCTTCATGAAAATCACCTTGGGAGGTAGCTCCATCCCCTGCTGACACATAAACAATCTCATCAGCATCTCTTAGTTTTATCCCAAGAGCTACTCCTACAGCATGTAAAAATTGAGATCCAACGCAGCTGGACTGGCAAGGAATTCTAAGTTTTGGCTGCACAAAATGTTCAGGCATCATTCTGCCACCAGAATGATATTCGATGTCTCTTGCTAAAAAAGATGATAAAAGCTCTTCATCAGAGCATCCTAAAGCAATAGCAAAAGCACGATCTCGATAATATGGAAACCCCCAGTCTTTTCCAGGTTTTAAAAGGCTCCCAGAGACTGCTCCAATCATTTCATGTCCTATAACAGATAAATGAAATGTCCCACCTTTGTTCTGCCTTACTAGTTTGGTCATTTTTAAATCCATGTATCTGGTTCTATACATGGAAGTCAAAATTTTAATAGCAAGTTCCTGGTCTACTGCCGGTATTGTTGTGCTCATATACAGGTATTTTTTGCCCTAAATGATAACTACCTTAAAATTTAAAAGGAATAAACTTATTGCTTTTTCTTCTTTATAGGAGTTACTTTACGAACCGCCCCACCTCTACGTTTTTGAGGTGTAAATACTTCGGAAGGCTCTTCCTTCTCTTCCTTCTCTCCTGTTATAGCCCCTTCAAATGCAGCTCCTATCCTCTTCCCTCCAACCTCGCCAACTGTTTTTTTGACTTTTGGCATTGGGCTTGGGGTAAAATGAATTTTTAAAGGCTCGATTCCTAAAGCTTTTTCTTTACCAGCTAAACGATCAGACAAATGCCTTAAGGATTCTAGTCGTTCAGATAGAGCCTCAAGTCTTTCATCGACTTTTTCTCTAGGAGTGCCTCTCAGATAAGCTAAAAGCTTTTCTTCTGTTTCAAATTTAGCTGAGAATGTTACCGCTGCAGGACTTCTAATATCTGGAATATATAAAAAAGGCCTAATTGACTTTGGAACTGTAGAATAAATATCGACAGTAAATTGTGGTTCAATCTCAACTTTAACTTGCTGTTTCGGTGGCCTTCCCCTTTTTGGTCTTGGGTTTAGGGCTTCGTTTGAATAATAAGTTTTTGCTTTAGACTTAATCAATTCTCTTGCTTGTGAAACATCTTTTGGAACCTTAGCTTCAAACAACATTCTTTTAGTTTTCTCCAAAACGCTAACGCCGATGTCTAGATCTTCTTCAAAAACAAAATGTATATTTTGAGATCTCAACCACTCAATGATTCTTATTCTAGAACGTTCTTGGTAGTATTGTTGCCATTTTTCAAGTTCCGTTAAGTGGTCATAAATAAACTCTAAAAAATTTTCACGAGAATCTTTAGCTCCGATAATGTCTAGTAATTTTTCTTTAGTGTCTATATCATAAATTTTTTCATTAACAAATCCTTCCATGAACTTCTTGACTTCGTAGAAAGTCATTTTTGGTATCAAGTAATATCTTTCTGAGTTTCCCTCAATTTCTAGTTCTAACTGCTTCAGTTCTTCTTCACTCTTGTCTAAGTCAGAATAAACAATAAACCCCTCAACGGCATCTAAATAAAAGTCTCGCTCATCATCAGACTTTGTAAATGCATCCATCAAACGATGAAACCGTAGTATTAAAGGGTTTTTAGCTTCTGGGAGTTTTGCTTTCATGAAAGTCCTTATTTTTTTATAAAATGCTACCAAATATTCAGATCGGTTTCAAGAGGTGAAAAAATTAATTATTGATTTTTCGAGAAAATATAGCTGTTGTTTTCATTTATCCTATAATAATTTTGATTAAGCTAAAAATTAAAACTAGAATTTTCAACAAAATATTACCTTCTAAAAACTTCTTTCTTAAAAAAAATAGAATATTTAAAATTAATCTTCTATAAAGTTTGTTATGGATGACATTAACCAAGTTTGCAAAATCCAAAACTAACTATAGATTTCACATTAAGGTCTTTGAGACTTTAATATTTTTAGTTTCAATTGTATTCTTCTTATTCAAAAGTGAGTATGTTATGTTAGATATCAAGTCTGTTCGAGAAAATCCTACTGAGATAGAAAAAAAGCTTAAGACAAAGGATCCAAGTGTTGATATATCAGCTTTATTAGATGTTGATAAAAAGATCAAGTCAATCCAGTTAAAAGTTGAAGAACTTAAATTTAAGCGCAATACAACTTCAAAGGAAATCGGTAAAATTCTTGCTCAAAAAAAAGATGCATCTTCTTTAAAAGAGGACGTTATTGCGATTAACCTAGAAATTTCTAAATTAGAAGAAGAGCTAGAAAATCTTAAGATTTCATTTAACAACATCTTTGACTATCTACCTAACATTCCCATGGATGACATCCCAATATCAGATAGTCCGAACGATAATGTATGCATTTTTGAGCATGGAGAAAAGAGACAATTTGAATTTCCCCCTAAAAACCATATTGAACTAAGTGACAATCTTAATCTATTTGACTTTAGCAGAGGAGCAAAGCTGTCTGGTTCTGGGTGGCCTGTTTACACTGGTGTTGGCGCTCAACTTGAGTGGGCTCTTTTGAACTACATGTTAGACATTCATCGCAAGAATGGATTTTGCCAAATCATTCCTCCCCTTCTCGTCAAGCCAGATATCATGTTAGGCTCAGCACATCTGCCAAAATTTGAAGACCAGTTATTCAAAATAAATGATGATGATTTTCAACTTTACTTAATACCGACTGCCGAAGCAGCGCTTAATGGCCTGCATTATGATGAAATAATTGATAGCTGTAATCTACCAAAGCAATATGTTAGTTATACACCTTGCTTTAGAAGAGAAGCCGGGGCTGCTGGAGAAAAAGAAAGAGGGCTAATCAGAACACACCAGTTTAATAAAGTTGAGCTATTTTGTATTACAAAGCCTGAAGATAGTGAAACATTTTTCAATAAAATGTTAAAAAGTGCAGAGGAAGTTTTACAAGGACTTGAGCTTCACTATAGAAATATGCTTTTAGTAACATCAGATATGTCATTTGCGTCAGCTAAAACAATAGACGTTGAAGTGTGGTTACCTGGCCAGAACAGATACTATGAAGTATCTTCTGTATCAAATTGCACCGATTTCCAAGCTCGACGCTCTAAAATTCGTTATCGTGACAAAAATGAAAAACCTAACTATGTTAATACTTTAAATGGCTCTGGAGTTGCTACATCAAGACTTATTGTATCATTTTTAGAAAACCATCAGAGAGAAGATGGATCTATATATATTCCAAAAGCACTACAGCCTTATTTAAATTTAAGTGAGATTAAAGCAGCACATAAGGAAAAAGAGCATGCCAGATAATTTTGCAGATCATTTTAAGGGAAAAGATGCACTTGGACATGTTATTGATGCTAGAATAAAAGGTCAGATAGCTACCAGCGAATCGCATGGCTTGGAAATACCAGGTCATATGGGAGAGCTTTTGTATAGCATAAAGGAAACTTCAGCTCTTTTGATTTTACTTTGGGTCTCCATGCAAGCTATGCGAGTTCCAACATCACAAATTTTATATATATATATTTTTCTATCTTTTGGATGGATGATTTGGTCAGCTGGGAGAAGCGCCTTTCTAGGATGGTTAAGGCTGCAAAGATTAAACCGTCTTATAAAGGAAGAAAAGTGGGAGATAGAACATCATCGCGATCAAGAAAAACAAGAGCTAGAAGCTTTATACAAAGCAAAAGGGTTTTCAGGTAAGTTATTGCAAGATGTTGTAGAAGTATTAATGGCTGATGATAATCGTCTACTCCAGGTAATGTTGGAAGAAGAAATGGGACTAACCTTAAGTTCTTTTGAACACCCTTTAAAGCATGCACTTTTCTCTTTAATGGGGGTCTTTTTCACTTTTTTAGCTATTTGTGGATCAATAATAATACTTCCACAATATGGGATATACATATCTGGTGCTTTTATGGTAACACTAACAATTTTAGTAGCTTCAAAAAAAGAAAAGACTGAAATTATGTCATCTTTAATTTGGTTACTTGGAATTTTCGGTATTTCAATTGCATGTGTTTATTTTATTTCACAAATTATTAATGTTTTTGTTTTATGAAAGGAAACTTCGAGCCATATACATTTGATGAATTTTTTGCTTCTGGGCTTCAGGAAAGCACGAGTCCTTTTCTCACAGAAAAGTCAAAGACTTGGAGTAAAAATCTAGGCGTAAAATCAGCCGCTGTTAGTGCTATATTTTTAGCTGTTGCCTTTGTATTTTCATTTTCAATACTACCATTATCCTATCTTTTCTTGACTTTTGTCTATTTCTTAGCTGGAATTCCTGCTTTAATCAAAACATTTAAAGACTTTAGATCATTTGAAATTAATATTGACGTTTTAATG
Source organism: Parachlamydiales bacterium (assembly GCA_050302075.1). Classification (GTDB taxonomy): domain Bacteria; phylum Chlamydiota; class Chlamydiia; order Chlamydiales; family SM23-39; genus JBNLAH01. Next base: position 110,509 of record JBNLAH010000001.1, on the reverse strand, counting down.
ACTTTAGCTGCTTTTATGGCAGTTTTAATAGGTAATGCTATAGAAGGAGCTCTTTTATTAGTACTATTTGAGCTATCGGGAGCCATGGAAGAAAGCGTTACATTTAAAGCAAGAGGAGCACTTCATAAGCTGAATGAGCTTGCGCCTACTATGGCCTGGGTAGTTGATGATGATGGTTCAACATATCAACGATCTGTCAAAGAAATTCCTGTCGGAACTAAGTTGTTGATTAAGGCAAACGAGATAGTCCCACTTGATGGCGTTGTCATAGAAGGATTATCTTCAGTTAACTTAGTGCACTTGACTGGAGAAAGCGCCCCTGTCATAAAAAAACCTCAAGATGAAGTACCAGCCGGTGCAAAAAACTTAGAGTCAGCAATAACTATTCAAGTAACTAGAATTAGCGCCGATTCAACATTGAGTAAAATAATCCAGCTTATAACCCATGCTCAAGAGTCGAAACCTAAGCTTCAAAGGTGGCTAGATAAATTTGGCAAAGTATATGCTTCAACGGTTATTATCTTAACTGTTGCTTTTACAGCTATCCTCCCATGGTTACTTTCTATCGGATTTTGGGGAAATGAAGGCTCTTTATACAGGGCTTTGGCTTTTATGATCGCAGCATCGCCCTGCGCCTTGATTATAGCAACCCCTACTGCTTATTTAAGCTCAATCAGCTCATGTGCTAAAAAGGGAATTTTATTAAAAGGCGGAGTTACTTTAGATGCGCTAGCATCTTGTAAAACAATTGCTTTTGATAAAACTGGAACTCTAACAACTGGAGAACTTAGTATTTCAGAGATAAACTACCTTTTTGGTGACATTCAAGATAGTAACTTTGCCTTATCGGTTGCAGCTTCTTTAGAAAGGCACGTAATCCATCCAATTTCTGCCGCGATCACTGGATATGCCCAGAAAAATCAGCTTAAGCAAATAGATATAAATGATTTTGAATCCAAAGCAGGATTTGGGCTAAGAGGAAGCATTACCCTAAACAATGAAAAACTACAGGTCGCTATAGGGCTTTCTTCATTTATAAGGTCACTATTGCCAGATGATTTAAAGAATTTGATGGATCAAAAGATAAAAGAACTCAACTTAGAAGGGTATGTTATCGCAACTTGTATAATAGATAAATCAGTCTACGTAATTCGAATGAAAGATACAGTCCGCTCAAAAACAAAAGAGCTAATAACTTTAATTAACGAAAAGCGACAACTCTCCCCTGTGATGCTCACAGGAGACCATCAGTTAAGCGCTAACTCAGTTGCTAAAATGATTGGAATCAACCAAGTCTTTGCTGATTTAAGGCCTGAAGACAAACTGAACCTAGTGGCCTCATTATCAGAAAAAAAAGGACTGGCAATGGTAGGTGATGGAATAAATGATGCGCCCGCTTTAGCTAGGGCTACCATTGGTATATCACTTGGTAAAATTGGGAGTGCTACAGCCGTTGATGCTTCTGATGTTGTCTTACTAAATGATGATTTATTCCTAATCGACTGGTTGATTGGAAAATCTCATAAGACAATTAAAATTGTAAAACAAAACCTAATTTTAGCTTTAAGTGTTATCTTACTCGCTACAACCCCCGCACTTTTAGGCTTTATTCCACTATGGCTTGCTGTGATCTTACATGAAGGAGGCACAGTAATTGTTGGAATTAACAGCCTTCGTTTGTTAAAAAAATAATTTTAGTTATATACTACATTTAGGGGAGGGGTCGATAATGGCCTATCTAAATGCCGCAAAGAAGGTTTGGTTTATCAGAAAAAGAACTAGAAAAGGCTATAGCCAATGAAAGCCAGAAATTTAAGCAGTTCTATCTTTGGCTGGAAAATCACATGTCAAATGCCTTTTTTGAAGAGATAAGTCATGAAAATCTTCTTTTAATTACCCATAACCTAATAAGCTTCCATCTACAAGAATTTTTTGCCAATATTCATTTAAAAAATAGCGCGATAGTCATGTGCAATGACAGTCCAACAGCAGATCTAACTATCTTGAAAAATTTTGGAATGCATGGAATTCGTTATTATAGAACTTTCGTGTCAAATCAACCGCTTCCAATTCCTGGAATGACCTCCAATCTTAGAATAGCAATTATCTATTTCACTGAGATGGAATACCCTTCAAAAGAGGCTCTGTCAGAAAATAGAAAAGAGGAGCTGTTTGAATTAATAAGATTGCGAAATACCGATGTAAATCGCCAGGAATTTGACCTCCTACTTAAAAGTATGGACATCAGATTTTTGAGGTCAATGACAGCTGAAAGACTTACAATTGCCTTAAATATGTTTTTCAGAGCAAAAACTCGAGATCATTGTCAGTATGAAGTTATCTATGATGAAAACTGGGCTGAAAACAACAAACCTTCAGTTAGAATTGTCCTAGCATGGAAAAATGTCCCAAAATACTATTTCCTATATCGCCTAGCCCAAACAATTTTTAGATACAACCTTGATATGCAAAAAATGGTAGCAACTTATGTTGATCCCAATAGTACAAACAGCATATTAATCATGTCCATTGCAATTCATGGCCAGTCAGGAAAGGCAGCTTGGGATGAAGCTGACATCTCTGAATTTTTAAGGGAGCTTGTCACTTTGAAATATTTTGAAGGGTTTGACATATTCGAAAAAACCTTTGTAAGTCCAAGATTGATTACAGGAAACATGGCTAACCTACTAAGATCTATTTCAAGTTTCGTCCATCAAGTCCTAGTCCATGATGACCCATATCAATATTCACTAGGAAATATCGACGAAGGATTATGTAGACATCCAGAGCTAACTGTATCTATATGCGATATTTTTCAACTGAAATTTGACCCTAAAGGGCATGATATAGAAAAATATGAGAGGCAAAAAAAAGTAGTAGAAAAATCAATTGAGGCGCTAGATACCGGGCATGCAACATATGATCGAAGAAGGAAAAATATCTTATTTCAAGCTATAAACTTTATTGAACACACCCTTAAGACAAATTTTTATAGGGCAAATAAAACATCTTTAAGCTTTAGGCTCGATCCTAGATATTTAGATAATATTCCATATGACCGTAAAAGCATTTTTCCCGAACTTCCTTTTGGCATATTTTTTGTTAAAGGAATGCAATTCATAGGCTTTCACATCAGGTTTAAAGATCTTGCTAGAGGCGGACTTAGGACAGTAGCACCTGAAAAACAAGAACAGGTTGTAGCTGAGAGAAATACAGTTTTCTTAGAATGTTATAATTTAGCTTATACACAGCAGAAGAAAAATAAAGATATCCCTGAGGGAGGATCAAAAGCAGTTATTTTATTAGATCCTTTTGAAAAAATATCCTATGAAATTGATATATTTAAAAGAGAGCTAAAAAATGCGGGTGTAGAAGCGAGTGATATAGAAGAAAAAATCAAAGAATACAAAAAAAAGCAGAAAAAAGAGTTTCTGTATCAAGCTCAAAGATCTTTTGTTAACAGCTTTTTAACAATAATAAATTGTGATGATTCTGGTAGATTAAAGTCAAAAAACATTGTAGATTACTGGAACAGAGCTGAGTTCATTTACTTAGGTCCTGATGAAAACATGCATAATGAAATCATTGAGTGGATTGCATCACATAGCGAAAAGCACGGCTACAAAATTGGTAAATCTTTTATTTCAAGCAAGCCTTCTCTAGGAATCAACCACAAAGAATATGGAGTTACTTCACTAGGTGTTAACGTTTATATGGAACAGGTTCTTATATTTTTGGGAATAAATCCAAAAAAAGACCAGTTTACCATTAAAATTTCAGGTGGACCCGATGGAGATGTGGCAGGGAACCAGCTTTTGAATCTCTACAAAGATTTTCCAGAAACAGCAAAAGTATTAGCTTTAACTGATATATCAGGAACTATATATGATCCGGAAGGACTCGATTTAAAAGAGCTTGTAAAGCTCTTCAATGAAGGTAAATCAATTAGATTTTACCCACCTGAGAAACTCAATGAAAATGGCTTTTTACTGGACCTAAAAACAAAAAAAGAACCAACAGCATATATCACACAAACTCTTTGCTGGAAAAAAGAAAGAAATGAACTAGTAAAAAAATGGCTATCAGGTAGCGAAATGCAACACTTATTTCGCTATAATGTACACAAGACCAAAACTGATATTTTCATACCAGCTGGAGGAAGACCTAGAACATTAAACTCCTCAAATTATGAAGAATTTCTAGATCCTGAAGGCATCCCAACTTCTAAGGCAATTATTGAAGGAGCCAATTTATACCTTACTGAAAGCGCTAGAAAAAGCCTGGAAGACTTGGGAGTTATCATTATAAAAGATAGCTCTTGTAATAAGGGTGGTGTAATTTGTTCCTCATTTGAAGTTTTGTCTTGTCTTATATTATCTGAACAAGAATTCATAGATCAAAAAAACATTCTAGTATCAGAGATTTTAGAAATAATAAAAAATGCAGCTTTAAATGAAGCCAGACTTCTACTGCACAATTATCAGAAAAAAAATGCTTATCTCACAGAGATATCTGATTTAATATCTGAAAAAATAAATGACTATAAATATGAGCTTTTAGATTTCTTAGACATGGAAACATTATCAACCAACCCAAAGGATCCTTTAATCAAATGTTTACTGGTTTACTGCCCTAAAAGTCTCCGTAAAATAAATAAAATAATTGAAAATGTCCCTGAAATCCACAAGAAAGCCATCATAGCCTGTCATATTGCATCTAACTTGGTTTACACAAGAGGAACCGACTGGTCTCCTAGCATTGTCGACGTGCTACCACTAATTGCCCAAGATCCAAAAATCACAGGTGAAAAAGAGTAATCTCTTATCTTAAATATCTGTTTTTCAATGAAATGCCTAAAAATTCAGCAATCAAGAAGCTTGATTGCTAAAAACTCTTGTGTGCGGTAACCTTTTTTGTTATAATTAGGCATAAACTGTATTAAAGACATTATGAAAGATAAAGCTTTAGATCAGCAAACTCGACTAAAACCTCCGAAAAAAGAACGGGAAAACAAAGTCCTTTTAGGTCTAGTAGACCTTTATTTGAAGACTGGAAAGCCGATTGGATCTAACACACTGAAAGAAAATGGCTTCCCATCAATGAGTTCTGCTACAATCCGAAACTACTATGTAAAATTAGAAAACCAAGGATATCTGCAACAGCAGCACATTTCTGGAGGAAGAGTTCCAACAAACAAAGCTTTTCGATTCTATGCTGAGTCATATTTGAATCAAGGGATGGTTGATGACAAGCATGAAAAAGCTCTAAAGGATCTGTTAAAAAAAGACACCAAAGAAATAAACAAGTATTTACAAGGTGCTATTGAGGAACTAAGCAGAATAACCAATCTAGCTACTTTTATTTCTGCACCCCGTTTTGACCAAGATTTAATTGAAGATATAAAATTAATTTCGATTGATGACAATCGACTTTTATGTGCACTTGTAACTAGTTTTGGTATCGTAAAAACTGAGATTTTATACACGACAGATAAAATTGAAGATCTTGACTCTCTGAGAAATTATTTCTTATGGCGGATGAGTAAAAACCCTATAAAACCTACTTTTACTTATGAGTCTGATGCTAAATGGGCACAGCGTTTATATAATGAGATAGTTGTGAGACATATAGCAAGCTATGCATATTTTTTTAAAGAAGATACTATGCAAGCTGGGTTATCAAGACTGCTCAACTATCAAGAATTCTCGGATGCAACGAATCTATATAATGGACTGGCTATTTTAGAAGACGAATCTTTAAAACAACATTTTCTAAGAGAGTCAGTGAAAGAAAATAAATTAAAGTATTGGATTGGAAATGATCTGAAAACAAAGACCTCCCTGCAAAATGCTCAGTGTGCACTAATATCAATCCCCTACTATATCAATCAAATTCCAGTAGGAGCAATTGCAATACTTGGACCTACTAGGATGTCATACCGAAACATGTTTGGAATTTTGAGGGTATTTAGTCACTACTTAAGCGAAAATTTAACTTCTAGCATTTTCAAATACAAAATTCAATACCGCCAGCCCTCTGATTCAATGTCCTATGAGAAAATCAAAAAAGATCCGTCCATTTTATTGGAAGATCAAAGAAAAAATCAGTAATAAGAAGGAGAATTATGGAAAAAGAAGCTACAAACCAAACACAAGATGAAAAAGATTGGTTAGAGGCAATAGAAGAGTTAGAAGAGAGCAATAGTAAAACCGAAGGTAAGTTCCAAAATAAGATCGATGAATTAAAAAACGCAAAAAAAAATGACTGGGATGCATTAAAGAAACTTTTAGCAGAGATGGACAAACAGATTGAAGCTACAGCAAAAGAAACCGATTATAAAGATAAATATCTTAGAACTCTAGCTGAGCTTGAGAACACTCGCAAAAGAATGCAAAAAGAAAAACAAGAATCAATTAAGTTTGCAATTGAAAATGCTATTGGAGAATTTTTACCTTCTTTAGATAATTTTGAAAAAGCGCTTCAATTTGCTGACAAGGCCTCTGATGAAGTAAAAAACTGGGCTTCCGGGTTCCAGATGATTTTATCATCTTTAAAAGAGGTTTTATACAACCATGGAATAGTCGCTTTCCACTCTGTTGGAAATCGTTTTGATCCGCATTACCATGAAGCTGTAGAGATTATAGAAACAGATGAAGCAGAAGATTCTATTATCTTAGAAGAGTTTGCTAAAGGATATAAGAGTGCAACAAGGACCATTAGACCAGCACAAGTTAAAGTTGCTAAAAATATCCCTGTCAAAGGCGAAGAATTAGAAAATAATGAAAAGGAGAAACAAGATGAGCAATAAAAATAAAATTATTGGGATTGACTTAGGAACCACAAATTCCTGCGTCGCCATCATGGAAGGTGGATCTGCTAAAGTTATTGCCAATGCAGAAGGTACAAGAACAACTCCTTCTGTTATATCTTACAAAGGAAGTGAACGCTTAGCTGGCGTGCCAGCAAAAAGACAAGCAGTTACAAACCCTGAAAAAACTTTATCTTCAACTAAGCGCTTTATTGGCCGTAAGTTTGATGAAGTACAGTCAGAGATCAAAACTGTTCCGTATAAGGTAACTGAAAAAAACGGTGATGCTGTATTTGAAGTTGATGGCAAGCTTATATCACCTGAGGAAGTTGCAGCTCAAATCCTTATAAAGATGAAGGAAACTGCAGAAAGCTATCTAGGTGAAAAGGTGACCGAAGCTGTAATCACTGTTCCAGCATACTTTAATGACTCTCAAAGACAATCAACTAAAGATGCAGGTAGAATTGCAGGACTTGAGGTCAAGCGAATCATCCCAGAGCCAACAGCTGCCGCCTTAGCATATGGATTAGACAAGCAAAGTGACAAAAAGATAGCTGTATATGACTTAGGTGGTGGTACATTTGATATTTCAATCTTAGAGATTGGAGATGGCGTTTTTGAAGTATTATCTACTAATGGTGATACACATTTAGGTGGAGATGACTTTGATATTGCTATTATCAATTGGATCTTAGATGAGTTTAAAAAAGAAAACGGCATTGACTTATCTCAAGATAAAATGGCGCTGCAAAGACTTCGTGATGCGGCTGAAAAGGCAAAGGTAGAACTTTCTGGTACTCAGTCTACCGAGATCAACCAACCATTCATCACGATGGATGCCTCTGGTCCTAAGCACTTATCATTAACGCTTACAAGATCAAAGTTCGAGAGCCTTTGCCATGACTTAGTAGAAAGAACTATCGAACCTTGTCAAAAAGCTTTGAAGGATGCAGGTCTTAATGCCTCTGAAATAGACGAAGTCATTTTAGTAGGTGGTATGACACGTATGCCATATGTACAAGAAAAAGTAAAAGAAATTTTTGGTAAAGATCCTCATAAAGGTGTCAATCCAGATGAAGCTGTTGCATCAGGTGCAGCAATTCAAGGTGGAATTATTGGAGGTGATGTAAAAGATATCTTACTTTTAGATGTTGTTCCACTAACGCTTGGTATTGAGACATTAGGTGGTGTAATGACTCCCCTAATTGAAAGAAACACTACAATCCCTGCACAAAAAAAGCAGATCTTTTCAACCGCAGCAGATAATCAACCAGCTGTAACTATTGTAGTCTTACAAGGTGAAAGGCCAATGGCAAAAGACAACAAAGAGATCGGTAGGTTTGACCTAACTGATATACCTCCAGCACCTAGAGGAACTCCACAAATTGAAGTCGCTTTTGACTTAGATGCTGATGGTATATTAAGCGTTTCAGCTAAGGACAAGCAGTCTGGGAAAGAACAGAAAATAAAAATTGAAGCCAGATCTGGTCTTTCTGAAGATGAGATCAAAGCTAAAATTCAAGAGGCTGAATCTCATGCTGAAGAAGATAAAAAAAGAAAAGAGCAAATTGAAGTTAAGAATGAAGCTGACGCTTTAGCATTCAGAGCTCAGAAATCTTTAGATGAATTTAAAGATAAACTTCCAAAAGATGTTGTGTCTGAAATACAGGGTAAAGTTGATGCTTTGAAAAAAACTCTTGAGGGAACTGACGCTGAGCCAATTAAAGCTGCAATGCAAGAACTACAAACATCAATGCAAAAAATTGGTGAGCAGTTACAAAAAACAGGAGCAGGTCCTACTCCTGAAGCAAATGCTCAATCAAATAAGCAATCTTCTAATGAAAAAGAAGAAGTTGTAGAAGATGCTGATGTTGAAATCGTCGATGACGAGAAAAAGTCTTAAACAAAGAAAAAGAGCTCATTAATTGAGCTCTTTTTTTCTAAAAGCTTTTTATTTCATCCCGATGTTGTATGCTAGAGCATCTACCACCGCATATAAAGAACTACCAACCCCCATTAAATAAGAAATTGGCATACAAACTGTGGGTATTAAATTAAAAGAATCTCTCCCAAGTGAATGAAAAACTAAAGAGATAGTAAGTAAAGATATTTGAGCTGGTGCAAAATAATTTGTTACTTCTGAGTTTTCAGCTGAGGTGCTTTCAGCCCCTTGACTGTTAGATAATATGTAATAAAGAGAATTAATAGTACCAAGTGCAAATGAACTTAACAATGCCTCACCACGAGATATTATATCCCTGCCTTTATTTTTTATTAGTATTCTAAGTAAAGATAAATTTGTTAAGCCGATAAAAGCCATCACATTTAAAGTTAAATTTGAAACTTTAGTTGATGTATCAGACATACAGTCTAGAGCATCTGATGCATGACTAATTGAGTTTGTTAAATCACTGGAAACCGCATAAACATTCATATAACCCCCTTAAATAAATTAGAGGCATTTTTTTAAATAATACATTTTTTGTAAACCAGATATGCTCTTATAATTCTAGGAACTTGATTAGTTAACTGATGACTATCTCAATACCCCCTTACGAAAACCTCAATTTGAATTAATGCAAATCAACTTCTTGAAAACCCTAAACTTCTAAGTGGTTTTCATTAACGATAAACCTTTTTAGATTTAGTTAGTCAATTTTAACTAATGAATCTTATTTCAAAACTTCTGTCTTTAAGAGCATTTATAAATGAACTGTCAAAGCTTTATAAAGCTTATCAAAAAAGCAGATTATAACCTGCATACGGTATCGCCAAAACGGAATTTATCGCTCCTGCAATCCATGAATAATAGAGTAGGTTTTCTTTATGATGTTTATTACAAGTGATCCATGAGGTTGCAAAAATTAGATTTTGTAATCCGCCTAGAAAACTAAGTGCTATGTCACATGTCTTTTCTGTAGTTGAAGCGTAACCCCCAATTAACATGAATGATGAATTTATCGTTCCCAGTATGTAAGATGCTAAATAACTGCTAGCATTTTCTTTTTCATTAAATAATGACAGGAAATAAATATGAACTGAGCTAATAATGCCCATTGCATATATTCCAAGATTAGAAGTTGTTTCTAGCGCTGCTAATGTAACTTCTTCTCTAATCACTTGGCAGTCAGTTTCACTTAGAGCTGAGACTTGCATTTAACTCCCCTAATTTTTTTAATAGGAGTTTAATAACCTAGGGCTTTTTGTCTATTTTTTTATTAAAAAAGTTGGTGATTATTCAAAGTTGATAAACGCTTGATTTTTTGAACCTTTCTGTCTAGATGCTTTTGAGGTGCATCTTTATTTAAGTAATACTCAATTAAGGATGTAATGGCATCAGGGACGGTTCTTTTCAAAATTATGTCTATCTCATCTTTTTTATGTCCCCCATATAGCAAAATATCAATACCTGCTAAATGAGCTGTGATTGGCACATCTTTTATATCTGCCAAAGCTTTCATATTTAATGCATCTGAGATGATTAAAGGCTCATCTCCCATTATATCTTTTAAAATTTTTATAATTTGGGATGAGAGGGTAGCTGGGTAGATTGAGTCTATTTTTGTAAATAATATATGAGCTACCATTACGCAGTCTGGTTTTAGTTTTTTAAGTTTGATGTAAGGAAGTAGATCTTCTTGATATAACTGATCAATGCTTTTATGTGATACAGGCAAACTTAAGTGAGAGTCTTCTTCCACATCTCCATGACCTGGAAAATGCTTTAAACAAATCGCTAAACCTTCATCTTTCATCCCCTTTATAATTTCAAAAGCATTTGAAGCAACTAGTTTAGGATCTGAGCCAAATGATCTTTTCCCGATTATAGGATTAGCTGGATTTAAGTTGATATCAACCACAGGTGCTAAATTTAAATGAACCCCCAAATCTAGACAATCCTTTGCAATTGACTTTCCAACATCATAAATTTCAGCTAAAGCAAACTGTGACAACTCTTCATTTTTCGGATAACTAGGAGCATCACTCAATCTCATAGAAAGCCCCCATTCTGCATCAGCAACTATTAGAATAGAATCCTTGGCAGTCTCTTTTAACCAAGCTATTAAGTCCTTTGCTTGACTTAAAGTTCCTTGCTTTAAGAGAAAAGCCCTAACATGATAATCTTTAATTAGTATCTTAAGATCTTCTCTATGATCTTGCCCACCATTAGGGCAAGCTGGCACGCAAAACACCCTTCCAATTTTTTTCTCAATTGAATCAAAATTTGCATACCCTGAGACAATAAGAAAAATAAAAATAAGAACTCTCATAATCAAATCATCTTATCCACATCCTTAAAATGTCATGATATGACACATAAAGGAAGAATAAGATAATTAAAATCAAAAAAGGATAAATTAACTTTTCAATAGTTTTTGGGTTTAGTTTTTTACGGGTTATAATTTCAGCGCTAGAAAACATAATATGCCCACCATCTAACATTGGGATAGGTAAAAGGTTCACAATCCCTAAGTTCAGGCTAATAAATCCCAACCAATAAAGGGCATTGATAATGCCCGATGAAACACTAAAACTTACAGCTCTCACGATTCCTATTGGCCCTGACATATATTTCGGCGGCACTGACCCGCTAAAAAGACCGACAAGAGTTTTCCAAATGTTTTTAACTGCATAAAAACTCATCTCAAATGGATTTGGATTATAGACTACTGATTGGTCCTTAAAACTTGCTCCTAAATATAGAGCATCATTCAATTCCTTATTACCTTGGTCAGAATAAAAATTGCTCAGGGGAAGTGGTTTAATAGGATTTAAAAGCTTTAAGTTTCCAATTTCATTTATTTGATTATTTGTACCAATTGAGTCAATTAAACGACCAAGCTCGTCATAGTTAACTTTAGCATTAAAAAACTCATTGGCTTTTTTCCAAGAAATCGGATCATTATTACTATTCTTTTCAACTATTACTAAAGCCGTCTTGTTTTGAAGTTCTTTAATCAAATCATATGAGGAAGATATTTTTTTCCCATTAATTGCAATAATGCGATCATTTTCTTGTAGCTCTATTTGGTAGGGGCTTCTTGAGTCATGGTCTTTGGCTTTTTCATTTAGCACAGGATCGATGAATGCTAAAGGATAATGAACCGTAGCATCAGTACCCAAAGCGTATGGAATAAACTGGATTTTTCTAATATCTTTGGCAATGTTAGTCTCATGAGCCCAATCATCTAACTCTGCCTTTTCAGCTTCGGAAAGCCTAAGTTCTTTTATCGGATAAGTGTAGATACTAGAATGCATTACCTGTCCGTTTCTTACAAAAGTAATAAACGACTCATTTTGGTTGATCAGCGATGTAAGCTGGACTTGTGAAAATATAAGGCTTCCATTGGCCCAAATAATTCTATCCCCCTTTTCAATACCACTTCCGATTATTGGAGATTTTTCACTTATAACGTCATCATAGATCAAGTAACTTGCTGGAGCCAAAAATCCAATTGTTTTCAACGGCGAATTTGAAAGCTCATAAGTATATAAATTATAAAGTCTTTCTTCTTTCTTTTTAGTAAAATAATCTAACTTATCAACTGTTATAGGTATTGTTTTAGAACTCGTCAAAGCGGAGAAAACAACATCATCAAAATCCTTAAAAGTTTTGTTATCATACTTTAATACAACATCGCCTGGCCTTACACCCATTTGATATAAAGAAGATTTTTGATCAATTAATCCAATACGATTACTAAATTCTTTTAAAGGCTTTTCCTGCCCCCCACAAAACCAAATAATTGTAAAGGCAACAAAGGCAAATATAAAGTTAGCCATTGGTCCCATAAAAGAAACTTTGATTCTATCCCATGGCTTTTTGCCAAAATATCCATCTTTAATAGCATATAAATCTTGACCTTTCTCTTGCTGCATTCCTGCAATTTTCACATAACCACCAAAAGGCAAAATATTTATTCTCCATTCAACTCCATCTTTTTTCCATTTGAAAATTGGCTTACCAAAGCCGATAGCAAAGGCCTCGACTTTCATTCCTACTTTTCTAGCCATATAATAATGGCCATATTCATGGATAAATATTAAAAAGCTTAATCCTAAGATGGCAAATAAAGTAGCTATCATATCCTGGCCGCATCCTCTCTAGCTTGTTGATCGACATTTAAAATTGCCTCTAAGGTTACCACATCACAAGGCTTGTGTGAAGTGATTAATTTTTTTAATTTTTTAGATATGTCGACCCAAGAAATTTCTTTATTTAAGAATCTATTAACTAATATTTCATTTGCTGCGTTTAAATAACATGGGAAACTTTTTTGCTCTTTCAAAGCAAAGTATGCCAGCTCTAGACAAGTAAATTTTTCAAAATCAGGTGGATAAAAATCTAATGCAAAGGGAGTTTTAAAATCAAATTTTGGAATTTCCGAATTAAGTCTATTCGGGTAAGTTAAAGCATATTGAATTGGCAGTACCATGGAAGGATACGACATTTGAGATATGATCGAACCATCTTTGTACTCTATCATACTATGCACAATGCTCTGAGGATGGATACAGACTTCAATTTGACTTACAGGAATTTTAAAAAGCCAATGAGCTTCGATCACTTCAAGCCCTTTGTTCATTAAAGTGGATGAATCAATTGTAATCTTCTGTCCCATTTTCCAGTTTGGATGAGCTAGAGCTTGACTTAGCGATACAGTTTCCAGTTCTTTTTTTGTGAAATTCCTAAAGGGCCCTCCAGAGGCCGTTAAAATAAGCCTATTTATCTGGCTTTTTCTTTCACCATTTAGACATTGAAAAAGCGCACTGTGCTCACTGTCAACCGGTAAAAGTTCAACACTACATTCATCTGCAAGAGTTGATATCAGCTCCCCTGCACAAACCAGCAATTCTTTGTTAGCCAGTCCTATTTGCTTTTTTAACTTAATAGCTTCAATTGCAGGCGTTAGTCCTTGTATCCCTGTCATCGCAAGCATTACAAAGTCTACATCAGCGTCCGTTGAAATCTCTTCTAAACCTTCCGATCCGGATATTACCTTAAAATTTGGAAGTCTTTTTTTAAGTACTTTTGCTTTATTTTTATCATACACCACAATCTTTTCGGGCATATATTTTAGCGCTTGCCTCTCAAGTAACTCGATATTGGAGTGAGCTGCTATAGCATATACTTTTAAATGGCTATGAGCATCAATGACTCTTAAAGTGTTTTGCCCTACGGAACCAGTAGAACCTAAAATTGTAATTTTTTTAGTTCTCATGAGAAATTTTTTTCTTTGTATCTATAAATAATAAACAGCTGAAATAAATTAGCGCTATTAAAGAAACACAAATGCCACCTGTTGAAAGTGCTATTCTGTAAACTGAAAGAATATGTCTTGACAAGGCCACGCCTATAAGCGACAACACACATCCCATAACTGGGCTTAAAATAAGCAGCTTTTTGTAATCTTTAACAAATAAAGAAGTAATCAAATAAGGCCCTACAATGTAGGAAAGTGATAAGATCACACCTACTACTCTAAACGACCCAATTACTGTCGCTGAAAGCTGCAACATTAGCAAATAGTTAAAAAAAGACGCTGATATACCAATAAGCTTTGCAAACTGAAAATCAAACGAAGTTACTAAGTACTCTTTGTAACAAAGCTTAAGTAAAAAAACATTAAATATAGCAATTAAAGAGAGCCATCTTAAGTCACTTATCATAAGAACATCAACGTTACCCATTATTATCTCCGCCCCGATATGAGCGTTGCGACTATAAAAAGTAAGCATTACAATTCCAAGAGCAAATAAAAAAGTAAAAACAAGCGCTATACTAGCGTCCTCTTGAACTTTTAAAACTTTTGTCAAAAACTCACTTATAAAAGTTGTAATCATAGCACAAATGAACGATGCAAGCAGATATCCGCTGATACTCATTTGAGTTGTTGCTGAATCTTTAGAAAAAAGTAAAAAAGCTATTACAATTCCCAAAAGAGATGTATGTGAGATAGAATTGGCCAGCATTGTGATTTTTCTTGCAACTAAGATCACACCTAACATGGCACATGAAACTGACATTGCAAATAGAACAAATATCTGCATTTCATCCTGGACCATGCTTTCCTGACCAATTAAAATTTTTGGCAGCCTAGTAATAAAACGTAGCAAAAATTCAAAAAAATTATTTCCCCAATATGGATTCATAGACACCTTTATGGTATTGGCTGTTTGTGCGGATCTTTTTTAGGATTGTTTAAAATATTTACTAACTTTTTCTCAATTTCAGGAGTCAGAATATGTTCCATTTGTTCTGCACTTGGATGAACCCTCTCAATGCTCATTCCTAAATGATTTGCTAAGTATAGCTCCCAAAGCCTATGTAGTCTTACTATATTTGAAGCTATTTTTTCCCCATTTTCAGTTAAGTGATATGATCCATTTAAGCTATATATAAATTTTTTTCGCTTCATTTGAAAAATTGTATACTTTAAATAGATAGGATTAAGATGTAAGAACTCTTTAATAGAATCATACGTAGCTTCTTGTCTTTCTTTTTTCCAAATGTACTTTAAAACATTTTCAAACAAACATTTTCTTTTAAACTCAGATATCCTAGCTAGGCGAAAAACCCAGCCATTCCTGGGAGCTAACAACAATGATAGAAAAGCAACCGAGGCAGAGACTAACACAATCAAAGGGCCACTTGGCAGCGTTTTACTAGTAACAATCGATATTTGGACAGATAAATAATTACCTAAAAAAGCACTAATAGCGCTGAAAACTGCCGACCATATAAATAAAGCTGAAAGTTTATCTGTATACTGCCTTGCTGCAATTACAGGAGCAATAAGCATCCCTGATGCCAATACAATTCCAACCGACCTAATCCCAATTACTAAAGAAAGTATCAGCAGATAATCCAACAATTTGTTTATCTTACCTGCATTTATATTTAAGGTCCTTGCATGGTTTTCATCAAATAAGATTAGCTGTAGCGGCCTGTAAAACCCATATATAAAAAAGACGATTATAAAAGTTAACAATGCATAAATCAAAATATGAGCATCGTGCATAGTTGCAGTTTGGCCATATAAATACATTTGAATTTTTTTATAATGATTGGTAAAAGCAAACTGGGCGTGCGAGGCCAATAAAAGCCCAAAACCAAAAAAAGATGCTAATATAAAGCACAATCCTGCATCACTTTTTACTCGAAAGTTAGCTTCAATATAACTTAGCACCTTCATAGAAAGCACTGAAGATAAAAAAGCAAACACTAATACAGATATAACAGACAAGCTTTCAAAGTTTGGGAAAAATGCCGCAAAGAAAATTATCCCTAAAACTACTCCAGGATATGTTGAATGCGATATTGCTTCACCTACTAGAGAACGCTTCTTCAAAAATGAAACAACGCCCATTAATGAGGTCGAAACAGCCATCAACATACACCCCCATGTAGGAGCTCTCAACACAGGATCTAAAAAAAACTCAAATAAGTGCATTTTTCTATAATCCTTTTGTGTGCGCCATTGATAAAATATTTGCTTCCTCAAATAGTGAAAGTGAATTGCCAAAAGTTTTTTCAATGTTCTCTTTTGTCAAGACTTTGTCAATAGGCCCAGAGTCAACAAGATAAGTATTTAATAAAATTAACCAATCAAAATATCGCTTTAGAGTTCTTAAGTCATGGTGAACAATAAAAATTGTTTTATTTTGCTCTTTCAGGTTTTTAAGAACATCAATAATTACTTTTTCAGTTGCCATATCGATTCCAGTAAACGGCTCATCTAGAAAAAGTATATCTGGGTCTTGCATAAGCGCCCTGGCAATAAACAATCGTTGTTTTTGACCGCCAGAGAGTTGGTCTATCTGCTTTTTTGCAAAGCCTTTCATTCCAACGATATCTAGCATTTTCATAGCATCATTTCTGTCTTTTTCATTAGGTCTTTTAAAATACCCCAATTTTCCATATCTGCCCATTAATACAACTTCAAATGCGCATATCGGAAAACTCCAATCAATACTTTCTTTCTGGGGTACGTAGGCAATGCTACATTCATTTCCAAGAAAATGAATTTTACCAGAAAAAGGCTCCACAAGATTTAAAGCTGCCTTTACAAAAGTACTTTTCCCAGCTCCATTTGGTCCAATTATGGCTACCATTTGATTTTTAGGGATTTCTAGTGAAACATCCCAAAGCACTGGGTGTCTATCATAATGAACACAAAGCTGATCCGCCTTTAAAACAATCTCTAATTTTTTTTTATTTGCTTGCATATTACATCCGCATTATGTTTCATCATTTTAATGTAATTTTCACCAGGAATAGTTTCAACTATTTCCATGGAGTCCCCATAAAGAGGGTCATCAGATATTTTAAGATTAAGGTCCTTTTGCTTGCCTGCTAGAATTATTTTTTTAATTGAGTCGCGTGAGACATTCGATTCAGGGAAAAGCACTTTAATATTAAACTTTTTCAAATGATTTATAATATTTACTATATTAAGAGAGCTCATTTGATTGTCTGGAGCAAGACCTTCCGGTGCGCAAAATCTTTCTTTCCATTCTGTCTTTTCATTGTTTTCTGCAAGATATGCTTTTGCAAAATAATAAAACGCGTCATGAGAAGTAACTAAATATCTTTTTTCAGCAGGAATTGACTGCATTAAATCCAAAATTTCTGAATGAACCCTTAAAAGTCTTTTTTTTAGGTTTTCAGCATTTTTTTTATAAGATCTTGCATGGTCTGGATCCAATTTTGATAGGCTTTGTTCGATTGGGTCAATAATGTACAACCATAGTGAAACATCCATCCAAATATGTGGATCTATCGCACCATCTGTTGTTAAAATTCTATTTGGAAACTTCTTTTTTACTTCGTCACCTAATGCAATAGAGTTTGGGTGATTTTGAATTGTGTTCACAAGGCAAGCCCCATGTTCTAGACCAAGGCCATTTGAAAAAACGATGTCCGCCCTACTGAATTTTTCATCATCTCCTTTCACTAACTCATAGCTATGAGGATCTAGTCCCCCAAAAATTAACGTTAAACAATCAACATGCTCTCCTCCAACAGCAGATACCAAGTCATTAATCATTTCTGTTGTTGATAAAATTTTCACTTTACCGCTTTCCATCATCCATTTTTGAGCATGAATAGTCTGACTTTGAGAACATGAAAAAGTGAACAGCAAAGAAAAAAATAGAAAAATATTAATTATTGTTTTCATAAAGGCAACAATTTAATCAAAGGAAATATGTCATGCTAAACTAAACTATCATTACAATCAAAACTTTTTCGCTTTCAATAGTTTCACTTTATTAATATCTCTCAAATAAAAATATTTAAGTAACTTTCTTGCATAAAAAACAGTTGGTTTATACAATCAGCAAATTAATTGAAAATACCTTATTTTCGACTGCAAAAAAAGTTATTATGTTTTTCTCTCAAAGAAACAACTAAATTGCTATTTAGTGTGAAAATAAGGTATTAAGAAATACCCAATAAAAAAAACTAGGATAAAGGAAAATGAGTTCAACAAAAGAAGAATTAGAAAATTTAATTAACGAAGCCATAAAGAAAGTTGGTGGATACAAAGAAAATGAACTTTGTAAATACCTACCCGTATCTACTGGAGGATACATGCATCATTTTACATTCCGTAAGATGAAGAAGAGAAATCCAGAAGAGCTAATGGGGTATATAAAAAAACATATAATTAACGGATCCCCTTCAGTTGTCTCTCCTAAAAAAAGAGCTGCAAGAGGTTCTCGCAAAAGACGAGATCAACTAATTTTTTCAAGAAATCAACTTGAAAGAATGCTTAATATCGCAAAACTTGCAGGTGACAACGAAATAATTAATATTTTAAGTCCAAAAAAATCTCTAGCTTCTGCTAAAAGAGATTTAATCAACTCAATTAGACAAAACAGAGTTGAACCAGACCTATGGAATGCCTACGTAGAATGCTCTAATTCTATGAACTCTCAAATGAATCAAGAATCACAACTAGCAAACTCTTAATTAGTAACCCCTCTTTTTTATAAAGAGGGGTTGTTTTTTTTGTAAGAAAAAAATTTTAATTTTACTTCTTTACTTTTTATATAACTTTTAAACTTGATTTAATATTAAAAAAAAGTAAAAATTTATCCTTAATTTCAAACTAGTTAACTGAACTATAGAGGACAAACAAATGTCACAAACAACACAAAAAGAATTTGGAAAATGGAGGTCTCTTCTTTGGCCAGTTCATAATTTTGAGCTAAAGAAATTACTTCCAATGTTTTTCATGTTTTTCTTAATTTCATTCAATTACACGATTTTAAGAGACACAAAGGATAGCTTACTCGTGACTGCACCAGGATCAGGCGCTGAAGCTATTGTATTTTTAAAGCTATGGGGAGTTCTCCCTTTTGCTGTCTTATTTATGATCTTGTATTCAAGATTAAGTAATAAGCTATCTAAGGAAAAGTTATTCTATGCAACGATAACACCTTTCTTAGTGTTCTTTGCATTATTCGCTTTTTTTATATACCCAATGAGAGAATCTCTACACCCGCATGCATTTGCTGATACTTTACAAGGGATACTACCAGCAGGTTTAAAAGGCTTTGTTGCACTTATCAGAAACTGGTCATATTCATTATTTTATATAATGGCAGAACTATGGGGAAGCGTAGCCCTTTCTTTAGTTTTCTGGGGATTTGCTAACGACATCATGAAAGTAAATGAAGCAAAAAGATTCTATGCCGTGCTTGGACTTGGTGCTAACATTGCTCTTCCTGTATCAGGTTCTTTAATTGTACATTTTTCAGATATTAGAAAAAAACTTCCTGAAGGTGCAGACGCATGGGGAGCTACACTAAACTCATTAATGACTTTAGTCGTTATTGCTGGAATTCTTGTAATGGGAATTTATTACTGGATGAACAGAAATGTTTTAAACGATCCTAGATTCTATAACCCAGCTGAAGTTAAGCAAAAGAAATCAAAACCAAAGATGTCAATGAAAGAAAGCTTTGGATATTTACTTAAATCAAAGTACATCGGATGTTTAGCTATTTTGGTTATTGCTTATGGAATCAGCATCAATATCGTTGAAGTTACTTGGAAATCTCAACTTAAACTAGCTTATCCTAATCCAAACGACTACAGTACCTTCATGGGTAAATTCTCATTTATGACAGGAATTGTAACATCTTTCATGATGTTGTTTGTAGGAGGTAACGTAGTTAGAAAATTCGGATGGAGAACTGCAGCACTTGTAACTCCGATCACGCTTTTAATTACAGGAGCAATTTTCTTCTCAGTTGTACTTTTCAAAGGCAGTCTGACTGGTGTAATTGCATCACTTGGAACATCTCCACTTATGATAGCTGTCATAATTGGTATGATTCAAAATATTATGAGTAAATCTTCTAAATACTCATTATTCGATCCAACAAAAGAAATGGCATACATTCCATTGGATCAAGAATCAAAAGTGAAAGGTAAAGCTGCGATTGATGTTGTAGGAGCAAGACTTGGTAAGTCCGGCGGATCATTACTTCAAATGGTACTGATTTCAGTATTAGGGTCAGTTTCTGCTATTATTCCATATGTTGGAGTAATCCTTTTTGCAATCATAGCTGCTTGGATTATTGCTGTTAACTCCCTTAACAAGCGTTTCCTAGAAGCTCAAGCTGAGAAAGAAACTGAAGCTGATGATGAAGCTAAGGCTCCTGAAGTTGCTAACAAAGCAGTAGCTAAAAAAGCCACTGCTACAGCTAAGAAAAAAACAGCTGAGCAAAAAAAAGAAGCAACTCCTGCTTCTTAATAAATAATACTATTATTTATACAAGCCCACAGAAATCTGTGGGCTTTTTTTTACTACTATATTCAGGTATCAACAACATTATGATAATAAATTCTCAAAAAACCAATTATCAATCAGCTTTACAAACCTTAAAGAGCTCATGTAGATCAGCGACAAGAGCTTCTAAGCAAGCTTCTCTTATTAAAAAGGTGGCCTTAGCTGTAATCAACTTGCTTTTGATACCATTTAGGCTAGCAAAGGGAGCTTATTATAAGTTGTTTAAAATAAAATTAGAGCCTAAAACAGGCCTTGAGTTAAATCAACCTAAGATCCTCAAAGCAGCTTTGATTGGAATAGGAGCTATTGGTTTAATAGCCCTTGGGTATAAACCTTCAAACCAAAGCTCTCAAATAGGGTTCTTATCATATATACCAAAGTTAGCTTTAGGGGCAGTCTCACTTTATGGAATAAGATCATTGATACTAAGAAAAGAGCCAATTGATGAAATAAAAAAATCAGAAGAGTGTCGTAAAGTCTTTTCCCAAGTTTTAAACTCTGAAGATTTATCCCCTGCTGGGAAACTAGATTCAATAAAATCTCAGCTTCAAGAAGAAATTCTTGAATTTGAAATTGCAGACAATCAACTCACTTTTGCACGTGAAATATTACATTTTGCAAAAGCAAATGAAGCAGCACAACAACAACTTAGAAAAATAGACTCAATTAATACAAATATCAGTACAGCTGAAATGGCTTATCAAGTTAATAAAATTATTATTAGCTCACTCAATTTTGACCCTTCTCTAAGAGAGCGTATAGAATCGCTAGATTTAAGTCATACAAACCTAAAAAAAACATTGTCGCCTACTGGCAAATTTTCAAACGTTGAAATTTTAAACTTAGACTTTAGAATGCTAAGCGCTGATAGTATTGTCTATTTTGTAGAGAAAATTAGAGAATCTATTCTCAAAAATAAACCAAAAATTGAAAAAGCTGATTAAATTAATCTAGTTATTGAATTGCTAACTCACTTAAAACTAGAGCAACTACAAGCTTGAGTGAAACTCTAGAACACTCACTTAAAGTATTTATATAAAAAACACTTTATTTTAATTTTAATTAAAAACCCATTTTAAATTAATTTATAGTTATAAAAAAAGTTTTTTGTATTTAATATTTTTATTAATTATAATAATTATCTTCTTCTAGATAAGACTATATGAAAATTAATTATCAAAAAAATTATAATCAACCAATTTTTCAAGTCTTAAAGACTTCAGAAACAAGTGTTTTTAAATTAGCTTCACTAGTTAAAAAAGTCGCCCTGGTTATTATTAACTTACTTTTAATACCTTTTAAGTTAGCTCAAAAAGCTTATTGTAAATTATTTAGAGTAAAGGTGGCACCTAAGGCCTTCTTTGTTAATAATTTTTTTGATCGAAAAACTTCCATAAGAGATTTTATTGGTAAAAATCTGCCCTCAATTATAAAAACAGCATTAATTGGTGTTGGGGCATCTACTTTAATAGCATTTGGGTTTAAAGGACCCTCAGCACAAAGCAAGCAATTAGCAAATATTCCTACTTCACTATTCAAAAATATTCACTCAAATGACCTTGTAGGATTCCTAGGATGCTCAGCTTTGGTTGTCTATGGTTTTGTTTCATTTAAACAAAACAATGAAAAATCTGCAGTTCTTGAAGTTGAAGAAGCTTGTACTGCATTAAATTCAACTCCACCTAAGCCAGATATCACTGGAGACATAACTACAAAAGTAGATAGAAAAAAACATGATTATAGCAAACTGCCATTTGATTTACTTTTTAACATTAGTCAATATTATTTGGGAGACGCTAGAGCTTTCAATGTAGCTGTAAAGCTACGTAAAGAAGCAATACAAGAAACAAGAAATAATATTGCTAATACTGAAATTGACAAAATTTTAGCTGGACTCAAAAAAATTGAAATTCCTGAAAATCAAAACTACTTTGAACAAATCTTAAATAATGAATACTTATCTTTTGATGAAAGGCTAGAAATAATAAAAAATCATGTTAGCTGTGAGCTAAGATTCATCGGGGGTGAGAAAATAGAGAAATTTGCAAAAACAGCAATTGAGGAAATTTCTAGAAAGCTCGAAGAAATTGAAACATCTGAAAAGCATAGAGGAGCCTTTGAACGAATCTTAAATAATATAACCTTAACTTATGATGAAAAATTAGATAAAATAAAAAATTACATTAGTAATGTATCAGTAGAAGACTCGGAAAACTTTTTAGAGTTTGTTTCAGCTATATGTAAAGACTCCCTAAAAGTAGAAAATCTTATACTCGAAGAAACCAAATTACCCAAAAGTATTATAGATTATTTACAGAGTCCAGAGAGAGAAAATCTAATAGCAAGTTCCCAAATTCATTTTGCAGATGAGCTAATTTCTGAATTACGCGACTTATTCCCATCTAATAATGATCTAATAAATGAAATAGATAATTCAATTAAATTTATTAAAAAACTGAATAAGCCACTGCTCGAAAAAGCTAATGAAATTAACGCTACTATCATTCGTTGGCTTAACCCAGAATCTGGATCTAATCCATTAAAAACTAGTGTAACTACTCTAAATTTAAGTGAGAGTGGACTTATAGAAGTTTTACCTTGCATTAGCCAGTTTGAGAACCTTGAGGATCTCGATCTTAGCGACAATAGTATAACTGCTCTACCTGAATCTTTTGGTAATTTAGAAAACCTTCAGACACTCAATCTTAGCGACAATTATATAACTTATCTGCCTGAATCTTTTGGTAATTTAGAAAAACTTCAGACACTTAATCTGAACAATAACCAAATAACTTACCTACCTGAATCTTTTGATAATTTAGGAAACCTTCAGACACTTAATCTAAACGTTAACCAAATAACTTACCTACCTGAAGTTATCAGTAAATTATCACTCCTTACGAGACTTTCTTTAAATGGAAATGAACTGGCAAGCATCCCTGATGACTTTTTCTTAAATCTTAAGGATCTATTTGTGCTTGACCTTTCTAATAATAGACTGCGTCAATTGCCTAGCTCCATTAAATCTTTACCAAATCTTCAGCCAGATAACCTACACACATCTGGAAACATGTTAGAAGAAGAGCATTAAAATTTGCTTATTTCCACCTCTTTCATCCACCTAAAATTTTAATAACTACCTTTTTTTGAAGTTGCTGCAATGAATTTTCGTCCTTTAGATAGCAACTCTTGCAAAGATCATAGATAAAAAAGTAAACTCTTCTCATAGGACCAAAATTCAAGATTAAATGAGCTTATACAATAAAGATTTAATAAGAAACTTTTCTATTATAGCACATATTGACCACGGTAAATCAACTTTAGCTGATAGGTTTTTAGAGATAACTCAAACTGTTTCATCAAGAGAAATGAAGCAGCAATACCTAGATACAATGGAGCTTGAAAGAGAAAGAGGCATTACAATAAAAGCAAGGCCCGTCACGATGCACTATAAATCAGACGATGGCAATACTTATCAAATTAATTTAATAGATACCCCCGGACATGTCGACTTTTCATATGAAGTATCAAGGTCGCTAGCTGCCTGTGAAGGAGCTCTGTTGGTTGTTGATGCAACTCAGGGAGTACAAGCCCAAACCCTAGCAAACGTTCATTTAGCGCTTGAAAGAGACCTTGAAATCATCCCGGTATTAAACAAAGTAGACCTACCTGCATCAAACCCTGAGCTAGTAAGAAAGCAAATTGAAGATGTCATTGGGCTTCCTGCTGAAAATGCATTAGAAATCTCAGCGAAGACTGGGCAAGGAGTCAAAGAAGTTTTAGAGATGCTGATAAGACTTGTACCTCCTCCATCAAAGTCCGCTTCAGAAGAGTTAAAAGCTTTAATTTTTGACTCTCAATATGATCCTTATAGAGGAGTGATCGTATACATTCGTGTTATTAGTGGTGAAATAGAAAAAGAGATGTCTATTAAAACAATGGCTGCTAATAAGAATTACCAAGTTGAGAAAGTTGGTATTTTCTCTCCAAATGAAAAAGAAGTTGAGTCTTTGAAACCTGGAGAAGTAGGCTTTATAATTGCAGGAATTAAGAACACCTCTGATATTAAGGTCGGGGACACAATAACCCTTACTAAAAAGCCAGCAACCACTCCTTTGCCAGGATTCAAAGTGATTTCTCCAGTAGTTTATGCAGGAATTTATCCTATCGATTCATCCGATTTTGAAAACTTAAGAGAAGCTTTAGTAAAATTACAATTAAATGACTCGGCACTAAAAGTTGAACAAGAATCATCATTAGCTTTAGGATTTGGATTCAGGTGTGGGTTTTTAGGACTTTTGCATCTTGAAATTGTTTTTGAAAGACTCCAACGAGAGTTTAACTTAGACATAATCACCACCTCACCTTCAGTCATTTATAAGTTCACTCTGACAAGTGGCAAGTCTATCGAAATTGATAATCCAGCGCTATATCCTGACTCTGCAAAAATTGATTATGTAGAAGAGCCTTGGGTCAAGTGCTCTATTATGACACCAGCAGATTACTTGGGTTCTATTATGAATCTTGCCATGGAAAAAAGAGGAGAACTTGTTAATACTGAGACCATGGGAAGCAATCACTTACTTCTAACATATCGATTCCCTTTAAATGAAATCATTACAGATTTTAATGATAAATTAAAGTCCGTAACAAAAGGATTCGGTTCATTTGACTATGAATTCGACACATATGAGCTAAGCGATATTATTAAACTAGAAATAAGAGTTAATGAAGAACCTGTGGACGCCTTTTCTTTACTAGTCCACAAAACAAAGGCTGAAGCGAAGGGAAGAGCTATCTGCCAAAAATTAAAAGAAGTAATCCCTCCACAGCTGTTTAAAGTGCCGATCCAAGCTGCAATTGGCGGCAAAATTATAGCTAGAGAAACTATTAGCGCTGTTTCAAAAAATGTAACAGCTAAATGTTATGGTGGTGACATATCTAGAAAGCGAAAGCTATGGGAAAAACAGAAAAAAGGAAAAAAGAAAATGAAGGAAATTGGCAAAGTCAACATTCCTCAAAGCGCTTTCATGGAAGTATTAAAAGCTGAATAATAGCTCTATACGTTATATGTTTTAGAGCTAAATTCTTTTTTCTCTTTTAGCCAATCGAAATGAAAATACTCACCTCTTTTTTTATCTACCCTTTCGTAAGTATGAGCTCCAAAGAAGTCCCTCTGAGCTTGAAGTAAATTTGCTGGTAAATTTTCTCTTGTGTACCCATCAAAAAAAGAAAGAGCTGCACTCAGACAAGGAACCCCTATACCAATCAAAGCAGCCTCTGATACTACTTTTCTAAGACCAGCTTCTGAGCTTTTAATTGCTTCTTTGAAAAAGTCGTCTAGGAGTAGGTTTTTTAAATCTTTATTCTTGTCATAAGCTTTTTTAATATCTGCTAAAAACCTAGAGCGGATAATACAGCCTCCCCTCCACATTAGAGCAATTGAGCCAAAGTTAAGTTTCCAGTCAAATTCTTCAGAAGCCTTTCTCATTAACATAAATCCTTGAGCATAGCTCATGATTTTAGATGCATATAATGCACTCTCTAAATGATCAATAAATGAATCACCTTCAATTTTTTTTATTTTTTTACCATATTCCTTAGATGCTAATTGGCGCTCTTGCTTAAACGACGATAAATTTCTTGCATAAACAGCCTCTGCAATCAGTGTAAGTGGCATATCCTTGTCTAATGCGCTAATAGCAGTCCACTTACCAGTTCCTTTCTGTCCAGCTACATCCAAAATTTGATCGATCATATATTTTCCATTGCCATCTTTCGTTGATAAAATTTTGGCTGTTATTTCAATCAGGTAACTGTTCAAAACACCCTTATTGTATTTTTCAAATACATGAGACAACATTTCAAGCTCAAGGGATGATCCATGCCTTAAAAGATCATAAGCTTCAGAGATCAGCTGCATATCTCCATATTCAATTCCATTATGGACCATCTTCACGTAATGACCAGCTCCTCCCTCTCCGACCCAGTCACAGCATGGTTCTCCATCTTCTGACTTTGCGGCAATTTTCTGAAAAAGTTCTTTTATATGTGGCCATGCATCAGGATGACCACCAGGCATAATTGAAGGGCCATGCCTAGCTCCTTCCTCTCCACCAGATATTCCGGTTCCAATAAATAGAATCTTTTTTTCTTTTAGCTCTTCATATCTTCTTTGCGTATCAGTAAATTTACTGTTCCCGCCATCGATAATAATGTCGCCTTCTTCTAGCAGAGGAACTATTTTTTCTATAAACTGGTCAACAGCTTCGCCTGCTTTAACCATTAACATGACTCTCCTAGGTCTTTTCAAAGTTTTTATAAACTCTTCTAGTGTATGAGCTCCAATTACTGAAAAACCTTTTGCAGGCCCGTTTATAAAATCATCTACCTTTGAAACTGTGCGATTAAAAACAGCTACTTGATAGCCATTATCTGCCACATTTAAGACTAAATTTTGCCCCATTACAGCAAGACCTATTAATCCGAAATCTGCTTGAGTCATAATACTCCCTTTTTTTTACAAAGTATTAAAAGAAAAATAAATCTGCAATTATAACTTGTCGATCTTTTGATGAATAAGTTAAAATACTAGCTTATTTGTCCCCGTAGCTCAGCAGGATAGAGCGATTGCCTCCTAAGCAATAGGTCGTGCGTTCGAATCGCGCCGGGGACGATTCTCTCAAAAAACTATAGTTAATATTTATAAAGTTTGATAAAATATCCAATAAATTTTGAATTAAACTTGTTTTTATTGTGTTAATTAATCCTCAAAAAAAAAGTTACTTACCAACTTTACAATCCTCTAAGAGCTCTTCTATAAATCTCTCAAGGACAGGTACTTCTAATCAAGATTCAATAGTTAAAAAGATAGCATTAGCTGTTATAAACTTACTTTTGATACCATTTAAGTTAGCGCAAAGTGCTTATTATAAGTTATTTAAGGTTGAGATAAAGCCTAAGACAGGCCTTTTCAACAATTTTTTTAATGCAAAAACTTCAATAAAAGAGTTAATTACAAAAAATAAATCTACAACAGCATTAATTGGTACAGTAGTAACTAGTTTATTAGCTCTTGGCTATAAGGCTTCACAACGAAGCAGCCAAAAAGAGCGCTTAGCAAATACCTTTGCTTCATATATTGGATCAAACAAGAAACTTTTGGTGTTGACTGCGTTAGCAACCTTTGCTCTTTATAAATTAGTTCAAAAATCTAGTTTGGGAAAATTAAAAAAAGCAAGAAGATCTAAAAGAGCTAATTTGAAACAACTAGATCTCGATAAAATTAAAGGATCTCCAGAATGTTACGAAACCTTTAAGCAAATTTTAGATGATAAAAACTTAGCCAACAAAAAAAAATCAGATTTAATAATAACCCAAATTCAAGCTGAACTTGGTAATTTTGCAGTAACAGAAGTAGATGCAGAGAACACTGACAGCATTATCTCATTTGTAAATGGGGATAGAAAAATTCTTATTGCGAACGCTCAAATCCATTTTTCAGATGTACTTTTTGATTTCTTAAGAAAGTTTCATTACGCAGAAGGTTTAAATCTACTAAAAGAAGAAATTGACGGTATCAAAAACAATAATGCCATGAATTCTGTTGAGAAAGCTAATGCAATTAATAATGTTTTTTCTGAATATCTAAAATGTATTCACATAGGAAAACTATGCCTTCAGGAGAAAAATTTAAAGGCTATATTACCATGCATTGAGGAACTTCCAGAGCTAACAGAACTCTATTTATATAACAACCTACTTACCTTTTTACCTGAGTCTATTACAAAGCTTACACAACTTGAGATTCTCTATTTAGACAACAACCGACTTGCATCACTTGGGCCAATTATGCAACTGGCAAAAAATTCCACCCAAATAAAAAAAGTTTTATTAGGAGAAAACCCTTTACCCCTACCACATCGCCTTGGTCGCCTAAGTTTTTATAAAGATGGTGTTTATAGATAATGTCTTATATTTTAAATTAAACTTGTTTTTATTATGTTAATAAATTCTCAAAAAAATAGTTACTTGCCAACTTTACAATCCTCTAAGAGCTCTTCTATAAATCTCTCAAGGACAGGCGCTTCTAATCAAGATTCAATAGTTAAAAAGATAGCATTAGCTGTTATAAACTTACTTTTGATACCATTTAGGTTAGCTCAAAGTGCTTATTATAAGTTATTTAAGGTTGAGGTCGATCCTAAGGCACAGGCATTCAATAATTTTTTCGACGAAAAATTTTCAATAAAAGAGTTAATTGCAAAAAATAAACCTACCATTATCAAAACAGCATTAATTGGTATAGGTATATCTAGTTTAATAGCACTTGGCTACAAGCCTTCACACCAAAAGGGACTACTAGAAGATTCAATTGATTCAATTGTTAAATTTATTTCTTCAAACAAGCTCCTTCCACTCTCAGCACTAGGATTAGGAATAGGTTCAATTATTTTCATAAAAGGAAAATGTAGCCGGGGAAATCCTGAACTTAATAAAATTAAAGACTCATCAGAGTGCAACAAGGTTTTGAGCCAAATTTTAAACTCTAAGTCTTTATCAGATTCAGATAAGTTAGACTCAATAAAAGCTCAACTTCATTCGGAAGTAAAAAATTTTAGAATTGCAGAAGCTCAAACCGTCTTTATGAGAATTCTTTTAACTAAATTACAAATTGATTCTGGAAGTGCCTCCCTTAAAAAGCTTGCAAATGAAGTTAATTCCATTATAAATAAAGATATAAGTCCAATTGATAAAGCCAACCTAATTAGAAAAGCTTTTATTGAGGTCTCAAACTCTGATATTTCTATAGAGGATGCTATAAAAAACACAGGACTAGGTCTATTACCGAGTCCAATAATACATCCGTTGATTGAAAATCTTTCAAACATGGAAATCTTAGAATTAGACTTAAGTATAGAAAATACTAATAGTATTGTCTCTTTTGTAGAGGGAATTAGAAAAGTTTATATCGCAGAAGCTCAAATCCATTTTTCAGATGTTCTTGTTGATAGCTTGCAAGTTAGATTTTCTAATGACGGCCGTATAAAAACAGCGATAGATGGATTAAAAAATTCAATCAATTCAATTAAAGATGACGATGAACTGACCCTAGTTGAAAAATCCAATAGAATTAATAACGTTTGGGAAAATTTCCTCGAAAACGATCTAACCTCTAAAGGATTACACCTTATATCTACTATAGATTTTTTAAGCCTTGAAAACAAAGGCTTGAAGGCGGTATTGCCATTTATCGGGAAATTTAAAAATTTAAAACGACTCTCCCTTGCAAAAAATAACCTTATCTCCATCCCTGAGTATCTTGGCAATCTACCAAACTTACAAGAACTAACACTGAGTACCACTCAACTTACTTTTGTACCTGAGTCTATTGGCAATCTAAACGGAGTAACTACTCTCGATCTTGCAAACAATCAGCTAACCTTTATACCTAAGTTTATTAGCAATCTACCAAAGCTAAAAACTCTCGAATTAGGTAAAAACCGCTTTCAACTGCCGAGTAAGATTGGTAAACTAGAACTTAAAAAGCCGTCATCCGAAAATCCTTATGCGAGACAAATAGTTGGAGTCTACATAGCGCCTAAAAAATAATTGTAAAGTTAGATTTGTCACTTATATTAACTCTTGGAAGTGTTTCAATAACAATTGCTGTTTTTTCTAAAATTTGATATTATTTTTTAAATTTATTTATAATTAATAATGTTAGTTAATTTTAAAAAAAATAATTACCAGTCAATTTTTCAAAACTTTAAAAGTTCTTTTATAAGTTTTTATAATATAAGAATATCAAAACCAGATTCAATAATTAAAAAAGTAGCCTTAGCTGTTATTAACTTGCTTCTAGTACCATTTAAGTTAGCTCAAGGAGCATATTCTAAGTTGTTTAAAATAAAGATGGAGTCTAAAAAAGGACTTCTCAATATTTTTTTCGACAAAAAAACTCTAATAAAGAAGATAACTACAAAAAATAAGCCTGCAACAGCATTCATTGTTGTAGGTATATCTAGTTTAATAACGCTTAGCAATAGACCCTCACACCAAAAGGGACTACTAGCAGATTCAATTGTTAAATTTATTTCATCAAATAAGTTTCTCTCATTCTCAGCGCTAGGATTAGGAATAGGTTCAATTATTTTCATAAATAGAAGAATTAATTCGGAAAAAATCACCCCGGGAGAAAGCCCGCTTAATAAAATTAAAAAATCAGAAGAATGCTGCAAAGTCTTTAAGCCGATTTTGGACAATCCATATTTTTCTTCCAGCGAAAAATTAAACTCAATAAGAGCCCAAATTCAAGCTGAAGTTAGCAATTTTAAAATAAAAAACCCTGAATGTATTATCTCATTTGTAGAAGGCAATAGAAAGAACCTCACTTTAAAAGCTCAAATTCACTTTGCAGAAGTGCTCATTAATGAACTAAAAATCAAATTTCCATACGAAGATTTTAGCAAAATAGAAGGTATACTTAAAAATATTAAGGATGAAAAAAAACTGAATCAAGTTGAAAAAGGCAATCAAATCAATAACGCTTTAGCTGAAAATCTAAGATCTAACTATCCACTAATAAATCAGGTAAAAGAACTAGATATTAGAAATAAAGGCTTAAAGGTTGTGTTACCATGTATTGAAGAATTTACTGCCCTACAAAGCCTCTACCTTGGAGATAATGAGCTTACCTTCTTGCCTGAGTCTATAGGCAAGCTAACAAACCTAAAAGAACTCTATTTACATAACAACCAAATTACTGTTCTGCCAGAATCTATAGGCAAACTAAAAAGCCTTGAATTCATCTGCCTTTCAAATAACCAACTTACTACTCTACCCACATCTATCGGCTGTCTAAAAAATCTAAAATGTTTAATGATTGAAAAAAACCAGTTTACTACCCTACCTGAATCTATGAGCAAGTTAGAACTAAAAGATCTCTATCTTGAAGTAGATTTCCCTTTACCTGAGTTTATGAACAAATTCATGGATATAATTCGACAAATTAGCTCATAAAAGGCTAGGTTGACTTAAAATATTTATCAACTCCATCAGCAA
Organism: Parachlamydiales bacterium; assembly: GCA_050302075.1. GTDB lineage: Bacteria > Chlamydiota > Chlamydiia > Chlamydiales > SM23-39 > JBNLAH01. Next base: position 78,832 of record JBNLAH010000001.1, on the reverse strand, counting down.
CTCCTTTTGCTATTTTCTCTAGGTACTGGCGATTTTTTAGTTTGCTTCTTTCTTGATCATTAGAGATAAAACCACCTTCTAGAAGAACTGCTGGCATTTTAGTTTCTCTGATAACATAGAAACTTGCTTGCTTTACTCCTCTAGATCTAGCTTTTGTTCTTATAATTACATTATCTAAAATTTTAGCTGCTAATTTTTTTGATGAGTCTGCTCTTTTTTTGCCATTTTTTGTAGGACAGAAAAAAATTTCAATCCCGTGGGCTGTTTTATTTGGAGAAGAATTGTAATGAAGCGACACAAATAATGTAGAGTTAGACTTATTTGCTGCATCAACTCTTTTTGAAAGAGGAATAAATGCATCAGTTGACCTTGTTAGAATTACTTTATAACCCAACTGATCTAGATATTGTTTTGTCAGAATTGCAGTGGTCAGAGCTGCCCTTTTCTCCTCGAGATATGGTTTGTTTTCTTTTGTCCCAATATCAAGCCCTCCATGACCTGCATCAATTACAACTACCTTTTTTAAGGGAACTTTAGCTGCATTCTTTTTTTGAGCAAACACATCCTTTGGGAAAAGAAAAATAAAAGAACAAAGAGTTAAAAATATTAAACGCATACGCCTTTCTTCAAAATGTCTTTTACGACCTTGACATCATCAAAATCTTTTGTTGTGTGAGCGAAAATCTGTTTAGTCTCATGCCCCTTACCTGCAATTAATACAATGTCATTTTTTTTTGAACTTATTATTGCATGTTCAATCGCTTGAGATCGATCCAAGATAACATCATATGAAGATTCGGATTTAAATCCTGCAATAATTTCATCTGCTATTTTTTGAGGATCTTCATTTCTTGGGTTGTCGTTTGTTATTATGACTTTATCAGAGTACTTTTCAGCGATAGCTGCCATCATAGGCCTTTTTTCTTTATCGCGATTACCACCGCAGCCAAAAACTGTGATAATTTTTCCCTTCTTAATTTCTAAAAGCGTTCTCAAGCAATTCTCTAATGCGTTGGGTGTATGAGCAAAGTCTATAAATATATCTGACAATCGCCCCTTAATTTTTTCCATTCTACCTCTGACAGTTGGAAAATCTGATATAAATAAAGCTAGGTCACTTAGAGAAATCCCTATAAAGATTCCGTAACTAATCGCTGCTAGAATATTATATATATTAAATCTGCCGACCAACCGAGTATTAAACTTTTGTAGGCGTTGTTGATATTTTAGAGTAAATTCACATCCTTTACTGTGTAATTTAATATCAGTAGCTTGAACATCTGCATCACTTTCTACACCATATGTAATATATGGCACCTTTAAGTCAGCAATCATAATTCTATGCCATGGACAGTCACCATTTACAATTGCCACTTTGCTTTGTTTGCAACTATCTTCAAGGAGACTAAAAAGTTTTTTCTTAGCTTCTGCATACTCTTTCATTGAATTATGATAATCCAAATGCTCTTCAGTTAAATTAGTGTAAATTGCTGCATCAAAATTTAATGACTCGCACCTTCTTTGTGATAGTCCATGTGAAGAGGTCTCCATAACTGCAAATTCACACCCACTGTTACACATCTCTTTTAGAAACTTTGATGTAATATCTATAGGAGGTGTTGTAAAAGAGGAGGGATATATACTAGTCCCTACATAGTATTCATTGGTACCGATCAAGCCACATTTTTTATTCAGCTTCTCAATAATGTGTTTAATTAAAAACGATGTCGTCGTTTTGCCATTTGTTCCAGTTATTCCAATAAGATTTAATTTAGCAGAAGGAGACTGATAGAACGCTTCTACACAAGCTATCAACACTTCATAAGTATTTTCAGTAATAATTTGAACTGCATTCTTCAAAAAGGGATCATACAAATCAGTTACAACAGCTACTGCCCCATTTGATATTGCTTCATAAATATAAGCAGATCCATCGCGTTCTTTTCCCTTTAAAGCAAAAAAAACATTTCCAGGATAAACTTTCTTGGAATCTGTACAGATACCGTTAATATCAGTTTCTTTTGAACCTTTAACAACAACGTTAGAAATATTTTGTAATAACTTCTTAAGCTTCATTGATTCCAATCATTATATAGATTAACCAGCCTCTTTGATTCTGCATTTGATTCATTTTCTAAATCATCTGGCTCAACACCAAGATAAGCCAGTGCTTTTTGAGCAACTTCTTTAAATATTGGGGCTGCGCAAACTCCCCCAAGAGTATTCTTGCCAGCTCCTTTCACCCACTTAACCATAGGTTCATCAATTGAGATTAAAAGCACAAACCTTGGATTATATGATGGAGCAAAACCTAAAAAAGAGGAAATGTTTTGACTTTTAGAATATTTTCCATCAATTACTTTTTCTGATGTACCACTTTTTCCCCCTTGAGAGTATCCATCTAGATCTGCAAGTGGCGACGTTCCTCTATATTTGGTAACACATCTTAAAGATTTCAGAATTCTATCTGTAGATTTTTTTGACATAATTTTGTAAATAATCTTTTTACTTTTTTGATGATCGTATAGAACTTTTTCTCCCTGCACAATTTTTCGGCATATTGTAGGCTCAATTAAATAACCACCATTTGCTATGACAGCAGCAGCTCTAGCCATCTGAAGACTTGTAACTAAAATATTATGTCCAATTGCAATTGAATATGGAGTCGGTTTTGACCACTCCAGCTTTCCATTTGGATGCATTTTTCCTGGAGTTGGAACAAGCCCTAGAGACTCAGAAGGTATTTGCACATCAGTTTTTCTCCCAAATCCAAATTGAAGCAGTTTTTCTCGATACCAATTATCTCCTAGTCTATCCGTAATTCTTTTCACTAGCTCTCCAAAATATATATTTGAAGACTTTTGCATTGCCATATCTAGATTTAAAACCTTATGTAGCCTTCCATCTTTCAAAGGACGAACTCTGCCAGGGAAAAAACCATTTGTTGTTCTAATTTTCTCATCTGGGGAAAAAAGCGGATCTTCTCCCTTTTTTTCAAGCTCTTCATTCGCCATAAAAGCAATAGAGGCCGTTATCATCTTAAAGATAGACCCCGGCTCAAAAACATCACATGCGGCTTTAATCTTAACATGTTCTGTCATTTCAGGATCATTGAAATAGTCTTTATATTTCTCAGGATTAAAGAACGGATATTGGGCAAGTGCTAGGATATGGCCATTTTTAGGATCAAGCATAATCGCCCATCCTCCTTTTGCCTCAGCTTTTATCACTCCCTTTTTTAGCTCTGCCTCAGCTATTGCCTGAAGGTAATGATTGATTGTTAAATAAATATCCGCACCATCAACTGGAGGATCTATAATTTTTCCACCATCGATAGGGTTTAAAGGAGATCTTAAGATTTGTCTCTTTCCTGTTTTTCCTTTTAAATATTTATTAAACGATAGCTCTAGGCCTCCAATTGGTATAGCTTGCATTGTAAGAGGATCTTTTTCTTCCTGGACAGTCTGCAAAATTTGGCCTAACAACGTCTTGAATGGATATGATCTTTGATAATCTTTTTGAAAAAAAATTGCATTGGAAGGGATTTTATTTTTTTTTGCGTAATCTTTCCACCAACTCTGGATTTGTTCTTTAGTGCTTTTCTCTAGCCATGTAGAAATTTTTCTAGACCTACTCTTTCTATAAAATTCTTTTGTTACCTTTTGCTTGTATTCATTTTCAACATTCAAAAATTGTAATATTTTTTTAGCAGCTTCAGCTTTATATTTTTGAGGTATAGATTCAGGGTCTATAAAAAGATGGAACTTCATGACATCCAACACTAGCGGTTGGTCTTCTTCCGGATGACCTTTTTTTATTGAAGTATTAGAATAAAAAGACCCTCTACGAAATGATTCTTTTAAGGTTGTTTGATGCTGAGCCAAGGCATACTGGGTCCATTTATTTCCTTGGATAATTTGAATTCTGTAAAACTGAACAATTAATAATACATATAAACTTAGTAAGAAAATGGCAATGATAGCAAGTCGCTTTCTATCAGTGTGATTTGTTTTCATCACCTCTTACCGATCGGCAATGCGACGATTTTTGTATCAGGCTTTTTTTCTTTTTTTAAAGTGAGAGCAAACCCCTCTGAGACAACTTCAATATCCTTAAGATAAGGATGCTTCAAGTGGCTGAAATCAGGATGACATGCAAGGTCCATTAATCTATCAGGACTCTCAAATTGATCTACCTCAAATTGCAAATGAGATATTTCATCATTGATTGCTAGAAGTTGTTTTTCAATTTTTGGGATTTGAATTTTCAATCGAGTAGCTGTGTTTTGCAAAGATACATAAGAAAAAATGGATGTCATACAAACTGCTAATGAAAGTACCATTCTGATAATTGATTTAATATTCATAATATGCCCTCAACAACTTTCCTTGCTAATCTTAACTTAGAGCTTCTGCTCCTAGGATTATGCTTAATTTCTTCCATAGATGGCCTAACAGGTTTTTTTGTCACAATTTCAAGATCTTTAGAAGATCTGAAAATATTTTTCACAATCCGATCCTCTAAACTATGAAAGCTAATGACAGCTATTTTTCCACCATTACACAACAGATCAATTGCCTTATGTATTCCAGTTTCAATAGATTCAAGTTCCTTATTAACAAAAATACGCAAAGCTTGAAAAACTAATGTGGCTGGATGAATTCGCTTTCTTTTCCTTCTTAAGGTGGGCGTTATTACCTGTATTAAATCCACTGTTGTCTTTATCCTTTTTTTCTTACGCGCAATTGCAATTGCTTTCGCTATTTGTTTATACTGAAACTCTTCACCATATTTCTGAAAAATCTCTGCCAACATTTTTTCTGGGTATTCATTTACAACTTTTTCTGCAGTAAGCTCTCTTCTTCTATCCATTCTCATGTCTAAAGGTGCCTCATGCATAAAGCTAAATCCCCTTTCCTTACTCTCTAATTGCATGGAAGAAACACCTAAATCTAAAAGTACTCCATCTATGCAGCTAATATTTTCTTCTGCTATGAATTCATCAATTTTAGCAAAATCTCCATGCTTAAACTTAACCCTATCTTTAAATGGCTGAAGCTCTTTCTCTGCAATTTCCAAAGCTTTTGTATCTTTATCACAACCAATATACAGTTTTATTTCAGGGTGCTTTTCTAAAATTTTTTTCGCATGTCCACCAGCTCCCGTCGTGCCATCAATAAAGTAATGTAATTTTGAATCGCTAAAAAATTCTAAAATCTCCTGTACTAGTACAGGGATATGAGGCAACTTGTTCACTGACTTACTAGATCCTGCGCCTTTTTAATATGCGATTCGTTTATTTTTTCCTTTTCAGGCTCATCATGCATAAGAGCAAATACCTCTTCAGACATCTCTAACATTTCATTAGAATCTGCTTCACTTAAAAGATTTTCCATATTCTTATCGTACACCTCTTTCGGCCAGAGCTCTATTTTATCCAATACCCCTGCTACAACTATTTCTTTTTGAACATTCACTAACTTTTTTAATTGAGGTGGAAGCGTAACCCTTCCAATTTTATCGCATGTTGTGTGGAATAATGTGGAAAAAAACAGCGTGAAAAATTTCTGGTAACGAGCAATATGTTGCTTTTCTTTAAACTTCTTAGCTATTTTCTCAATGTCGCTTTTCTTATAAATGTTTAGACAGCCCCCCATCCCTAGACAAATTGTGAATTCACACGCACCACCCTCAACTAAGCCATAGCGCATAGATTGAGGTAGGACGAAACGGTTTTTATCGTCTATCTTGGCTGTTGATGATCCACTAAAATAAAAGTCGGACACTGTTTTTTCTCTTTTCCCACATTTTCCCACATGATATCAGTCAACATGCCAACTTAGCAAATATTTTTTCTGTGATCCCAAGCTAAAAAAACTTAAGCTCACTGACAAAATACTAAAATCAAATAACTTACGATCTATTATTTTTTTGTGGGAAATTGTGGGAATGTTGTTAAAAACTTTACTGCAATCAAGCATAAATTTAAGTTGCTATTAGCGCTAAATACCTCATAATTAATGACTTACAACAGTCAATTGACCCTGATATTTTTTTTGTTCATAACTCAATTTGCAAAAATGGATAAGCATTGATAGAATAAACATAAAAAAGAGCAAAAAAATATACATGCCAGAAGCAGTAACAATAAATAATCTTGGGCCAAAGGCCTCTGAGAGATTTGCATTAGACCAAGAACTAATAAGAGCAAACCCTGATTTTTATACAGACCCACGTATTTTTGATGCAGCAGCAATTTCATCTACAAGTCCCACCCCTAAAAGTGACTTTGATGAATTACTTAATACTACTACTACTAAAGCTTCTTGGGCAGAGTTCAAGTCTCCTGAAGATTTCAGCAGCAGCCTTATTTTTTCATATCATCTTATACCAACTATAGGATCAACGGAAGAAATCAGAGTTACTATAGAAAAAATAAGGCAAACAAAAACTAAAAGCCCTGAAGAAAAACATGAAGTCGAGAAATTGTTAGCCCTCATTGGTGAACTTGAAGAAAAAACTGATGAGCATGCAAATATTTTAGCTAAGCGCAACGAGTACCAAAAAGGATGATCTGGAAAGAAATATTAGATTGGGATGATAGCACTCTAAAAGACATTCGTTTTGTTGGATATGCCTATATAAAAGAAGGTCATTATGAGACTGCTTTAAAAATCTTTGAAGGGTTATTGGTACTTTCTGAAGATCATCCATATGATCTTAAAACATTAGGTGCTCTTCATCTGCAAGTTGGTAATCCTTTATTAGCACTTCAACATTTAGATAAATCATTAAAAAAAGACCCTAGTGATTTGCAGGTTCAACTAAACAGAACAAAGGCTCTTCTTACTTTAGGGTATAGAAAACAAGGCATCTCAGAAGCTAGGAGATTAAGTCACTCTAGAGATGAAACAATTTCAAAAAGTGCAAGCGCTCTTCTTTTAGCTTTTCCGACTCAAAAGCTAGTATAAACTCAAACTTATCTTCTTTTATTTTTTTTTATCATAGTATTTTTTGACCCTCAATGAGTTACGTGATGCATAATCTTGTAACCATATTTATTTTGTTGCATCGTTTCATTTTAACATGTTAATTTTTCATCATAAATGCCTTTAGTTTTTTATCTTTTTGAAGGCTTATCAGGACAAAAATGACGGTAACTTGTGAACTAAAAGACTCTTGGAAACAGTTCTTAGAATTAGTTGAGAAAAAATGTTCTTCAACAGAATTTCATAACTGGTTTTCACCAATTAAAGTGATCCCAAAAGATGGAGATGTTTTGCATCTTGAAGTGCCAAATATCTTTGTTCAAGAATATTTAATTGATAATTACCGAGACGATTTAGCTCTTTTTTTCCCAGAATCAGAAAATGGTAAACTTCCAATTGAGTTTCATGTCAAACTAGACAAGAAACCTCAAAAAAAGCAGCTGGCCAATCCCATTCAAAAAAACACAACCTTTTTACTTAACAAGAATTATACCTTTGAGAACTTTATAGAAGGGCCCTCTAATCAGTTTGTTAAGTCAGCTGCAATAGGAGTTGCAGCTCACCCAGGAAAATCTTACAATCCTTTATTTATTCATGGAGGAGTTGGGCTAGGGAAAACTCATCTTCTACATGGAATTGGGCACACGATCAAAAACACCTCAAAAAATATAAGGGTTCAGTGCATTACAACTGAAGCTTTTATAAATGATTTAATTGACAACCTTAAAAGCAAATCTGTTGATAAAATGAAAAGGTATTATCGCAGTCTAGACATACTACTTGTTGATGACATTCAATTTTTACAGAACCGTTTAAATTTTGAAGATGAATTTTGCAATACATTTGAAGCTTTAATAAATCAGCACAAACAAATCGTTATTACAAGTGATAAACCCCCTTCTCAGCTAAACTTATCTGAAAGAATGATTGCGAGAATGGAATGGGGCCTTGTCGCTAATGTTGGCATTCCGGATTTAGAAACAAGAGTTGCTATAATCCAACATAAGGCCGATCAAAAAGACTTATTTATACCAAGCGATATAGCTTTTTATATAGCAGAACATATCTATTTAAATGTTCGCCAGATTGAAGGTGCAATTAATCGTCTTTGCGCTTTCTGCCGATTAATGAACCTTAAAATTACACAAGATATTGTTGAAAGAGTTTTAGCTGAGCTCATTCATAAAAATCCTTCAATAAGAGTCTCTGTAGATGGAATATTGAAATCTGTGTCAAATGTATTTGAAGTAAAAGCTTCCGATATTAAGGGTGATTCAAGAATGAAAAATATTGCATTAGCAAGACAAGTTGCTATGTATCTAGCTAAAGAATTAATGGATGACTCCCTTCAAAAAATAGCTTCTTCATTTGGAGGAAAAACCCATTCCACCTTACTTCATGCTTGGAAAAAAATTACCAAGGAACTGAAAGAAAATGAAAAATTGAACAGACAGGTTCAAATAATCAAAAGAAACCTAAAAGGTTAAACTTTAAATAATTATAAGCCTGATATAACTACCATCTTTTAAATGAAAAAAAAGCTGTTCCTCTTTTTCAAATTTTTTTCTGAAAAACTCTAGCTCTTTTTTGAAAGAACATTTTAGAAGTTTAGCTGTATATTTTGCAGTTAGACTAGCTAACTTATTCTTAGAAGAAGAAATACAAATTGGGTATTCTTTAAAAACTCTAAAATATTTTATAACTGCAAATGACGCTATGACCTTAAGGTGCTTGGCTGGTAGATAGTTTCTAACAAATTTTAAATATGTAATAGATATTGGATTTTTCTCTAAAACATGAAAAACACTGTCATCCATTTCTAATATCAAGTGACTAGAGCATCTTTTACAAAAAATTTCCTCTTGTTCTATTTTACACGAACAAAAGATACAAAAGGTTGGATAAATAAAATCTAACAATTGTTTCATTTTGAAAATAATGTCTTTTTTTTCTTTAGACTAAACTTTGGATCACTTAAGTTTCCTTCTATCGATAAAATAAATGATTCTGTAAAAGTAAATAGCACATAGTGCTTCATTTGAATATGAATATTCAAATCTCCATTAAGATCCAATGTATGAGGAAAAGCTTTATTAGCTAGAAAGAATTTAGACCTATTACCTTCACTATACGAGTCTTCAAGATTAAAAAAATAAACCTTACTATCTTTGAGCTCAATGTCAGCTTTCCCCTTAACAGGAATTAAAAGTTCCATATCCAGACCAAAGATCCTCCCCAGAAAATCAGCAGGAACATCGAAAACGCTGTGATCTCTTTTAAAAGAATTAATAAAAGATAGGTTTCCATGACCTTTATAAGTGCTCTTATCTTCTAACTCACCTTTGATATCTTGTAAGATCACTTCTCGAAATACTAAAGGTTTTATTTCTTCTCTAGGCTCGCCTATCTTCTGTAACAAAGAAGGCCTAAACTCGATCATTTTGAATTCAGGAATTGAAAAAGACCATTTACCCTCCTCTTTAAAAATACTTATCTCTTTCATTTTGAAAATTCCAGATCTATCACTTACCTTTAAATCTGTTATATCAACTGAGTTTGAATTAATCGAAATATCTGACATAAGCGTTTGATAAATACAGCCGCCAAGCTCAATATCTTTTCCAGTAAATGTTCCCTTAAACCAGTATCCATTATCGGATAAAGAAACTTTACCTCGGAACTCATATCCCGCCCCCATGCTTAGCTCATTAAAAAACTCAGCTAACATTGGAGGTATGTAATCTTTAATTTTTCTGAAATCACATTTTAAACTCGCAATAAAATCAAAATCCCCATCCTTTTGCATTCTTGCACTTATTCCGTGAAATCTCCCAACAATTGAATGAATCTGAAATCCATTTTTAAAATCAAAATCAACTCTCATAGGACGATATTCATTCTCTTCTTTCAAAATAAGCCTACCATGAACATTCTCATCATAATAAATCTTAAAATCGAGAGGGAATTCGAATAAAGACGAGACATAACTTGAATTAATAACTAGTGCCTCAGGTGTTATTGTAGCCTTAATATTACGAAATAAATAAGATGCATTATTTTGGGCCACCTGATGTTCTTTAATATGACAGGTTAGTTTTGCAGCATCTAAATCAAATTCTCCGCGAGTACTGATTTCTTTATTTGAAAGTACTTTTTTACCAATTTTCATAAACTCTCGGTTTGAGAAGAATTTATTTACCCAATTAATTCTGCTAAATAATTCATCAAAGAAAAAGACATGAGCATCTTCATAAACATATTTTTTTTCAGAAGGACGATATAACAGCTGGCCAATTTTACAGCTTAGGCAATTGATCTTGTCTTTAACATCCCTGACATCAAAAGCCAACCCATCTAAAATCCACCCATCACTATATGAAAAATAAGCCCTGATTGAATTTTTACTATCGAATGAAAAACCATTTAGTAACAAGTTTGATGTTTGTAGATTTAGATCAGACTCAATTTGAAGCTTTTGTAGATGATTTGGAAGATCCACAGAAAACCTGCCTTCACCTGAGATTTTACCCACAAGATTAAGTTTCTTTTCAGTTACCAAATCTAAAATCGAAGCATCTAGCTCAATGTGCTTAAGATAACCATTCAGCTGTAAAGTAGAATGCAAATCAAAGCCCATCTCAATCAAGTAGAGGTCTTTTAATGAGGCTTTGAAATCTCTAAACTCCAAATGATCATTTAAAACCCAGCATGAAAATCTACTTTTAACATCATTGATGTTCAATTGATGTACTTCGATACAGTTATCTTTTAAATCAGCCTTTAGATCAAAATTATCTATTAAAAAGTGATTATAGCTTAAGCTGTACCCGTTGACTTCTATAGTTGATTTTTTGTTCTTTTCATAATTAAACTTACAATTTAAATCACCTTTTATTGAGATAAGATCCGGCAGACTAATTTTATCAAAAAAACTAGTAGTCTTTTTAAAAAAAGCAAAAGCTAGAGTTGCATCTCTTAAATTAATTAGAGAGTTAATTGAAAGGGACTGGATCTTGCCATCTTTTACAAAAAGATTGTCTACATTTAATTTAGACGAGAAAAAGTGACTTAAATTATCCTCCAATTTTATTTTGTATTGTCCTCCTTCAATTGAAGCTGTTCCCAAAAGACGAAATATATCTCTTAAGGAATTTGAAATTCTGAAATCAAATTTTATTTCCTTCTCGTTTTTAGCTAGAAAAGGGACATAAAGTTCATATAAGTCTTCATTATCTGCATTCAAGCTCCCCGAAACATCTTTGAAGTTAACCTTGCCTTTAGAGTCAATCTCCACCTCTCCACAAGCGTTGCTTAAGGTGACTCGGTCATTAAAATGATATTCTGCACTATCTATACTAGCTACAAAACGCCATAAAGCTTTGTTTTGTTTGTAGTTAAATTCAAACCCATTTTCAGAGGACAAAAAATTGCCTTTTAAGTCATTCATTCCATGCACATCTGCATTAAAATAAGACAAAAAAGAAGTGAAGTCTTCAATTCTTCCATAAATTCTGTCTGTCTTAATTGCAGTTTCAAGTTCCTTAGAATCTGACTCTTGCAATAACACGTTTCCAATAAAATTTATCCCACAGCTCTTTGCATTTTTTAAATACAAACTAATAGAGTCATTTTTAATATCAATAGAGCCTTTTATATCTGTAAAATCCAAATCTTGTTTTTTCAACTTAGCTGAAAAACCACTGATAGGAGCTATAATGTGAAAAATAGAGTTACTAAAATCAAAACTTCCCTGTAGACATCTTACCGATTCAAAACTACTAGAGTCTTTACTACCCAGATAATCAGAAGAAAATGCAAAATAATCATTTTCTCCACTCAAATGCTCCCCTTTAACTAAAAATGATATCTTCTCTTTCTCGAAAGAAGCTGTAAAATTGACTATTCCATTTAATTTAATTGCTTCTAAGGAAATATTATTTAATGAAATACCTTCTCCTTTGACCCAGCCATGAGAAAGTTCTCTTAGATATTTATCTTGAAAAATAATACCAAACTGCAATTCTTCCTTGCTTTTATCTAAAATGCTAAGAGCTCCATAAAGCTCACTCTTTTCGTTTTTCTTAAAAGTAATTTCACTTTCAAATAATTTATTTTTAAAGCCTCTAAATAAGTCTTTTTTACTAGGCAAAAAATTAGCTAAACTAGCCATCTCTCCATTGATTTTTGCATTTACAACTACTTTTCCAATAGTCTCGCTTAAGTCGAGCTCAGCATTGATATCATTAAAAGAAAAACCAAGCTTTGAGTTAATGAAGCTCCCCCTTTCAAACTCTAAGCGCCCTTTAGCATTTTTAAATGAATATGTTGGATCTGAAGATATAACATCGCCTCCCGTGATTTTCACAACACCCGAGAGAGACTCCTCAAACAAAGAGGTAAAGTTTCCGTTGAATTCAAACTCTTGTATACCAATTCTTTTTATTTTTTGATCTAGGCTTACCTTTAGGTTTTTTAACAAAAGATTTGTGATATTGAATTCGAAAATATCATCAAAATCAGACTTTAAATTGCATTCTAGTGAAGCATTTACTTTGTCAATTTCAACCTTTCCTAATATAGAATTGAATTTAGCCGAAAAATCTTGAAGAAGCTGGAATTGTCTTTCTGTAAATTTATCTATTTTTAAATAACAATTCCTAATTGAATTTTCAGAGTTGAAAACTTTAAAGCTAGCGGAATGGCTCTTGTCAAAACAAACGTCCCCTTCGATCCAATTACTTTGAAGACTATTAAAGAATCCTTTTCCCTCTGCGCTAATTTCTTCTGATATGCCATTAATAATTGATCGACCTTTAACGCTCCACTTTGGGCCGATTGAAGGATTATACGAAAAGAAACCACTTAAATCCGACAAAGAGCTCTCCTTTGAACTATTTATTGATTTAACTTTTAGCCCTTGGAACAATATTTTTGATCTAATATCTAAAAATTGTTTTAAAATGCTTTTGTCATGAGTTGATTTACAAATTGGGCTCTCTAGCTCAATTCCAACTGATGAGACATCAAAAAATAAGTTCTTTTCAGCTAAACTAAAAGATGCTTTTTCTAGCTTTAGATTTGAAAAAAGATGATCTATCTCGTCTTTTTTCTGAATGATTAGATCTCCATTCAAAACTCCCTTGAGCTCAAAACTACCTTTAATAAATAGATTTAATACTTTTAAATAGTCGCTTATTTCTAAATTATTAAAACTAAAATTTACATAAGAAACATTAGCCTTTATATGTGAAACCTCTAAATTAGCAACCCCTTGGTTTTTTTTAGTAAAAACTTCAATACGGTTTTCTTTTGAGTCTGCATTTTGAAATAAATTTACAAAAAAACACTCTTGTTGATCTATGCTAAGCTTAAGGTTTGTTATGTTAAAAAATGCATTTTTAGAACCTTCAAAACTTGGTAAATTTACTTTTTTGTGTATTTCTAAATTTGGATCTTTTGATTCAATCCTGTATGAAAAACTAAAATGCTTCCAATCAACATCAATAAAAAAATCTAGCTTTTCAGCATAAAAGTCGAACAGATCTAGCTTACTGATTTTTAAATTGTAAAAAGACCACCCTTTTTTTTGCTTTTTGATTTTGTCATAAAAACACTCAGAGCCTATTTTGTTTTTTAAATAATATTTTATAGAATATTCAAAAAAATGATTGAAAGCAGGTCGAATGGTCATTATAAAAATGACGAATAAGAAAGTTAGTCCTATTTTTTTTTTCATGATCAAAATGGAATATGTAATATTTTGAATTATACTAATTTCTTTCTAAGTTGCGAGCTGTTTTACTTGAAAATTTTTTATTTATAAATTAGTTTCATTTCAGAGAGAGAAATGTTATGCTACGCAAATTTTTAGACTCCCAGTTGAGCTTCCTTGAAAAAAGACCTAAGTTAAAAAGGTTTCTTCCTTTGGTCAAAGCAATCGATACTTTCTGCTTTGAACCTAAAATCGACACTAAATACCCTCCATATGTTAGAGATGCCGTTGATTTAAAAAGATGGATGTTTATTGTTGTCATAGCTCTTTTACCTTGCACTTTGATGGCAATTTGGAACAGCGGAGTTCAATCTTTTGTGTATTCAAGTGGAAACTACCAGTTAATGCAAGACTATATCAATGCATCTACTTCTTTTTCTTCGTATTTCCAATTTGTTTTCTCTAATGGAAAATTTATATCTATATTAAAGGAAGGGCTATTAGCTTTTTTGCCTATCATGCTTATATCTTATGCAGTGGGAGGCATCTGGGAGGGAATTTTTGCAGTTGTCAGAGGACATGAGATATCTGAGGGATTTCTAGTATCAGGGCTTTTATATCCCCTCGTTTTACCTCCAACCATTCCATATTGGATGGTAGTAGTTGGTGTATCAATGGGAATCGTTCTTGGGAAAGAGGTATTTGGTGGAACTGGCATGAATATTTTAAATCCAGCACTTACATGCCGGGCATTTTTATACTTTGGGTTTCCAGCTTATATGTCTGGGGAAGTTTGGGCTGGAAGAAACACTTTTACTGTTTCTGAAAGTATTTCAAAAATGAACCAGCAAGCTAACTTAATTGGAGCTGACGCTGTCTCTCAAGAAACATGTATGGGTATTTTCAACCTACCTGCTGATGTCAAAAGAGTTCATATTGATACCCTAGCTCACCACAATTTAGGAATTAACACTGACACTTTACAAGTTGCAAATAGATATTTCGAAAAGTGGTCTTCTACAGCTCAAAGCTCGGCATCTTCAATTGATCAGCTAAGCTCAGATCAATTGAAAGAGTTTATGACAGCTCCATTTAGTGAAGGAGGTCTAGGACTTAATATCGATAGTTTCCCATTAGCTGAGAAATTCATTAGTCTAAAGTACGGGTTGAATATTTTCAGTGATGGAAATTTGTTCTTTGGTAATAAATTAGGATCTTTTGGTGAAGTTTCCATCCTCTTTTGCTTAATTGGGGCTATTATCCTGTTAATCACCAAAGTTGGGTCTTGGAGGACTATGTTAGGATTTGCAATTGGAGTTATATCTACTGCAGTTATATTGCAGTTAGGATCTTACTTCATTGGGCAAGATGCTGGAGCCTGGAATCGAGCAGTTTTTGACTTTCCTTTTTACAAACATTTTTTGATTGGAAGTATTGCCTTTGGAATAGTTTTTATGGCAACAGACCCTGTATCCTCCCCCTCTTTTAAATACTCTTTATGGATGTATGGGATCCTTATTGGGATAATAGTTATTATCATTAGAACTATTAACCCTGCATACCCAGAAGGGGTCATGCTAGCTATATTATTTGCCAATGTTTTTGCCCCATTGTTCGACTATTATAATGTAAGATGGTATAGGAGAAGACCACGTGCCCTTCGATGAAAATGAAAAAATAACTGAGTTCCATCCTCCAAAAAACTATAAGACACTTTTCTTTGTTATTCTTCTTTGTAGTTTTTGTGCTTTAATATTGGCTATACTAGCGTCGTCTTTGAAGGACAAACAAGAAGAGGCCAAAACACTTGATAGGAGTAAACAACTTCTAATTGCAGCCAGGATCTTAAGTTATCAAAATTATTTTCTTGTGAATGAAAATGGAGATTACAAACCAGCATATTTTGATCAAAACAAAAATATTTTAGTTCTTGAAGATGAGACAAAAAAAGCTACTCAAAAAGATATTTTGTATATTTATGAAAAAAGGATCAAACCAAAACTAGTTGACCCACAAGGAAACCTTGTTGATTTTTCATCAGCCGGTATCACTTATCAAAAATATTTAGAAGAAAACCAGAAAACTGGCTACGCAAATCTTCAATATAAATTAATTTACTTAATATATCCCAATATTGCACCAGACACGATTACTGACTCTACAACACCTATAGGTTATGTAATTCCGGTCAATGGAATGGGGCTATGGGATGCAATATATGGTTACCTTGCTATTGAAGCTAATGGAGACACTGTTATTGGAACAACATGGTATGAACAAGCTGAGACAGCAGGTCTTGGAGCCAATATCTCATTGCCTGCATGGCAAGAGCAGTTCCATAATAAAGTGATTTTCCAAAAAAGCGCTGATGGTTCGACAAACTTTCAACGTGCTCAAATTGGAATTATTGTGGTAAAAGGAAAAGTATCTGAAGCATACGGTAGTTCACCTAAATCTGACAGCGCTGTTGATGGAATTACTGGAGCTACCTTAACAGGAATGGGCGTAACCGATGCTTATAGAGATGTTTTAAAGCAATACAGGCCATTTTTAGAAAAAATAGCTGAGGCAAAATGAAAAAATACCGCTCCTTTTTTTTAGATCCTCTGTGGAGGAACAACCAGATATTGGTAGCAATTTTAGGAATTTGCTCGGCTTTGGCTGTTACTGTCAAAGTGCAAGTTGCATTAACTATGGCTTTAGCCGTTTCATTTGTAACAGCTTTTTCTAGTTTTTTTGTTTCTTTAATTAGAAAAATCACTCCAGACAATGTCCGAATGATTGCCCAGCTTGCGATAATTTCTTTATTTGTAATCATTGTTGATCAATTTCTTAAGGCATTTTTTTATGAAATGTCTAAAGTTTTGTCCGTCTTTGTAGGATTGATCATTACAAACTGTCTAGTAATGGGAAGAGCTGAAAGCATGGCTAAAAATGTCTCACCAATTCCAGCTTTTCTAGATGGCCTTTCTGCAGGACTCGGTTATGGTTATGTGATTATAGCTGTTGGAGCTATTCGAGAAATATTTGGATTTGGGTCTTTTTTCGGTTTTCAAATTATTCCATTAAGCTGGTATGCAACAGCTGAAAATCCAGGTGGGTACGTAAACTTTGGTCTTATGCCATTGGCTCCCGCTGCGTTTTTTATTTTAGGCGGGTTCATATGGATTGCTAATATCATTAATGAAAAAAGGTTATAGTTTATGTGGATAGGAAATTACTCATTTATGAATTTAATTGGATTGCTCATCCAGTCCATCTTTGTCCAAAATATCTTACTTTTTTACTTTCTTGGAATGTGCTCATATCTTGCTTGTTCTAATAAGATGTCCACAGCTAATGGACTTGGGAAAGCTGTAACTTTTGTTATAACAATATCAGGAATCTTGAACTGGTTTGTAAATCATTTTATCACTGGCCCTAATGCCCTTAGCTGGTTATCGTATTTAGGAATAAATGCCCAGGGGGTAAACTTAAATTTTCTAGAACTTTTGATCTATATTTCAGTAATTGCGGCATTTGTGCAAGTCCTTGAAATAGTGATTGATAAATTCTCCCCGGCTTTATACACCGCTTTGGGTGTTTACCTCCCTTTAATTACAGTAAATTGTGCAATTTTAGGAGCTTCTTTATTTGCAACTACTAGAAACTATCCATTTGTTGCAAATATTGTATATGTATTTGGTTCAGGGATAGGTTGGTGGCTGGCAATTGCACTAATTGCTTCCATTAGAGAAAAGCTAAAATATGCGGATATTGTTCCAAAACTAAAAGGGATGGGAATTACTTTTATTACAACTGGATTAATGGCTATCGGCTTTTTGGCTTTAACTGGAATAAACCTAGATCAATTAGAAAGCGATTTTCCACCAAGTGAATCTTTAGAGGATTTGGGCGGACAGCCTTAGTCAATTAGATTAGTATATTCATTCAGATCAAGCAGTCCTTTTACTTCTCTGGGATTTGAGAGCTCGATCTTAAAAAGCCATCCTTTATCCTCTGCTGACTCATTAATAATATCTACTTGCTTTAGCAAAGCTTCATTAACCTCAATAATTTTTCCACTAACTGGACTATATACATCAGATGCAGCTTTTGTTGACTCCAATACACATACTTCGTCTCCAGCGTTAACCTCATCTCCTATTTTTGGAAGCTCAATATAAACAATCTCGCCTAATTCATTTCTTGCAAAATCTGTAATTCCAACAAAGCCAACATTATCATTTAAATTAATCCACTCATGGGACTCCGTAAATCTCATAACTAAACCTATTTAAAATTAGCTATATTTTGGACGAAAGTAAAATTTTATTGGTAGTTATTTTTGGAACAATTTTTGAAAAATCCCTTTTCCGAACTCTACAGAGCTCTTAAAAGTGACTAGAGCTGCGCTACCTTTAGGTAATCCTTTTTCTAAAACATTTTTACCAACAAGATCATTGACGAATTCTGCAAGAGTAGGAGCATGTCCGACAAAGAAAACAGTGCTTTTATCATTAGAATAGTCTGCTAAAATATCTAATAACTTATTTGAGTCAAACGGCTCGCATAAGGCATTTTCTTCAAAAATATTTCCAGCTAATACCTCTTGAAGAATATCGGCTGTCTCGACTGCTCTAAGCTTAGGCGAAGTATAGATTATGCTCGGAAATAGGTCGTTGCCTTTTAAAAGGTTTGCAGTGTTCCTAACTTGTTCTATTCCATGAGATGATAAGTTCTTTTTCTTATTGAAGAATCCAATTTCATTGGCCTCTCCATGACGGACTGCTACAAAATTAAGCATAGTTACTCCGGTTCTTCCTTAAGGCCTTCCCAATATTCTTTACCATAATCGTAGACTAATTCCTCATTTGGAGATACTTCAGCTATTGTTTTAAAGACGACTTTAGGGCCATCTTCTTCATAGTATTCTACGGCTTCAACATTTGGGTGACTTGAATGGTTCATGAAGGATGCTAGATTACATACTTTTTCCGCATCAATGACCCAGTCCTCCAATTTTTTCGTACCGGTGAAACCAAATACATAGCGGTTGTTTTTACCCCAAGAACCAACATCTTTTCTAATTATACCAGCATAATGTGTTATAATTGTGTTTTTAGGGATTTTATCCTTGGCGAAAACTCCAAACCCTTTAACATCACTCACTTTTTTAATAATTAAGTTTTCTACATATCTATCGTCATTTCCGTTTTTTTTGATTTCTGAAAATAACTTTTTCATTTTTTTTACCAAGCTTTCAGCTTGATTTTCTATCATTCGCTTAGAATATCTTTTCCAATACTTTTGGAACTCCTCTTCTTCTTTGCGATTACCAAAGTAAGAAAAAGGTGTGTATTCGCGATTTAATTTTTGAAACTTTTTTATTTGCACAGATCCTTCTTTCATTAATTTCCTCTCCATTTCGGAATCTACTGAATAATGATTTTATTATCAATTTTCGATGAAAAAAAATGTCTAGTTATTTAAAAAGAAGATATGAGCAAAAAGAAAATAGTAATCCTAGGTGGTGGATTTGGTGGAGTTTATACAGCATCTTATTTAGAAAGCTACCTCCGTAAAATTCCCGATTATGAAATTGTACTAATCAACCGCGAAAATTATTTTGTTTATCAGCCAATGTTAGCTGAGGTAGTTGGAGGTTCTGTTGGAATCATAGACACAGTAAGCTCTCTAAGGAAAAGACTTCCTAGAACTACTTTATATATAAAGGACATTGAATCCATTGATTTAAACAAGCAACTAATCCAGCTTTATCCTCAGTTTTCTCACAAATCACTCATCGTTAAATATGATCATCTGATAATTGGCCTTGGAAATGTCACTGACTTCAGGAAGACACCAGGACTCCACGAGCACGCCCTTCCTTTTAAAAACTTATCCGATGCACTTAGGATCAGAAATCATATCATAGATACAATAGAAGCCGCATCTATTGAAGAAGATCCCATACTAAAAAAATCTCTTTTAACATACTTAATTGCAGGAGGAGGTTTTTCAGGAACAGAAATTGCAGCCGAGATAAATGACCTGGTGTACAACCTTGCAAAAAAATTTCCAACCATCGACAAAAAAGATATCAAAGTATACTTAGTTCACAGCAAAGAACGCTTACTTGAAAAGGAGCTTAGCGAAAGCTTAAGCATTTATGCTGGAAAAATCCTACAAAAAAGAGGGTTGAATATTATCTTTAATAAAAGGCTTGCAACAGCCACTCCTGAGGGTGCTTTATTAGATGATGGGACAAGAATAAAAAGCAAAACCATTATATCCACTGTCCCATCTTCACCTAATCCTTTAATTGAAGCTCTCAACTTGCCACAAGAAAAGGGAAAAATCATTACTGAGCCAACACTGCAAGTCCAAGGAACTAATAATATTTGGGCAATTGGTGACTGCGCTCATATCCCTGATGTAGAGACAGGTAGCATATGCCCTCCCACTGCTCAGTTTGCAATTAGAGAGGCAAAAACTTTAGCAAAAAACATTGTAGCTGAAATTAAAGGTAAAACAAAAAACAAGTTCTGCTTTAAAAGCTTAGGGATGCTTGGGGCTTTAGGGCACCATAGCGCTGTAGCTGAACTATTTGGATTTTTAAAAGTATCAGGCTTTCTTGCTTGGTTAATGTGGCGTGTCATCTATTGGATTAAACTCCCAGGATTCGATAGAAAAATTAAAGTTGCTTTGTCTTGGTTTCTAGATATGATTATTCCAATAGAAGCGGTGCAGCTAAAGTTATCACCCTCTCAAGGAATTAACTCTCTTCATTTTGAACCGGGCGATATTATTTTCAACGAAGGTGATGTTGGTGACTATCTTTATATTATTGTTAAAGGAAAAGTAGAAATACTGAAGAAAAAACTAGAAGAAGATGTTCACGTAACATTTTTAGGGGAAGGAGAATTCTTTGGAGAGATGTCTCTTTTGAATGAAAAAAGAAGAAACGCCACAGTCAAATGCATAGATCCTGCTGATATCTTAGCTATCAGAAAAAGTGACTTTGGCGCTTTAATTGCAAATTTTCCAAAGCTTAAAGAACAAATAAAAACTACCGAAGAAAAAAGAAAGCATCACTAGCTCAGTCTAGTTACCAGCTCCAAAATTCCTACAATAATTAAATAAAACGCTACGATATAGCTTAAAAGCCTTGGAAAAATTAAAATCGCAAGTCCTGCAATAATAGTGATGATTGATGGTATTAATGAGTTCATATAAATCCTCCTTATATATTTTTCTAATATGATATAAGAAAAATTGACGTAAAGTAAAAAAAATATTATCCCTTCTAATAAGGAGACAAAATTGATGGTATTTCCCTACTCTGAAAAAGAAATTAAGCTAATTTTTAATCACATCGAAAACACATGTGAGAACCTTTATAAGACGTTTTCAAATGAAGCAAGAAAAGCTTCAGCTGAATATCTTTTGAATCCAAAAAAAATGGACCTAGATCTAGTTAACTTACAGCTTGATTTGAATGCTGATCTTGACAAACTGAAAGAATTAGACCCTAACTTCTTTAATGAAATCAAAGGATGTATTCATTCATTTGAGCAAAGTGCAAAACACCTTTTGCGTTCATATAAAAAGAAACCTGAGGAGCGAAGTGGTGCTAAGCAATTCGAATATTTTAAAGAACTTCAAGATGCTGAAGAAGAACTTAAGGCTGTTTTAAGCTCTATTTTTCAGACACTTAAAGGATATGATTTTAGATAGTAATACGTTTTTGTAAAACCTATAATCTACTAAAAGGCCCTTCTATTGGCTTTGTTACAAATAAAAATTTTTCACTGCTGCATTAATTATGATAAAAATAAAAAGCCTAGATATCCAATTTATTACAAAGTCTCTAATCTATTTTGTTTTTCTGTATTTTTGCTTAGAGTACAAGACTTTCGAACATAGACTTTACCATGCTGTGTTTAAATTATTCTCTCCTATAGCTTCACTTCCTAACGGTTTGTCACATGATTATCCATTTTATTTAACAGACGTTTTAATTTTTTCAGGGTTTCTATTAGCACTCTTTTATGTAAAAAGCCTTAAATCTCTGTTACTAAGGCAAGAAGTTATATTTTTGTTCTTTTTTTTAACTCTTGCCTTGATTTCCATCTTTTGCACACCATATGAAAAAGATTTATCAAGACTATCAAGAGTGAGTTCTCTTTTTTTTGCCTTTTTGCTTTTTATTTTATTAACTACCGTGTCAAGTGAAGTTCTAGTTAAAAGGGTTTTACTTGCAATCTGCATTATTGCACTTTTAGAATCAACTCTTGCAATTTATCAGTATTTCTTACAAAAGCCTTTCGGCTTATATAAACTTGGTGAACCAAAGTTCTTAAATAATATTGAAATGTGCTCACGAATCCCCTCTTATGATGGTAAAAAATGGTTATTTGACTACTTCAGAACAGATAGCGTCAGGCTTTTTCGAGCATATGGATCATTCTCTCATCCGAATATCTTATCTAGTTTTTTTATGACTTCTATTTTAGGTAGCTTGTTCTTCTGGACTAAGAAAAACATATTTTATAAGTCAGTTTTTAGTGTGCTAATTATTCTACAAATAACCGCTCTTTTTTTGACCTTTTCAAGAGCTGGTATCGCAGCGACTCTTTTATCAACTTTTGCATTAGTTGCTTTTATGAAGGAAATTAATTTACGCTCAAAGGTACTCCATCTAATTGCTTTATTAGTTTTTTTTCTAGCTAATGTTGTTATTTTTTATCCTGTCCATAATAAAAGAGGCAGTTTTTCTATAGAAAATAACTTTTCAAAAGGATCGAATAATGAAAGAATAAGTTGCAACCGCCTTGCCTTTCGAATTATCAAAGAACATTATTTTTTAGGTATTGGCTTTGATCATTTCATTAAAAATGCTGAACACTTTAAATTAAAAAATGAGAAATTCAAAGTCACAGCAACAATTCATAATATTTATTTATTAATTGCAGCTGAGGTGGGTATACCAGGTCTTTTATTTTTTTTAGCATTTTTGTTTTCAGTAATTATTAAGATAAAAAATCAGAAGGATGATTTGATGTTGACTCTAATAGTTATATTAATTGGGTACTTATTGATTGGTATGTTTGATTATTACTATCTTATGATGCAAAAAGGAAAGATAATGTTTTTCGGAATTTCAGGATTAATTTGTGGATACTCAGATTATTTGCGAAAGGCAAGGCTTGCCCAAAGAGATGGTTGTTGCTCTATTTTGTATTCTGATGAACTGAGAGCAAAATGCTGAGGAGCTCCACCTTTTCTATTAATTCTATACGTAAATCCCAGTCGGTCAAAACTACTTGGATCGTAAGCAAATAAAGCCCCTGATTTAATCTCTATATCTAGAATATAGCTCTTTTTAGAAAAATGTGTAGTTACTTTCAAATCTTTGGGATTGCATAGTGGATGAACCTCATCTGTTCTGAAGCGTGTAATTTCTTTTCCTAAAATCCCATTTATAGCTTCTGCAAAAAAAACAAAATGGTGACAAAACTGTGAAACGATTGTTTTATCTTTGATGTCTCTAGTATCAATAAAAAACTCCACTGAATCCCCTTTTTGGAAATCTGCGCTATTTACTTCTTCAAAAGGTTTATCAATCCTAACGTGAAAATAAATAGCATGGTGGTTATATCCCATATATACATCGCAGAATTTTTCTTCAGACAAGAAAGGCGCGCTTGAAATAAGTAAGTATTTTTTATCAGTCACTTCTAATGCTTTTTTTGCATAAAAAAGATCTGTTTTAATATTAAAAAAAGAGAAGACTGATAACGATGGTACTTCTTCAAACATTTATTCGCCTAAAAAACAAACTACTTCTTTTGAGTGCATCTCATCTATGATCCTTTTTGCTAGGTTTTCTTTTAGCTCAGCTGAGATACCTCTTTTTTTATTCTCTATAGCTTCCTGGTCAGTTACACTTTTCTTACTATTGATATAAAAAAATAGTGGGGAATTTTCATGTATACCTATTTCTGAATATTTCTTCTCCTCTAACTCAAATGCAGAAGTAATGAACCCCTCTTTTATGTCGCTACTGTGAAGATCTTCGTCTTTCTTAATTAATTTCCACTGATCATTAAGCGATGAGCTCAAGTTTGCTGTTTCACTAACAAATTTTTCCAAGCCGCTATCTTTATTTAAATATGCTTTCTCTAAATGAGATAAAAGTCTCGCTGCAGCAAAGAAATTAAGCGTAGGTTGCTGTTTTTCATGATATTTAGAATATTTGTCAACTATCTCATCATATGTTTTTTGAAATACAACAAGCCCGACATCATCTAAAACCTGATTAAAAGGTTTAAAATTCCCTTCATTATCTTTAAATCTATTTGGGTCGCTTTTTCGGATAACTGGATACTTTTCCTCTAAAAACCTTTCTAAGGCAATATCAATAGATTTAGTTTGAATAGCTCTTTCAAAAGTCATTATTTCTTCTTTATCGCTACCTTCAAGAACTTTAAACTGATAGTAAGCTTTTTTATTGTCAGAGTATGGCTTAGAAAATACATCACAAGAGCAACTTAGGAGAAACTTTTTTAAATTAGCAGGGCTATCAATTCCAATAAGATCTTTTGTTAATCTATTTTTGGAAATTCCAACTAACATCTCATGTTCTTTCACAGAGCTAAAAGAATCTATCAATATACTTGGATCCTCTTTGATAATTTCATCTCTGGCAAAATCATCAACTAAATTCTGTTTATCAGGAGTAAGCTCTTTGAGCTTTTCAAATCTGGCATCTTGAGTTACTATGTCAACGTTTATAAAAGAGAACTTATCTTTCAATTTAGACCAATTTTCATCTTTAAGTTGCCATCTCCAAATATCTTTGATTGCAATCTTTGATTTTAGCTTCTCTTCTGAAATTTCTTTAACTGCAATTTTGAATTTTGATTCTACAAGCTCTGGATAAGCAGATTTTACATCAGCAGTGCTTAAATATTTTTGAGGCAAACTCAGTGTATTAGTAAGAGATTTTTTGTCAGACACCGCTGAAATATAAAGATCTAGCTTTAATGCGTCGATAAATGTGTTGAACTTTAAGTAATCTGGCAATTGGTAACTTGTAATGCTTGACTTTGTAACTTTAAATGGCCAAATTTCTAAATCTAAGATAACGCTGTCAGAAATCGACTGGAAATACTTGCGAAAAGATAAGACATGACTCCATAAATTAACAGCCTCAGTTTCTGACATACCTAGGCGGTTAAGCTGATATGCCAAAAAGCTTCCTATTGTTTTCTCGTCAAACTCTTTTCTTTTTTTTAAAGAGCTTATTAGATTCTTGTGCAAGTCGATTTTAGCTTCTTCATAAGATACCTTGAAACCTTTTTCATTTGCCTGACTGCTAGCATTTAAAATAAACTGAGCAACTAGTTCCAAAAAGGGTTTTCCAAACCATTCTGAAGGAGCTTTAAAACCAAACAAAGCAAAGTTTCTATGAAGTAATGAACTATCTGGCTCTATCCAAGATTGTTTCTTTTCAGTGTTTAGCAAAATAGATTTCAATAAATACGGAGGGAATGAGCTTTCATTGACGAATAAGTTGGCCATATCCTTAAAAACTTCAACAGAAAATTTATTATGTTTTAAAAATTCACTATAATCTTCTTTCATTTTAGGGAAGAACTGGCTCCAAATATTTTCCACACTTAAAAAGTCATGTTTAGGATGTACATATGTTTTATAACCCTTAGCTTTTAAATAACTTTTTTCAAGTCCTTCTTTAAGCATATCAAAATAAACTGTCACAAGTTTTTCTGCATAGCCAGGCTTAAAAATATCATTCACCAAGACATCGTCATTAAATAGATTAGGATTTGTTTGATCGTCCCACTTAGAGTCGAGAAAATTAGAAAGCAGCTGAACTTGTCTATAAGTAACTGGTTTTCCATAAATTGTCTGTGAAATTTTTTTATCTTTTATTTCTTTTGTAGGTGCATTTACTTGGGTTCCAAAGAATGAAAAAGATATGATAATTACAAAAGTTATAATTAAGAAAAAAACACGTTGGTACTTGCGAAAAAACTGTAGCATAAGATCCTCTTTAATATGCTTTTGCAAAGATTACTTTTTGAGAGTTTTCTTTTCCTGAGAAGATACACTTTCCTTTGTCTTTTTGAAAATCAAAAGGTATACAGCGTAATGTAACATTCAAATCGTTTTTGATTTTCTCCTCTATATTTTGATCCATTGAGAAATTAACACAAGCAAATCCTGCATGTATTTCTGGTTTTTTTATATTTTTAGGTGTGAAAAATTCATAAAACTCTTTTTCACTGTCAATAAATTTAAGATTGTCATCTCTAAATTTTTTTGCTTTTTCAAATAGCTTGTTATGAATCTCATCTAAAAAATTACAAGCTTTTTCAATAAATTCTTGTCTTGGTAAAAATAATTTATCTTTAAAATCCTCTGTTCTTCTCATTAAGACCACTTGATCTTTTTCAATATCCTTAGGTCCTATTTCAACTCGAAGCGGGGCCCCTTTCTTAATCCATCCCCAGTTTTTCTCTCCGCCTCTAATATCCCTATCATCAATTATTACTCTTACAGGATCAGAATCATAACTTAACTTTGAAAGCTCTTCTTTTACTTTCTCGCAATATTTCATTACAGAAGCTTTTTTTTCATCGTCATGCAAAATTGGCATGATGACAATTTGTGCTGTTGCAACTTTAGGAGGAAGCACCAGACCATCATCATCTGAATGCACCATTATACACCCACCAATCAATCTAGTTGTAGCTCCCCAAGAGGTGGTAGATGCATATTTTTTCTCTCCATCCTCATTTTGAAATAAAATATTGCATGACTTTGCGAAATTCTCACCTAAGTAATGTGAAGTTCCAGCCTGCAAAGCTTTACGATCTTGCATCATAGCCTCAAAAGTATAAGTTTTTTCAGCGCCTGGAAACTTTTCAGATTCACTTTTTACACCTTTAATCACAGGAATTGCAAGCTTGTCTTCCAAGAAGTCAACATATAGATCTAGAATAGTTCTGGCCATTTCGTCAGCTTGTTCACCTTTAGCATGAACCGTATGTCCTTCCTGCCATAAAATTTCGGTTGTCCGCAAAAACAGCCTAGTTCTCATTTCCCATCTAACGACATTTGCCCATTGATTTATTTTTAATGGAAGATCTCGATAAGAACTTACCCACCTTGAAAAATGGTCTCCGATAATCATTTCAGATGTTGGCCTAACCACTAGTGGCTCTTCTAGCGGAGATGTTGGAACTAGTTTTCCACTATCATTTTTTTTTAACCGGTGATGGGTAACTACAGCGCACTCTTTTGCAAAACCTTCAACATGAGCTGCTTCTTTTTCAAAAAAACTGAGCGGAATAAATAATGGGAAATAGGCATTTTCAACACCAATTTCTTTAAATCTTCTATCTAACTTCCTTTGAATGCTCTCCCAAATTCCATAGCCCCAAGGTTTAATGACCATAGAGCCACGAACACAGGAATGTTCCGCTAAGTCAGCTGCTTTAATTACTTGCAAATACCATTCTGAGTAGTCTTCATTTCTAGTTGGTGTAATAGCTGTTTTTTTTTTCAAAGTAGGTCCTCATTTAGCTAGAGTTATTCGAAATTTTTGAATTAATTGATTTTTAATCTTGTCTCTCATTTGTTCTAAAGTTTCAAAGTTCCAATCAAAGCCAAGAGGGGCAAAAGAATACTTTAACATGCTATTTAAAATACTGCTATGAAGTAAAACATCTTTCAATATTTCCTTTTTAGGAAGTCCTATTGATATAGTGCCTTGATGGAGATATCCCCCTTTAGTTTTTCTCTGTGAAGCCCCAGCAACTTTTTTACCGTTTAATACCACATCATATTTTGTAGGGTGGGCCATACAAAAATTAACTTGGGTCAAATCATCTGCATTAGCATCCTGACCAATTAGTTTTAAGCCAGTTTCTTCTAAAAATCCCTTCAAGGCTTCTAGAACAATATTATTGACAAACCTATAGTTTTCTAGGGTATTCTCCGAAAACATCCGGTGGGACCTAGGCATTAAAAAGGAAAATGCATAGTCCCAAATGTGAAAAACAATCCCCCCTCCTGTAGGCCTCCTTACAAAGTCTATTTCTTTCTCTTTAAGTCTCTGTATATCCAAATATTTACTTACATCAATGAAATATCCAAAGCTTACAGATGGCTTAGACCATTTGTATAGGTGTAAAACAGGCTTTTTAAAGGTATTAAGATCTTCTAAAAGCTTTGAGTCTATTTGCATATTTTCTTTTGCAGAATCTGCGCCAGTATCTAGAATCTCAAGCATGTAAAACTCCAGGATTTAAGAAAGAATACTGTAATAAAGCATTCTAATCGATGAATTTTTTTAAAAAAAAATGTATATTTTAAACCTCACATGAATTTACAAAAAAATAAAAACAAACTAACATTATAAAAGTAGCCGTATCAAGAAGGGATGGACCCAAATGTTTGACAAATTTACCAATCGGGCCAAACAGGTCATTAAATTAGCAAAAAAAGAAGCTCAAAGACTGAATCACAATTACTTAGGTACAGAGCACGTCTTACTTGGTCTTATGAAGTTAGGCCAAGGAATAGCTGTTAATGTCTTAAGAAATTTAAATTTAGATTACGACACAGTCAGGACAGAAATTGAAAGAATTGTAGGATATGGCCCTGAAATTCAGGTATATGGTGACCCTGCATTGACCGGTAAAGTAAAAAAAGCATTTGAATTTGCAAATGAAGAGGCAACTCAATTAAACCACAACTATGTCGGAACCGAGCATTTGTTATTGGCCCTTTTAAGGCAGACAGATGGAATTGCAGCTCAAGTACTTGAGAACCTAAATATCAACTTAAAGGAAGTTAGAAAAGAAGTCTTAAAAGAATTAGAAACATTCAACTTACAGCTACCTCCAATGGGGGTTTCAGCGACGCCTCCCACTAGACAGCAGGAAAGGCCATCGTCAAGCACCGGATCTGATAAAACACCTGCATTAAAGGCCTATGGGCATGATTTGACTGAGCTATGCCGGGAAAATAAAATGGATCCTGTCATTGGAAGGAAGGAAGAAGTTGAGAGACTAATTCTTATTTTATGCAGGAGAAGAAAAAACAACCCTGTCTTAATTGGAGAGGCCGGAGTTGGTAAGACCGCAATTGTTGAGGGTTTAGCTCAAGCTATCGTAAATGGAGAAGTCCCTGAAAACTTAAGAAATAAAAAATTAATCTCTTTGGATCTTACTTTAATGATTGCTGGGACAAAATACCGAGGCCAATTCGAAGAGAGAATTAAAGCTGTGATGGATGAAATTAAGAAGAACGGCAATATTTTACTATTTATTGACGAGATTCATACCATCGTTGGGGCGGGAGCCGCTGAAGGGGCGATTGATGCTTCTAACATTTTAAAACCAGCCCTGTCTAGAGGCGAAATCCAATGCATTGGGGCTACTACTCAAGATGAATATAGAAAACACATAGAAAAAGACGCTGCCCTTGAACGACGATTTCAACAAATTACTGTTGCACCCCCTAATCTTGAAGAGAGTGAAGAGATCCTCAAGGGGCTTAAACCAAAGTATGAAAAACATCATCATTGTACATATACAGAAAAAGCTATTAGAGAAGCTGTTTATTTATCTGATCGATATATTTCGGGGAGATTCCTACCGGATAAGGCCATTGATTTAATGGATGAAGCTGGTGCTAAAGCTAGGCTTTTAAGCATGCATCAACCACCTGAGATTTTAAAAATGGAACAAGAAATTGAAGAAGCAAAAAAAGCCAAGGAAGATTCAATAGGAAACCAGGAATACGAAAAGGCTGCGCGTTTTAGGGATAAAGAAAAAAAACTATCTGAACAGCTTGTCACACTTAAGGAACAGCAAAAAAAAGAAGAAAGTGATAGTGAAATTGAAGTGACTGAAGAAGATATTGCCCGTATTGTAGCTAAACAAACTGGTATACCTGTGACTAGACTAACCGAGGGAGAAACTCAAAAAGTATTAAAAATGGAAGAATTTTTAATGCAATCTGTTATAGGACAGGACAATGTCATCTCAAAAATATGCAAAGCTATAAGACGTTCAAGAGCTGATATTAAAGACCCTAACAGGCCAATAGGAGCATTCTTATTTCTCGGACCCACAGGTGTTGGAAAAACTCTTTTAGCTAGACAACTTGCTATCCATATGTTTGGCGGAGAAGATGCATTGATTCAGATTGACATGTCTGAATACATGGAGAAATTTGCAATTAGTAGAATGACAGGATCTCCTCCAGGATATGTCGGATATGAAGAAGGAGGCCAGCTAACAGAACGAGTAAGAAGAAGACCTTATAGCGTTGTTCTTTTTGATGAAGTCGAAAAAGCTCACCCTGATGTTGTAAATTTATTTTTGCAAATTTTCGAGGAAGGTAGGCTTACAGACTCTTTAGGGAGAAAAGTAGACTTCAAAAATACCATTATCATTATGACGTCAAATCTTGGCGCTGATATGTTGAAAAAATCATCAGAAGTTGGGTTTGGGGCTAAAGAAAACTTAGATATTAAATATATTGAAGAACAAATTCAAAAGGCTGCAAAAAAACACTTTAAACCAGAACTTTTAAACCGCTTAGATGACCTTGTGATTTTCCAACCTCTAGATAAAAAAGCTTTAAAAGAAGTAATTCATATTGAGTTTAACAAGCTTAAAAATCGAGTTGCTGAAAAAAATCTATATATTGACATAGATGAAAAAACTGTCGAATTCTTAGTGAATAAAGGTTACCAACCTGAGATGGGAGCTAGACCTATTCGAAAAGTTATCGTGCAGTATCTTGAAGATCCTATATCTGAGAAACTTCTATTATCTGAAGGGCATGGCAAGCACATTACGATTACAGTTGAAGACGAAAAAATCAAACTTATTGAACAAGAAGAAAAAGTCCCTGTTTAACAACTTGCTAAATTAGGAATTTTTGTTTCAAAGTCTTTGATGTATTTTAAAAGGCTTGTTTTATCAGGCTTCGTTTGAATGTAGTCCCTTGTGTGTTTTTCATTAACTAGATGGGCTAGTTTTGCCAGTAAATTAAGATGCCTTTTATCTTCACAGGCAAACAGAAAGAACATAGTGTGAACAGGACTACCGTCCAATGCTCCATAATCAACTGGAACTTTGGGATAAACTGTAAAAATAGTGTCATATGATTCTTTTATGTAGAAATCTCTGGTATGAGGAACCGCAAGACCATAGTTTAGAGAAGTAGGCATTAATTTTTCACGGTCAAGCAGTAACATACTAAGAACATCTGCATCAACATTTAATCTGCTAGAAATCTTTTCTACAGTATTCCTAATGACCTCTTCTTTTGTAGCTCCTTCAATGTCACAAAGGACATCCCCATGGTGCAATGCTCTATATAAACTAAACTGTCTAGTCCCTGCCCTGCTAACAATTTTTTTCATGTTATCTGACTGCAAAGGAACTTTTGAATCAGTCCCTTGAGATGATTTCGACTCCATTTTACAGCTCATAACCCAATCTTCAATTTCTGACCTTGAAAATCTAAACTGATGATTAATACGGTAAGCTGGTATTTTCCCTTCCGATAGCCATCTACGAATTGTGGTTTCAGAAACATTTAAAAGTTCGGCTACATCTTTTATTTTAAGATCCATATTACTTAAGTTCCTTTGATTATGAGGTAAAAGAGTAAAATTAAAAAAAAACTTTAAAAAAATCAATATTCTTTAAAAATATTTAAAATCTCACCTGGAGACTCAGCTTGAATAATTGATTTTCTGTCTTTTTCATTTCGAATAACCGAAGTTAGTTTGGATAGAATCTTTAAATAATCATTTTGTCTATCTTCTGGACCACCTATCATCAATATTAACCTAACCAAAGACTTATCTAAAGAATCCCATTCTAAACCCTTAGATTTTTGAACTCCGATTGCTATGAAAAAATTTTCATAATGAGGCTTTTTTGCATGAGGGATCGCAATCCCAAGTCCTACTCCAGTTGAAACAACACTCTCTCTTTCTATAATAGCCTCATAAAAACTTTCCTTATTATCAATTTTTCCGGAGGAGAAAAGGCTCTCAACTAATCTAGATAAAGCACCATCTCTTGACGCCTCATTTAAGAAAAGAATGTTTTCATGATCTAGAAAAGATGAAATTTTTATATCTACTGTAGACATATAAGTTAGTGAGTTCCTGTGTGGCCAAAACCACCTTCATTTCTTGATGTGGTCGTAAGTGATTCACTTATACAAAAATCAGCTTGAACTACAGGAGCTAGCACTAGCTGGGCTATTCGCATATAAGGGGTTACAATGAAATCGTTTTTGCTGTGATTTATTAAAATCACTCCGATTTCTCCTCTGTAATCAGCATCAATTGTTCCTGGAGTATTCAAGACTGTTATCTGAAATTTATATGCAAGACCACTTCTTGGCCTCACTTGAATTTCATAGCCTTCTGGTATTGCAACTTTTATTCCCGTAGGGATAAGTTTTGACTCACCCGGGGCAATAGTTACATTTTCCTTGATAGCTGCTTTTAAATCTGCTCCTGATGCTTCTAATGAAGCATAGTGTGGAAGTAGTTCTTTGTCTTCAACACTAATTGGTAGACGCACTTTTTGATTTTGTTTCATCTTTTTCTACTTCTTGTGAATATTCAACGAGTTGTTTTAATCTCTTTGTGTCTTTTTCCGCAAGCAAATTAGAGTCAAAGTTACCTAAATAATCTAAAAATAACGAAACTTTTTCCTTCAATTCAGAGCGCTTCACAATACAATCAATAATTCCACGCTCAAGCAGAAACTCCGATCTTTGAGCATTCTCAGGAAGTTTTTGTTTGGTGATTTGCTCTACAACTCTAGGCCCTGCAAAGCCAATTAATGCCTCAGGCTCTGCTATAACTATATCTCCTAAAGAGGCAAAAGATGCAGTGATGCCACCCATTGTAGGATTTGTTAAAATTGAAATATATGGAATTTTGCGGTCATGTAATTTAGCAAGAGCTCCAGATGTTTTTGCCATTTGCATTAACGATAAAATCGACTCTTGCATTCTAGCTCCACCAGAGGCTGAAACTATTATTAATGGAAATCGCTTCTCGATAGCGTGCTCAATAATTGAAGTTATCCTCTCACCTACTACAGATCCCATCGATCCGCCCATAAATGAAAAATCCAATACTCCAATCGCTACATCTTTTCCATTTAATTTACAGACTCCGACCGTCACAGCTTCTGAATTATTAGATTTCTCTTTAGCTCTTTTGATACGATCAACATATTTTTCAGTATCTTCAAAGTTCAAAGGATCCATCGAATGGATGTTCTCGAACATTTTCTGAAAAGTGTCATCATCAGAAAGAAGTGCTATGCGCTGCTTTACACCGATACGGTAGTGATGATCGCATTTTGGGCAACAGTTTAAATTTTGCTGCAGCTCATTGGCATGCACTAACTCAGAGCACCCACTGCACTTTACCCAGCCACTGAAACCGTCTTTTTTAGTTGTTTTAATTTTGATTTTTGGTTTGCTTCTAGAAAAAAGTCCCATAAAGTTTAAAAAAATAGTTTAATTCTTAAGTTTCAATTATTATACATCAAATGACAATTTCTAAAAGCTTCTATTCTTAAATAATTTAATTTATAAATTAAAATTTTTAGCTATAGATATGAAATACCCTAGAGATTCAAAACTTTTGCTACTTTAAAATTCAAAACTTTGTTGAAAAATTTAATTTGAATGAGCGCCAAAATAGCGCTCATAGACTTTTTTAAAATTAATTTGACGCAAGGTCAAATTTTTTCTCTATTTCTTCCCAGTTAAAAATTTCCCATATGGCATTTACGTAATCAGGTCTTACATTCTTGTATTGTAAATAATAAGCATGTTCCCACACATCTATACCAAACAATGGGATAAGTCCTGTAGTACTTAATGGGTCTTGGTTAGCACAAGTTGCAATTTGAAGCTCTTTCATGTTTTTATTATATCCAAGCCATCCCCAGCCTGAGCCTTGGATTGCTACTGTTTTATCGTTAAATTTCTTTTTAAACTCCTCAAAAGAGCCAAAATCTTTTTTTATTGCATCTGAAAGTTTTCCAGAAGGAGCTCCCTTAGCTTGAGACTTTGGACAAAGAATTGTCCAAAAAATACTATGGTTTATATGCCCACCACCATTAAATTTAATAGCATTTTGCAAAGCAATCATATTTGACACATCATTTTTAGATTCTGCTTCATGGTATTTTTCTAATGCCTCATTTAGCTTTGTCACATATGTTTTATGATGCTTTGAATAATGAAGTTCCATTATTTCAGCTGAAATTACCGGCTCTAATGCATTAAAATCATATGGCAAGTCAGGAAGTTGATAGTTTGTTTGTTGCATAACGATTTCTCCATTTAGTTTTTGTTAGATGATAGGCGTGCTCTCTTTTTTTGAATACCCTTTTTGAGATATCTCCAAAGAGTTCAAATTAAAATTAATTTAACGTTTACAAAAAATTTAGCACGTGCACAATTCCAATAACTTTTTATACATTGAAAAGTTAAACAACCACCTTGAATAATTAAATAGAGGTTAAGTATGGCATTCCCGATAGATTATGATACTATTTGTAGACCAGCTCATTCATTTGATCTAAACCAAATGGATGATCCAGTAAACCCAGGGGGTCAAAATACTACCATTAAGAAACTAGCATTAGATGCATTTGCTCTTCAAAAAGCTACTATAGCATCGAAAGATGAAACGAGTCTAGCTAGCTTTAGGTAAGTAATATGCCTAGCACAACCAACGTGATTTTTTTTAAAAATTAAAAAAAGTTACTTCTTTGGTTTTTGAAAAGATATGACGAAGAAGTAGTTACTTTAAGCAGGGATTTCTCCCTGCTTTCAATCATCTTAAAAACAATTATCATTTACAAAAAATTTAATACATGTAAATCTCTCAGCACTTTTAAGAAATTGAAAATTAAATTAATCGGAGATTTAGCGCGTGGAGAAGTGCAGAACTAATCCATAGATTTCCTCCATCAAAAGACAATGCTTTTTCTCTTTTTATACCTTTGCTTTAAACAATGAACTTTAAAATATTTATCATAGTATCAGCTTTTGTTTTTTCATTTTTTGTAGACTTAAAATACACTTTTAAGCTTCTTAAATCCATTTGGAGAAAAATAAAAAATTAAAGGCGTTTTTCATCTTAATTCGGAGTTAATATGAACAATGAACTTATAACTTTGACTCTAATCATTGGAATAATGGTTCCAACTTATTTTATTTTTGCCACTAAATTTTCTAGTAACAAAAAGGCAAGTCTTTCAATACACATTTTGGCCGTTATTACATTTTTAATTCTTGGAAAAGCTTATAGATATGGAATTTTAAAAATGGTAACAAACCCTTTTTTAGTTTTTGGTTTGATGGCCTTGATTGGAACTCCAAGTTTGCTTGTTTTTATTTACTTAAAAAAGAAAATGCTTATTCAATCCCTTAAACATAGGAAAAAATATTACTTATATCCTACATTAGGGATCCTTGGAATTATTTTTATAATTGCTCTAATCAGCAACCTTATTATTTAAAATAATTATTTAAGTTTACAAAAAAGTAATTATATTAAAGAATTCTCACCTATTATTTAAATTTTTAATAAGGAGAGTTAAGTATGTTAGTAAATTTTGACCCATCTAATACACCAGCACCTGTAATGCCAGAAGATATGCCAAAAAGTTCTAAAACACCAATTTCTGCAACTACTCAAAAAGTTGCTTTTGAAGTATTGGAGCTGCTTAAGAACATATCTTAAATCTTGAATAGACTAGAAATTATTAACTATAAGTAAGGTCGATATTATAGTTAAAACCAACAATCGACGGTTATACAGAAACCCTCCAAGCAATTTTTACTGCTTGGAGGGTTTTAGAAAAAAAATATTTTTTAAAGTTACTGGATAAGGTCAATTGAAAATAAGCCTGTTAGGCATCACATTAAGTGTTTTTCCATTACTTGCTTTGTAACAGGTCCGATCGCCTTAAATATTAAGTGTGTTGGGATGCTTTTAAATATTTCAAAAAAAGCCTCAACTGTAGAAGGACTTGTAAAGAACACCTCTTCAAAATCATTTAGGTCTATTTTTTTTAGCTTGCGGTTGATACGCGTGTCATAAATATCTAAAGTTACATAACTAATTCTTTTCCTATCAAAAAAATGATCTATTTTTTTTCTTGCTATGGAAGATCTTGGAATAAAAAAAAGGCTATTTTCTAAAGGCATACTTTTTAAGAGCTCAATTATGCCTTCTTGCGTTGATATTTTAGGAATAGTTGAATTAATGTTATAACTAGCTAGTGTTCTTTGGGTAGATTTCCCAATTGTTATTATGAATTTATTTTTCAAAAAGTGAAGTTTGTCTGCATTTAGTAAATAATCACAAAGAATACTTACAGAACGCGGCGATGTAAAAATACAATGAGTAACTATTGGAAGATCTTCTAAACATCTTCTAAGATATTTTACCTTCGGAACTATCTTTATAATTGGATAATGATAAGCTTTTTCTTTCTTATCAAAGTTCTCAAAGTTTAGACCAAGATATAATGTCTTCAATTTACAAGACCATAGTTAATCAAGCTAAATATATCCTCCATTTCTTTATCATCTTTGTTTGCAATCACAGCTAGCTGACCTTGGCCTTGTACAGTTTCTGAATCCAGGATGACCCGATTTAAATGAGTAAGATTAAGTCTAATCAAAGCAGCTTCTGCTATAACTACTCCATCAACTTTTTTACTTTCTAATACTTTTAAGCGCTCTTCAATAGTCCCTCTGATATCTATAAATTTTAAATCACTCCTAAGTGATTTTACCATCATTTCTCGTCGATAACTTGATGTTGCAACTACAGAGCCTTTCTTTAATTCAAAAAAAGAGACTTCTTTATTCGTTACAATTGAATCTCTAGAATCCAAGCACTTTGTAAAAGCTACTACCTTCAGATCTTTATGGATGGGGTCAGGTAGATCTTTAGCTGAATGAACCCCAATGTAGTTTTTTTTATTTAATATAAAGTGATCAATTTCATGCGTGAAAAAATCTGTTTTGTCTAAATCTCTCAATGACTGCTTTTTATCCTTATCTCCTTTTGTCTCTATGAAGTGGGTTTTGAACGAAATGTTTGGATATAGCTCTGACATCAGACTAATAACTTCTGCTACTTGTTTAATAGATAAGTTAGATGATCTAGCTGCTATATCTATTATCATGGCAACAACTCAGCAATTGCTTCATCTACTAAATTAACTCCAACTATTTCTATTTGATCAAAAAATTTTTGCTCCAGACCCTTGAAATTTCTTTTAGGGATGATGAATTTTTTAAATCCCATTAAAATGGCTTCTTTAATCCTAGTCTCTATTCTAGGAATGGCTCTTACCTCCCCAGCTAGACCTACTTCACCTACTATAGCCACATTTGATTCGATGGGCTTTTCTTGAAATGATGAAGCTATCGCCAAAAGAATCGCAAGGTCTATTGCAGGTTCTTGGATTTTCATGCCGCCTGCAACTGATACAAATACATCACATCTATGCATTTGCAGATTAATTCTTTTTTCTAGAACTGCCAAAAGCAATGCTAACCTATTTTGGTCGATCCCAGTTGATCTTCTTGTTGCAGATGAAAAAGCACTAACAGTTACCAGGGCTTGGACCTCGAGTAAAAAAGATCTGGCTCCTTCCAGTGTTGCTGTAGTAGCACAACCGGCAATTTTTTCTTGTCGATGCTCTAGAAAAATTTCAGATGGGTTTATAATTTGCTTTAACCCCTTTTCTCTCATTTTGAAAATAGCAACATCATCAGTTGGGCCAAAACGATTTTTAATAGATCTAAGCATCCTAAATCCATGTTGCCTGTCCCCTTCAAATTCTAAAACAGTATCTACTAAATGCTCTAAAACCCTTGGCCCAGCTATCTCTCCTGACTTTGTGACATGTCCGATTAAAAAAGTTGTAATCTTATTTTTTTTAGCAAGCTGCATGCATTCGCTTGCAATTTCACGCACCTGGACAACTGAACCTTGAGAAGAATTTAGCTCAGGTTTATATAAAACCTGAATCGAGTCTAAAATCAGAACATTTGGCTTAATTTTAGTAATTTGTTGTTTAACAAAATAAAAATTTGACTCACTTAAAAGGTAGATATTTTCATGGTGCAAATCAAGTCGTTTAGCTCTTAGTGAAGTCTGTTCCACTGATTCTTCTGCACAAACATACAGCACCTTCAAGTTTTGAGATCCCAATCCATATGCTAGCTGTAATAGCAATGTTGACTTGCCAATACCCGGTTCTCCTCCAACTAGTGTTAAAGAACCATCAACAATCCCCCCGCCTAAAACTCTGTCAACTTCCTGCATCTGAACAGATTTTCTCTGAAAGCTTGTGGGGTTTATCTCAGATATTCTAACAGGCTTAGCTGATATCTCTTCAGTTTGACCGACAAACTTTGCCCCTTTATCTACAGTAAGCTCCACAAAAGTATTCCAATTATGGCATCTACTACAACTTCCAGTCCATTTTGACTGCTGATGAGCAC
This sequence comes from Parachlamydiales bacterium, assembly GCA_050302075.1. GTDB lineage: Bacteria > Chlamydiota > Chlamydiia > Chlamydiales > SM23-39 > JBNLAH01. The sequence goes on along the minus strand of JBNLAH010000001.1, from coordinate 40,519 downwards.
ACTCAGCACATTCCCACACTACTTTCTGTTTCATCATTTATCCTTGAGTTTTTTAAGGGCATCTTTTGCTGCGATCTGTTCAGCTTCTTTTTTAGAACCGCCAGATCCCCCCCCAAATTTTTTATCACCTATATAAACTTCCATAAAAAATGTCCTTTCGTGAGCAGGCCCTGTCTCAGAAGTTAATTTGTATTTAGGAAGTTTTTGAAAATGCTTTTGAGAAAAATCCTGAAAGTCAGCCTTATAATTTCTTGCAGGCGATTTTATGTAGCTAATAACATCTTCTTTAAAATTTTTATGAAAAAAGTTCTTTACAACCTCGAGGTTGCTATCTAAATAAATTCCTGCGATTAATGCTTCAAAAGCATCTGCCAAAATAGTATTTCTTCCCTTATTTGTGCTTTTCGATTCCCCCCTCCCCAAGATTAGGTAATCTTGTAGTCCTAATTTTTGAAAGTAAGACAAACAAAATTTAGCATTCACCAAGTTAGCTAAATGAGCAGATAAAATACCTTCATCTACTTCAGGTAAAAGCTCAAATAAAACCTCCGCCATAATCAACCCTAAGACCGAATCTCCTAAAAACTCTAACCTTTCATTATGTGAAATCTCAAGTTCAGGGTTTTCATTATGATATGACTTGTGAATAAAAATTTGACTAAATAACTTTTCACTTTTAAAAGTGTAGCCGATTTTCTCTTCTATCTTTTTCTTAGCGCTTATAAGTGTTTTTAATAGTTGCAAAAGATTATAATCCTCTAAAATAACTCAATTAAAATTATCACATTTTTGGGTGGTTAGTCTATGGTTAAACTTAATTCTCATTTTGCAAAGCTTGCATCTTCATATCTTTTTCCACAAATTGAGAAAAAAGTAAGTGATTTAAAAGCCATTGATCCTGATGCAGAACTTATAAATTTAGGAATCGGGGACATAACCAAGCCTTTACCAAGTCCCATTGTTAAAGCAATTGTAGAGGCAACACTAGAACTTGAACACGACGTTTCAAAAGCAAGATATGGGCCATCAGTTGGATTTTCAGCTTTAAGAAAAGCAATTGCTGAAAATGACTACTTAAATCTTGGTATAGTTGAAGATGATATCTTCGTTTCTAATGGCGCAAAATGCGACATAGCAAATATCCAAGAATTATTCGACATAAATTCAAAAGTAGCAATCTGCGATCCAACTTATCCAGTTTATGTCGATTCAAATGTAATGGCAGGAAGAACAGGCCTTTTTCAAGATGAAAAATATCAAAAAATAGTCTACCTTCCATGTGAAGAGAAAAATAATTTTTACCCAAAGATACCAGATTTTCCAGTTGATTTGATTTATCTTTGCTCCCCAAACAATCCAACAGGAACTGCCCTTACACATGATGAGCTAAAAAAATGGGTGGACTATGCCATTCAAAATGATGCTGTAATTATCTTTGATGGAGCATATGAAGCATTTATTACTACTAAAAATACTCCCCATTCAATTTATGAAATTGAAGGAGCTAAAAAATGTGCGATTGAAGTTCGCTCATTTTCAAAGAAAGCCGGATTTACTGGGCTTAGATGCTCTTACACTGTAATCCCAAGCGAGCTTAAAATTCAAAATATCCCCATCAGAGAATATTGGATCAGAAGATGCGAAACTAAATTTGGTGGAGTCCCCTACCCAATCCAAATGGGTGCCTTAGCTATTTATAGCACTGAAGGCAAACAAAGCATCAACAAACTTCTCTTAGAATATATTGACCAAATGAAAACTCTAACAGAGGGACTTAGATCGCTTGGTTTGACTTTCTATGGCGGAGTGGATGCCCCTTATGTCTTTGTGAAATCCCCAAGCAGTTCTTGGGAGTTCTTTGATGAACTTTTAACTAAAGCTAAAATCATTTCCATTCCCGGAGCTGGTTTTGGTAGTTGCGGCGAAGGTTACGTCCGATTCTCAGCTTTTGCGCCTAAAAAAGATATTGAAATAGCACTTAATAGACTAAAAGAGATTTATACATGCGTTATACGATAGCAAACCAACATATTAATTATTATCTAGAACACGGATTCATTGAATTTGAGGAAGTGATTGACCAGAACCTTCTAGAAGAAGCTAAAAACAAGCTACCTAAAATTATAGATACCACCAGTTCAAACAGCATTTATAAAACAGGTCGAGATCTGTTTAGAAATGATTTTTTATTTCAAAAAATTTCAAAAAATTCGAATTTAGCTCACATTGCAAAAGATCTGACAGGAGCAAAATACTTACAGTTAGCTTTTGACCAAGTGTATTCTTCAAATAATTTTTTCAAAGAAAGTGATTCCCTTGAAGAATATTTCTCTTTTCAAAATCTAAAGTGTATCGCAATAATCCGTCTAGATCATAGTACTACACTTGACTACTCAGAAAATTTTCAAGCTCCAATGCAATTTGCAAATGTAGTTTTCGTAAACCCACATAGGACATTTGACTTAAGTTCATTGCAAAAAGAGAATCAGTGTCTTTTTTTTATAGGGTATGCCTCTGATAGAACGGTTTACAAGTGTAACCCAAGTGACTTAAATAATTCTAATTTGAAGCGATTCGGATACTGTTTTGGAGATCGATTACAAGAAGAACATCATCCAATTGTATCTTGAAGGCGCTCTAATATTATTTGTGTTACAAAGTGGCGGTCTTTTTCTTTGCTTAAATGCTTGATACCTTTTTTACCTAAAAACTCTATTAGATCTTCTTTAGGAAATAAAAAATCATCATTTTTAGCAAAAAAATAAGCTCTGGCATCTTTGAGGTACTGCATAACTTTCTGATCATTTGATTTTTCTAGAATTGCAACTATCGGAAAATGAAAGTTAAAATATAAATCCTCTAATATATCTTCAAGATAGTCGAGTTCTTTTTGAAAAAAATCATTTTGAAAAGCATTATGACCACAAAGTGATTTATGCCAATCATTAAGCTCATCCAACTTGGCTTCAATAATAGATGGAGGAAGAATATCTATTTGTAATTTTAACTGTTTTACCTCAAAGCCAAGCTGATGAATAAATGTTAAGAGATTCTGATCTTCACCCCTTCTTTGGTTTTCTTTACTCTCAATTTCGCCAAAGAAGGCAGACATTTCACCAGCAATTACTTTTGAATTCGTTTCATTTTGCAAAACTACGGCCAAATGGTCTGCCATTTGATTTAGATCAGACAAAGTGAGTTTAGGATCGCTTAATTGAAAGCGATATTTTTTTATTAGATCAAATAAAGATTGATCTTCTTTGGAGGAAAGATAAACTAAACTCATATTTCTCTCTTTTTGTTATTAATTAATATTAACCCGTACAAATTATTATACTATAATTAGAAATAATTTTCAACTTTATTTGCAGTTTGTTTTGATTTATTAATACAACCATCAACAGAAACGTTCTCAAGGTAATTTCCAGTAAACAAAATTTTTGAATAGTTTCTCATGAAATAATCTTTTATGTTTAAAATTTTTTCTTTATGGCTGAGGTAGTATTGAGGAATGGCATTTTTACATCGTAAATATGATATATGAGCTGGAATATCTGTAATATTTAAATGCCTTTTTAAGACATCTTCAACAAATTTATTTAATTTATTATTTGAAAAGTCCTCCTCGGTGATTATAGTGAGCCTTGTTTGATTTTCCTTATTTTGTTCTTTAAAAATATTAGAATCAAAAATAACTCCTAACAGCCTCTCCCCCTCTATTCTAGGGACCAAGTATCCAAAGCCATTCATTAAAAGGTTTGATTTGTTAATCCCAACATTAACTGTTGTTAAGTTATTATATGGAATCGATCTACCATCTAGTGGCAAACTGGGGAATAAGGATTTAAGCTCATGAAAAGGAGTAGCAACAATAGCAAGGTCAAATTCTAATCTAGCATTTTTAGTCTGTAGTATGACTTTTTCACCTTCCTGTGAGGCCTTTTCTACTGAAGTGGCTAAAACTAAGTGAATATTTTCTTCTTCTGATATTTTATATAAAAGCTGAGACATCCCTTTTTTGAGAGTAAAAAGTGGACCTTTAGTATTTTTTTTCTTGGTTTTTTTTTGGAAAAGCATTCCTTTAATTATAGATCCATATTTTTGTTCTAGCTCATATAAGTATGGAAAGCATGAACGAACTGACAATAAATGGATATCTCCTCCATATATCCCCGTAGTAATCGGATCAAAAAATTTCAAGGCAATTTCTTTATTAAATCTTCTCTCAACAAAAGAAAAAATAGTTTCATCATTTAAGTTTTTGCTTTGCTTAAAAAGTTCTTTAAATAAAGTAGCTGCATGTTTTCTAGTCAATTTTGAAAATAGAAACGGCAAAAATGAAGTTGGAATTTTTTGCAGCTTTTTATCAATGTATAAATAGCGATTTCTAGCATCGTTTCCAGAGTATATAATATCAGAAGACAATCCTAGATCCTCAATAAGAGATAACAAGTTAGAAGATCTTTGAGAGCTAAAGCTCCTTGGGCCTTTTTCAAAGAAAAATTCTTTTGCGCTTGTGTCTATCCATCCGCCAAGTTTACTGTTTTTTTCAAAAACCCATATATCATAGTTATGCTTTGACAGGTACCAGGCTGCACTCAGGCCTGAGATACCGCCACCAATAATTGCAACTTTTTTTCTCAAACCGACCTAGAGTATTGGTTTAGTTTATATTCATAATATTGATCAAAAGTAGACGCTATGATTCTTATAAATAACTCGCCTTGCTTTGTAGCAACAATACGCTTATCATCGAAGTAAATAAGACCTTCATCTTCTAAAACTTTTATCTTTTCTTCCAATTTATTGAAGTACTGATCAAATTTTTTATTAAACAATCTATTAAACTCTAACTTATTAACTTCAAAATCACACATCATTTTTTTTATAACCCATTTATGGATGTGATCATCATCATTTAATATATATCCTCTAAAAATTGGCAGTTCATTTTTTAATACTTTATCTTGATAAGCCTCAAGATCTCTTTCATTTTGAAAGTATCCACCTTGCACATAACCGATCGAGCTCATTCCAAGACCAATCATATCGCTTGCAACGGACAGACTATATCCCTGAAAGTTTCGGTCCAGCGACTTTGTAAAAAATGCTTTTGAAAGTGAATCCTCAGGCAAAGCAAAATGATCCATCCCTATCGAAATATATCCACTTTCAACAAAGGCTTTTCTTGCATATCTATAAATTGCAAATTTCTCACTTTGAGAAGGCAAATGGATTTCTTTTATTGCCTTTTGATGAGGTTTCAGCCAAGGAATTTTTGCATAGGAAAATAAAGCAATGCGATCTGGCCTCATAGCTAAAATACATTCTACTGTCTTTTTAAAGGTTTCTTTTGTTTGTTTGGGAAGTCCATAAATTAAATCTAAATTAATCCCCTCAAAACCCAAATCCTTTGCCCATCTGAAAGTCTGCACAGTCATCTGCTTGGTCTGTCTTCTTCTAACTGCTTCTTGCACCTGTAAATCAGTATCTTGTACTCCAAAGCTCACTCTGTTAAAACCCAACTGCTTTAAAACCCTTAGCTTTTTTCCACAGTCTTTCATGATATTTCTTGGGTCAATCTCAATTGACATTTCAATGTCTTGACTAAAAACTATATACCTTTTTAAAGCTGCAATAATTTCGGAAAACTGAAGATCAGTCAGATTTGTAGGAGTACCCCCACCAAAATGCAGTTGCTTAAGAGAGTGTTTTTTTTGTAAAAAAGAACCTAGTAGCTTAATTTCTTGTAATAGACATTCCACATATTTCTGTTGTTTTTCATCTTTTCTGTTTAATACAACAGAACACCCACAAAAAAGACATATCGATCTGCAAAATGGAATATGAACGTAAATAGAAAGATTTCTTTTTTCTTGGTCTAAAAATTTTAATTTTACTTTATAATCAGAAGAACTTAGTGACTTAAATTGAACAGCTGTTGGATAGCTTGTGTATCTCGGGACAGGAATATCATATTTTTCAAATATCCTCACTGGAAAATCTGTCATAGCTATTTACTATTTCGATAAAAAATTTCACAGAGTCAATGGGAGTATCTGGCAAAATCCCATGCCCCAAATTAATTATCCATCCTGGATCGTCTTTCATTTTTTTTAAAGTTTTTTCTACAGTTAATTTAATCTGTTCTTTAGAAGCAAATAACAAGCTTGGATCAAAGCATCCCTGAATCGCTAAGTTAGGAGGTAACATTTTTTTTGCTCTATCTATTTCTAGCCTCCAGTCCAATCCCATTGCATTACAAGGTAAATTGCTATACTTATCTATATGTTGAGAAATTCCCATCCCAAAAACAATGGTTGGGCACTTAAGTTCCTTCAGTATCTTATTCAAGTAATAGATACTAAACTGCTCTATCAAGTCAGAAGATAACATGTGAACTGATGACTCAAAAATCTGAATTGCATCAACCCCTGATTTTATTTGCCCTTTTAAATTTTCTATTGTGATATTTGTTATTTCATTTAACTTTTCATGAACAATTTTTGGGTTTTGATATATTTGCTTTTTGAGGTCTTTCAACAAGAAACTCAAAACAGTAAAAGGTCCTCCACAAAACCCAATTAGTGGAAGCTTGCAAACTTTTTTTATTTCACAAATATTTGCATAAAGATACTCAAAATCTTTGATATAATTTTCACTTTTTTCTATGGCTAAAGGAGGTTTGTTTTCATTATAAACAATGTTATAACCTAATGGCTCTGCTATAAGTAAGATATCCCAAAAAACGATAGCAGCATCTAAGCTTAGATATTCAAATGGCATCATGGTAACTTTTGATGCCAATTCTGGATCAGTAAAAAGACTTTTTAAGGGATATTTTTGACGAAACTTTTGATAGTTTGGCAAATATCTACCAGCTTGGCGCATAATCCAAACTGGAAATTTTTTTGATTTATTTTTTCGATTAAGTGCATCTAAAAAAATTGACGATCTCAAGAAGAAATTAACCTTTGTACAATTTCATCTACTGTAAACCCAAATTCCTTGGCTAAATCAGACGCTGGCGCAGACAATCCAAAGGTTTCCATACAAATAGCTACTCCATCTGACCCGATATATTTATGCCAACCCAAGTCAACTCCAGCTTCTATACAAACCCTTTTACCCAAGTCGCCTTTAAGAAGGCTCTCTTTATAGCTTTTTTCTTGAGCTTCAAAAAGTTCCCAACAAACAAAAGAAATTACTCTTACATCTTTCCCAAGCTTTTCCAAGCTATCTGCTACATCTAGCGCAAGTGATAGCTCAGATCCTGTAGCCATCAAGGTAAAATCTGGCTTTTTATTTTCTTTTTTAACGATATAAGCCCCTCTTTCTACCCCATCTTTTAAAGATTTCTTTGTCTCTTCTAATTCAGGTAGCTTTTGCCTTGATAAGATAATTGCACTAGGGCCTTTGTATTTTAAAGCAGCAAGCCAAGACATTTTAACTTCATTGTTGTCAGCAGGTCTAAATACATGTAAATTTGGCATAGCTCTAAGCGACGCTAAATGTTCAATCGGCTGATGGGTTGGGCCATCTTCTCCTAAAAAAATAGAATCATGAGTAAATTGATAAATAGTAGTGTATCTAGAAAGTGCAGCTAAACGAATAGAGTTACGCATATAATCAGAAAATGTTAAGAAGGTCCCACAATATGGCCTTATAAGATTGATACGAGACATGCCATTCATTATGGCACCCATTCCGAATTCTCTTACTCCAAACTTGATATTCCTTCCTGCAAATTTTCCAGGTTCAATAACTCCATAGTTTTTCATCATGGTCTTATCTGATGAAGATAAATCAGCAGATCCTCCATAAAGTCCTGGGAGCTTGTCGGCTAAAAGATTTAAAACTGCATTGGAAGAATCCCTTGTTGCTATTGGAGTTTTTATAGTAAGCTCAGATAAAGCTGACTCCAAGTCTGCAGGCATATTCTGAACATTCATATTTTGATATTCTTTGAAAAGCTCAGGATTTGCTTTTGACCACTGTCTAAAAGTATCAGCCCATTTTTCTTCAACTTCTTTGTCTTTTTGTAATTTTTGACTGAAATAATCGATCACCTGCTGTGGGATATAAAACTCTTCCTGAGGTAACCCAAGAGCTTCTTTAGTAGCTTTGATTTCATCTTCACCTAAAGGAGAACCATGTGCCTTGTGTGTATCAGCTTTAGTAGGAGCCCCCTTGCCTATAATAGTATGAGCTAAAATAAAAACAGGGCTATCTTGCTTGTCTCTAATTGAGATCATTAATTTATCGATGGCTTCAAAATCATATGCATCGATTTCGTATACATCAAATCCGTATGCACGATATCTTGCCTTTGTATCTTCGGTCAAACACTCGAAAGTTGGACCATCTAAGCAAATATTATTACAATCATAGAATACAATTAAGTTGTTAAGCTTCCAATGTCCAGCTAAAGAAGATGCCTCAGAAGCAACCCCTTCCATAATATCACCATCACTTGCAAGGCAGAAAATTTTATTGTCAAAGATAGTAAATTCATCAGTATTGAATTTTTTAGCTAAAATTTTATGCCCTAGTGCAAGACCTACTGCATTTGCTAGTCCTTGTCCTAGTGGACCGCTAGTAACTTCAACCCCATCTGTCTCTCCATGCTCCGGATGTCCTGGAGTTTTTGAATGCAATTGTCTAAAGTTCTTAATATCTTCTAATGACAAATTAAATCCGGCCAGATGAAGGCAGGAATAAAGCCACATTGACCCATGCCCAGCAGAAAGCACTAATCGGTCGCGATTGGCCCAATGAGAATTTTTAGGGTTGTGCCTTAGTCCATGGCCATACAAGTATGCGCCTATTTCTGCGCAGCCCAAAGGAAGCCCTGGGTGTCCTGAATTAGCCTTTTGGACGGCGTCCATTGATAAAATTCGAATCGTGTTTGCAATTTTTTCTAAATTCTTTTTTTGGGAATCATCCATTTTTTTTCAAACTCCAATGAACTAAATGAACAAATTATCGTTTATTAAAAAATCATTCAAGTGAATTCCGAGTTTCCAGCTTGAAGGACTTAAGAATATTTTTTAAGTTTTAATAAAAAAAATAAAATTTTTGATTTCAGAAAATTCTATTTGCTCTAAGCTGCCCTGTTTTAATAAAAAATTAATGAGGCATATATGACAAGCTCTGCTATGATCTCTTCCTCAAATCAATGTAATTATACTATACCAAACTTGCATGATAGCTCTATCTTATTATTCTCATATGAAGTTCCTTTAAAAATTATTGACTTAATTTGCTCTTTTGAAGATTCATATACCGGAGTTAACATTCTTTTAGCAGCATCTTATATTGCAACAAATAATCCCTTATCTGATAAAAAATTATCATCCAGTTTACTTCTTAATATCCATAAAATTTCAAAGAATTTTAAAGAATATCCATATGCTTTAACTCTAGAAAGGCAGATTACAGCATATAATGACCTGCTAGATGAATATTGTTCTGAAGAAATAAAACAATTTGAAAAGAGACTTCAGCTGCACTTTAAGAGATTTTTTTTTAACTACCCTGAAGAGTTGCCCGAGTTAGAAGTACTAAAAAGACAAGCCATCTTTTTTTTTAAAGTGGGGAAACATGAAGAAGCTAAAGAAGCTTTACAGAAAATGAAAGCCATAATTGATAACCAACATTTTGAATTAATAATTTGGGCTAAAGTTTATTTAGCTATTATAAAAATCTACGTAAAAATGAATGATGCTGAAAATATACAAAAATGTTTAGAAACGCTTAAAAGCATAGAATCATTTATCAGTGATGATGATGTTATAAGATCAAAATTTTACATGGAAATAGCTAAAATACATAATAAACTAGGAAACAATGAAGATGCTGATAAATATTTGAGTTTTGCATATCGCAATCTAGAGGATAAGCCTGAGTTCAAAGATATTTTGCAATCTGAGACGCCTAATGAGTGTTTTGACAGCAGATGCGACAAAATCGATGAGGTTTTTGTAGCTCAATATAAAGAACTAAAAAGTATTGATCAAACTTCCTGTGAAAAGAATGCTAGAAACAAAATAATAATTGATTATCTTTTTCTCGAGGATAGCCTTGAGTCTGAACACCTCTATCTTTAATATCAAAGTTCAAGATACTTGATAAAAACCCTGATCTGAGTTTTTTTGTTTTTTAATCTGCGACATTTTTTATATCTCATAAGATTTTTTTTGCATAAGACTTAAAAAATAATATTAAATTAAAAAGCAACATCTTGAATGCCTTTGTTTGTTTTTCTAAAACCATACTACTAGCATGTGTATTTCTTTTAAGATCAGCTATTTAAACCACTTACAATTTCTAATGATATCCTGGAAACAATCCTAAATCTAAATTAAAACAATGAAGGGTTTATTCCTGTACCTTTCCGAGATTTTTTAGAAGGACAGTGGCCAAAAACTGAAGAAAACTTTTTTCAAGACTGGAATTCTTGCAGCTGAAGATAGTTTCAATAAATATTGCACGATCTCTGATTTAGTACTCCCAATTTTTTTCTAGAATTTCTAAGAATTTGATCTAAAAAATAACCACTAATTTGGTGATGAAAATATTTGACAAGGCAGTTGGAGTAGATTAACCTATTTGGCTGGTGAGGTGTCATATGTTATCAACGACTATAAGAAACAAATTTTTAAAATACTTTGAGAAAAATGGCCATCGAGTAGTTCCATCTTCTTCAGTTTGCCCAATTGATGATGCCACGTTATTATTTGTTAATGCTGGTATGAATCAATTTAAAGATGTTTTTCTAGGAAAGGGAGAAAGAAGCTATAAGAGAGCTACAACTACACAAAAGTGCATTCGAGTAGGTGGTAAACATAATGACTTAGAAAATGTAGGCCATACCAAGAGGCATCTTACTTTTTTCGAAATGCTTGGCAACTTTTCCTTTGGAGACTATTTCAAAAAAGAAGCGATTAAGTATGCATTTGAAGTCACTACTAATGTATTTGAGTTTGATCCGAAGTTTTTATGGGCAACTGTATTTGAAGATGACGACGAGGCATTTGAACTCTGGAAAGCTCACCTACCCGAAAGTAGAATTGTTAGGATGGGAACCAAAGACAATTTCTGGTCAATGGGAAAGACTGGTCCATGTGGACCATGCTCAGAGCTTTTATACGATAAAGGACCTAAATATTCAGATGCTCCATCGCCACTAGATGATAAAGATGGTGAAAGGTACTTAGAGTTTTGGAATCTTGTCTTTATGGAACTTGACCAAAAAGAAGATGGCACACTTGAACCATTACCAAAAAAAAGCATCGACACAGGGGCTGGCCTCGAAAGAGTCCTAACATTAAAACTTGGGTGTGACAACGTCTTCCAAACTGATATCCTTCAAGCCATCATAAAAAAAACTGAAAGTCTCACAAAGATCAAATATAATGAAAATGATATACATACTCCTGCCTTTCATGTAATTGCAGATCACTTGCGCTCACTATCTTTTGCAATAGCAGACGGAGTGATCCCTTCTAATATTGAAAGAGGATATGTCCTTCGAAAAATTTTACGAAGGGCTGTTCGATATGGAAAGACCCTTGGATTAAAAAAACCTTTCTTAGCATCACTAGTTCCTACTTTAGTTGAGATAATGGGAGATAATTTTAGTGAGCTGGCAGTTTCTGAAACTAGAATTCAAGATGTGATAGAGACAGAAGAGATTTCTTTTTTAAGAACGCTGGAGCGCGGTGGAAATATTTTTCAAAAAATCATAGAAAAAGCTGATAAAACAATTTCTGGAGATGACGCCTTTTTATTGAAAGATACTTATGGGTTTCCAATAGAAGAGATATTATTAATTGCAAAGGACAATCAAAAGAGCGTTGATTTAAAAACATACGAGGAACTGGAGCAAAAAGCTAAAGAACTGTCAAGGAAGTCTCAAAAGTCAAAAAGTGAACATTATGAGCATTCAATTTTTAAAGACCTTTCAAATAAGTTAGTAAATACAAAGTTTGTCGGCTATGAAGAAACTGATTGTAGCGCAAACATCTTAAAAATCATCACAAATGATCAAGTTGTCGAAAAACTGCAAGAAGGACAGAAGGCCTCATTAATCTTAGATCAAACCCCCTTTTACGCAGAGATGGGAGGACAAGTAACTGACAAAGGTGAAATCAGTGGAGAAGACTTTACATTTCAGGTTACAAACTGCATAAGCCCTTATCCTGGGATAATTATCCACTCTGGGTTTTTAGAAAAAGGTGAAATCACATCAAACTCAAAATGTAGGGCCTATATTGACACTACAAGAAGAAACGACACAGCAAAAAACCACACGGCAACCCACCTATTGCAGTTTGCTCTCAAGCAGGTATTGGGAGAACACATTACCCAAGCAGGCTCATTAGTAGAAGATCTACGTTTGAGGTTCGACTTTAACCATCATGCTCCTTTAACTAAAAAAGAGATAAAAGAGATAGAGCTCCTTGTTAATAAAAAAATACGCTTAAATCAAAAAGTTAATATTTATGAAATTCCATACACGGAAGCTCAAAGTAGACCGGACATCACGCAAATTTTTGGAGAAAAATATTCCGACACAGTAAGAGTTATTGATATAGACTTTTCAAAAGAACTTTGCGGTGGGACTCATGTCAATTTTTTAGGAGAAATTGGGCTTTTTAAGATCACTAAAGAAATGGGAATAGCTGCTGGAGTAAGAAGGATTGAAGCTGTAACAGGATTTTATGCTGAGCAATTTGTTTATGAAAAACAAGATTTTATCGATTCAATTGCTACAACGCTAAAAACAGATGAGTCAAAAATAATTGCTCGAGTTGACAGTTTGTTAGAAAGCAACCAAAGTCTCACAAAAGAAAATAAACACTTCAAAGAGCTTGATATCAAACGCCAGGTAGTAAATGCCCTTAAACAAGTAGAAAAGGTAAAAGGCATTCCATTTATTGCCGTTGAAACATCGCTTGACTCAGAGCAGTTACAGGTGTTTGCTAATGAAATTATGGGAGAGCTTAAATCTGGCGTTTTGGCAATTGCGCTAAAAGTACAAGATCGATGCCAGTTTTTAATAAAAGTAAGTGATGACTTTGTCGAAAAAAATATTTTCGCTAATGACTTTATAAAAAAAATATCGCCAATTATCCAAGGCGGTGGCGGCGGGAAGAAAAACCAAGCACAGGCTGGAGGAAAAGACCCTAGTCAAATCCCTCAAGCATTTTCTATGATCAAACAACTTCTAGAGGAACAGTGAGTTTACAAAACTCAAAAGTCGAAAAATTCTTAAATGATATCTCAAATGATAAAAACCACCTCATCGATTCTCTAACAATTTCGATGAAGTCATTTATCATTTCTAAGGTTTTTTCTAAAATAAATAAAGATATCCTAGTAATTTGTGCTCAAAATGAGAATGATAAGCTTTTTTTATCGTTAAATTCATTTTTCAAAGGAAAGATTTTAGAGCTTCCCTCCTGGGAGACATTACCTGAAGAAGACATACTCCCAAGTCATGATATTATTGGAAAGCGCTTCGAGACACTTAGAAAGATAGCCCTAAAAGATGAGCCTCACATAATTTTATGTCCATATGCATCATTAATCCAAAGAGTCCCCCCTATAAACAATCTCGAAAGACTTTTTATACAGTATAAGGTAGGACAGGAAGTTGATTTTAATTCACTTGAAAAAACTTTTGTTGATTTGGGCTATACCCCTGAGTCAATTGTTTCTGATAAGGGACAGTTCGCTGTCAGGGGTGGGATTATTGATATTTTCCCAGCTCACTTACCTGATCCATATCGCGTTGAATTTTTTGGAGACACTATTGAAAGCATCCGGACTTTTGACCCTATTGGACAAAAGTCAATCGAGAAAAAAGATAGTTTCTTATTAACTCCCGCAAATGAAAATAAAATATTAAAAGAGGCAAAATCACACGCAAGCATTTTAGATTATTTAAGCTCTGATACATTTATTGTATATGAAGATTTGCTAAAAATAGAAGATGCTTACGTTCAATTCAAAGAAATAAAAAAAGGAAAAAATGCCAGTTTTTCTTTTCATGAGCTCATTGAAAAAAGTTCCCCAAATAGCACATTATTTTTATCTACAACTCCAATCGAAGAGCTCAGCAAAACAGTTGCTTTAGATAAGACCTCTAATAAAATAAGCTTTGAGATTTTTGATCATCAATTTTTAGCAAAAAAGACAGTCTTGCCGCTATTAACGCTGGCAGATTTTTTTATCTTTAGCAAAAAAGAGGACCTATATTCGATTTTAACAGAGCATCCAGAAGAAAAACTTCATGTTGATTTCCTAGTTGTTAATGAAAGAGAAAAAACCATCATTAAAGAAAAACTTAAAGATCCAAGCTTCAGCTATAATTTTATAAATGGATATTTAAGTGAAGGTTTTGTTGTTGCTGATATTTCTACAGCAATAATTTCATACGCAGATTTTACCAACCAGAAGAGAATCAGAAGGCAGAAATGGCGAAATACTTACCACTCTATAGCAAGTGAATTCCATGAGTTAAAGCCTAATGATTTAGTCGTCCATTTTCATAGTGGAATTGGAAAGTACTTAGGAGTAGAAAAACAAAAAATTCATGATGGAACAGTAAAAGAGTTCATGGTAATTGAGTTCGCTGAAAATAGTAAGCTTTACGTTCCCTTAAACCAATCACACTTAGTTAATAGATACATAGGTTCTGATGAAAGCTCCCCAACACTCAGCAACCTTGGATCAAAAAAATGGCAAACAACCAAATTAAATGCTCAAAAGCAAATTCTAGGTTACGCATCTGATTTATTAGAAACATATGCAGAGCGAGAAATTGAAGGTGGATATGTTTTTTGCCCTGACTCAAAAACGCTTATCCAGTTTGAAGAAGATTTCCCATATATAGAAACTCCTGACCAACTTATTGCAATCAGGGAGATCAAATCAGACATGATGTCTGAAAAGGCTATGGATAGGCTACTTTGTGGAGATGTAGGCTATGGAAAAACAGAAGTTGCTATGAGAGCTGCTTTTAAATCAGTTATTGATGGAGAGAAACAAGTTGCAATTTTAGTCCCAACAACTGTTTTGGCCTCCCAGCACTTTGATAATTTCAAGGAGCGTTTTGGATACTACCCAGTTAATATTGAAATTATTTCCAGGTTCCAAACCGCAAAGCAAGTCAAGGACATTTTACAAAAAGTTAAAGAAAATAAAGTCGATATTTTGATTGGCACACATCGAATACTTTCAAAAGATGTTTCTTTTAATAACTTAGGCCTTATCATCATAGATGAAGAACAAAGATTTGGAGTAAGGGCAAAAGAACATTTAAAAAAGCTAAAAAAGGGAGTTGACTGTTTGACATTATCTGCAACTCCTATTCCTAGAACGCTCTATATGTCTCTTATCAATATTCGTGACATGTCAGTAATCAACACCCCTCCACAAGACCGACTCCCAATTAAAGTAATTGTTGCAGAAAGAGATGATGAAATCATAAAAAATGCCTTACTTAGGGAGGTTGCAAGAGGAGGTCAAGCATTTTTTATTCATAATCGAGTAGGCTCTATTTACCTACAAGCTGAAAAAATCAAAAAGCTTTTGCCTGGCGCAAAAGTTGCTGTAGTGCATGGTCAAATGACAAGTGATGAGATTGACCAGGCCTTTCATAGTTTTAAACTTGGGCAAGCTCAAATTTTGATAGCTACTACAATTATAGAAAGTGGTATCGATATCCCAAATGCAAATACAATTATTGTTGATCGCTCAGATGCGTACGGTCTTGCTGATCTCTATCAGTTAAAGGGAAGAGTTGGTAGGTGGAATAAATCTGCCTTCGCATATTTCTTGGTCCCAAAAAACAAAAGTATCTCAGAGATTGCAAAGAAGCGACTAAATGCTTTGGTAGAAGCTGGTGGGTATGGTGGAGGAATGAAAATTGCTATGCGAGATTTACAGATTAGAGGCGCTGGAGATATTTTGGGAGTAAAACAATCAGGCCAAGTTTCTGCTATTGGATTCCATCTTTACTGCAAGCTTTTAAAGAAAACAGTTACAGCTTTAAAAGAAAAAAAACCAGTAACTTTTATAGAAACAAAAATGGAATTTCCATTTCCAGCCAACATCCCTGAAAGTTATATTAAACAGGCCTCGATTCGCATGGAGTTATATCATAGATTTGGGGATGCTATTAACTTTCTAGAACTTGATAACTTGATTAAAGAAATTGAAGATAGGTTTGGAAAATGTCCAACAGAAGTCAAATGGCTATATCACCTGTCAAAGATCAGGCTTTTTGCATCTAGCAATCAATTTTTATCTATTAAATTTGGCAAATTCACTCTACAAGTAAAGCAACAGTTAGAAAAAAAGAGTATTGAAAAACAAATACCTCATAGCAGGAATATAGAGAACCCCCAAAAGCTCGAAGAAGAACTTATCCAGATACTAAAAAATAATTTTCAAACTAAAGTGGGAAATTTATAAAATTTTAAATATTGGAGCAAGTCCGCCACCGCTGGAAATTGTTGCTATTGTAACACCAATAACTATTGCTATCTTACAAATAATCATGATTATGTTATTTCTAATTTTAATGTATAGTTCATTGTGAACTGTCTTAACAAGCTCTCTTGCTAAATCTTTATTTGGGAAAAACTGATTTAAATCACTCAACGCCTTTTTTACATTTTTTCTAAAAGATTTTGCTGCTTTTACCCCAATTCTTCTTTCCAGTTTTATATATTTAGAAAGAACCAAATCATCTGTTTTATTGTCTATCCACTTTCTTCTCAGCTCTGAGTTTTTAATTAACTCTTTGTTCAAATCAGCTTCACTATTAATAAGTTTCTTCTCTTCTTCAGTTACCTGTATTTTCTCAAGCAAAAACTCAAGAGTTTCTCTCAACTTCTTAGCATCATTTAAATCATCTTTATTTTTAATTATTTGCTTTAGGTCTTTTTTGAAATTTCTACACATCTGTGTTTGAGTTGAGGTCCTTCCCAAATCAATTAGATAACTAATTCCATAAAAAGGAAGCATTAAAATAGAGGTTCCATAAGCTACAGCTGCATCAACTGCAAACTTTGTCAAGACATAAAAGATACCAGCTAAAATGGCAAAAATTTCCAGTACGACATTCGAAACATGATAATCAAAGCTTTCCTTGTCTTTTACACTTGTAAAAAAGCTGAGCTTATTAAAGCTTTGCATAGCTCCCATTGCACTACATAGGGGGAAACCAATAAAGCCGTAATTAAAACCTGTATTTAAAGAAGTATGCTTCTCTAGATCTACTACACTTGTGTTTGATAATCCAAATTGAGCCGCAAAAGACCCCCAAGCGATAACCCTCGTTACAGCATGGAAAACTTTTGAGATTCTATTCGCATTTTCTGGAGCTTCAGTTATCCTTCTATCCAAATTCCCCAATGAAGAAAACTTAGATTTGGGCCAAGCTGGAAAGCAAGACTTAATCCAGTCAAAACTGTACCCTTTAAAAGCATCTGAAAACACTAAAAAAGAATTATTTGAATTTGGTTGAATAGCTCCTACTGCCATAATATACCGTATTTAAGTAATATTATATCAAAAATATTATTTAATATAAAGAAATTATTTTTTTCTAACATTGTAAAAATAAAATACTTATGAAGATAAATAATTAACCTTTAAAACTAAATCTTTTAAAACTTGATTACAAAGGCTTCATTTCGATTTAGAGAATATAAGATACTGATTTAAAATCATTTAAGCTTTTGATTTTTGATATTTTATTATCAAAATTAAACTAGTCAAATTATTAACATCTTAACAACTAACTAATTATAATTCATTCCTTTTTGATATCTCGATAATAGGCCCCTTTTATTTTTTTCTTAACCATCTCTGCTGCATTTTTAATAATTTTAACTCCAAGCTCAACATGTTCTTTAGCAAAAGTATCGAATATATACTCTGAGGCCTGTTTTGTTTTGGCTTCTTTTAATGGAAGGTCTGATACTAACAAAAGAGATCCTAATGTAAATTTTCTTTTATAACTTGCAGCAAATAAAGTGGCGCACTCCATTTCAATACCTTGAGCCTTGGTTGACTTTAGTCTTTCTTTAAAGCTTTCCTTAAACTCCCAAAGCCGCATATTGGTTGTATAAGTTATACCGATGTGATAAGTTTTTTTCTCCTCTTCCATTATGTTTGTGACAGCCTTTTGCATTAAAAAGTTAGCAAGAGCTGGAACTTCAATTGGAAAATAATAATCTGAAGTTCCCTCTGCTCTTATGCTAGCAACAGGTACCAGATAGTCTCCGACTTGATATCTACGCCTCAACCCTCCGCACATCCCCAAAAAAATTGCTGTTTTAAATGGTAAAAAAGAGCAGGTGTCAACTGTCAGAGCTGCTGCAGGAGAACCAATTTTAAAATCCAATATGCTGATATTTTCTTGTTTGCTATGGGCAACTTTGAACATCGAACCTTCTTGAATTTTAGCATTCTTTGCTTCTGCAAAATATTGAACATATTTCGGGAAATTAGTAAGTATTAGGTGCTCTTGAAACTCTTCAGCATGGCATCCTGAATACCTTTCTAGAGTTTCTTTTGCAATTTGTTCTTCAATTTGAGACATGACATTACTTAAGATATTTTTTTTAGATATACATTAACTTTTCAATTTTCTAAAGAAACACTTTCAATTGAAAAATAAAAAAGGTCTCTTTTAGAATCAGAAATACAAAATATAGAAGGGAAATATAATGGCACAGATTTCAACTAATGACCTGCGCGGAGGAATGAAAGTCGAGATTGAGAAAGATCCTTATACTGTAGTAAGCAATGAATTTGTGAAGCCGGGTAAGGGTCAAGCATTTAATCGAATCAAATTAAAGCACTTAATGACGGGAAGAGTTATAGAAAAAACATTTAAGACGAATGAGAAGCTTGAACTTGCTGATGTTGTAGAGCAAAAAATGCGCCTTCTATACCTAGAGCAAGACGCAGCTGTTTTTATGGATGATGATTCTTATGAACAGGTAAACGTACCATTTGAAGTAATTCAAGATAATAAGCAGTGGCTGAAAGAAGAAACATTGTTTGATTTAATTTTTTATAATGGCACTGTTGTAGATTTAATTCCCCCTACTTTTATGGAGTTAAAAATAACCGAAACTTCTCCTGGAGTCAGAGGAGATACCGCTTCTGGTAGAGTATTAAAACCGGCTGTTCTGGAAACAGGAGCAAAGGTCCAAGTCCCTATTTTTATTGAAGAAGGAGAGACTATAAAAGTCGATACAAGAACTTGCGAATATGTCTCTCGAGTTTAAAGACACAATTACCTCCAAAATTGAGTTTTTAGGGTTGCGTGCTCTAGCTTTGCAAAAGGCACGCTCCTTTTTTATCTGTCGAGATTATATTGAAGTAGATATCCCCTCTATTATTAAATTTCCCGCAATAGATCAGCACATTGATAGTTTTGAAGCATCTGACCAAAACAAAAACTACTATTTGCACACATCTCCTGAATACTTGATGAAAAGGCTTTTAGCGAAGGGAATGAAGAAAATTTTCTATCTTGGACATGTTTTTCGAATTGATGAAATCGGAAGTAGACATAATCCTGAGTTCACAATGCTAGAGTGGTATCATGTGGGACTTTCACTAAAAGATTTAATAGATGAGACTCTGGATCTTTGTAAATCTTTTACAGAGGAAAAAAAGACAAAACATTTGTCTTACAGAGAAGCTTTTAAAATTTTCTTAAATATTGACCCCTTTAACGCAAGTAAACATGACTTGAAGTCCTGTGCAGAGAAAAATAGCTTAATTTTTGACTCTGATTTGGATAAAGATGGATGGCTACAGCTTTTATTTTCGCATTTAATTGAACCTTGTTTTGAAGACGATACCTATTATGTTATTTTTCAATATCCTAAATCACAGGCAGCATTAGCAAAAACTGAATATATCGATGGGTTTGAAGTTGCCAACCGTTTTGAAATCTATTACAACAAAGTTGAGATTGCTAATGGGTATTTTGAGTTAAATGATCCTCAAGAACATCTAAATCGTTTTAGAGAAGAAAATAGAAAAAGAATTTTAATTGGCAAAAACCCTTATCCTTTGGACGAAAAATTCATTCACTCTATCGGGAATTTACCAGAGTGCTCCGGTGTCTCAGTTGGATTTGATAGATTACTTATGCTTTCGCACAAAAAGGAATGCATAAAGGATGTACTTTGTTTTTCATTTGATGAACTTTAATTGAACTTTTGAACAATTGGGAAAATACGGCCTTTGCTAAATGCTTTCTTACTGACTCGAAGCCCTGGAGCAGACTGTCTTCTTTTGTATTCAGCAAGATGAATCTTATGAATGATCTCCTGAACCATTTCTAATTTTATTTGGTGCTTTTCTGCAATTAATTCAGCTGACGCATGACCTTCAACATATTCAGATAGTATATAATCTAAAATATCATATTCAGGAAGAGTGTCTTGATCTGTCTGATTCTCTCTTAATTCCGCTGAAGGTTTCTTTATAAGAATGTTTTTTGGAATACGATCAGAATGTAATTTGCAAAGCTTAAATACATTTGTTTTTGTCACATCACTTATGACTGCAAGACCTCCACACATATCCCCATATAGCGTACTATACCCTACTGCCATTTCACTTTTATTACCCGTACTTAAGATTATATAACCTAGCTTGTTAGACAGTGCCATTAATACTATACCTCTTGATCTTGCCTGCAGGTTCTCTTCAGTTGTGTCAAATGGTTTGTCTTGGAAGTAAGGTTTCAGTAAGGTTAAAAAATGTTCATAGGTATCATCGATTGGTATCTCAAGCAATTTGATACTTAAGTTTTTTGCAAGCTGTTTTGCATCTTCTATCCCCTCTTTTGAGGAATACCTAGAGGGCATTGTCACCGAAAGTACATTTTGACTACCAAGTGCATCCACTGCAATACAGGCAACTAACGCTGAATCAATTCCACCAGAAAGACCAATACATGCTTTTTTAAATCCCTGCTTAAAAAAATAATCCCTAACTCCTAAGACAAGGGCTTGATATAAATCATTATAATGATCACTAAACTCTACAGACCTTTCTTTCTTTTCATTTAAATCAACCAATAGAAAATCTTCTGAAAACCCCTTAGCAGATTGAATCAAAATTCCCTTGCTATCCAAGTACATGCTATGTCCATCAAAAATCAATGAATCATTACCTCCTACTTGATTGCACCAGACAAGAGGGCAGTTTAAAGTTTTTGCACATGGAGATAAGATTTCAAGACGATAATCTTTTTTCTGAAAATAATAAGGAGATGCAGATAAATTTAGGTGAATATCTGGATTTAACTCTATTAACTCTTTAACCGGGTCCCGTGTGTATCTGACATATTCCAGCCCCTTTGTATGTTGCCAAATATCTTCACAAACTGTAACGGCTATTTTCTTAGCTTTATATTCAAAGACTTTTTGTTCAGCTCCAGGCTCAAAATATCTACTTTCATCAAACACATCGTATGTCGGCAAAAGTGTCTTATCTTTGAAGCCAACAAGTTTTTGGTTTATAATAACTGCAGCAGAATTATATAAAAATTTTCCTCTACCAGTTTCATTTTTACGAACCAATCCGACCACTACCATCAAGTTATCTGAAGCTTTGATAATTGCATCTAGACCCTGATCGATTTGATCGATAAAACTTGAGAAGTAAACCAAGTCTTCAGGAGGATATCCACAAATAGCCATCTCAGCAAATAGAACTATGTCCGCTTTTTTAGCTTTTGCAGCGTCTATTTCATTTATAATTTTTCTTGTGTTGTTGCCAATGTCCCCAATTATTGGGTTTAGCTGCGCTACGTAAATACGCATAATAATTAACTTCCAAAATCATCCAAGACAATATTTTCTCTTGGAACACCATAATCGTCCAGAAGTTTCATCACACTGGCATTGTGCATTGGAGGACCACATACATAGTAAAGCGCTTCATCAGGTTCTTTCATTTTACTTAGTTGACCAATTTCAAAAGCCTTGAACACAAAGTTTGTATGAACAGGATCATCTTCTTTTTTAGGCCACCCTTGTTTATAGTCTTCTTCAGTCGGCTCAGACAAAACAAGGTAATACTTAAAGTTTTCAAATTCCTTATCAAGCGCTTCGAATTCTTCTTGATAGATATTCTCTCTTAAAGAGCGAGCTCCATACCAGAGAGTTACTTTTCTTTTAGTCATTTCAGTTTTAAACAGTTGCATAATGTGGGACCGTCCGAATGAGGCTCCAGCTCCCCCAATCAAGAAAACAAGTTCTCTGCCGTCTTCTATCATAAAAGACTCACCATAAGGGCCTGAAAATTTAACCTTATCGCCTTTTTTCAAAGAAAAAACATAAGAAGAGCAGATTCCCCAAGGTTTATTTAACGGGGCGCCCTTTACTATAGGCGGAGTAGCAATACGTATAGTAAACTTTAAAATATTTTTCTCACCAGGATATGACGCCATTGAATAAGCGCGTTGAACAGCCTCTACTGGTTTTGAATTATCTATGTCAATTCCAAACATTTTATACTTTTCCCATTCAGGGTAATAGATTGGGTCCATCGTCTGTTTCCAATCACTTGTATTTGTTTTGTAAGGAGGGACATGAAACTGTAAATAACCCCCTGATTTATAATCAACTACCTCGTCCATTGCAACTTCTACAACTAGCTCTTTAATAAACGAGGATACATTTTCATTGCTAACTACAACTCCTTCAAACTCCCTGACCTCAAGCAGATCTTCCGGAATATGCACTGAAATATCATTTTTTACCTTACATTGGCAAGATAGCCTCCAGCCTTCTTTAAGTTCGTGGTGTGTAAATGTTGATTTATCTGTCTCTAATGGGTCTCCCCCTCCTTTAAGTACTTGTACTTTGCACTGCTTGCATGTTGCTTTTCCTCCGCAAGGCGATGGTACTGAGATGCCATTTGTAAGCAGAGCCTCTAAAAGAGTCGAACCAGTCTTAGCTGTCTTTGTAAGATTTTCATCTTCATTTATTAAGATCTTGCAAGGCTTAAAGCCAATTAATTTATTACGAGTGATTAAAATCATTGATGATAAAGCAGCTCCAATTAAAGCAAATGCCAGAACTGCAAACATACTTATTTTAAAAATCGAGGATATTAGGAAAATTGTACTCATAAACTTCTTTTAGTCTTAATTCTATTTATTTCAGTACTCCGCCCTTTTTTCAAGTTCTTTTTTAATCTTGACATCAATATAAATATGAGCTTTGATGGGATGTTTTTATTTCCATTCAGGTTATTACAATGGCGAAACAACGAGAACATTGGGGCTCTCGTCTTGGCTTTATCATGGCCACTGCAGGTTCTGCTATCGGTCTAGGCAGTCTTTGGAGATTCCCCTATATTACAGGACAAAACGGCGGCGGGGCATTCGTCTTGCTTTATTTATTATTTACTTTTCTAATTGGCATACCTATTTTCTTAGGTGAGTTGATTATTGGAAGATCCGCTCAAAAAAGTTCTGTAGGCGCTTATTCAGCTCTATCAAATGACAGCCAATGGAGCATGGTCGGATGGTTAAATATTTTAACAAATTTTTTAATACTGTCTTATTATAGCGTTGTATCTGGTTGGAGCCTTAACTATGCGTTAATGTCATTAAATAACTTTACCTTAGGTAAAACCCCCGAACAGATAAGAGAAGTGTTTTCTATATTATACCAATCTCCTGATATCAACTTGCTTTGGCATTTTATATTTATGCTAATTACAGCTGGAGTTGTTTATGGTGGAGTTAGAAAGGGTATTGAATATTGGAGCAAAATACTAACTCCTGCGCTCTTAGTAATTTTAGTTGGCCTGTTCATTTTTGCATTATTTTTACCTGGTTTTCCTGATGCAGCTAAATTCATATTGTACCCGGATTTTTCTAAATTGAGCTCTAATGGAGTTTTAAATGCTCTTGGGATGTCATTTTTTACATTAAGTGTAGGGCTTGGAATATTAGTCACGTATGGAAGTTATATGAAACCAGAGGAGGACATTCCAAAAACTGGTTTTATTATTGGTGCTGTTTCAGTATCTGTATCACTTTTTGCAGCCCTTATGATCTTCCCTATTGTCTTCACATTTGGTTTTGAGCCTGAAGGAGGACCTGGGCTTGTTTTCAAAACACTCCCTGTGCTTTTTGCTAAAATGCCGGCAACACTTGTTTTGTCTACAGTTTTTTTCACATTATTTGTTTTCACGGCTCTCACCTCTTCAATATCAATAATTGAAGTTCTAGTATCTAACTTAATGGAAATTTTTCAATGGTCTAGAAAAAAAGCTGTGGTAATCTGTGCGACAACAGCTTTTATATTAGGAATTCCAACGGCATTAGCAGGTTCAGGAGCAATGTTCCCAAACTGGTCAAAGATGTACAATGGAGATTTTTTTGATACTCTTAACTATGTCACAGGCAGCTGGATGATGCCTCTTGGTGGACTTTTAGCAGCCATTTTTATAGGTTGGAGAGTTGATAGGAATATTGCTAAGGCAGAGTTTGAAAGAGGATCTACACTAGTCTTCTTGGTCAGAGGCTGGCTTTTTCTATTAAAATGGGTTGCACCTGTTGGAGTATTCATTATAATACTTCAAGAAGGCGGAATTATAGATATAAATAAATTATTAGGTTAAACATGACAAAGAAAAATTTATCAATTCACAGTGAAAACATTTTACCAATTATAAAAAAATGGCTTTACTCTGACAAAGATATCTTTTTAAGAGAACTAGTCTCAAATTCATGTGATGCAATTCAGAAATTAAAAATTATAAGAGATGAAAAGAAGTTAGACATATCTGATGATGAATTTAGAATCGATATTAAGATCAACAAAGACCTAAAAACTATTACAATATCTGACACAGGTATTGGAATGACTTATGAAGAGGTAGAAAAGTATATTGCTCAGATTGCCTTTTCAGGAGCTGAAGAGTTCTTAAAAAAATATGAGTCCAACCAAGAAAAAGATCAAATTATTGGTCATTTCGGATTAGGTTTTTATTCATCTTATATGGTTGCTACTAGTGTTGAGCTCCTAACAAAGTCTTATAATGATAAAGAAAAAGCAGTGTATTGGACATCTGATGGAAATGCTGAATATACGATTGATTATGCTGAGAAAGACAAAAGAGGAACACTGATCACTCTTCATGTTGATGAAAACAGCACAGAGTATTTAGAAGAAGCTAAGTTAAAAAGCATCTTAGAAAGTTACTGCAGATTTTTACCATACCCTATTTATCTAAACGAAAAACAAATCAACCATCAAGAACCGCTTTGGCTTAAAGCTCCAACTGACTGTACAGATAAAGAATATTTAGAGTTTTACAGAAAGTTGTATCCAATGGATCCAGACCCAGTTTTTTGGATTCACTTGAATGTCGACTACCCTTTTAATTTAAAGGGAATTTTATATTTTCCAAAAATTCACAAGAAGTTCGATGTCAATCAAAGTACGATTAATTTATTTTGCAATCGAGTTTTTGTATCGGATAACTGCAAAGACCTTTTCCCGGACTATCTAACAGTAATGCGAGGCGCAATTGATAGCCCTGACATCCCTTTAAATGTTTCCAGATCTTATTTACAAATGGACAGAACTGTAAAACAAGTCGGCTCTCATATTTCTAAGAAAATATCAGATCGACTTAAATCACTATTCAAAGAAGATAGGGAAAACTTTATTAAAATTTTTCAAGATGTTGAAACTATAGTCAAACTTGCAGTTCTCCAAGACGATAAATTTTATGAAAGATCAAAGGATTTTCTTCTTTTTAAAACGATCGAAGACACATGGATGACAGTTGAAGAGTATAAAGAAAAGAGCAATCAGGACGTTGTTTTTTATACAATCGACGACAAGAATTCTTTAATCGATCTGTACCAAGAAAAAAATATTCCTGTGTTAATCGCTAATTCTAATCTAGATTCTGCTTTGGTAAATTTTCTAGAGTCAAAATTATCTGGAACTGAATTTAAGAGAATTGATTCTGATTTGACGTCTGAACTTTTAGACACCTCTAAAGACAAATCAGTACTTGATAAAGACGGAAAGTCAATAGCTCAGAAAATGTCTGAATATGTAAAAGAATGCTTAAATGAGATTGATTTAGATGTAGAAGCTAAAAGCTTTGCTAGCAATAAAGTTCCTGCTATGATTCAGTTTGATGAAAAAGCTAGACGACTACAAGAATATATGAGTTTAGCTCAAGATTCAGCTAGTTTCCCGGTTAAGAGAACCTTTGTGATTAACACAAATCACAAATTAGTTGAAGCTGCATGGAATTTAAGAACCACTAAACCTGAAATCTCCAAGAAAATAGTCGAGCATTTATTTAATACAACTCTTCTATCTCAAAAGGAGATATCTCCTGATAAAATCAAAAGTTATGTAGCTGAAAACCTTGATTTGATTGATGCATTGATCAGTTAGGTTAAATACCTTTTTGATTTATCAAATCAGCCTCTTCATCATCATCATCTAGAGTTGATTGTTTTTTTGCACTAGGGCTGTAAGGGTAAAATTCTTCTAGAAATTTATTTAAGATAGTTTGCTCTAACCTCCCCTTCAAGTGCATTGGAGCTGGGACCCTGGCAATTATTTGAGCTTCGCCTGGCTTAATCATTCTAATCGTAGTCCTAGGCTCAACAGATGGTAGCTGAACACTTCTTTGCCTAGCAGCTTCTTTAACCCTCTTGCGGGCCTGATCCAAAAAGGGACGACATTCATCTTGAGAGATTTTTAACAACAGTTCTTTTGCACGAACCCAATCTTCATTTAGTTTAATTGGAACTATAATGTTATGCAGAAAAAAATGATCCATGAAGGATTCATTGGTTATAAAATTGCCTAAAATCATGCTATTTGGAAAAGACACTAATCGTCCGGTGAAATTATGACTATTTGGTCCTGGGCCTGTTTCTAAAATGGTGGTTGAGACAAGATTAAAATCAATAACATCCCCTCTAAA
Source organism: Parachlamydiales bacterium (assembly GCA_050302075.1). Classification (GTDB taxonomy): domain Bacteria; phylum Chlamydiota; class Chlamydiia; order Chlamydiales; family SM23-39; genus JBNLAH01. Next base: position 13,489 of record JBNLAH010000001.1, on the reverse strand, counting down.
ATCTCCTATAGATATCCTATCCCCTAAATTATAAACATTTCCCCTGAACCTCATCAAAGCTCCATTTAAACAGGTTAGAAGCTCTTTGATTGAGAATACGACTGCAAAAGCTATTGCAAATAGAGACACGGCAAAATTATGGAGTTGCTCTCCCCAAATGAACAAAATACCGAGGATTAGTACTCCAAAGGAAACACTCCTTAAATAACCAATTAGCCTTAGCCTTTGCTCTGCCGTCCATGGCTTATTTGCGTTTCTGACAGCCTTAATTGCTAAGTATTTGGCTATAAAGAATATAATTCCAAAAATAATTGATAAGATTGAATTGTCTAGAAAATAGTTATCTGAAAAATGCCCTTTAAACATGATATTACTGACTTTTTTATCAATTTTTCCCTTTCTTACAAAAAACTGCAAATAAAAAAAGTTCAGGCGATTAATTCATATACTCAAACAACTAAAGTCGCGTTTAATTATAGTTTATTAAGATTTAGTTAATTAAATTGAAATTATAATTATTTTTTGATATAATATAGTTATTATTAACTAAAGGATAGTAATGTCTAGAGATGCAATTGTTTTTGATCCATTAAAACTAACGCATAGTTCGTGGACGCCAGAGTCCATAAACACGTACTTTCAAATGAAAGTACAAGAGTTAGTCAGATCTGAATATGTTAGAGGCTTAGGCATTGGGTTCTCCCCTCAGGAAGTAATTTTTAAGGGAAATAACGCCAAAAGCATAGTTCTTATTGGAAAAGACAATTCTCATGTAATTACTAAAGATGAAATAGAGGCTAATAGAGAACTTGAAAAGATCCATACTGAGGCCCTTTTAGTAATAAGTGGTAAGTCAGTCCCTGGGTTTTCTGAAAATACTGAAGCTCCTCATAGAGAAAAAGGATGGTTAGACTGGGTATGGCCGAGGGAATCTCAAAAAGAGCCAGAGGCTTTAGAGCCTTTAGTTAAAGCTCATAAAGTTAAGCAGGCAGAGTTAGTTTTTGAAGAAACTGATCCAAGAGAAAAAGTAACAGGTAAAACTAGACCAAAATCTCATTCTATTGAAGATGATTTAGGCTCTTATCCAGTTGAGGGACCTAGAAATCCTCCTGTTGAAGAAATAATACCAAAAATACCAACTAGCTCACCCGATATCATTATTCAAAGGCTAAAAAGTGAAAATGCTGAACTAAGAGCTCAAATATCAAAGTTAAGTCGCCAAACTAATATTAGCTCTAAGCCAGACCAAGACATCTCCAAAGAATTATCAAAATTACAAGCCTTGGAAAAAGATCTTAGGTCACAACTTGAAAAGCAACAAGCAAGATTTGAAATTCAAACTGCGAAATTAAATGAAGAGATTAATAAAAGAAATATAGCTGAATTTCAAAGAGCACAGGCACAAACTCACCTAGAGCGAATGAGAAGTCTTTATGATGACGCTTTTAACAAGCAAAACGAACTTCAAGCAGAGATAGATAATGCTAATGAAGAAATTAATAGGCTTAGAAGTTCTGGTCCAGTTGTAAATTCAAATAGTGAACTTGAACAAAAATTATCCGAATTACAGTCACAGTTGGCTTCAAAAACAGCTGAAGTCCTTGAACTAGCAAGAGAAAAAGATAGAATTCAAGCACTACTAGACAATCAGAATGTGGACAGCTCTAAAATCACAGAATTAGAAGATAAAATAAGAGACTTGAGATCGGAGTTTTTAGAAAATAAATCAAAGCTTGAAGGCAAAATAGAAGAAAATCTTAATTTGCAAAGGACATTAAGAGAAAAAGTTGCTGAGCTAGCCAATTTTGAAAGCATGATTAGAGATCTTAGATTTAGAGATCAAAATTTAGGCACTGAGTTTAACAGAGAAAGAACTAAACTTAAAGCGGATATAACAGCTATTGAAGGACTTTTAACTGATGCTAAAAATGACGCTAAAGCTGCTAAAGCTGCGGTTAGAGAACATCTGAGAAGAATTTCAGAACTTGAAAGAGACAAGGATAATTTAACCCAAGAAAATACAAAAGCAAAAAGCGAACTCCAAGCTATTAGAGACGACATAAACAAAACTAAGAAATTAAATGATGAAAAGCTAAGTGAAAAAACTCAGGAAATTGCTACTTTGCGCACCGATCTTAGATTAATAGAAGAGCGCTCTGAAATGGAAATTAAGAGACTTACATCTAGACTTAACAAAGCTAAAGAAGAAAAACAAGCTCTTGAACTTAAAAGCGCTGAATTAAACAAGAAAATTCAAAGCTTAGAAATTGAGATGCAGACATTGCTAAATCAGTTTAATTTAGAAAAAGCAGGATTAGAAAGACAGATCATGGAAGAAAGATCAAAGCTAGCTAACATGCAAAAGCAAATTAAAGCAGTAGCTTCAAGAGAAAGTGATCTTAACCATAAAATGATACAATTAGAAAATGCTCAAAGAAGATCAGACGCAGATTATCAAAGCAGAATAAGAGAACTTGAAAGTCAAGCTGAATTAAATTCTAAAAGCATTGAGAGTAAAGATAAGCAGATAGAAAGCTTGAAAGAAACATTATCTAATTTACAACTCCATCAAAAAACGGTTTTAGCACAACTGAATAGTGACTTTGACAAACATAAAAGGGATAAAACTCAATACATTGAAAAGTTAAGAAAAGAGATAGAAGAAACTAATCAGCTTCTTAAACAAGCTCAAGAAGAACTATCTGCTGAACAAAGAGATAACGAAGTACTTAGATCTAGTATAGATAAACTCAGGAAAGAACTTGAAGCCTCCCCCAGAGCAACACAGTTAGATACTCAAACAGATCAATCTATAGATTCAGTGTCTGCTAAAATTATGGAGTTAGAAGAGAGAGTTGAAGAATACACAAAAAAAGAAACTGTATTGAACACAGAACTTATGAGCTTAAGTAGTACAGGTGATAAACTTAATCAGACTATTGAAAGTCTTAGAGGAGAGATAAGCCGCAAGGATCTCGAAATCGATCGACTCAAAAAAGCTTCTGGTAAAAATGAGGCTATAGCTAAAAAGCTAACTGAAAAAAATGAATCCCTTACTGAGTCTATAGATGCTACAAAAGAAGACCTAGATAAAAAAATGAGGGCTGCTGAAAAATTAGAAGCTAAATTAAAACAACAATTAGAAGAAAAAGAAAAAAGCTTAGAAAAAGTTAGAGAAGCTGAACTAAGTTTAACTCAAGCCAAAAAAGCTCTAGATAAAGAATTAGCAGAAGCTAAAGACTTAATAGAGAGCTTAACTAGAGATAAAGATGAACAATTAAAAAGACATACATCAGAAATTGAACACTACAAGCAATCTATTAGTATTTTTGAACAAGAGCTAGCTGCAAAAAATCGTGAGTTAGAAAGAATTAAAAGAGAACTAGAACAAAGTGACAAAGAAGAAGAGATATTAAGTTTAAATAAAAAAATCGATGAAATGCAAGAAACGATAATACAATATGAGAAATTAACTAATAGTCCTTCTCATCAAAGATTCCAGGAGCTTCTAGTTGAAAATGAAAATCTGGAAAACTCACTGAAAGGCTTTTTCTCAGATGATGACATAGATAAAATTAAGTCAGGTGAGTCTACCATTGAAAATGCTCCTTTTTTTCAAAAACTCCAAGAGCTTCTAGTTGAAAACGAAAATCTAGAAAACTTACTGAAAGGCTTTTTCTCAGATGACGACATAGATAAAATTAAGTCAGGTGAGTTAAACATTGATGACACATCTGATAGCAATGAAGTAGCCTAAAATACTACGATGATAATTATAAATATATGACCCTACCTGAAAAAGGCAGGGTCTTTTTTTTTAGCTTTTAACTTCTTCTGGTCTTTCAGAGCCAGATTTTTGGACATCTGTAATTGCTAGTTTAAGCATTTCAATTTTAGAACCGTCTACCATCTTCAAAATCACTGTTTTGTCTGTTACTTTATCAACAGTTCCAATAATTCCCATTGCAGTGACTTTGTCACCTTTGCCAATTGTGTTTCTTTGCTCTTCAGCTGCTTTTCTTCTTTTTTGCTCTGGTCTCCAAAGAATGAAGTAAAAAAATAAGATTGCAATTCCAATCATAATTAACATTTGAGTAAAACCACCTTGTGGTTGTGGAGAAGATTCCTGAGCAAAAAGTGATGCGCTAAATAATAGCGAAGATAACATAACAAATTTTTTCATTGCACAATCCTTATTGATTTATATGGAATAGCATGCCTGAAATGCTCTTCTAAATCAAGATTCAAGCGTTAAATAAGCTATATTTTCGATATGATAGGTATGTGGAAACTGGTCAACCGGTTGTAAAATTTTTAGCTTATAGCCAAATGAACTCATTTCATTGATGTTTTCTATTTGAGTATAGGGATTGCACGAAATATAGATAATTTTTTTAGGGAGCAACCTTTCAATATTTTGCATAGCAGTAGCATCTAAGCCCGCTCGAGGAGGATCGACAACGACTAGATCTGGTCTAGGTAAATCTTTTTTATCTGATAGGATTTTACCTACATCTCCTTGAAGCACTTCAATATTAGATATATTATTTAATTTAATATTTTCTTTTGCATCACAAACAGCGTGGGCATTTAACTCAATTGAAATAACTTTTTTCGCATGTTTTGCAAATATCATCGAAAGAGTTCCTGTCCCCGAATAAAGATCATAAACAATATCACTATTAGAGATGGAAGCTGTATCTAGTGCCAGTGAATAAATCTTCTCAGCTTGCTTAGAGTTAGGTTGGAAAAAGGAAGTGGGACTTATTTTAAAAAAAAGCTCGTGACCTTTAATGGCTAGTTTTTCTTGGATATAAGCCTCACCGTTTAGGTGCATCTCAAATAGCTGTGTAGGTTTGCCTTTTATTGCCTGATGTATTTGCAAAAAAATTGCTGGATCATCTTCCTGAAGAGCATCTTTAACCACCATTTTAAATGAATCAATAAGATCTTTTGATAAAGCAAATTGTGGATTTCCAGAAACAGTCAACATTACCATTTTTTTCTTATCAGTAAAAGACTCCCTTAAAGTTAAGGTCCTCAAATGGCCAGAGTTATCTGATGGATTATAAGCTTTTAAATTTGTTTTTTCCCACCAGTCTCTTATTGTATTAACAACTCTAGATACCCAAGGTCTTGCTAAGTGGCACTCTGTTACATTAAAAACATAAGTAGATGCGTGAGCAATCATCAGTCCTAAAAACTTGGTATTTGCCCTATTTTCTGAAAAAGAAAACTCCATTTTATTGCGATAGTTAAATGGGAAATCGCATTTGACTATATTTCTTTTTTCACAGTCATATTTTTTGAAAATTTTATTTATGGTATTTTGCTTTTGAGTAAGCTGATCGTTATATCTCATCTCCTGCCATGTGCAGCCGCCGCACATCCCTACATGTGAACATTTCGGTTCAATTCGGCTCTCTGATGGCTGAATAATATTTAAAAGTTTTCCTTTGCGATAACGTTTTCTTTTTTTGTAAACAGCAGCTTCTATTTCATCTCCAACTAGCGCATGAGCTACCTCCACAGGAATTTGCTCGCTGGACACAGGATGGGTATAATAACCTATTCCAAAACCTCTTTTGGAATATTCTTTAATTTTACATTTAATGGTTTTATCCATAAGAAAGGACTATAAAAAAGTTTAAGTGAATACATTATAGCTGATTGAAATATATTAAAGAAATAAAGAGGACAAAAAAATGTCCCCTTATTAAAATATGGATTTATCTTCTGGTTTTTTTTGCTGTTTTTTTAGAACCTTTTTTTGCTTTCTTAGCCGGTTTACCTCTGCTTGCTGCAATAGATTCTTTTCTAAATACTTTGGCAACCTTAGCAAACTGAATTGAATGAGTTCTAACTCTTTGAGCTGCTGCTTTATTCCCCTTTTCAGTTTTATCTAAATCTTTTTCCATTTCAGCTAGCAATTTTCTCATAGAATTAATTGTTGTTCTTAAAGCCATCTCTACCCCTTGTTAAAAAAATCTTTTTACAATTTAGGAAATAGCGATTTTAGTAGTTTCTTATCAATAATTTTTTATTTCTCAAGGGAAGGATTTTTCATTTCGAAAAATGTTTAAATGAGTATTCTATTGAACTGAAGAAAGAACAGAGTTCATTTTATGCAAAATCCTTTTATAGCATATATCAATGGCGAGTATGTCAGCCAAAGTCAAGCCAAGATTTCCATATTAGATCTTGGGCTAACTAGAGGTTATGGAGTATTTGATTTTTTTAGAACTTATCAAGGAATTCCTTTTTACTTCGAGGATCATTTTATCCGGCTTAAAAACTCAGCCAAAACACTTAATTTAAATTTTTCAACCACACAAGAAGAGCTAAAAAAAATTATTTTTTCTTTAATGAAAAAAAATAAACAAAAAGAAGCCGCTATTAAAGTCATTTTAACAGGAGGTGAAACCTTCCACTCTTTTGAGTTAAATGAGAATCCGACGTTTATTGTAACAACACTCCCACTTCCAATTTACCCAAGAGAGTTTTTTACAGATGGAGTTAAAATAATCAGTAAGGAGCATTCCCCCTTTTTAGCTGAATGCAAAACGCTCAACTACATTCCGGCGTTAGTTGCAATGCAAGAAGCTAGTCTTCATGGGGCTAAAGAAGTTTTATTTACCTATAACAATAGAATTATGGAATGTGGGACTTCCAATTTCTTTGCATTTAAAGGGAATACTTTGATAACTCCCGCTAGAGATATCATCTTTGGCATCACCCGAAAAGCTATCCTTAAAATCGCTAACGATCATTTTAATATTGAAGAAAGAGATATCAGCAAAGATGAGATAAATACATTTGATGAAGCTTTCATTTCAGCTTCAAATAAAGAAATTTGGCCCGTTAAACAAATTGATGAGAATCTCGTAAGAGATGGTAAAGTAGGTTTAAACACAAAAAAAATAATGAGTTTATTTAACGCTTATACAAGAAATCTTTTATGGATAGAAGATAACATTGGTGCAGTCAATTAATGAAATATTTTTTCTTTCTGATTTGCTTTTTCCAGCTTCATGCCTCGTTTGTTGGGAACCCACTTAATCCAACTTTTTATCAAGATGGACTACTGACTTGTGGATGTAAAGGCTTTAGCATGCGAGTTGGTTACCTACAAGAATACATTTATAAGGGAAAGTACGAAGATGAATTTAAGACGATCGAATCTACTAATTCAGATAACTCTCTTTCTACTTATGGTGGCTTACTTACTTTTAATTTCTTGAACAGGCTAGATGTATATGGAATGCTTGGAAATACCCGGATGGTTATTGATGAGGTAATATTTGATAAGAGAAGAATATCTTGGGCCGCTGGGGCAAAAGCGCTGATTTACAGAAGGTGCAATTTAGGAATTGGCCTTGATATTAAGCATTTTGAGACAACCTCAAAGCCGAGCTATTTTGTTATAGAAGGAATGCCAGCGCCACTTATAACAGACTTTAAATTAGAATATGAAGAGACACAAGCAGCTGTTTGTATTGGATATATCAGCCAATTTCTATCTCCATACATTGGGGCCACATATCTATTTTCAAGAATTACACCTATTCCAAGTTCTGGAGCATTAGATCTACCCAATTTTGACATGATAGTAGATTTTGAAATAAAAAAAGCAATCAATAGAAAAAGATGGGGAATGGTAATTGGAGCTACCCTTTTAAACTGTCAAATGATTACATTAAATTTAGAATCTAGAGTATTTGATCAAAACAGCATCAACATTACAGGAGAGGTTCGCTTCTAGAAATGTTTAAATACATTATGAGCTTGCTACTTTTCATTTCAACGTCATACGGGATGACAATTGGAAATCCTGCTGACCCAGCATTGATTGAAACTGGATTAATTTTTGAAGATGCACCATTTATTGGATTCAGAACTAGCTATCTTTCTAACTATGTTATTAAAGCAAAATACAGAAATCAGAATGGCACTGAAGTAAATACAAGCTATGCAAATTACATAGGCAAAGCTATTTTAAATATTATGAAAAGAATGGATATTTATGCTTATGTGGGCGCTTCTAAAGGCAACAGCATATTAGTCAATAATACGCAGAAGATAGATATTGAGCAAAAACAAATGATAACAGCTGGTGGTGGGGCAAAAGCAATTATTTTTGAAGACAAAGAGCGCTATTTTTGGGGCGTTGACGCTAAATACTACCGTTACTATCCATCAGTAGACCATGTTATTGTCAATGGAGCTGACATTGATATTGACGAGCTTCAATTAAAAACGTGGCAATGGGAATTTTCTAGTGCAGTAGCAAGAAGATATGGGTTATTTACTCCTTACGCAGGTATCAGCTATTTAATAGCCCGCCAAAAGCCAAAAGATGCCAATCAATATGTGAGTAGTGCGAAACAAATAAATCCCTGGGGATTATTTTTAGGAACCACAATGACATATAGAGACTCTTTTAGTTTAAATGCTGAAGCTAAATTTTTTAGCCAAATTGAATACGGAATTTCTGCTGATTTCCGTTTCTAGTCTTTTTTAATTTGAAAAATACTGGCTCTATTTCCAATAGCATTTTAACTAGGATCTCTATCTCATAGCTAAAAAACAACTCGCTATTTTTAGTTTAAGTCTGCGTTTTCTTGTTTTGGTTAATCAATTAGTTCTGCCTTTGGTTTTGGAGCTATAAGCTCATAGGCATTATTAATCTTCCCAGTCAAAGTTTCGGCTAGTTTCTTTATTTCATCGCTCTTAGAGATAAATTTATCGGGGTGATATTTTCCAATTAATTTTAACATAGTTTTACGAACTGTTTTAAGATCAGTATTAGGCTGAACACCTAAAATTAAATAAGCCAACTCACGTTTTTTTCTATGTGCTATTTTCGGTACATCAATTATTTTCTCTATTTCATTAATTTCATACAAAATTTCTCCAAAAGTTTTGCCATTATGGGAAATTGGGTTAAGTTTAACAGGTCCAGTAGAAGATGCACTTGAACTAAAAGTAGGTTCAGATCCAGATGAACTGGTTCCTGAAGCCCCAAAGTTAAATCCTGATCCAGTAGAAGACGCTCCTGTTCCAAAAGATGTGCTTGAACTAGAAGCAGGTTTAGATCTAGAAGATGAACTGGTTCCTGAAGCCCCAAAGTTAAATCCTGATCCAGTAGAAGACGCTCCTGCTCCAAAAGATGTTCTCGAACTAGAAGCGGGTTTAAATCTATAAGATGAACTTGTTCCTGAAGCCCCAAAGTTAAATCCTGATCCAGCAGAAAATGCTCCTGTTCCAAAAGATGTGCTTGAACTAGAAGCAGGTTTAGATCTAGAAGATGAACTGGTTCCTGAAGCCCCAAAG
>JBNLAH010000001.1:0-4058 GCA_050302075.1 Parachlamydiales bacterium | reverse complement strand
AGTTAAATCTAAATCCAGTAGAAGATGCTCTTGGCCTAGAAGATGTACTTGAACTAGAAGCCCCAGAGTTGAATCCTGATCCAGTAGAAGACGCTCCTGCTCCAAAAGATGTTCTCGGATTAAAAGTAGGTTCAGATCCAGATGAACTGGTTCCTGAAGCCCCCAAGTTAACTCTCGATTTGGTAAAAGATCTAGCTCCAAAAGATGTTTCTAAATCTGATAAAGCTTTATCTACAACAATGTAGATTGCTCCAAAAGTTATCAATCTATGAAAACTAAAGAAGTTATTCACTGAAGCTACCCATATAGCCTTACTTCCTTCATTAATAGTTCTATTTTTTAAGAAAGCCAATGCTAATGCAGAGACACCACCACTAATCAAAAGGGCGCTTTTTTCTTTTACATATTGTTTATAATTAATCCCTCTGGAAAAGCTATATGGTTTAAAAAGATAATCATCTTTACGCCCAACGAAAACTTTACTTAAATCAAAACCTTGATCTTTATAATTACTTTGGGATTTTATATACCTGATGTACCTAAAAGAAACAGTCGCAAAATCAATAGCACCAGCTAAAGGAACTATACAGAATACAAAAATAGCTAAGCTTAGCTTTTCAACTTTAGTATATGAAGGAAGACTTTTAGCTTTATCTAAAGCTCTTCCGGCATATAAAAAAACTTTAAAATCAGAGCTTGTTGGCAAAAAATTAATTTTAGTAGACATCCTGATTACCTAAAATTGTAAATAATATAACAAAAAAATACTAATTAGAAAAGCATATAAAAAGTAGATGTCTTTGATTTAGTAAATATTTTTTTTTATTTTTAGCATAAATTACTAACCATAAACTCCCTTGAATAGCTTTAATTAATTTACTTTAAATAGCTTTACTTTTTTGTAAAAAAATATTTATAATTGTTCAAAAGTAAAATCAATTTAAAATATTATGTTGATAACTCAAAAAAAAATAGCTAGTAATGATATTTTTCCAAACCTAAAAAATTCATTTGTTAGAATAAAAAAACAAGATTATGTAGCTACAAAAATTGTTATATTGGTTATTGAACTATTTTTAGTCCCTCTCAGGATTGTTCAGGATACTTATTATCATCTTGTTTATCGTCATATTGTGATAAAGAAGACTCCGCTTAGAAATAAATATTATAATGTTTTTTTTGCGACAATAATATTTGCTATAGCAGCTGCTGCTGATAAATACAGCCCTTCAAACGTAACTAAATTAACAAATCCTAAAAGCCTTTTTTCTAAAGTATTTGAAAAAAATCCAATTTTTATAGCCTCTGCATGTCTCAGCGCTTCAGCTTTTTTATTTCTTTTATATTCAAAATCTAAAAAAACAAATAGGCCAAGTAAACTGCCTTGTAGTGGTGAAGTGACTCTTCATGATGATTTATTAGGGCGTATTTATGAATTTTCAGATAATAAGACAGAAAGCGCTTTAAATGTGGCAACGCAAACAGCAAAAGCAAAAGTTGAGTTAAAAAAAAATAATTCGGCAAAATCTAAAATTGATCAAATTGAGAACTCAGAAGATTGTAAAAAGGCCTTGGCTCCAATCTTGAATAATGAATCTTTATCGTACGCTAAAAAATGGCAGTTAATAAAATCTCAGCTTAGAGCTGAAATTAAAAGTTTTGGTTTAGATTTACGAATAGAAAGTCCTGAAAGTATTATTGATTTTGTAGAGAATGCTAGAAAAGACCTTATAGGAAATGCCCAAATTCATTTTGCAGATCAACTTCTTAATTACCTAAAGGATTCGGCTCCACAAGAAGATGTAATAATTAAAATTAATTCAATTAAAGATAGGGATATAAGACCATTAAAAAAAGCAGAAGAAATTGATCAAGCAATTACTAAATGGTTAAATACAAAGGATGAAAATGGAAATTTCGTAAACCCTTTAAAAACTTCATACATAAATCTAAATTTAATTAACCAAGGGTTAAAAAGCATTATTCCTTGCATAAGCCAGTTTAAAAACCTTAGAAGCCTTAACCTTGATGATAACCAATTAACTAGTTTACCTGAGTCTCTTGCTAATTTGACAAAGCTTACTAACATTTCGATTAACAATAACCTGATAACTCACCTACCTAATTTTACTCAGCTTGTATTTCTTAAAGCCAGTAACAATCAAATAACTGAGTTACCTGAGTCTTTTAAAGACTCAAGAGATCTTGAACATCTTGACCTCAGTTATAATTTATTAGAGACTATACCTAATTATTTTAGCTATTTATGGGAACTACAATATCTTTACCTTAATAATAACCAAATAACCTCTGTGCCTTATAGCATATTTACTATGAACCGCAATATTAATAGAAGTGAAATAACTGGAGTTCGTAGAGTACCTACTTTTACTGTGCCTTATCAATCAATAGTTGCTAATTTTAATAAGATGGCAGAACTTAATCTTAGTAACAATAGAATAGTCAACGTAACTGATTCTACTGCCCTAGATCTAAATCGGGCTATAAGGAGAGTAACAGCTTTGTCAATTGCTAATCTTTTGGGATATATTGGTGAATATTTCGAAGAAGAAACTTTAGTAGCCTTTTTTGAACGACATAAAAACTCATTATTTGCTTTTATTCCAAATGCCCTTGAAAACCTAGGTGAGTTTGTTACAAATGAAATCGATTTATCTTCATATTAATTTTCCAGATTTCCTTTAGTAATAAAATCAATTTATCCTTGAAGTTCGAGGTCAAAATGTGCATCTACTCTAACCTGAAAGACTTTAGGTGGAATAATTTTTACTTTAATATATTCAAATCTTTGAAGAGGTTCTGAGCAACTAGGGCATGAGTTACCACCATTTTCAAAGTATTCATCTATACAAGTAACACAATAAATAGCGCACATCTCCCCTTGCATCTCACCATATTTTTTTATATGAGTACGTAAATTACTATGTGAAGTTATTTTGTCTGAATCATCCGTTAAGTTAGCTGTTTCTACAGCTGGCTGAGCTGCTAAAGATAGAGCTGCAGGCTGCTGTTCAGAAAGAAAACTAAAATCACTTAAACATAGGGCGCAAGATCTCTCATTGCCTACCATTAAGTAATCTGGAGGAATTCCGGCATTCAAAACAAATCTTCGTTGTCTTTGATATCGTCGTTTTTCCTCTAATACTGTGTTAATTGACTGTAAAAATCCTCTTCTTGATTGTTCAAAGTCATTATTGAGTTCTTTGATTTTTTTACTCATATTGTAAAACACTTTAAAAAATAATCCAGCAGCAATTAGTGATGATGCAAGCAAGCAATTGAAACCATAAGTAAGTTCTTCTGAATGAAGCTTACTAGATTTGAGTTGTTGTAGTGCAAAATCACGTTCAGATTTTAAATTTTCTGCTAGCTTTTTAGAGAGCTCAAGGTCTTGTCTTATAAACTTTAGTTCTTCACTAAAGGACGTTGAGCAAACTACATGATCTCGATCTATAGCTGGAGTTAATAAAGAAATTTCTCTTGAAAAAAGCTCTTCTTTACTAGTTAGGCAGCTTGAAAATGGAATAAATAAAAGAGGAATTAACTTTGAAATTCTAGGAACTAAACACCTAGTTGAATTTCTAGATTGGGCATAAAAATTACTATAAGATGAAGCAAAAAATTTATCAAAAATTCCAACAGTCATATAATCTCTGGGCAAAAAAAAGCCCCTAGAAAACTAGGGGCTTTGATCTTAATAAGGAAAAAAACTGGCGGCGACCTACTCTTCCGTACTCTTGTGTACAGTACCATCGGCGATGTCGGGCTTGACTTCTGAGTTCGGGATGGGATCAGGTATTTCCCCGGCTCTAGTGCCACCAGCAAGAATAACTTTCGCTAAAATAAGACGATGTTTGAAGTGAAAAAAAAGATCAAGTCAATGGACCGATTAGTATTGGTTAGCTAAACACATTACTGTGCGTACACATCCAACCTATATACCCTGTCATCTTCAGGGGGTCTCATTGGGATACCTTATCTTGAAGGAGGCTTGGCGTTTAGATGCTTTCAACGCTTATCCTTTCCGAACATAGCTA